>NZ_BAAHAC010000020.1:0-997 GCF_054777875.1 Spirosoma koreense | reverse complement strand
GCCAGCTCGGTGCGGCTGTCGGCCAGCCCCGCCAACCGACAGATCACCCTGAGCTGGCAGGCCAACACCCCCTGGTCCAACGACAACCAGACCCACGACATCTACCGATCCCGTTCCGGACCCAACGGCCCCTTCAACAAGATCCGTGAAGTGGCCGTCAACGCCCCTACCTACACCTTCACCGATGATGGCTCCGACACCTTCACCGCCGATGGCAACACCAGCCGGCCCCTGTCGGCCGACTCCGCCTACTGCTACCGGGTGATGACCCGGGGCCGCTACACCGACACCCAGCTGGCCCGACTGGGCATCCTGTTCAACTACAGCCAGGTCCTCTGCGCCAGCCCCGCCGACACCACTCGCCCCTGCCCCCCCACCCTGCGCCTGGACAGCCTCAACTGCGCCAGCCTCAGCCCCGAGAGCTTCTGTGACCTCACCAGCTTCACCAACAAGCTGGCCTGGCAGGCCGGCTCAGGCCCCACTTGTGATGCCAACATCGCAGCCTACAAGATCTACTACGGCCGCTACCGCCAGGACAGCCTGCGGGGGCTCACTCAGGTGAGTGTGCCCATCACCAGCTTCGAGCACAGCTCGCTGAGCACCGTCTCGGGCTGTTACTACGTGACGGCCATCAGCCAGCGGGGGCTGGAGAGCCGCCCCTCCAACACGGTCTGCAATGAGGCCTGTCCCAGTCTGGTGCTGCCCAACGTGTTCACCCCCAACGGGGATGGCAAGAACGATGTGTTTGAGCCGATGAAGTGTCCCCGGTTTGTGGAACGGATCGTGTTCAGTGTCTACAACCGGTGGGGGGCCAAGGTCTACGAGACGACGGGTCCGGCTCTGCGCTGGGATGGTCGCAACCAGCAGGGGGTTGACTTGCCCAGCGGGCTGTACTACTACCAGGCCAGTGTGAGCTACTCGCTGCTGGATCGGGGAGCGCCCCCTCAGTTGTTGAAGGGCTGGGTGCAGATCCTGCGAGAAAACGTTTCCGTTAGAT
>NZ_BAAHAC010000019.1:0-623 GCF_054777875.1 Spirosoma koreense | reverse complement strand
GGATACACCCCGTACCGAGCATCGATCACCACCGAGGCCGACCGGAAGGTCTCACTCCGTCCGTCCTGGTCTACCTGACGAAGCCGGTAATAACTCGTCCCCCGGTAGGGACTCCCGTCTACATACCGGTACCGGCTCAGACTATTGCTGCTGCCCGCCACTTCGCTCACCTCACCCACCGGCTCGAAACTCCGCAGATCCTTGCTGCGCTCGACCACGTACTTCTGGTTGGATTTCTCCCAGCTGGTGCTCCAGCTAACCAGCACGGTTTTGTCTTCCTGGGCACTGGCGCTGAAACTGACCAGCGAGACGGGCAGGGGCGCTACGGTGTGGGTGTAGATGGAGGCAAAGTCGTTGTCGGTCGGCTGGGGGTTGTTGGAGGGAGCGGGGGCAATGTTGACCGAGGCTCCGATGTTGTTGATGGTGGTGGTGGTGGAAGGCACGGTGACCTTGGCCGCGATGATGATGTTGCCAAAATCACCCGACTGCAGCGCGACGCCCTGCTTCTGGATCCCATCGATGCAACCGGTGACGGGGTTGAGCGTCAGATCGAAGAAGTTGGTGATGTCGCCGGTGATGTCGGTGAGCAGGTTGCCCGTCAGCAGGTCGGCGTTGGAGAGGCA
>NZ_BAAHAC010000018.1:0-1245 GCF_054777875.1 Spirosoma koreense | reverse complement strand
ATTATGAACTGTGTTAAAAGTCAAGCACAAGTACGTAAAACAGGGAAATAATTCGGGTCGAAATCCTGATCAAACTTGACTACCGCAAACGCCTGACGGAGTAGCTTGTTAACTACCGCAATCAAGGCAACTTTGGAGGCTTTGCCAGCCCCTTTTAAGCGCTGATAAAGGTCTCGACACGCTTTGTTATGTTGAATCGCCGACCAAGAGGCTACATATAACATACTCCTCAACTGGGCATCTCCAGTCTTGCAAATACCTTTAGCCGTATTGAGTTTTCCCGATTGGTAAATTACGGGGGCGACACCAATAAACTTGGCTAAGGCTTTGGCGGAATGAAACTGCTCAAAGCCCCCGGTTACTTCAATTAAGGCAGTGGCAATCGAAGTCGAGATACCAACAATGGACGTTAATCGCTGCAATTGCTGACCAAAATTGTCCTTGGTCAACTGTTCAATCTCGTCTAATAAAGCCTTGATGGCCACTTCTAACTGACTGATTATGTTAGCCAAGCTAGCCTGAACGGGTTCGTCTTTAACGGGTAGGGAAGAAAACGAATGCTTCAAATTTCGCATCGCTCGATGCTGCTTTTTGTATTGTCGAAGCAGCGTTCGCTTTTGTCGAAGTCGGAGCAGCGAATCGCTATCCATTTGATAGATAGGCGGTTGTGTCATTTGCCCATACCGTGCCAACAAGACAGCGTCACTCTCATCGGTTTTGGTCACCGACAACCGCATCTTAGCAAAATGGTGGCTTTGTTTTGGATTAATGACTGAGGTCATAAATTGCGCTTGGCAAAGCATGTAGGTTACTAAAACGGAGTATGACCCGGTTGCTTCGACAATGCAGTGAGCCGAAGGCGGAAGAAAAGCCATCAACCGTCTTATTCCTTCGGGTGAGTTGGCAAAACTACCTGCTTTCCAGGCATTGTCTGACTCGGCGTATGCTACTGCGAGCGAGTCTTTGGCCACATCGATTCCAACATAAGTTTTCATGACAAAGGGAAAAAGAATAGACACCAATACTCGATATTCAGCCCTCAATTCTGCCACTTAGCATAGTATACGCGGGGTTTGCCAATGGAACTGTTCAAGGTTGCAAAATTGACCAGTGTGGGTCAGATCATAATGCCCGGGGTTCGCCCATGTTAACTTCAGACTTGCTCACACTGGTGGCTCTTCATCAGCAGTCAAAGTAGTGAAAAGTGACCTAATTTGAACTGCGCTTCAAACGTACTATGTTAAC
>NZ_BAAHAC010000017.1:0-3775 GCF_054777875.1 Spirosoma koreense | reverse complement strand
GAACCTGGCGGCTGCGAAAGGGAAGCCCACTCTGTTCACTTTTGGCAAGCTATTTTAAATATTGGAATATTAATATGACACAAACCTAAAGGCGGCTGCGGTGCGATCGAACTCGGCTAGACTTGCGAAAATGCGAAAAACGAGCCGACCCTAAGCAGTAGTGGTGTCGATAGGGTCATTCAGACTAACTGACCTAATATGTTACTGCTCAAGCAGAGTTACAATCTTGATTAAGTGAATCAAGGAACGACCTAGTCGCCAGGTGGCCGGAGCCATCAATCTTCCAGATCATTAACGTATTTTCCTCCCGGAGGATTTCTAGTAATCTGTTTAGTTCAGGCTGTTCAATTTTACTACCACTGGCTTTCTCCTGGAAGATTTTCGAGCAGCCGGCTGCTTTCAGGGCATCTAGCTGAAGTGATAAGTTTTGATCTTGGCCGGGCGGTCGGAGCCGTAGAGACTCGGGCGTAACCTAGCTTCATGATAAAACAAGGAGTATTTCACGCTAGACACGTGAACGTTGAAATTTGTTTTCGATTTAGAAGCAGGTTGTGTGAGTTGAAATTACAGAAAAATAAATTATTCACGCTTTTCAAATTAAATGGAATCAATGAGATGGGTTACTCAAATAGAGGGAGTGTTTTTTGAAATACCACAATAATGAAAATCACTTCAGGTTCGCCTAAAATCGTTCAAAGGTTCCGATTCGATGGAATGACTCTATCAGGTAGATTGGTATCCCTCAATGATGGTTCTTCTAACTGACTTCTGGTCCCGAATACTTCGATAAAAATATTTTTTTACTTAAAAGGGATAATTGCTATTAGAGCTCGCACTTAGCTAATAGACCGGCTTGGCTGCTTTTGCACAACGTATAGATAGTGATATCCTATTGATTGAACAAGGAGCAAATTGCTTCACCTACCGGGCTATATACGACATCTTAATCCCATTTTCGTATGAAAATAGCCTTTTACTCAGTAATACAGGCATTACTCTTAAGTGCTCTGTTGGTATTAATCAGTACAAGTTCGTTTGCCCAGGAACGGCGTTTGACTGGAACAATTACTAGTGCCAGTGGAGCTGTTCCTGGTGCTAACATCGTCCTAAAGGGTTCACAAACGGGCACTTCCTCGGATGCCAATGGTAATTTCGTAATCAGTGTCCGTGGGGAGAATCCGGTGCTGGTTATCTCATCCATTGGGTATAAATCCCAGGAGGTTCCGATTGGAAATCGGACTTCGCTAACGATAACACTTGACGAAGAAGCTACTGCTCTAAGTGAAGTCGTCGTGACAGGTTATTCAACGGAGAATCGACGGGAAGTTACTGGTGCTGTTTCCACTGTCAAGCCTCAGCAGTTACAGATTGTTCCGTCCCCTAACGTAGAGCAACAACTCCAGGGGCGAGTCGCCGGGGTTACCGTCATCACCAACGGACAGCCTGGTACGTCGTCGCAGATCCGAATTCGGGGCTTCGGTTCTTTTGGCGGTAATCAGCCTTTGTATGTAGTCGATGGCGTACCTACGCAGACCATCCAGTTTATTAACCCCAATGATATCGAAACGACTACGGTGTTGAAAGATGCGGCATCCGCTTCGATCTACGGGGCTCGCGCAGCGGCTGGCGTCATTGTTTTGACTACAAAAAAGGGCCAACGCCGAGCGCAGAAACTATCCGTTTCGTATGACGGTCTCTATGGGATCACAGATCCAGGCAAAGGCCCGGCCATTCTGAATCCACAGGAGCAGGCTGACTGGACCTGGCAAGCTAGAAAGAATGACCTTTTTCAGGCGGGTACTGCTGTTGGCCCAAATAGTTTTGCCGGTATTGCCAATGGGCAGTATGGCTCAGGCCAAACCCCTGTTCTGCCCGATTACTTGCTGGTTGGTAGCAAAGCTGGGGTGGCAGCCTCAGCCGTTGACTTGACGGCTGAAGCGTCTAAATATAATGTCAATCCGGCGAACGGCGCCATTTATAACGTCATTGCGGCTAATAAACAGGGTACTGACTGGTACAAAGAAATTACGCACGTTGCTCCGTTGACCCGCCATACCCTAGGGTTTTCAGGCGGTACTGAAACCTCGCGGTACTACTTAGGGCTCGGGATGCAACAACAGGCGGGTATTGTCATTAATAACAACTTTTCACGCTATAGCTTCCGGGCGAACACCGAGTTTGACCTAAGCAGGAAATTACGCTTTGGCGAGAATGTGCAACTAGCGTATGTATCGGCTACCGGATTGCAGGGCAGTGTCGGTAGTTCGTTAGGCAATGCGACAAATAACAACTCCAGTGTGTCCGGTGACGAGAATGACATCCTGACTGCCTTTCGGATGGCCCCGATTATTCCCGTTTACAATGCATTTGGAGGGTACGCCGGAACGGCCGCACCCGGCTTTAACAACCCACGTAACCCAGTAGCGAACCGCCAGGCAGCTGCCAACAATATTAACTATACGATCTTCGGTTTTGGCAATGCTTATCTGGAGTATGATCTGATACCGAGTCTGACGCTTCGGAGCAGTATTGGCGGTAACTATTATAGCAACTACAATAACTCCTATTCACGGGCCACGTACGAAAACTCGGAGAACATCGCCAACTTCACCTACTCAGAGGGCGCTTCCTACGGACTAGCCTGGACCTTTACCAACACCGCCAACTATAAACAAACCTTCGGCAGGCACGACATTTCGGCCCTCGTTGGCCTCGAAGCGCTCAACACCGGAGCGGGTCGAAGCATCAGCGGGTCAGGATTGAATCCATTCACGACTGACCCCAACTACGTTACCCTCTCGACTACGGTTCCCGGCACCACCCGCCAGGTGAATAGTTCCTACAATCGAGGCAACAATTTTTACTCGCTCTTTGGGCAGGCTCGCTACACTTTTAACGACAAGTACATCGCTACGGTTGTTGTCCGGCGCGATGGTAGCTCCCAGTTTGGTCCTTCTTACCGATATGGTGTGTTCCCCGCTTTCTCAGCCGCCTGGCGTATTTCCTCGGAAGAGTTCATGAAGAATCTGCCCTGGGTGTCTGAGCTGAAGATTCGGGGTGGGTATGGACAGATGGGCAACTCGAACTACCTCTCCTCGACAAACCAATTTAACCTCTTCGGGTCAAATGCGGCCAATGGCTACGATTTGGGAGCAACCAATAATACAATTCAGCCGGGTTATTACACCAGTCAAATTGGGAATCCAGATGCTAAGTGGGAAACCTCTGTTACGTCTAACATCGGGCTGGATGGGGCCTTCTTCCACAACCGACTGGAAGTCGTCGTTGACTTCTGGCGCAAGGATACCAAAGACTTGCTCTATCAACTAGCCCTGCCCTCAGTGGTCGGCGTGCGGGCTGCTGCCCCTTTCGTCAACGTGGCCAGCATGCGCAATCAGGGGATTGACCTGCTGCTGACCTCTCGGGGTAAAATAAGTGGTGATTTGAGTTACGAAGTAACAGGCATCGGTAGTTTTTTGAACAACCGCATTACAGCCATTGCTCCTCAGGTTCCGTATTTCACGGGTGGAGGTACCCGCATAGGCGGGCCTGTGGTACGCAATGAAGCAGGCCATCCACTCTCGGCCTTTTATGGCTATAAAGTTGTTGGCCTGTTTAATTCCAAAGAAGAAGTAGCAGCCGCTGCGACTCAGACGGGGGCGGCACCCGGCCGCTTCCGGTTTGCCGATCTGGATGGGGACGGCAAGATCTCCGACAATGACCGCACTTACTTGGGATCGCCCATCCCCAAGTTCACCGGCAGTATTACGCTCAG
>NZ_BAAHAC010000016.1:0-13470 GCF_054777875.1 Spirosoma koreense | reverse complement strand
TGAGAAGTATTTTTCAACATTTCTGCATTAAAATTGCTGGGAGTACCATTCTTATTTATGGATACAACTAGTTGGTTATTCAATCTGTTAGCTAATGGAATAGGGTTACTCATCGTATAGTCGTAAATGCCTATTTCTGAGCTTATAATAGCTAGATTACTTAATAATAAAGGATCTTTATTATTTAAATAAGATTTGTATTTATTTGCAAAAATTATGGTTTTATCATACCACCAATTTGCTTTTCTTGATTCAGAATTTATAATAGCGAATTTTGGATTATTTGAAAAATTAATCAATATGTCGCATAAAAAACGTCTTTTGAAAACAGAAAAATCTGATTTGATTTTGGTTTTAGCTTGTTCAATTTCTGATGTATTTGGATCTTTATAAAAAGCATTATCAATAAGCTTTTCTACTTCGTTTGAAAATGAATTGTACTCTTCTGGGAAATTTATTTTTTGTGAGGTAAAAGAATTTATTATATAGTTGACATAAGCATCATTTATATTTAAGGAAGAAAATCTAATATTGTTGTTCTTAAGATTTTGTAGTGAATTCACTAAATGAATCCAATTGATAATATATTGTGTTCCTAGTCGTTGTTGTTCTACAATATTGCCACTTTTTTCGAATCCCAAATACTTAAGAAAGTTTGATTCATCTCTTTGTATTATATTTTGTAGCAAATCATTGAACTTAAAATTTTGATTAAAATTTGACGATTTTGTTAATAATGAATCCTTGATATATAAGTTATCAAAGTCTGGTACAGAAACTTGACTAATATCGACTTCATAATTTTGTAGAATTTTTGTTACATCATTTTTACTAAGGGGATGCGACTTGAAATTTTTGAGAATATTATATGCAAAAATATCTAGTGGATATGTTATTGCAGTGTCTTTTCTCGAGCTTATGGAATAATAACATAGATAAGCTGCAATAGCATCGCCTTCTTTGTCCTTGTAAGCATTCTGAGTGAATAGAGCATTAATTATATAGAATTCAGGATCACTTTTATCCGATTTATTAAATAGGATTTCAAAGTTCCTCATTTTTAAAGCAATTTCGTCTGAAGTGTTATCATTAAATACGGCAACTTTAGGACGATAAGCTAAGTCCTTTAATAATGAATATTTAAAGTTTAAATATTCAGAGTTCCCATTTGTTTGATCTAGTTCAGATAGTAAATAAGCATTGTAACTTGCTTCTTTGTAATTATATATTGAACTAGCATCGCTCACTTTTTTTAGATAAGTTTCTTTTAATTCATTATATTCAGGATTAATCCAAGTGGTTGTTATTGGATTAAAAAAGCTCACTATTAATATTGCAACCAAAACTATGAAGCTAAATAATCTTATTCTACTCGAGATTCTTTCTTTATCAGCTATGTTGTTTTTACTATTAGACTCAGCAATGATACGTAAAATATAGTACACCAATAGAACTATTAGTACTAGTTGAATAACGCCTTTAACAACTCTCCATGAGGCAGCAGTAAATATAAATGAGGTACTTGTTAATCCAGTGGTAAACTGCCCAACTCTAAATTCTAATGATTCATCTAATGCATTAATATCTTCTTTTATCTTTTCGTCAGCTAGCAAAATAGATGAGTTAAAGATTTCGTTTATCTGATTTTCACGCGCCGTTAGTATGTCATTCAGTTGGTCTTCACGTGCTGTTATTATGTTACTTAGTTGGTCTTCGCGTGCTGTTAGTATTTCGTTAAGCTGATCCTCTCGTTTTGTTAATATATCATTCAAATGATCTTCTTTTGTGAGTATTATATTATCAAACTGTTTTAATCTGTCATCTAAACTTTTATCTAGTAGTGCTATACTTCTTTGATTCGCACCTTCATATTTATCAATTGCTGGACTGAACGAATTTCCTACTAATCCCCCGCTGGCATCACCGTGAAGGACATTACTTACAAACTTTTTTCCACCATTCCATATCTTACCAATAATACCTCCTGTAGAAATTGTTAATACAGCAATAGTAAACAACATTACTAATATGCGTGCTTTCATAGTAGATGTAACTATATGACCCACAGGCAATTAATATAATATTTAGCTTATAAGCTAACCGGAGTATTGTTGTATTTATCGTACGGTAGTTTTGAACTAACTTACGGTCGAAGAGCAGCTTGAATTTCTTGTTTCATTTTTTCTTGAGCAGCCTTGCCCATCCTGACGAACACCGCGTTACAGTACTTCACCCGATCGTTTATGCGTTCGTCAGTGTTTTCTTTCAGCTGCCAGTCGTACAATAGCTTATTGGCCGCTTTAGTACCTACATCTTCTAAATAAAGGGCTATATTTTTGTCTGTCACCTTCCAAGCTCGCAGGCCCGACACCACTCTAGACACGACAGCGTTTTGTAACCAAAACTCTGGTATTTTGCCGTCCTGCTTACGTTTAAGCGTGAATTTAAAACCGGTTATTCTCTTACGACCCCGCGTCATACGTTCGGTTTCGTAAACCGGCTCATAGTTAAAAGCCAAGTTCGTACCGGCCAATTCCTCTAATGGCTCCGTCATGGTGAACCGAATCAGATCACGAGTATCTGGGTATTTCATTCTGGGGGCTCCGTCCTTGTTCCGCTTTACCCTGCCCCTTTTGTCTTTTTCCTCTGCACAGTCCATGAGTTGACGGTACTGCTCGACCGTTGGACACCACACGCCGGTATCTTTAAAGGCCGATAGTATTTCAAAGAAACGCATCGAGTACCAGCTTTTGAGACCCATGTAATTATTTATCTGATAGGTCGAGTAGTGAGCGATTTGAATAAAATAAGGTTCCAACTGTGGGTTTAGTAGCACCGTAATAATGCCGTCTTTGTAGCCTATCGCTTTTTCTTTGGTCGTGTCTAGGAGATGACGGATATACCATTCTGACCCGTCCAAACTTTCAAATTCCCATGCTGCCGCAGTCAGTTCACGTAAGGCCCCCTGAACCTCTTTGTAAGCGGTCTCTTTGGTGATTCCGGCATCGGTGATGATGTCCACGATACGGAACTGATAGTAAGACCTCAGTTTAAAATCATCGTCGCGTATCTGGTCAATGACGCGGGCCATGATTCGTTTGGCCGTAACACTCATACGACCTTGCCGAGCAAAGGTTACATTCCAGTGCTGTTTAATGATGTCCTTATGTTTCGGCTCATAGGTCAGGCCGAGCGGTAACACTAGCTGCGTACTACGTTTATCTTCCATACTTACAAATTCAATATTGCGCTCTTCTACTAGGGCGCAATCCGAAGATATAAGGAAAAAACAGAGATATAAAATAGTACTCTGAAAAAACTGGGGTATTTCTCGGTTTATTACTAACCTAAGTGGGGGTATTTCTCGGTTTATTACTAACCTAAGTGGGGGTATTTCTCGGTTTATTCGTATTCACTCCTTATATAATATTTAACTATAAAGTAAGATTTCCTACTATTTAGTTGTGATGCCGCGCGTTGCTAAAAAGCCTGTGGATAAACTGAAAAAACTAAAAATATATCGAACTGAAAGGAGAGAAAAACGAAAAACAAAAAGGAGCGCGCGTTTACTAAAAAGGGGAAGAGGCCCGCAACTATATTTTTAGTTACCCAGCACATACCCATACCTTAGACTTACTGAATATACTTTTAGTAGATTGCAATGAATCACCACATCTTTATATATAATAAAAGAACATATGGTAGAACAGTACCTTAGTCAGGCGTTAGAGAAATTGGTCAAAGATGATCCGGAATTACTCGAACGAAACGTAAATGAGCGTTCTATGACGCATAAGCTCGCAGAGTATTTACAGCCTTATTTCAAGGATATGCATGTGGATTGCGAATACAATCGTGATGAATATGATCCTAAGGAATTAGATTTTCCAAAAGACGATGGTGTACAAAAAGACATTGCTGACACTGAGGCGATTACAATCTATCCAGATATAATAGTGCATCGTCGGGGTGTTAGTACTCATAACTTACTTGTCATTGAAGTTAAGAAGTCCAATAACCTTACAAAGGACAAAGTGGATTTTGATAAAAGTAAATTGAGAGAGTGCCGAGATCAACTCCACTATCAAAACGCAGCTTTCGTTGTACTTAAGGTTGGAAGCAATATAGGGTACACAGTTGAATGGGTCTAAGCAAAGAATATTTTCATTGCAGATTTATTGTTGACGCGCACGAAAGTTGCCCTCCTACGGAGTGCGGCGTAATACGGTCTTGTAAAAGAGCGAGCGGGAACAGTATTTTGCTACGCTGCATACTGTTCTTCCGCCCGCCCTACGGGGTTAAGAATCTGTATATCAATAGTGTATAAATGTAAGGTGTATATAGTATTCCGTATTATGTCCGTAATAGTTGCTTAACTAGCTATCTATCAATATACTTGTTACGGATAAATGTACGGAACGATGACCAGACGATATAAAAGCGTTGATATTGCCCCCGAATTTTACGAAGACTTCACTCGGCTTGCCGACCAATACGGCTTAACCAACAAAGCTCTATTAGAAGCTATGATCAGCTATTTCAAAGCTACCAAAGCGGACCCCAGGGACGCCAAAGCCGATAATCCCACCGATGCCATCAAGGCCCTGGATAAACGGTTAATCTCATTTATCCGACAGCAAGAAAAGCAAATCCTTAAGCCCATGCATGACAACATGGCGGCTTTGCACAATAACACGCAAGCCGATATGCAAACCATCAATAAGTTTATGAAGCTGGTGGCCGAAATCTTGGATGAGCGCTTACTACGAGACATCCGGCTTTCGAACATTCGGGCCATTGGGGGCGCTATCCGGCCGGATCTGTTGAATGATAATTTTAAGCGGGTCTATGAAACGGTCAAGGATTTGAAGCCAGGTGAAGTCCCACCCACTAACCCTAGACAACCTTAATTCCCTTTCCAATATGGTAGCTAAAATTACCGGCGGTAGTGCCGGCACTTGTCGGGGTCTGGCCGACTACTTAGAAAAGGAAGTGCAAGGCCAGTGGTTTAGTCAGGGCCGTTCGCAGGTGCTGGCGTCGGAGGTGGTGTTTAGCATTGACGAGAACAAGAAGAATTTAGGCAAGCAGGAGGATAAGTATTATCAGGTCATCTTGAGTCCGAGCCAATCGGAATTAAATCACATCGGTAATGATAAAGCCAAATTAGAAGCCTATACTCGTTCCGCAATGAATGAGTACGCTAAAAACTTTGGAAAGGGAATAGAAAGCCAAGATCTAGTCTGGTTTGCCAAGATCGAGCAAGGTCGAACCTACTCACACCAAGACCGATCTGTACAAACTGGTGATGTCGTACGAGGCCAAGAGAAAGAAGGCCCACAAACTCATGTGCATATCATTGTGAGCCGGACAGAAAATCTAACCCGTTACCAGGAGCGGAAAAAAACCGGTGAGCTGGATAGGAAGAATCCACTAAAGTTGAGCCCGGCTACTCATCACCGCAACACTAACCAGGGTGCAGTTAAGGGAGGATTTGACCGTACGGCCTTCAAACAGGCCGCTGAGCAAACGTTCGATCGTCAGTTCAACTATGAGCGGCCTTTAGCGGAAACGTTTCACTATGCGAACGTAATGGACAAAGGCAGTGAGGTCGAGCGGTTGGCCATGCGCCAGGCTGTACAAGAGCAGGAGCGGAATTTTTCCCAACGTCAGCAGCAAGGCAAGCAAGTGGAACAGACACTCACTCAGTCGGTAGCTGAACAAAACACGCTACGGCCACAGATCGAACACCATCCAACCGAGACAGTACGCCCAAAGCTTTCCGACCGAGAGGAGCTAATCAAGACCTTGTTAGAACGGATAGATAAACCACAACAGAATCAGCAGAGATTAAGCCGAGGGGGGCTTAGCCTGTAGTAGATACGCGTTTATTGCGGTACCAACAATCCTACAGCGTCGAGCACTGATTCACATCTTAATAAAGTTGTTGGTGCCTTTCGAGGCCAAATATCGGGCTGTAACGCCATTTTTAGTCTCTGTTGGCAGCTATTATATTGTGTACGAAAATTTTATTGTAATTATTATGTGTGAATGTGTTATAATATAATTTCTTTGTGTACCTTTGTGGTAAATAAATGAAAACGAAAATGGCACTAGACAAAGAAATGATTATCAAAGAATCAGCGGCAATCCATCGATTTTTCGATCATATGCGCTCCCGTGTCTTATCTGTATCAGCAATTGAGCACTTTGCTGAAGCACCTAAAAACACACTCCTTAATTTGTTGACGACTGAACGACCCATACCCGCCAACCACATTGTTAATTTGGTTCATGTACTGGAGAAGTTCGGTTATCAAGCACAGTGGGATTGGAGTTCATTAGGTTCGCAGCACAACGCTAACTCGCTGATTACGGACCCAGATAAAAAACATAATCAAGAAGGCATCTACTTTTATTACAACTACCCGAATCGTAAAGTGACGCTTCACAAAGGACGATGTTCGTTCTGTAATGGAGGAAAAGGAGCACAAACAACCAAACTTGGGGAAGCTAATGGGGCATGGCAGGGCCCCTTCGACACCTACCAGAGCGCTCTGGCCGAAGCTCAAGTAATTGCCCAAAAACTAAACACATCACCCACGACTTGTAGACGGTGCAACCCTCAAAACGAATAAAATAGGGTTAATTAGAAAAGTACAACGTTCGGCGACTTTGATGAAGTTAGCGAAGCGTTGTACTTTTTTGAGATTGTTGTATAAGGTATCTTATGTTAAGAAACTTTTCCTAGAAACATAACCTGTCCCTTCACTTCTGTCTTCCTGGGAAAATATAATTTAAAACTCGGGAACAGGTACATTATTTCTTATTAATGAGGGGTTGATTACAGATTGTGAAAGAAATTTTATTCTATCTCTCGAATTAACTCGACTTGTGACAACGTCCTTAATGACATCAGTCAGTCTTTCTTTTAAGTCTCTATCATTAGGTATAGGAATGAATACTTCATCAATTCTATTACCAATAGTGTCTATCACATCTCGAGTAAACTGCTTAGTACGAATCTGTCTTTTTACGATGTATGAGTTAATTAAAGCCAAAAACAAATAAGGGCTGATAAACTCGGTATCAATGATTCTTATCTTGTATAGGCCACCGCAAAACAAACTCTTTTCATCAGCCTCGGTAATAATGCAGGATGAACCTACTAGATACGTACCATCTCTAACTAAAAGAATATCGTTGACTTTTACATCTTGTTTGTCTTTATACTGAAGATATATTTCTTCCGAAATACCTTGCTTAGGTTGATGATTTATCTCCCAGTTAGAAAAATCAGAAGTTCTTATAAAAGGGATATTACCAGTACCGTAAGCCATTTTGCCTATTTCATCACCGGTATGATATTCTATAATATTTTTCTCCTTTAAGTCTTTAAAGGAGAAAACTGAACAGTTTTCACGTAGCTGCTCTATTTCCTCGTCTACGGTAGGATCATAATACTTTGGTAGGTATATATCTTTTATTATAGCATCAGATTTATACGTAAATGCTTCAAATTCGCCAAATTCTTTAGTTACTGTCTCTGAACAAAGCTCTTTTGATAACTCACTATCTGATAATGACAGAAATTTATTGATTGGATCAACCGTACCTTTGATTAGTGATTCCTCCAATATTAATGAAGCATTTTTGATGAACGCTTTTCCTTTAACCCTCTGTTTAAGAGCGATTTGTGTTTCCTCAACTAAATACTTGTTTACTTCATCGTCTAAAGGGAATGGTAATATAAGTTCAAAAAATCTTTTTCCGATTGTATCTATTATATCCGCAGTAAACTGAAAAGATCTAATTTGTTTCTGAACTATTTCTGAATTTAATAATAAAAAAATTATTGCGGGGTCGAATCTCTTCTTATCAAGAGTTCTAAGCTTATATATATGAGATTGAAACAACAATTCATTATCTATGTTAGTAATGAAACAATTATTGCCAATCAGGTACGTTCCATCCTTTACGAATAATATGTCTCCTTCTTGTACATCCTGTCCAGTTACAAATTCATCGTATATATTTCTAGAAACTCCTTGTTTAGGAGCCGCTTTAATTTCCCAGTTTGCAATATCAGAAGTTCTGACAAACGGAATATCGCCAGTCCCATAAGCGTTTTTCCCTATTTCGTCACCAGTTGTACAATACAAGATTCCATCATTAATTAATTGCTTAATTGAAAGGCAATCGTGAGTATCACTGAGCTTATTTAATCCCTCAGTAATTTCTGGGTTGTAAAACTTAGGAATGTAAGTTTTATCTATAATTTGTTCGGAATTTATCCAGTAAGTAACCATGGATGCTACTTTGATTTGTGAAATAGTGGAGCAACTGAGGGGATTTCATCTAAGAGAATCCTTTGACCAAGATCGTTTACCCTATAAGTCGGATTACCTCGGCTGTCATGACCACACCATTTTACATCGCACATAAATATGTTATGGGGAGCGGTTGAAGTAACGTCCTTTTTCTCTAGAATAACTACGCAAGTTTTTGCGTGTGTATGAGGCTGAAACAGATCCTCAGGCAAAGTGATTATACCTAAGATCTTTGCTCGTTGAGTTATATAGTTCACAACGTAGCGATACTTGGGCATACCAAATATACTTTCTAGAAGCACTATTCCCATTTTCCCATTAGGAGCTAGTAAATCCAAACACCTCTCAATGAATAGAATTTGTGGGGGTTGCTTGTCTTGGACAGCGGACTTATCAAACTCACCTTCCTCGTTTTCTTTCCAAGTATGACCAAGATCATACTTTCTTAGGACAGATTCAGATTCAATAGCTAACTTTTTACCAAATGGAGGATTTGTTATAACTAAGTCGAAGCCCCCTAAGTGGACATTAGCTTGAGTGTCTCTGTGCCAGTGAGAAGGAGCTTCAAGAGAGTTTTCACAATAAACTCCTCCCCTACCATCACCTAGAATGGCCATGTATGCTTTGGCCACTTTGCTTAAGAAGTTATCCTTATCAATACCTCGAAAATTTTTGATGGCTACCTTTTGTTTCTCAGCGAATATTTCATGATCTGGCCAGCCTAGATCACGTCCTTTCTCTTCAACCTTTTTCCATACGTGTCTCAGCGCCTCAACTAAAAAACCACCGCTACCACAAGCGGGGTCTATTATTCTATCTTCGGTCGTCGGATCAAGAATATCTACAACCATCTTCACTACGTTCCGAGGTGTGAAGAATTGTCCTTGTGGACCTTTAAGGGAGGGACCAATAAAAATTTCAAATGCCTCAGCAACCGCGTCTCTATCAGCTTCTACTAAACAATAATTCTGTAACTCACCTACTACATACACTATTGATTTTTCGTCTAGCGTAATTGAGTCGGCAATTTCAATAACATCATTATATTGTTTTTTTACCTTCTCGAATAACCCTTTTACTCTTTCAAATACTTTGTTATGCTCTTCGGCAACACCAGCCCTAAACGTTATAACATCGTCCGGCTTAGTGAATCTCTCGTCATATATTTTACAGAAAATAAGATTTATCAGCTGTTGAGCAAAAACCTCGTCCCTTGTTATGCCTACCGCATTAGCTGCTAGATAATTACGAATGGTTTTGAATGTGCTTTTTAAGTTGGTAGCCACCCTGAGGTCTTTCCTTTTAAAAAGACCTATATCTTCGACTCTTTGACCATAACGGGGTATACTTGGAACCTCCTCGAATTGGATTTTCCCATCTTTCTCCGTCTTCTTCAGGTATAATTTTTGTGAGCCGTTAAACCAGACGCCCAACTGAGCTTTAGAAAAGCGCAGATAGTCTTCTAACTGATCTCTACCATCTTTTCGATCTTTCTTTTTACACTCAACTATGATCGATACTGTGTCTTCATTCTTATCAGTATCTGAAAACACTGCAATATCTACAGGATATTCTTTCTTTCTGTCAGAAGGGCGACTCTTTACTCTCCATTGCGGTCTTGTCTGGATTTGACTTTTAGGATAACTAAAATCTTCTACAAGTATTCTCGAGAAGACCTGTACAGCTTCTCTTTCTTCAGGTGTTTCTTTGACAGGTAGACCTGATATATAATCGAGTATGTAACCCTCTTTTGTTTCTTCACTCTCTAGGACTTCTGCTTCTTGCGACATAACCATGGCATTTTCCCAAAACTAACTAAACTTACAATATATTAATGAGGGAATATTAATTTGGTGTAAAATTACACCTACTTTTAGGTTATTTTCTGCACCTTGGTTTGAACCTATTTATTAACGTAACTGCATGATTTTCACGATAGGAGGCATTAAGGGAGGTACGGGTAAAACAACTATATCAACAAACTTAGCTGTGTGGTTGTCTCAGCGGGGAACAGATGTTTTATTAGTTGATGCTGATGAGCAAGAGAGCGCGAGTGATTTTACAGCTTGGCGTGAGGAGACCAGAAAAGGCCAGTTAGGTTATACACTTGTGCAGCTTAATGGTCCAACTGTTCGCCGACAGATAGAACAGTTACGACCTAAATATGATCACATTGTTATTGATACCGGAGGACGTGACACAGCTAGCCAACGGGCCGCGCTCTTTGTCTCTGACATATACTTAATTCCATTTGCTCCTCGCAGTTACGAGATTTGGACGCTCTCTAAAGTACAAGCCTTATTAAGCGAGATTCAGGGGAGCCGATCTAACCCACTAAAGGTTTATTCTTTCCTGAACAAAGCTGATACACGTGGAGCCGATAACAATGAAGCTACAGAGGTTTTGCGAGACAACGAGGAATTGAATTTTGTAGACTATGCGGTCATCAATCGTAAAGCGTTCGCTACTGCGGCTAGCAAAGGGTTATCAGTTTTTGAAATGATCCCCACTGATGAAAAAGCAGTTGCTGAAGTAGAAGCACTATTTAGCCATGTTACAGGCATTAAAAAATAAATACTATGGCAGTATCACCACCACCTAAGAAAACAACGCCCGCCAAACCTGACGAGCAACAGAAGGACAAACGGCAGGAAAAGAAAATAGAGGAAATTATAAACCGGGGTAGTACAACGGTTACTCAAGCCGAGCCGCAGCAGGAGCGAATCAAGAATTTTAATATTAAGATCATGTCTAGCCAGCTTACTGCAATTGATGAATTACGGGCTAAACGGCCCCGTAAACCAACCAGCCCAAAACTTGCTGTCTCCCTTCAAGACTGGATACTTGAAGCGATTGAAGAGAAGATAGAAAGTGAGAGAATAAAATATAATACAGGTTTATAATCACACCCATTTTTACACCTAAAAATGGGTGTGATTATAAACCTGTATGAAATATTGTAAATGATTGATAATCAAAGCTACTTTTAATTAAATGTTTTAGTAGGGTATAAAGTATAGTTTGTCGAATGTACTTCTAAAATCGTCTTACGGCCTTCAAGTCATGGATTATCCTATCGTTAAAGCTCCTGATGAACTAATTAAAATAGTAAAATGGAATCCATTGTTAGAAAACCAACCTGTAAAACCAGAGCCACCACAAAAAGACGTTCTTCCTGATAATGCTCAACTTCCACCAAAACCCATAGAGCCAATTCTAGAAGAAAATAACGTATGGTTCTCTAGTATATTTCTAACGTTGTTAGGCCTTTATTTTGTCCATCTTAGCGATAAGACAGACAAAGATTTTTATGGAGCAATTGCAATGATAATATTTATCTTGACTGTTATACGCGCTATCAGAACTTTCCAAAAAAACGAATACGCAAAAGATAAATTTAAATCATATACCAATGAGTACTCCAGGCTATTAAAGGAATGGAAACTAAATTGTGATAATATAAATAAGGAACACGAATATAAATTAAAACAAGCAGATTTGGATTATCAAAAAAAAGTTAAAAAATATAATACTATTATCCTTAAAGATTATGAAGAAAAACAAGAGCAATTTAATACATATCTGACCACTGACGAAGCATATAAAGAAAGAAGAGAATCGAAACTAAGTACTCTTATAAATTACTTGTCAATCAATGTAAAAGATGGAATATTTTACGATTTTAATTTGTCGCCAAGGCGTGGGGTTTCAGAATATGCTTTCTGTGAGTATTTACAAGAAAACTGGAAAGAAATAGATGATGAAAAATATTTTACTCTCAAGTCATTTGCCTTGAACCGAGCAATTGATGGCTCTAAGTATCGGCCTGACATAACATTTGAGCTCCTTATAGGCGGTAAGTATATAGAAAGCAAAAAAGATTTTTTCATAAAAGATGTAAGTATTTATATTGATATTGAGATTGATGAACCATATGTAGGTTTAACGGGCCAGCCTATTCATTATATCGATTGTAATGATGACATCCGTGATAATTTTTTTATAAAAAATGGTTGGATAGTAGTAAGGTTTACAGAGGAACAAGTTGTTAAGACACCTGATCTCTGTCTTAGTTTCTTGCGTGGAATTATCCTTGAGTGCCTAAGTTATAGTAAGACGCAATCCTTGAAGTTTCCTAATTCACTTGCCTCTAAAATATTATTAATAACAGAGACAAGGTCTAAGCAATGGACTAAAGATGAAGCTCATGAAATGGCTTTTAAAAGATATAGAAATACTTATTTAAGTAAAGCATTTATAGAACATTTATCGACGGGAATCCGAGATTAAGAAAGTATGTTTATGGTTTATAATCATAGTTAAGAAGTTGGGTAGATTTACCGTTTTGCACAGGAGTTAACACTTGGACGATACTAACTGTCAATTATGATGCTGTCCTAAAATCTATAAAACATGTTACATGAATAATATTTCATAAAAATTTGCTCAGACAATCAACTACTTACGGTATAATTTATAATAGTAGGTTCAATTAAAAGATAGTACAAAACCATTTTACGCCATAACTACTCTCAAAAATCGGTCTCTTTCAAAGGTGCTCTTCGATCTGCGACGGTTTATGTTACCTTTCTTTAACGTACTCGATAGGAGCAGCTGCGAGTTAATTCAGTTATTTTAGGTAAAGCTTTTAGCATAAACTGGTTTTATTATCGTTATTGGCAGGCATTACTTGGATAAACACTAGCGCATTTGTCCGAATCACCTTCAGACCCTTCTTGATAAGCTGCACACATAGCATCTTTGGCTTCCGACTCTGTATTAAAAGTTCTTCCAAGAAGATTATTACCTATTATCGGCCTAGTCGTATTATCTTGAACTCTACATTCTCCTCTTGTTGATGATCTAACAACAATCCATTTGCCTGGTGAAGAACTGGTTGTATTTATTGTATCAGATGCGAACTTCTTCACTTTATCACAAGAGCCATTTAAAAAAATCAGACTTAAGTAAAGAACTAGATTGTTTTTCATGATTATAAAAATTTAAGGTTTGAGTTTAATATATTATCACTTATGATTTGAGAAGTATTTTTCAACATTTCTGCATTAAAATTGCTGGGAGTACCATTCTTATTTATGGATACAACTAGTTGGTTATTCAATCTGTTAGCTAATGGAATAGG
>NZ_BAAHAC010000014.1:0-1553 GCF_054777875.1 Spirosoma koreense | reverse complement strand
GCTCAACGCCCTATTCCGTCAGGACGTAAACACCCCGGCACTCCGTCATCGCTTTCCCTGTGCCGTTAGTACAGGACTATTAACCTGTTCCCCCTCAAAGCCCGGCCTTCGCCTGCTCCTTAGACCCCGACTAACCCTCCGATGACTGCCATCGCGGAGGAAACCTTAGCTTTTCGGTGTGAGGAGTTCTCATCCTCATTCTCGTTACTTATGCCTACATTTGCTTTTCACTGCTCTCCACCACGGCTCACGCCACAGCTTCACCGACCAGTGAATGCTCTCCTACCACAAGTAGATCTAATCTACTGTCCATTTCTTCGGTGATGTGCTTGATGCCCGGTTATTATCGACGCCCGCCCCGCTCGACCAGTGAGCTGTTACGCACTCTTTAAAGGAATAGCTGCTTCCAAGCTAACCTCCTGGCTGTCTCAGCAGCCGGACCGCCTTTGTTCAACTTAGCACACACTTGGGGACCTTAGAAGATGGTCTGGGTTGTTCCCCTCTCGGAGCAGGACCTTAGCACCCTGCCCCTCACTGCCACGCACCTCTCTGCGCATTCGGAGTTCATCAGAAGTTGGTAGGATGTGACTCCCCCGCATCCTGTTGGTGGCTCTACCTCACAGACAGTAACACGTAACGCTGTTCCTAAAAACATTTCGGAGAGTACGAGCTATTTCTCAGTTTGATTGGCCTTTCACCCCTATCCCCAGCTCATCCGGAAGCTTTTCAACGCTTATCGGTTCGGCCCTCCAGGGTGTGTTACCACCCCTTCAGCCTGGCCAGGGATAGATCACCAAGTTTCGCGTCAACCCCCACTGACTATTCGCCCTGTTCAGACTCGCTTTCGCTTCGGCTGCTGGACTCCAGTCCATTAACCTCGCCAGTGACGGTTACTCGTAGGCTCATTATGCAAAAGGCACGCCGTCACCCCACACTGGAGGCTCCGACCGCTTGTAAGCGCCTGGTTTCAGGATCTATTTCACCCGGGTACTCCCCGTACTTTTCACCTTTCCCTCACGGTACTCTGCACTATCGGTCTTCTGAATGTATTTAGCCTTGCCGGATGGTGCCGGCTACTTCAAAGGGAATTTCTCCGGTTCCCCCCTACTCAGGATCCCCAACCCACAAACGCGCTGACCCCGACGGGACTCTCACCCTCTATGGTCCACTTTCCCACGTGGTTCAGGTTCGCTTGCCTGCTTTTGTCAGGTCCTATAACCCCAATGACGCCGTAACGCCACTGGTTTGGGCTCTTCCGGGCTCGCTCGCCACTACTACCGGAATCACATTTGTTTTCTTTTCCTGCGGCTACTTAGATGTTTCAGTTCACCGCGTTCGCCCCCTTGCGGGTACTACCTCTTCAAGGTAGTGGGTTGCCCCATTCGGACACCTGCGGATCAGCCCCTGCCAGCGGGTCCCCGCAGCGTTTCGTCGCTTGCCACGTCCTTCATCGCCATCAGAAGCCTTAGGCATCCCCCAGACGCCCTTTTGCTGTGTGTTGTCACTTGTTTACTACGATGTTGGCCTGACAAGATCGCCTTGTCAGTACCTGC
>NZ_BAAHAC010000013.1:0-401574 GCF_054777875.1 Spirosoma koreense | reverse complement strand
GGCATGGGGGTTAGGGCATAGGGGTTGGGGGCATAGGGGTTGGGGGCATAGGGGTTAGGGGCATAGGGGTTAGGGGTTAGGGGTTGGGGGCAAGGGTAAAGGGGTTAGGGGCAAGGGTAAAGGGGGTAGGGGAGTGTTTACCCTAACCCCCAACCCCTATGCCCTATGCTATTCAACCACAATCTCGTCCGTCGCGAACCAGGTTTTTTCGCCCGCGTTCGGGTGCCCGGCGGGGCAGACACCGACATTTTTCGCCCGGATGCGCACATAACGAGCCCGGGCCGTTTTGAAGTCGGCCACAACCGGCAGAATATCCCACGGACCGTTCAGGTCATACCGAATCGGCTGCGTAATGGCTTCCTTGTACTCATTCCCATCTTTCGATAAGGCAATATCGACCGACGTGGGCGGGAAGTTCTTTTCCAAAATGACTTTCAGGAAATTTAGCGAAACTTTCGTCACGCTGGTCACGTCGCCCAGATCGACGGTCACGTCCATGTCTCCGAAGAAATTGGCCCACTGGCGTCGATCACGCGGGGTTTCGCCCCGAACGCCATCAGTCAGTTTGGTCAGGCTCTTGTCGCTGTTGTTTTCGAGCAGAATGGCGTAGGTGTAGGGCTTATTCTTGCCTTTGTGAAGCGTGAACGTCTGGGTCAGACGGCCGCCAGCAGGCGTCATAGCCCGCAAGGTAGTGGTTTTGGTCAGGGTAATCGGCCCGATATACTCGGTGCTTTGCTCGTTCGGCTCTTTACCGTTCAGGGTATAAAAAATCCGGCTGTCGGCATCCAGTTTTTTCAGCACCACCTGCAATTGCCCCTGCTCACTGGGTTGGGTAACGGCGCTGATGTCGAACAGTCGTTTCGCATAATTGACGTTGGTCAGGCGGGGCAGGTGGTTTTTTAGTCGCTGGGCAAAATCCTCGAAATTATGAGGCCCGGCCTGCATCCAGCCGATTTCGGCCAGCGCAATGGCCCGCGGAAAGACCATGTATTCCACCGCTTCAGGTGTAGGCGTGTATTCCGTCCAGATGTTGCCCTGCACCCCCAGAATGTATTTCTGTTCGGCCGCCGACAATTCGGCGGGCATCGGTTCGTAGGCATAGACCTGATCGAGGGGCAGATACCCACCAATGGCCAGGGGTTCGGTCGCCGGGTTGCCCTGGTAATAATCCAGGTAGCAGGTGCCGGTGGGCGTCATCACGACGTTATGTTTCTGTTTGGCGGCCGCAATACCGCCCTCGGTGCCCCGCCAGCTCATAACCGTAGCATTCGGAGCCAGCCCACCTTCCAGAATTTCATCCCAGCCGATAATCGCCCGGCCTTTGCTGTTGACGAATTTCTCGATGCGCCGGATGAAATAACTCTGAAGCTCGTGCTCGTCTTTCAGGTTGTTTTTCTTCATCAGTTCCTGGCAGAACGCACTTTGTTTCCAGGCCGTTTTGGGGCACTCGTCCCCGCCGATATGAATGTATTTGCCCGGAAACAGCGCCATCACTTCCGTCAGTACATCCTGCAAAAAACCGAAGGTTTTGTCCGACGGGCAGAACACATCGTCGAAGACCCCCCATTTCGTCGCGACTTTATAGGCCTTGGTCGGTTCGCAGCCCAGCTCGGGATAAGCGGCCAGGGCACCCAGGGCGTGCCCTGGCATTTCGATTTCCGGAACGATGGTAACGAACCGGCTCTGGGCATAACGGATCACGTCGCGAATCTGCTCCTGGGTATAGAAACCACCGACGGGTTTACCATCGAACTGCTGGGGATAATTCTGGAAATATTGACCCACAACGGTTTCGGCCCGTTTGCTGCCAATTTGGGTAAGTTTCGGGTATTTTTTGATCTCGATCCGCCAACCCTGATCGTCGGTCAGGTGCCAGTGAAACGTATTCTGCTTGTGCATAGCCAGCAGATCGATGTATTTCTTGACGAAGGCGACGGGCATGAAATTACGCGAAACGTCCAGGTGTAGCCCCCGGTAACTAAAGCGTGGCCTGTCGGTGATGGCGCAGGCGGGCATGGTCGGAGCAGAACTCGGGGCTCCGGGGGCGGGGAGCAACTGCCGCATGGTTTGTGTCGCGTAGAAGAGGCCTTTTGGCGTGGACGCTTCGGCCAGCACCCGACCGGGCGAAACGGTTAGTTTGTAGCCTTCGTCGCCCAGAGCCAGAGTTTTGTTCAGCGACAGGAAAATATGGGCTCCTTTAGCCAGCGACGGACTGGTTGCCGCCACCGGAAGCGTTAGCCCGTTGGCCGCCTTGACCTGACCGGCGAAGGTTTGAGCCACTGCTTTTACGCCTGCGTCGGAAGCCGGGCTGACCACGATGCGCGTTGAAGCGGTCAGGGTAAACTGACCATTCTGACCCGAGAAGCGCGCAGGAAACGGAATGAGGTTATATTGGTTTTCAGGTTGAGCGAAGCTGGTTAACGAGAGAAAAAGAAAAAAAAGAATTTGTTTCATGCGTGAAAGCCGATTCGCGAATGGTTCGACCCGCAAAATAGCGAGGAATTTTTAAAGACGGGTAAAAACAAAGGCCTTCCCGGTCGGAAGGCCTCATGTATCGCGTCTGGGCTGGCGTATTTACTTTTTCGACGCCGTTTTTTTAGCGGCTGCCGGTTTTGTCGTAGCTTTTGCCTTGGCGGGAGCTTTAGTCGCCGTTGCCGTCGCTTTTTTGGCTGGCGCTTTGCCGGCTTTAGCGGGGGCGGGTTCGTCGCCGGCCAGTTTGAGGCAGTCTTCCAGGCTCAGCGAGGCCGGGTCGATGTCTTTCGGAATCTTGACGTTCCGTTTGCCCACGGCCAGATACGGTCCGTATTGGCCATTGACCACTTTCACGGCCGGATTCTCCGGAAACTCTTTGATGTATTTGGCTGCTTCAGCCTGCCGTTTGGCCAGAATCAGCTCGACGGCGCGGTCGAACGTCAGCCCGGCCGGCGATTCGTTCCGCGGAATCGAGATGTATTTGTCATCGTGCTTGACGTACGGTCCGAACCGACCTTTGCCAGTGGTGATGGGCTTTCCTTCGAATTCGCCGATGGTTTCGCTCACTGCTTCGGCCCGCTTCTGCTGAATGAGCTGAATGGCGCGGTCGGCGTCGATCGAGTACGGGTCATCCTCCCGCGTCAGCGACACATATTTGTCGTCGTGTTTGACATAGGGCCCAAATTTGCCAATCCCGATGATCATGGGTTTATCCTCGAAATAACCGACTTCCCGTGGCAACGCGAACAAGTCCAGCGCTTCCTGTAAGGTGATGGTTTCGATGAGCTGTCCGTCGCGGAGGTTGGCATATTGGGGCTTCTGCTCGTCGGTCGTTTCGCCGATCTGGGCGTAGGCCCCGTATTTACCCAGCCGGGCCGACACTTTCTTGCCGGTTCTCGGGTCGATGCCCAATTCGCGCGCGCCCGTTTTGAACGACACGATCGAGGAACCCTGAATTTCTTCGATGTTCTTATGAAAATCTCCGTAGAAGCCTTCCAGCATTTTCTGCCAGTTCATGCGTCCGTCGGCGATCTCGTCGAAATCTTTCTCCACGGTGGCCGTGAACTGATAATCAACGATATCCGGGAAATATTCGACCAGAAAATCATTCACCACAATACCGGTATTGGTCGGGAACAGCTTGGCTTTTTCGGAGCCAAAGGTTTCCTTGCCGCTCGTCTCGCTGATCTGATCCTGCTGAAGGGTGAACTCGGTATATTTCCGTTCCTGGCCGGGTTTGTCCTGCTTGACTACGTATCCGCGGTTGATGATGGTCGAAATCGTCGGAGCGTAGGTCGAGGGGCGCCCAATGCCCATTTCTTCCAGTTTCTTCACCAGCGATGCTTCGGCATAACGCGGTTGCGGGCGGGTAAATTTTTCCGTCGCTTTCATCTGGCCCAGGTTCAGGATCTGGCCGATGGTCAGCGGAGGCAGCATACCCTTGGCGTCTTCGTCGCTATCCTCGTCGTCTTTCGATTCGAGATAAACCCGCAAAAACCCGTCGAACTTGATGACCTCGCCCTGCGCAACGAGTTCGTTGGGAAAGGGAGTATTCGGAGCCGGCGCAACTGGGGGGGCAACTGCCTGATTCGCCGGGTCGAAATCCTCACCAAAAACGTCGAAGCTAAGCTCCTGGCTTCCGGCCGCAGCGCCATTCGCAAATCGAATACTGATTGTTACGGTGGTCCGTTCGAGTTGCGCATCGGCCATCTGAGAGGCAATCGACCGCTTCCAGATCAGCTCATACAGCCGTTTCTGATCCCGGTCGGCGCCCGCATCGCGGTCGTTGAAGTTAGTTGGCCGAATCGCTTCGTGCGCTTCCTGCGCCGACTCATTTTTCGTCTTGAACTGCCGGGTCTGCACATACTTCGGGCCAAAATCGGTTTCGATTTGTGCTTTGGCGTTGGTTATGGCTTCCTGCGACAGATTCGTAGAATCCGTCCGCATGTATGAGATCTTACCGGCTTCGTAGAGGTTCTGGGCAATCCGCATAGTACGGTCGACCGAGTAACCGAGTTTGCGGGAGGCTTCCTGCTGCAGCGTCGAGGTGGTAAACGGAGGAGCCGGTGATTTTTTGGCGGGGCGGGTCTCCAGGCTTTTGATCGTGAAGGTCGCGCCAATACAAGCTTCCAGAAACCGCCGGGCATCGCCCGCTGCCGGGAAATTCTTCGGTAGTTCGGCGTTGAGGACTTTATTGCCATCGACGATGAATTGAGCCGTCACTTTAAACGACGACTTCGCCGAGTGTTTATCGATTTCGCGTTCGCGTTCCACCACGAGCCGAAGCGCTACCGACTGCACCCGACCGGCGGATAGCCCCGTGCTGCCACCTTTGATCTTGCGCCAGAGCACGGGCGAAAGTTCGTACCCAACCAGCCGGTCGAGCACACGCCGGGCCTGCTGAGCGTTCACCAGGTCGACATCGATGGTGCGGGGCGACTTGATGGCGTTCTGTATGGCGTTCTTCGTTATTTCCCGAAAAACGATGCGCTTGGTGTTGTCGCGCAGCCCGAGGGCTTCTTTCAGGTGCCACGAAATGGCTTCGCCTTCGCGGTCGTCATCCGTCGCCAGCCAGACTTCCTCCGCCGACTTAGCCAAGGACTTCAATTCACTGACCAGCTTTTTTTTGTCGGGTGAAATCTCGTAGGACGGCCGAAATCCATTCGTCACGTCGACGGCGAGCCCATCTTTAGGCAGGTCGCGCACGTGGCCGAAGCTGGATTTAACGGTGAAGTCTTTACCCAGGTAGCCTTCAATGGTTTTCGCCTTCGCCGGCGACTCCACAATGACTAAGTTTTTTGACATGATACGTTGTTCAGGTTGACAACACTTCCGCTGCCGTTTGCTGCGAAGCGTCTGTATGGACAGGTCGACGGTTTTGTCTGCGCGGGCCGGACAATAGGTCGCAGCCAGTGGTTCCGGGCCAAATATAGACGCAAAAGCACTGACTTATGCAAGTCAGAACGGGTTCGCTGCAATAAAACAGGGGGATTGCCGGGTTGTTTGGAGTGCTATAAACAAGTAACAATGCCGGAGCACTCCCAGTTCGCTCCGACTGAACAAAAACCATATAAATGAGCCGGAAAGGCCATTTTTTATGGTCGGCTTAGGCCGCACAGGCTCTATGAATATCTCTTTTACGAGACTGTCGCAGCGGCAAAAAAAATACTCAAGTTGGGGCGACTATATTCTATTGGTGAACTATTTGCGGGGACCGGATGGCCGGATTGATGAAAAAATAAGTAGACTTACGGCCAGGACATTACCCCATACTAGAGTCAACTATGCCAGATGCCTTGCCTATCGATAAAGCCCTTACGTTCCGGCTGGCTACCGAAGCGGATCTGGAAGCTATCGTTCAACTGCTTGCTGATGATACGCTGGGAGCTCTGCGGGAACAGCAGACCGGGCTGTCGGAGGCTTATCGAAATGCTTTCAACGCCATCGCCACCGACCCGAATCAGGAACTGACAGTCGTGGAACGGAACGGCGAACTGGTGGCGACCTTTCAGCTCTCATTTATTCCGTATTTAACCTACCAGGGCGGACGGCGGGCGCAGATAGAAGCTGTACGGACTAAATCGACTTACCGTGGCCAGGGCATCGGGACGAACGTGTTTGAATACGCCATCCGGCGCGCTAAGGAAAAGGGGTGTCATCTGATTCAACTAACGACGGATAAGCGCCGGCCCGACGCCATTCGGTTTTATGAGTCGCTGGGGTTCGTAGCTACGCACGAAGGCATGAAACGTAAACTTGAGTAAAGAGATTGATTCAACACAGAGGCACGGAGAACACAGAGCCATATTAATCTCCGAGTTCTCCGTGCCTCTGTGTTGAATCAATCTTCTCGTTTACTTTGCCGTGGGCAGGCCGATCTGCAAACCGACGTTCAACGTAAAGAATTTGGAGGTCCTGTCGAAGTTGACGTTGCCCAGGTTGCCCACGGTGGCGCTGCCGTTTTTATTCCCAAACATAAGGTTGTAAGCTCCTTCGGCAAAAATCCCCAGGTTGCCCAGGGCCAGCACCAGGCCTACTTTGGGCGCAACACCTACGTTGGTAGAGGTCACTTTACTGGTTTCCTGACTGTTGAACTTAATTCGGTAGGCCGTCGAATACACGCCTGCTTCGGCGCCGATGTACGGGCGCAAAACACCATCCGTGAAGTAATAATCGATCATGCCCGTTACGGGTATGATTCCGGCCGAATACTCCAGCGTTTGCCCAACGGCGCTGAAACTCCGGGTTTCGCCAAAGGCTTTGACGCCGATGCCTACGTCGAACTGCGACGACAGATAGATCTTGGCGAAGAGCCCACCCCCATACAGGGTATTCGAACCTTCCACGTCGCTGGACGCCAGCGAGCCATGCGCGCCCACCGA
Organism: Spirosoma koreense; assembly: GCF_054777875.1. Taxonomy (NCBI): domain Bacteria; kingdom Pseudomonadati; phylum Bacteroidota; class Cytophagia; order Cytophagales; family Cytophagaceae; genus Spirosoma; species Spirosoma koreense. The sequence continues at coordinate 394,720 of NZ_BAAHAC010000013.1, read as the reverse complement.
AAATTGAGCCCGTACGGGCGTCAGGGCCAAAAGACCAATGACCAGCGTGACCGCTAAACCAAAGAAAAAACGTTTCATGATGTATGGTAATTAGGTGAGTGATACGATTATAACCCATCGGAGAATTCATTGTTTATGGCCGTGGCAAACCGTCGACAAAACAGAGAAGATCCTGCGATCGTTACCAGCCACCCCCGACGGCCCGGTACAGATCGACCAGGGCCAGAAACTGCGCCCGCTTGGTATTGATCAGCGACAGTTGCGCTTCCAGCACATTGCGCTGGGCGGTAATGACTTCCAGATAGGTTGCGTAGCCATTGGCGAACAGCTCGTTGGAGGTCGTGGCGGCCTGCCGCAATACGGCCACTTCCTGCCGTTGGACATTGGCTACATTCCGGTAGTTTTCTAACCCTTGAAGGCTGTTGACCACTTCTGAAACACCCGTCAGCATGGTCCGCTGGTAGGCGTAATACGCTTCGCGGCTCTGGGCGGTGGCAATGGCCAGGTTTCCTCTCAGCAGCCGGCGGTTGACTATCGGCGCCGTCAGCCCACCCAGTACGCCCAGGGCGAGTGATTGCGGATTGAGCAGTACTTCGGGCCGAAAGGCGTTGACGCCCACGTAAGGCACCAGGTTGAGCGACGGCAGAAACTCGGCCCTGGCCACCGCTACATCGACATGGGCGGCTTCCAGTTCGCGCTCAGCCTGCCGAATGTCGGGCCGACGACGGAGCAGCTGCACCGGAACCCCCGCGGAGACGTTGGCCGGAACGGCCTGCTTCTCGATAGAGGCCCCACGTGCAATAGGCTGCGGGTAGCGCCCCAGCAGGACATTGAGTTGGTTTTCGGCCGTGACGATGTCCTGCAGCACACGCCCTTCCAGCGCCCGGGTGTTTAGCAACTGCGCTTTGAACTGCTGCACGGCCAGTTCGGTCACCCGGCCGGCTTCTTTCTGCACCTGGACCAGTTCGAGGGCTTTCTGCTGCAAGTCTACGTTATCGCCAATGATCTCCAGCTCGGCATCCAGTGCCAGCAGGGAATAGTACAGCCGGGCCACGTCGGCCGTCAGGGCGGTCACGATCAGGTTGCGGCCTTCCTGCGAAGCCAGCATCCGCGTAAAAGCCGCGCGCCGACGGTTGCGGAGTTTACCCCAGATGTCGATTTCCCACGAGCTACGCAGTCCCAGCAAAAAATCCGGCGTTGGGTTCGGAATACGGCTGGCACCGGACACGTTTCCCGACAGGTTGGTGTCGTAGTTCCCCACGCCGTTGAGCGTATAGCGCCCGTACCGGTCGACAGCGGCCGTCGCCACTGCATCGACCCGGGGAGCCAGCGCACCCTGACTGATGGTGAAATTGGCTCTGGCCACGTCGATGCGCTGCAGGGCAATTTTCAGATCCAGATTCCGGACCAGGGCCGTATCGATGAGCGACACCAGATTCGAATCGGCAAACAGATGCTGGTGGGGCCATCGACTGATAACAGTCGTCGAATCTGTTTGGTCCGCATTTCGTTGATTCGTATACGCCTGCGGAACGGGCAGGGCAGGAATGGGGCCCGGATTATGCATGATCCGGCAACTGCTCAGGCTACTGCCCAACAACAGCCCCATCCAGACAAACGAGCGATTAAGATTCCTGAAGAATGGCACCATTGGTATTCGTTTTTGTGGGGATTGATTCCCGTTTATCGTTATCATTCGGAGACGGTTTCGGAGCAAACCGCTGCGCCAGTTTAGCAAATAGAATATACAGACCGGGCACCAGTACCAGTCCAAAGATGGTTCCGATGAGCATGCCCCCCGCAGCCGCCGTACCGATCGACCGGTTGCCCAAAGCCCCGGCGCCCGACGCAACACAAAGCGGAAGCAGTCCCGCAATGAATGCCAGCGATGTCATCAGAATCGGACGCAGCCGCGTAACGGCCCCTTCGATGGCGGCCTGGACAATGGAAAGGCCTTCCTGTTGCCGCTGGTTGGCAAATTCGACGATCAGAATGGCGTTTTTACCCAGCAATCCGATTAGCATGACCAGCGATACCTGCGCGTAAATGTTGTTCTGCAGACCCGCCAACTGGAGGCACAGGAACGAGCCGAAAATGCCGGCGGGAAGGGATAAGAGTACTGGCAACGGCAGAAACAAACTCTCGTACTGAGCCACCAGCAGCAGGTACACGAACAGCAGACAGATGCCGAAGATGAAAATAACCTGATCGCCCGACAGCACTTCCTCCCGCGACATACCCGACCAGGCAAATGTATACCCCTTCGGCAAGGTTTTATCGGCTACTTCCTGAACCGCCCGCAGGGCATCGCCACTGCTGTAACCCGCTGCGGGTTCACCGTTCATCAACGCCGACATGTACATGTTGTAGCGCGTAATCTGCTCCGGACCGTATACCCGCTCCAGGTGAACGAAATTGGAGAACGGCACCATTTCGCCGGCGTTGTTTTTGACCCGCAGACTCAGTACATCCTCAGGCTTGGTCCGGTATTCGGGGGAGGCCTGGACCATCACTTTGTACATCTGCCCAAAGCGGATAAAATTAGACGCGTAGAAACTCCCCATCAGGGTTTGCAGGGTACCCATGGCATTGTTGATCGACACACCCTTCTGAGCGGCCTTCTCCTGGTCGACCTGCAGCAGGTATTGCGGATAGCTGGGGTCGAAGCTGGTAAAGGCGTCGGCGATTTCGGGTCGTTTTTTGAGGGCGGTAATGAAATCGTCCGCCACTTTCTTTACTTTCTGCAAATCGCCGGAGCCGGTTCGGTCCAGCAGCCGTAGTTCGAACCCGCTGGAGTTGCCGAAGCCCGGAACTGTGGGGGGCGGAAAAAACTGAATGGTCGCATCCTGAATCGTCTTCGTTTTCGCTTCCAGCTCGGCGATGATGTCGGTTACGGTCTGATCCCGTTCTTCCCAGCTTTTGAGGTTGATCATGCCCATACCATACGACGCCCCGTTGCCATCGGTCATCAGGCTGTAGCCCGCCAGCGTCGACACGTTTTCAACGGCCTCCAGCGTCGAGGCTATCCGCTGGATTTTATCCATGACGTCTTCGGTCCGCTGAACGGTAGCCCCAACCGGCGTAGTGACGTTGACGTAGATCATGCCCTGGTCTTCGGTCGGAATGAAGCCACTGGGCAGGATGGAACTGAGCCCCCAGGTACCGGCCGCGAACAGCAACAGCATGGTCAGGGTGACCACGCCCCGGCTGGCGACGCGCCGGAGCAACTTCTGGTAGCGGCCCGTCAGCGCATCGAAGCCGCGGTTGAACCGGGCAAAGAGCCGCCCGAGCCACCCCGGCGATTCCTGCCCGTGGGTCGGGCGGAGCAACAGGGCGCAAAGCGCCGGGGTGAGCGTAACGGCATTGATGCCCGAGATTACGATGGAGATGGCCAGAGTCAGCGAGAACTGCCGGTAAAAGATTCCGACCGGCCCCGTCAGGAAGGCAACCGGTACAAACACCGCCGACATCACCAGCGTGATGGCGACCAGGGCTCCGCTGATTTCGTGCATGGCAGCAAACGTGGCTTCTTTGGGTGATAGATGGGCTTCGGCCATTTTAGCGTGAACGGCCTCCACCACCACAATGGCATTGTCGACCACAATCCCGATGGCCAGCACGAGCGCAAACAGGGTGAGCAGGTTGATGGAAAAGCCAATGGCGCTCATGAACGCAAAAGTCCCTACCAGGGCTACCGGTACGGCCAGCGCACAGATCAGGGTCGAGCGCCAGTCCTGCAGAAACAGAAAGACGACCAGAAATACCAGTACGAAAGCTTCCAGCAGAGTCCGGATTACTTCGTGGATCGACGCGTCCAGAAACCGCGACACGTCGTAGGCGAAATTGTAGGTCATGCCCGGCGGGAAATTCGTTTTCTTCAGCTCCGCCATCCGCTCTTTTACGTTGCCGATAACGTCCCGAGCGTTGGAGCCCGGCCGCTGTTTCAGCATGATAGAGGCCGAGGCGCGCCCGTCGGTCTTCGAGAGTACGTCGTAGTTGAGCGAACCGAATTCAACCTCCGCTACATCTTTCAGACGCAGGATCGAACCGTTGGCTTCCGCCTTGAGCACCAGGTTTTCGTACTGTTTGGGATCGAAAAACTTTCCGCTGTAGCGAAGCACGTACTGGAGCATCTGCGGACTCCGGTCGGCGCTTTCGCCCGCTTTCCCGGGGGCCGCTTCCACATTCTGGTCCTGAATGGCCTTAATGACATCGTCGGCCGACAGTCCGTAGGCCGTCATCCGGTCGGGTTTGAGCCAGACCCGCATCGAGTATTCGCGCGAGCCCATGATGTCGACAAACCCGACCCCATCGATCCGTTTCAGTTCGGCCAGTACGTTGATATCGGCGAAATTATAAATGAATTTTTCGTCGACCGCCGGGTCTTCGCTCACAATGTTGAGGTAGAGCAGCATGCTGTTTACCTCTTTTTCGGTCGACACCCCAGCCTTGATCACTTCCTGGGGCAGTTCGTCGAGCACCGTCGTTACCCGGTTCTGGACGCTCATGGCGGCCAGGTCGGGGTCGGTACCTACGTTGAATACGACCTGAATGACCGTCGTGCCGTCGTTGCCCGATACGGAGTTCATGTACACCATATTGGGTACTCCGTTGATGGCCCGTTCGAGGGGCATGGCGACGGCTTTCGTGGCTACTTCGGCATTGGCCCCCGTGTAGCGGGCGGTCACCGTTACCGAGGGCGGAACGATGTCGGGAAACTGCGTAACGGGTAAGCCCATCAACGCCAGTAACCCCAGCAGGGTGATGAACACCGAAATGACGGCCGACAGCAACGGCCGTTTGATGAATAAATCGAACATGAGAAAGAAGTTTGGTGGAAGTGAGCGAGGGGAGCCGGGCTGGCGTGGATGGCAGGGAGTGGCATGGGGCATGGGGTGGCATTACCGCGCTATCCCCGCCATCCCTGCAACCCCCTGCCACCTTGGCCTTTCGTCAATGCTGAGCCAGGGTGGTCTGGGTGGCTACGCTGTCGACGGAAATCACTTCTGGAATGATCTGATCGCCGTCGTGCACGTTCTGAATCCCTTCATAAACCACCCGTTCGCCCGGTTGCAAACCCGAGCGGACAATGTAGTTCAACCCCACCCGGGCCTGCGGTACGAAACTCCGTGACTTCACTTTGTTGGCGGCATCGACCACGTACACGTAATTCTTATCCTGCACTTCGAAAACCGCTTTCTGCGGAACCAGCAGGGCGTCGCTGACCACATTGGGCAACCGGATCTTACCCGAAGAGCCGTGTTTCAGAACCTTCTGCGGATTCGGAAACCGGGCACGGAACGCGATCGTGCCGGATTCTTCCTCAAACACACTTTCCATGGTCTCGATGCGTCCTTTCTGCGGGTAGGGGGACTCGTCGGCCAGCATCATTTCCACCTCCTGCCCGCCTTTGCCGACCAGATTCCGGTGGCGTTTCAGAAAGCCCAGGTACTCTTTCTCCGACACGTCGAAATAAGCAAACACCTCGTGAAGGTCGGAGACTTCCGTCAGCAGTGCCCCTTCTTCGATCAGGCTGCCAATCTTAAACGGAATTCGGTTGATGACCCCATCGAACGGCGCGCGGATGCTGGCATGCGCCAGCCGGAGCGCGGCCGTGGCCTGGGCCGACTGGGCTTCATCGATCTGCGCCCGGGCGGCATCGAGTTTGGCTTTCGCCAGTTCCAGTTCGGACGGGGAGACGATTTTTTTATCGACCAGCAATTTCACCCGATCCACTTCTACTTCGGCCGTTTTTGCTCCTGCTTGGGCGCTTCGTAAAGCTGCCCGCGCTTTGTCGAGCCCCACCCGGTATTCGGCTGCATTGAGGCTGAACAGCAACTGCCCCTGATGGACCGATTGCCCTTCATCGACGTATATTTTTTCGAGAAAGCCCGATACCCGCGCCCGGATTTCCACGTTGCGAACCGCTTCCAGCGTGGTCACGTAATCGCGTTGCAGGGTAGTAGGTTGCCGGGTCAGCTGAACCACGGGAATGGTCAGTTTTTCGGGCGGATCGGTACTTCTTTCGGCGTCTTTTGTCGTACAGCCAGCCAGTAGGGCACAAGCCAGCCAGGAAGACAGACTCAGGATTTTATGCATATGATTTAGGCATCGATAGCCAGTAAGTTGTGTATAGAAAAAACCGGTAGCCGTAGCTGCCGTGGAAGTGTATCGGAAGATGGCGGATTACCCAGGCGGTTGGGGTCAGCCAGGACGTCACTGGCGGGCATGCCGTCTGGTTCAGCAACAACGCGCTGACGGATCAAATCCGACGTTAACCTACCTTAGAAAGGTCTTAGTCAGCCGCAAAAGCCCGCGGAATAGCCATAGGCTTTCGACCCGGAACCGTGTGCCGGCACCGTACGGGCTTTGGAGTCGAAAAGAAGCGATGTTCGGGATCAATCAGCCCGGCTTTATAGGCCAGCCTGTGGGGGAGGGGCAATCACTTCAGCCACGGGGGCGGGAAAATGCCGGGCTGGAAAAGGAACGCTGTCGGTCAACAGAAACCGAACCGAAGGAAATAGGGGAGCAAACGCAAACAACTGAATGAACGCGACGTCCTGCTCCAGCCCGGTAGGTTCTGATTCTTCAGCGGGCCATTGTTGGTCGGGAATAAAATCGAGAATATCGAAATAATGAGTAACCCGGTGCTCATCGGGTAAGTTAACCCCGGACACCCGCTGATGAACAGACACTTTTTTGCAACCGCTCAGCTTATCCATGGGCGTCAATCGAGCAGGACTGCTCAGGCCGATGACGTATACAGTCATCAGAAAGCAGAAAAGCTGATACACAAAAAAGTGATATTGTCGGTCAATCATAGCGTTCAGAAACCAAATTTACTCTGGCTAAACAACAATTTCAATGAAATCTGAAGCAGGCTGTCGTAAAACTTGGATAAAGTAAACACATTCAGGAATAGATTAAATTTCGATTAAAATTGTTTTAATTACTGATGACTTTTTTCCGAATCAGCCAGCCGCACCCGTACCTCACCCTGATTCAAAGCTGGTATGAGTCCGCATTTCCCCCCGAAGAACGACGTACGTTTGCTGAACTGACCAGCCTGCTCACCTGCCCGGACATGCACTTCTGTGCGCTGCTCAGCGAAAACCAGCTCGTTGGGTTTATAATTTACTGGCAGTGGGAGGATATCGTCTTCATCGAGCATTTTGCCATTGATCCTGAGCTGCGGGGAAAGCAGCTTGGACAGCAGGCTTTGGCGTATTTCAAGGAGGTAAACGCCCGCTTTCTCATCCTGGAAGTGGAATTGGCTACCGACGACATCAGTCGGCGACGAATCCGGTTTTACGAACGGCAGGGATTCTGCCTGAGCCCGTTCGATTACGCGCAGCCACCCTACCGACCGGGTCAACCCGCCGTCCCGATGCATCTGATGTCGATGCCGGCCATCGATTGGGAAGAAGACCATCGTGGGTTGAGCAACCTGATCAAAGAGCGGGTATATGAGTCGAACTGGCCAGTTGATTAATCAGGGCGTTTAGCGTTGGGTTAAATCGATTCCGATTCTGGTCAATTTCTTTCCCCACCAGGTGTAAGCTATTTTCCCCGCAATATCGGCTTTGTTGACCGGCCCTATATAACGACTATCCAACGCATTGTCCCGATTATCGGAAATCAGCATGACAGAATCGGCGGGAATGATTCTGGCTGGTACATCGTGTACTCTACCTTCCAGATGGTCTATTTTGTGAATTTGAATCGTTCGCCCACCCGGAAACGTCTCTTCGAAAGTCAGATGGGGCTCGTAATCAATGTATTTAGTAGGCAGCTCCCGGATTTTACTGGCTTTTCCATTGATGAATAAAAAATCATTCTTCATCTCAAATAAATCCCCCGGTAAAGCAACGACACGGGAAATCCAGAACTCGTGAGGTTTGGGGCTGAACATGACAATATCCCCACGCTCAAGCTTGTCAGGGCGAATCGATAAATTGGCGACGATATGATCCCCCACCTGAAGAGTTGGTTCCATGGAAGGGGTCGTGATCGTAAACATATGGGTGCCGAATCTCATCCGTTCGAAGAGCGAAGGCATACTGGCATAAACCGCTAACGCCACCAGGTATAAGCCGGCGTAAACGTACCAGCGGTTGTATTTTTGCTTTATGTAAGACTGGTGTCTTTTCGCGGTAAGAAAAGCATTGCTAATGGCGTAAATCTGCACCATCAGAACCAGTAGTATGGTGGCGGCCAGCGAGTAAAACGAAAAATAAACCCCGGCCATTCTGAAGAGGATTAAGAATCCGAAAATCAGAAAGGAATAGATACACAGGCCTTTCTTCAGTTGGCCCGTGTAAATTTGTCCGAAACCGGGAGCCATAAAACTTAAAAATGCCGCCCAAAAAGGGTTACGCGAAACGACTTTAACAGTATTGCTTTGGGGTTCCATAAATAAAAAATTTCCAATCTACTTTCCATTATGACCGGAAATTGCCGGTATGGTCAGTCGGTATCTTTACCCTACGGCTCCAACGCGTAAGGTAAAGTTTAAGTCATCGGTCGGGTATCCTCGCGTTCGCGTCAACTCTTGGCCGGCTATCCTCCAGTAATTGTGCAGCTGTCGTATCTATATACGGTTGCCCGAACCTTAAACCTATCGGACGAACTGGAGAAAACAAAAAATACCCTGTAAGCCAACACGGCCTACATAAAAAAGCGGCCAGCTACCCGGAGATAGCTGGCCGCTGGAATTAATAAAAAGTTTGGATTAAGCGTTCTGCTTCATCCGGATGATGTTCAGAGCGGCCCCGGCTTTGAACCACTCGATTTGCCCCTGGTTGTAGGTGTGGTTCACCGCAAAGGTATCCGTCGTGCCATCGGCATGGTGCAACACGATTTCGAGCGGCCGGCCGGGCGCAAAGGTCGTCAGGCCATTAATGTCGATCACATCGTCTTCCTGGATCTTGTCGTAATCGGCCGGGTTGGCAAAGGTTAACGCCAGCATACCCTGCTTTTTCAGGTTCGTTTCGTGAATCCGGGCAAACGACCGGACCAGAATCGCCCGAACACCGAGGAAACGGGGTTCCATAGCCGCGTGTTCGCGGGAAGAGCCTTCCCCGTAGTTCTCGTCGCCCACAACGATAGACCCAATGCCGGCGGCTTTATACGCCCGCTGTACGGCCGGTACTTCGCCGTACTCGCCGGTCAGCTGATTTTTTACCGTGTTGGTCTTCTCGTTGTAGAAGTTCACCGCACCGATCAGCATGTTGTTCGAAATATTATCCAGGTGACCCCGGTATTTCAGCCACGGACCCGCCATAGAAATGTGGTCGGTCGTACACTTGCCTTTCGCTTTGATCAGCAGTTTCAGCCCTTTGATGTCCGTACCTTCCCAGGCCGGGAAGGGAGCCAGCAGTTGCAGGCGGTCCGACGTGGGGCTGACGATCACCTGAACCCCGGAACCGTCGGCCGCGGGGGCCTGATAACCAGCGTCGTCTACGGCATAGCCTTTGACGGGCTGCTCGATGCCCTGGGGTTCATCCAGTTTAACCTGTTCGCCGTTTTCGTTCGTCAGCGTATCGGTCATGGGATTAAACGTCAGGTCACCGGCAATGGCGAAGGCCGTTACGATTTCGGGCGAAGCCACGAAGGCGTGGGTACTGGCGTTCCCGTCGTTGCGCTTGGCGAAGTTCCGGTTGAAGGACGTGATGATCGAGTTTTTGCGCGTCGGATCGTCCATATGCCGTGCCCACTGCCCGATGCAGGGACCGCAGGCATTGGCCAGAACCACCCCGCCGATTTCTTCGAACGTATCGAGCAGACCGTCGCGCTCCGCCGTAAACCGAACCAGTTCTGAACCAGGAGTGACCGTAAACTCAGCCTTGGTTTTCAGGTGTTTGGCCGTGGCCTGAGCCGCCACCGAAGCCGAACGGGTCATGTCTTCGTAGCTGGAGTTGGTGCACGAGCCGATCAGACCAACTTCGAGTTTGGCGGGCCAGTTGTTTTCTTTCACCGCTTTGGCAAAATTCGACAGCGGCCAGGCCAGGTCGGGCGTAAACGGACCGTTGATGTGTGGTTCCAGTTCCGACAGGTTGATTTCGATCAGCTGATCGTAGTACGTTGCGGGATCCGCATACACTTCGTCGTCCGAACGCAGGTTCTGTTTGACGGCTTCGGCAGCCTGGGCAATATCGGCCCGGCTGGTAGCCCGAAGGTAGTCGGCCATTTTTTCGTCGTAGGCAAAAATTGAGGTAGTGGCCCCAATTTCAGCGCCCATGTTGCAAATGGTTCCTTTACCGGTAGCCGAGAGGCTTTCGGCGCCTTCGCCAAAATACTCGACGATGCAGCCCGTTCCCCCTTTCACCGTCAGAATACCCGCCACACGCAGGATGACGTCTTTGGCCGAGGCCCAGCCACTCAGTTTACCCGTCAGTTTAACCCCGATGAGTTTCGGCATTTTCAGTTCCCAGGCCAGTCCCGCCATCACGTCACAGGCGTCGGCACCCCCGACTCCAATGGCGATCATGCCCAGACCACCCGCGTTGGGTGTGTGCGAGTCGGTTCCGATCATCATACCTCCCGGAAATGCGTAGTTTTCGATCACTACCTGGTGAATGATGCCCGCGCCGGGTTTCCAGAAGCCGATTCCGTATTTGTTCGAGATGGACGACAGGAAGTCGTACACCTCCTTGTTTTTGTTCTTGGCGATGTCCAGATCCTGTTCGGCCCCTACTTCCGCCTGAATCAGGTGATCGCAGTGTACCGTCGATGGAACCGCCACCTTAGGCCGACCAGCCTGCATAAACTGCAACAGCGCCATTTGGGCCGTCGCATCCTGCATGGCTACCCGATCGGGGGCAAAATCCACGTAGGCTTTCCCCCGCTCAAACGCCTGACTGGGCGTTCCGGCAAAGAGGTGACTGTATAAAATTTTCTCCGACAGGGTCAGCGGTTTACCCACTGCCTTTCGGGCTGCTTCGACGCGCTCGCCAAGGGTAGCGTATACGCGCTGAATCATGTCTAAATCAAACGCCATAGCAAATGAAGATAACAGGTTACTGAAAGGATAATCTACAGAGATAACCAGGGAATGGAAAAAATGGATTCCGGTTATCGGATCAAAATTAGAAGATTCTGGTTCGTTTTGGAAATATTCAACCAAATGGCCTTGAGATACCCATCAATTTATAAACATTCAACCCAACAGTCCGTTATTTCACTACATTCACGCATTCATTCACGCTTAACCCGATTCATTGCTTCCTGCCATCCGGACAGTCGAGTCCAGACCGGGTATCTGGAAGCCCAACACGTAAACTGTATGAACACAAAAGACATCCTTAAGTCAGTGGCTGCCCTGCTGGTTATCGGTATGACACTTACCGCCTGTGGTGATGAAGAAAACCCGACGACCACCACACCTGCCACCCGATTTACGGCCGCTCTGAACGGAGCCAGTGAAAAACCCACGTCGACGACGTCGGCCGCTACCGGAAATTTCGTGGCTAACCTGAACGAGTCGACTCGCGTGCTGAGCTACACCCTGACCTACACCGGTCCTTTCTCGTCGTCGCTGACGGGCGGCCACATTCACCGGATCACAAGCACCACGGGAACCTCGGCCATGACCGGAGGGATCGAGATTCCTTTCGCGAACTTAACCTCACCCATCGTGGGTACGGCCGTGCTGGCCAATCAGAACCGGGTCGACAGTATGAAAAACGGATTCTACTACACGAACCTGCACACAACGGTTTATCCAGCCGGTGAAATCCGCGGAGACATTAAAAAGCAGTAAGTTTTAATGAATAATGGACAATGAATAATGTATAATGAGATGGAGTAGATCTCACATTATACATTATTCATTGTCCATTATTCTTACCAAGGATTACCGAAGCGCTTCCATAGCCTTTTTGACAGCGGCAAACTGACGCTTCTTCTGCAGGACCGTAGGAGCGGCCACTCGCTCGCGACAGTCGAATATGCCGCACCGCTCGCAGGTCTGGTTGACAACGCGGAAGGGAATATCTGTCAGCGCAGCAATGGAATGGGGAGCAGCCAGAAACTTCATTTTTTGCTTCAGGGTGTCATTGACGGCAAAACACATCGACACGCTCATGTTCTGCTGGAACTGCGGCTGAAACGGGTGAGCTACCGAGATGATCAGGTACTGAAGTCCCGAATCGGCGTATTCGGAGAGCTGCGCCCGACAGAGCGTTCCATCGAACCCTTTCTGCTGTTGCATAAACTGGAGTTCCTGCAGAATGGTCCAGGCAATCCATCGGCGGCAGAAATGCTCATCGACAATCCCGCGGGGGCCCTGTTGCCGCGACAGGTGCATTTCTTTCGTCAGCTGAAACGTGGTTTGGCCCGGAACGTGGTTGAAGCGGTAGAAAAACAACTGATCGATACCAAACTGACTGGGGAGTACATTGCTGAGTCGGTAAAAGAACCGTTCGGGTGTAGCCCCAAACTCGGCGATGAGTTGCAGAAACGCATCGTTGCTCCAGGTATCGCGGGCGAACAGATCCTCCAGCTTCGCTACCAGGGCATCCCGCCGAATGAGAATCGCTCCCGCAAAATAAGACGCTTTGTAATTATTTAAAATCTGTTCGAACGACTCCGCTTCGACCCAGGAGTAAGTGTAGGGCCGGTTTTTCAGGTGCATGAACTCGAACCCCACTTCCCGCGCCAGAATAAATGACCGCTGCTCGACCGATAGACCGGCGTTGAGATGCAGGGTGCGGGTTTCGGGCCGAAAGACGGACCGCAGGGAAACCAGTTCGGGCTGAGTCAGCGGGTCGAAATACTCGATATGAACCGCATACCGGGTTTTGAGCAGATTGCTTAGCAAGGTTTCCGTTACCGGCTGCGGACGGACATTGCCCGTTGCGGGAGCGAATTCGGCCAGAAACCGGTCGGCATCCGCTTCGATTTCGGGGAAATGATTGTCGAGCAGTTCCTGATACGACCGCAGCATGGTCAGGTACAATTGCTCGACGCTCATGTTGTAACTCAGCGCGATGTCCATGAAGGTGCGGATCATGGCACTGACTTTGGCCGGTGCTTCGGCCAGCAACTCCAGCAGATCGGCCGGGTCGATGCCAAACAGCTCCAGCGGGATCTCAGTCAGGAATTTAGAGCGAAGCAAGTCCGAAATGGGTTCCAGCTTTTTGCTCAGCTTCAGCGATACCAGCGTGTCATAGTCGACCTGCATGGCATTGGCCAGGGCCGAGATTTTATCCGCTTTCGGGTATTTGCGCCCTTTCTCAATCTCGGTGACATACGAAACCGACAGCCCCGATTGCTGGGCCAGTTCGCTGACGGACAACCCCCTGTCGAGCCGGAGCTGACGGAGTTTGAGGCCAAAAAGCAGGCGAATATGATCGGCAGGTAAGTTCAACGGATGCGAAATATGTTAGTGGGGCCCCGATCCGGAATCCGTCGACAGGAGCGAAGTCAGATTCCAGGGGTGAGCCAGATTATATGTAAGGTGACCGTCTTCAACAACCAGTGGACTGTCGATGTTGTTTCTGTACAACTGTCCGGTACCCAGCCCCTGGGGTAAAAGGTGCTTGAACTGCGCCGTATACTGGGCAATGGCATTCAGACCGATGTTCGACTCCAGAGCCGAGGTGATCCACCAGCCGATGTTGAGCCGCCCAGCCAGTTCGATCCACTCGTCGCAGTGCCGAAGCCCGCCCAGTAGGGTTGGTTTAAGAATAATGTACTGCGGGCTGATTTTTTTCAGCAGCCGGAATTTATGCACGTACTCCATCTGCCCGATCAGTTCTTCATCCAGGGCGATGGGCAGGGGGGAGTGCTGGCAGAGATCGGCCATCAGCTCGGGTTGCCCGGCCCGGATGGGCTGCTCGATGGAGTGCAGCCCGTAGGTCGCGAGTCGTTCGAGTTTCGCCATCGCTTCGTCGGGCCGGAAGGCCCCGTTGGCATCCACCCGCAGGGCAATCTGGTCAGCCGAAAACCGCTCCCGAATCATGGCCAGCAGCTCGCATTCCTGTTCGAAATCGATGGCTCCGATTTTCAGCTTGATGGTCGTAAACCCTGTCCGGAGCTTGTCTTCGATCTGCTGGCGCATAAACGCCGGATTGCCCATCCAGATCAGGCCGTTGATAGGCAGTGCGCGCTGGCCGGCCGTAAATTCCGATGGGTGAATGATGCGGCACCCGCCAGACAGGTAATCGAGCATGGCGGTTTCGAAGCCGAAGAGAATACTCGGAAACTGCGGGCTGATGAGCTGATTCAGCACTATGGGTATGTTCCAGCGAAACAGCTGTAGGTCCAGGTCGGTAAACTCCTGACAATATTGCCGAAGCTGAGCTTCGAAATCGGGTCGGTCGTCGTAACTAAGGCCGGGAAGCACGCCACATTCGCCGTACCCGACCACGGTTGGATTATCGGTGTCGACCAGACGAATGAAGTAGGAGGGTTTTTCCGTTAGGGTGCCGCGCGACGTTCCCGCTTCGAAGCGAAACTGCAACGTGTATTTCAGAAAGTCGGCTTTTAAACTCATTGCGGAGAACGGCGGAGACGGGTATTCCCAATCCTAAAAATACTACTTTTGGCGGCTTAAGCGGGCAATATTACGAAATTATTAATGAACCAGATACTCCTTAAATGGTTACTCATGCCATTCGGTGGACTTTATGGACTAGTTGTCCGTTGCCGTAATTGGCTCTATGATAGTCACTTATTTCAATCGGTTCGGCCTCAGGTGTACAGCATCGGCATCGGGAATCTTACCGTTGGGGGAACGGGGAAAACGCCAATGATCGAATTTTTGATTAAACGGTCCTTAAAATCGGAAACGGGAGCCGATGGGGCGACGGCCACGCTGAGCCGGGGATACGGACGAAAAACCCGGGGCTTTCGGATCGCCACGGCCGCCGATACTGCCGAAACCATTGGCGACGAACCCCGGCAGCTATACCGAAAATTTGCCCCGATGGTGCGGGTGTGCGTGGGCGAACGGCGGGTAAAAGCCATTGGGGCCCTGCTGCAGGCGCATCCGGAAACCCAACAGGTGCTGCTGGACGATGCTTTTCAGCACCGCGCGGTCCGGCCGCACCTGACTATTCTGCTGATGGATTATAACCGGCCCTTTTACAACGACCATCCGTTTCCGGCCGGTCGCCTGCGCGAACCCCGAATCGGTGCTCGTCGGGCCGACGCAGTCGTGGTAACCAAATGCCCGGCCAACCTCTGGGCAACGGAACAGCAGCGGATAAAAGACCAGATTCAGCGGTATACGCGCCTGGAAACCCCCATTTTTTTTGCCAGCCTGCAATACGGTCGCCCCGTATCCTTCGCGACCGGGCAACCGCTGCCCGAGCTGCGGGAGGTGGTCCTGCTGTCGGGACTGGCCAATGCCGATCCGCTGGAACAGTACGTACGCCAGGCGTATACCCTGCATCGGCATTACCGTTTCGCCGACCACTACCCCTACACCCGGCCGGAGCTGGCCCAGCTTGTCGGGACCCTGCCGCCCGGAACAAGCGTGCTGACCACGGAAAAAGACTGGGTGAAACTCGACGCCCTGCTCACCCCGGCCGAACGGATGGCCTGGCCGCTGGCGTACCTGCCCATTGCGACGCAGTTTCTGCCCGATCAGGCGTCGGCATTTGACCAGTTTCTGGCCATGAATTCCCTTAAAAATCGTTAACTGAACCGGTCGGATTTCGGCTGTCCGGGGTTTTGGTGTACTTTTGATCTGATGAATCGGTGTTTTTTCCTCTTCCTGAGTTTAATGGCCCTCGCCCTGTCGGGTCGGGCGCAGCAGTTTCCGGGTAACACGCAGTTTCCGGGGGGAACTCCCGGCGGGTTTGGCGGGCGGCAGGCCATGCCCAGTTCTACCACCGGTACGAGCGGTATCGACGATTCGACTAAAGTGATTTACGGGCCGAAGTCTACGCGCTACAGGCTCGAAGAGGACGTGTTCAACAACCGGCAGAGACTGTACACCATGGACACGACCATGGACGACGTACACCGGTTCACGTACGTGCAGCGGAGCCAGAACATGTACCAGGATCTGGGCACCCTCGGAACGCCCATTCACCCCGTGTTCGTGCAGGCTCCCGACCAGTTGGGCGCGCAGCCGGGCTATACGGTCTTTGCTCCCTATAATTACCAGACCATGGGGGTGAAGTACTTCGATACCAAGTCGCCGTTTACGGATATGTACGTAGCCCTGGGGGGAAACAACCAGAATATCCTGCGTTTCGACATGGCGCAGAACATCAACCCCCGCTGGAACGTCGGCTTTGACGTACAGCGGTTTACGGCGCAGAAGCATTTCGGGACCACCGGCAATTCGGATCCGTTCAAACTGCTGGCCCAGAACTGGTCCGTGTTATTGCACACCAACTACCGGTCTAAAAACGATAAATATACCCTGCTGGCTCATTTCAACAACATGAACCACAGCGTCGATGAGCAGGGCGGGCTGGTACCGGGTACGATCGTTACGGGTACGCCCATTATCGGCGATGCCCAGCTGCGAAGCGGCAGTACCACCACCCAGGGACCACAGGGGCCGCATGGCTGGGAAATCCGCAATGGCCTCCATGCCTACCAGCAGTACGTACTGGACAAAGGGTTTCAGTTTTACCACCGCTTCGACTACCGCATCCAGAAGAATTTTTACCAGGACGATACCCTGCGGCTAAACCAGTCGTACCCCGTTGGCGACAGCTTCCGGCAGTTCTATCCGTCGATACTGGGCGATACCTCGCGGGTATTTCAGCTTTCGCGCTTCCGGCTCTTCGAGAACCAGTTCGGCCTCAAGGGTATCGCGCAGTACAAAGGGGCATCGTTCAATTACCGGGCTTACCTGCGCATCCGGAACTACCGGCAGCATACCTTATATAATACCTCGCGGACCAATTTTAATGAGTACGATATTCCGCGGACCGAAACCTTCGTGGGGGGCTGGCTGGGGTATTATTTTCCGGATAGCCTGTCGCAGGTTACGGCCGAGCTGGAGTACCAGGTCGGGGGCGGCTACCGGTTGCAGGGCCAGTTCGACAGCAAATTCCTGACGGCTGGTTATTCCTCGATCTTTACCGATCCGACGCTGTTGCAGGAACGCTACCAGAGCATGATTTTTATCTGGCGGAACAACTTCAGCCTGCGGGGCTACAATCATGCCTGGGGGAAACTGAACCTGCACTACAAGAACCTGCGGCTCGAACCCCAGGTGAATTATTACCTGCTAAGCAACTACATTTATTTCGACGAGAAAGCCATGCCGCAGCAGGCTGCGGGTTCATTCAGCGTACTGCGGACCGGACTGGATTATCACCTGCCTTTCGGGAAGTTTCTGCTGGCCGGACAAGCCTATTATACCGTTCAGTCGCGGACGGATATTCTGCGGAGCCCCCCGCTTTTCCTGAATGCCCGCCTGCAGTACGAATTTCTGTACGCCAAAGTGCTGTATATCCAGACCGGCATCGACCTGCATTACAAGTCACCGTATTATGCCGATGCCTACATGCCCGTTACGCAGCAGTTTTACCTGCAGAATCGCCAGCAGGTGGAAGGCTACGTGCTGGCCGACGTGTACGCCAACCTGCGCGTGAACCGAACCCGGCTGTTCGTCAAACTGACCCACGCCAACCAGGGCCTGTTTGCCCCCGGCTACTACGTCGCCCCCGACTACCTGATGGTGAGCCGGGGCTTTGCCTTCGGGGTTGACTGGTATTTATTTGACTAAATCAGGTAGAGGAACGCCTTTTTATGCTTATTTAGAGGTGCGAAATCCGGTTTGTTTCGCATACGATCCGTAGCGTCTATTTTCTTACTCACAACAATCAATCGATTACGTTCTGCATGGACCCATTTCACATTCAAAAAGCACCCACTCAATACGACGTAGCCATTGTCGGTTCTGGCGCGGGGGGCGGTATGGCCGCCTACATGCTGGCCAAAGCCGGTGCAAAGGTCGTTCTGCTTGAAGCAGGTGGCTATTTTGACCCGGCCGACCCTAAATACATCACCCAACTGAAATGGCCCTGGGAGTCGCCCCGACGCGGAGCGGGTACGACCCGTGCCTTCGGTGATTTCGATGCCGCCTGGGGAGGCTGGGACATTGAAGGTGAGCCGTATACCAATGCCCGTGGATCGGACTTTCAGTGGTTTCGGTCGCGGATGCTCGGTGGTCGAACCAACCACTGGGGACGGATTTCGCTTCGGTTTGCCCCGGACGATTTCCGCCGGAAAAGCATGACCGGGGTCGGTGAAGACTGGCCCATCAGTTACGACGACATCAAACCCTTCTACGACCGCGTGGACCGGATGATCGGCGTGTTTGGGTCGGTGGAAAATATGCCCTCCGAACCCGACGGGATTTTCCTGCCCCCACCCAAACCGCGGCTGCACGAGCTGATGATCCGGAAAGGAGCCCGTAGCATCGGTATTCCAGTGATCCCTTCCCGGCTGTCGATCCTGACCAAACCCATCAACAACGAACGCGGGCAGTGTTTTTACTGCAGCCAGTGCGGACGGGCCTGCCAGGCGTATGCCGACTTCTCCTCGTCGTCGGTGCTGGTCAAGCCCGCCATGAAAACGGGCAACGTGACCCTGATCAACGGGGCCATGGTGCGTGAGGTGATGACCGACCCGGCCACGGGGCTGGCGACGGGAGTTAGCTACGTCGATACGCAAAGCCTCCAGGAAATCACCATCAAGGCAAAATCGGTGGTACTGGCCGCCAGCGCCGGTGAAACCGCACGTCTGCTGCTGAACTCGAAATCGAGCCGTTTCCCGACGGGGCTGGCCAACAGCAGCAACGTCGTCGGAAAATACATCAACGATTCGACGGGTGCCTCGCGGTCGGCGTTTATCCCGGCCCTGATGGACCGGAAGCGCTACAACGAAGACGGAGTAGGAGGGATGCACGTCTTTACCCCCTGGTGGCTCGACAACAAAAAGCTGGATTTCCCGCGCGGTTACCACATCGAGTACTGGGGCGGCATGGGCATGCCCGCCTACGGGTTCGGCTGGGGCGTGGAAGAGCTGAACAGCATGATTCCCGGCCGCGACGGCAAGATGAAACCCGGCGGTGGCTACGGTGCCGCGCTGAAAGATGATTACCGCCGATTCTATGGTGCGTATGTCGGGATGGCCGGTCGGGGCGAACCCGTTCCGCTGGAAAGCAACTACTGCGAAATCGATCCGAACGTGGTCGACAAGTACGGTATTCCGGTGCTGCGGTTCAACTACAAGTGGTCGGACTACGAAATCAAGCAGGCCAAGCACATGCAGGAAACCTTCGAGCAGATCATCCACTCGATGGGCGGGATCGCACTGGGCCGTAAACCCGATGCCTCGAACAACTACGGGCTGGCGGCTCCGGGACAGATCATTCACGAAGTCGGAACGGCCCGGATGGGCAATGACCCCAAAACGTCGGTGCTGAACAAATACCAGCAGGCCCACGACGTGAAGAATCTGTTCGTGGTCGATGCGGCTCCGTTCCCGTCGCAGGGCGATAAGAACGTGACATGGACGATCCTGGCCTCATCGATGCGGACCAGTGAATACCTGATCGATCAGGTTAAACAAAAGAACATCTAAACCCAATCCTCTCCGTGCTCTCCGTGTCTCCGTGTTTAATCTTTTAACACAGAGGCACGGAGGACACGGAGGAATAGACGACTATGAAACGCAGAGATTCGCTAAAAGCCCTTTCGCTGACCGGTTTTGGTCTGGCAGTTAGTCCCGTTGAAGCGGCCGTTCCGGCGCCACCCGATCAGAAACCTCTGAAAATTCCGGGCGGTCGCCAGAAGTTCGAAGCCGAGCGCGATGCGAAGCTGATGGCCGAGAAGTTTTTTACCCCCCACGAGCTGCAAACCGTCACGGTACTGTCGGACATCATCATCCCCGCCGACGAACGGTCGGGGAGCGCTTCGCAGGCGGGTGTTCCCGCTTTCATCGAATTCATGATGAAAGACCAGCCCCGCAACCAGACGCCCATGCGCGGGGGGATTCGCTGGCTGGATAACACCTGCACCAAGCGCTACGGCAAGCCGTTCGTACAATGCACGAAAGCTCAGCAGATCGAGCTGGTCGACCAGATTGCGTATCCGTCGAAAGTGAAACCTGACATGAGTCAGGGCGCGTCCTTTTTCAGTCTGATGCGGAACATGACCGCAACGGGTTTTTATACCAGCCAGATGGGAATCAAAGACATTGGCTACGTCGGTAACGTCCCCAACCAGTGGGATGGTGTACCCGACGACGTACTGAAGCAGTACGGCTTGGCCTATGAAGAGCGCGAGCTAACGCAGGGGAAATAAATTTCCGGTTTGTAAAAAACGCCAGTGCGACGATCACTAAAGGATCGTCGCACTGGCGTTTTTTTAGGTTTCTGTACGTCATCGGCCTGTTGCCTGCTGAACCGATGGTATCATGCGTGTGGGGTTCGGCACTGCCGGTCATGGACTCGATAGCTGACCGCAAGTCGTTGAGTAGGTTCATTTTGGCCACGATCGACTGGGGAAAGTGCTCTGAAAGAAGACTGCCGATTACCGATCAGGAGAGCTGGCGAAAGGCAAATCGATCCACAAGCGATTCGTCGGGCTAATCACCATCAGATCAGGCCGATTGTTACCTTTTCGTAAAAACTCCTAAACTTTTCCCGGAGAAGGGTGCCCGTTCCTGGTAAAGTTTCCGTACTTTTACATCCCGTAACGACCAAAACAGGTTTCACTCATGGCGGCTACGGGACCAAAATCCGCGAAATATATTTTTGTTACGGGCGGGGTAACTTCATCACTTGGCAAGGGCATTATTGCCTCTTCACTGGCCAAACTCCTGCAATCACGGGGCCTTACGGTAACGATCCAGAAATTCGATCCGTATATCAACATCGACCCCGGTACACTGAATCCGTACGAACATGGCGAGTGCTACGTCACCGACGACGGAGCCGAAACTGACCTCGACCTGGGGCACTACGAGCGGTTTCTGAACCGGCCGACGTCGCAGGCAAACAACATCACGACCGGCCGCATCTACAACAACGTCATCACCCGCGAACGCCGGGGGGATTTCCTCGGAAAAACCGTTCAGGTCGTACCGCACATCACCGACGAGATCAAACGCAACATCCGCCTGCTGGGGGATACCGGCGAGTACGATATCGTCATCACCGAAATCGGCGGCTGCGTGGGCGACATCGAATCCCTGCCGTTCGTCGAAGCGGTCCGGCAGCTCAAGTTCGAGCTGGGCGAACACGACACCCTCGTCATTCACCTGACGCTGGTGCCGTATTTGCAGTCGGCGGGCGAACTGAAAACCAAGCCTACCCAGCACTCCGTGCGGATGCTGCTGGAGAATGGGGTTCAGCCCGACATCATCGTGTGCCGCACCGAACACCCGCTGCCCCAGGAGATTCGCCGGAAAATCGCGCTGTTCTGCAACGTGCAGGTGAGTTCGGTCATCGAAGCGATCGACGCCGGGACGATCTACGATGTGCCACTGCTGATGCAGAAAGAGCGGCTCGACCAGCGCACCCTCTACATGCTCGATCTGTACAACGACAAGGACGCGGACCTGGATGCCTGGAAGGCGTTTCTGGGCCGGCTGAAAAACCCTGGTGACAGCGTCCGGATCGGGCTGGTGGGTAAATACGTAGAGTTGCACGATGCTTACAAGTCCATCGCCGAGTCGTTCATTCATGCGGGGGCCACGAACGAATGTAAAGTACAACTCGAATGGATTCAGTCCGAAACCCTGGTCGACGAACACCACTGCGCTGAAGTATTGAGCCAGCTCGACGGGGTACTCGTTGCCCCCGGCTTCGGCGAACGGGGCATCGAAGGAAAAATCAACGCGGTGCGGTACGTACGCGAACACAATATCCCGTTCCTGGGTATTTGCCTGGGCATGCAGATGGCCGTGATCGAATACGCCCGGAACGTGATGGGTATCCAGGACGCTCATTCGACCGAAATGGAGCCTCATACGCCCAACCCGGTCATCAGCATGATGGAAGCCCAGAAAACCGTTACCGACAAGGGCGGAACCATGCGGCTGGGAGCCTACGCCTGTAAGCTGAAGCGAGACTCGCTGGCGCATCAGATCTACGGAAAAAACCAGATCAGTGAGCGCCACCGCCACCGGTACGAGTTCAACAACGATTACCTGGAGGCATTTGAGAAAGCCGGGCTTCGGCCAACGGGGATCAACCCGGACACCGGGCTGGTCGAAATCGTTGAATTGAGCAGCCACCCTTGGTTCGTTGGGGTTCAGTTTCACCCCGAACTGAAAAGTACGGTGATGAATCCGCACCCGCTGTTCGTTCAGTTTGTTCGGGCTGCGCTCACGTACCGCCAGCAAAAACAGGCCGAACCGGCTTCTACATCAGACATTTCAACCGCCCGTGTAGAAACGGCCGATGTGGTTGATTAACCGGGTAGATTCCCGTAATTTTGCAAAAAAAGTCGCTGGTTGGCAGGCGTTGTCCGTCGACCAGCGACTGTGACTTACTTCTAAATGGATCGCAATCAACTTATTGGCATTGTCCTGATTCTGGCGATGCTGGTTGGCTACCAGCTACTGGTACCAAAACCCGCGCCCGATAAGGCACCGGCTCAAAAAACACAGACGACTAAACCAACCACCGAATCGGGGGCGAAGGCCGCCATCAACCAGGCTGAACAACCGCTCGACTCGGCGGCTGCTCAGGCTAAATTCGGCGATTTCGCCACCGTCGCCACTGGTGAGGCCCGCGACGTGGTCGTCGAGAATAAAGATATCAAAGTGACATTTACCACCCAGGGCGGGCGGGTCAAGGAAGTTGTTTTAAAGAACTACAAAACGTACGATCAGAAACCACTGGTCCTGATCGACAACCAGAGCAGCAGAACCCTGCTGGAGTTGCCGACGAACCGGGGAAAGGTGGATCTGCACAAATTGTATTACCAGACCAGCGCCCAGAGTGGTAGCGTGAATGGTCAGCCACAGCAGGTAGTTTTCCGGGCGGAAGTGGCGCCGGGTGAATCGGTCGAGCAGACCTACACGATTCCGGCCGAAGGGTACGTTCTCGATTATGGCCTGAAACTGAACGGGTTAACCAATACCGTCACCAACGACAACATCCGGTTTTTCTGGGAAGATAAAATGCGGCAGTACGAAAACGACCTGACCAACAACCGCCGGGCCGCTACCATCAATTACCTCACTGCCGACGAGAATTTCGAGAACCTGAAAGAAGGGGAAAGCAACGAAGAGGCCACCGTCGAAGAGCCCGTACAGTGGTTCACCATCAAGCACAAGTACTTCCTGTCGGGGTTTGTCTCGGCGCATGGCCCCTTGACCAAAGCCTCTTTCAAAACCCTGGTCAACCCGGCCGACAGCAGCGTGGTGAAAACGGCTGTTGCCGACGTAAGCCTTCCCATGGCCGATGTAAAGTCGGGCAAAGGGCAGTATAAGTTTTATTACGGACCGAACGATTTTCAATTGCTGGGCAGCGTGGCTCCCGAGTTCGACCGGAACGTTTACCTAGGGTATTCGATCCTGAAACCGATCAACAAATACTTTTTTGTGCCGGTCTTCAACTTCCTGGAGAAGTTTATTTCGAACTACGGCTTGTTGATTGTGGCACTGGTGGTGTTTGTTAAATTGATTCTAACACCGTTAACTTACAAGTCATACGTGAGTATGGCCAAGATGCGGGTGCTGCAGCCGGAGCTGAATGAGATGAAAGAGCGCGTCGGCGACGATATGACGAAGCAGCAGGCCGAGCAGATGAAGTTGTACCAGGAAGTAGGGGTCAGCCCCCTGAGCGGGTGCGTGCCCGTGCTGGCCACCATGCCGATTCTATTTGCGCTGTTCATGCTCTTCCCGAACCTGATCGAACTGCGGCAGAAGTCCTTCCTATGGGCCAACGACCTGTCGACCTACGATGCCTTTATTACCTTCCCGACGCTACCGTTTATCGGGAGTCACCTGAGTTTGTTTACGGTTCTGATGACGGCTTCCTCGATCGCCTACGCGTACTATAACAACCAGACGACGCCTACCCAGCCCGGACCGGTTAACATGAAAGCGCTGAGCTATGTGTTTCCGCTGATGTTTATGTTCGTGCTCAACTCGTACCCCGCCGGGCTGACCTTCTACTACTTCGTGTCGAACGTGGTGACCATTACCCAGCAGCAACTGATCCGGCGGTTCGTCGATGAGGCTAAAATCAAAGCCGTGCTGGACGAAAACCGGCGGAAAAACGCGACGGGTCAGGGAAAGAAACCCGGTGGTTTTCAGGCCCTGCTGCAACGGCAGCTGGCAGCCGCCGAAGAAGCCCGTAAACAGGCCGAAGAAGCACAACGGCGGGCGAAGCAGAAAAAATAATCCATTCACCTTCGAATCTGGTTTTACACAAAAGCAACGCTTGGGCGTTGCTTTTGTGTAAAACCCCTGATAGCACATGACGAGTAGGGTTAATAGGCTTATCCTGACTATGGTGATCAGCTTCGGCTGGCTGTTCGGCGAATCTGTGCGTGCCCAGGTGTCGCCCGATATGCAGAAGCGGTACCAGACAGCCGTGCGGCTGGTGCAGGCTGGCGATTACGAACGGGCAAAACCGGACCTGAACGCGGTCATCCAGCAACGCGGCCCCCTGGCCCCCTATGCCAATTATTATTATGCGCTGGCCGCTTTTCGCCAACGGAATTTCACCCAGGCCCGGATGAGTATCCGCCAACTGATGGAAGGGTTTCCGAACTGGCGCAAGATGGACGAGGCTAACTACCTCTTTGCGGCCACCTGTCTGGAAATGGGCCAGTATGAAGATGCCCTGAACGCCCTGCAAAAAATAGGTGACCCCGGCCTGCGGTCGGATGTCGCGAAACTTGAACAGGCCTTCATCCCGCGGCTGACGGACCTGAACCGACTGAAGCAGCTCAATAAAACTTACCCTAACGATCGGACCGTTGGCCTGGCCCTGATTGACCTGATTCAGCGGACGGCCAGCGATAAAGACGATCTGGAACTATCCGACCGGCTGACAAACCGCTTCGGAGTGCCAGGAAATATCCCGACACAGGGTACCTCTGCCACAACGGGCGCTCAATCGGGCAATCGGCCTGCGACGCCGACAGCCCCGGTGAACCGGTCTCCGCGGGCTAAAGGCTATTATAACGTGGCGGTAATGTTTCCGTTTCGGCTGGATGAGTTTGACCCGGCCAGAACTACCCGCTCCAATCAGTATGTATATGACCTGTACAACGGGATAAAACTGGCCAAAAGCAAGCTGCAGGAAGAAGGGATCGTCGTCAATCTGTTTGCCTACGATCTGGAAAACGACGCCAATAAAACCCTTGAACTGGTCAACAGCCCTTCGTTTGCCCAGACCGATCTGATCATCGGCCCCCTATATGTCGAACCGAACCGCATCGCTTCGGCCTACGCGAATCAGAACAACATCCTGCTACTGAACCCCATTGCGACCTCCAGCGAGCTGGTGGCCAACCAGCCCTGGTCGTTTCTGGCACAGCCCTCGCTGGCTCAGCAATCGCAGAAAGTGGCCGAATTGGTCCGGAGTTTGAACGGCGGCCGACGGGCGGCCGTTTATTTCGGTCCGTCCCGGAAAGATTCGCTGCTGGCCGCGGCTTACCTGAGCGAACTGCAACGACAAAATTACCAGATCGTCGACTTTCGAAAGCTGGTTGGTAACGCTCAGGCCATGGCCAATGCCATGCAGTTTCCGGGACTTACGGCCTCCGCTCAGCCGGGTAGTACTACGGCGGTTCCACCGATAACCCTTAGTCATGTCTTCTTTGCCAGCAGTAACGACGAGGATGGTGTCCGGTTGCTGGATGCACTCAGCCGCCGTCGGGTCATCGGCCCGCTGATAGCGTCGGCGTCGGCCTTCGATTTATATAAAACATCTATCTCGTCGCTCAATCGGCGGGATTTATACCTGCTGTACCCTGATTTTATCGATGCCTCCCGTGAACCGGTCAGCCAGTTTCAGGAGCAGTACGTGGCGAAACGCAACACGATCCCGTCGGTTTTTGCCAGTGAAGGGTACGACATGATGCTGTTTTTCGGGCGGCAGCTGGCGAAAAACAACACCCCCCTTCGGAACCGGTCGGGGCTGCGCTCCGATACCGACGATTACCTGTTATCCGGATTCGATTATACTCAAACCAACGACAACCAGATCGTGCCTATCGTAAAATACGAAGAGGGCCGGTTGGTGAAAATTACTGAGTGAATGAGTGAATAAAACGTGCGACAGTCATTCACTCATTCTTTCCTTCACTCATTCACTCATTCAACACAATGACGACGAGCGAACAACTTTTCGAAAAAGCCAAAACCCTGATTCCCGGCGGTGTCAATTCGCCGGTGCGGGCATTTCGGGCCGTGGGCGGTAGCCCCCTATTCATCAAGTCCGCCAAAGGCGCGTATCTCTACGACGAAGACGGGCGGGCGTATATCGAGCTGATCAACTCCTGGGGGCCTATGATTCTGGGGCATGCCTTCGAGCCCGTCGAGAAAGCAGTTCGCGATGCTATTCAGGACTCATTCTCGTTCGGTGCACCAACCCGCAAGGAAGTTGAGATGGCCGAGCTGATTACCGCCATGGTCCCATCGGTCGAGAAAGTGCGGATGGTCAATTCGGGTACCGAAGCGACCATGGCGGCCATTCGGGTAGCCCGCGGGTTTACGGGTCGCGACAAACTCATCAAGTTCGAAGGCTGTTACCACGGCCACGGCGACTCATTTCTGATTGCCGCGGGCAGCGGGGCCATGACCATGGGCACACCCGACAGCCCTGGGGTGACCAAAGCGACGGCTGCCGATACCCTGACGGCCCCTTATAATGACCTGGCGGCCGTGGATGCCCTGTTTGAAAACAACCACAATCAGGTGGCTGCGGTCATTCTGGAACCCGTAGTCGGAAACATGGGCTGCGTATTGCCCGAGCCGGGTTTTCTGGAAGGAATCCGGGCACTGTGCGACAAACACGGGGCACTGCTGATTTTCGATGAAGTGATGACCGGCTTCCGGCTGGCCCAGGGGGGCGCGCAGGAGCGGTTCGGTATCCGGCCGGATCTGACCACCCTGGGGAAAATCATCGGGGGCGGGATGCCGGTCGGGGCCTACGGCGGCCGGGCGGAGATCATGAACATCGTGTCGCCGGCCGGCCCGGTCTACCAGGCCGGTACATTATCGGGCAATCCGATTGCCATGTCGGCGGGACTGGCGATGCTGCGGCACCTGCAGGGGCATCCGGAGGTATATACCCGCCTGGAGACGATCGGCGAGCGGTTGACAACTGGGTTCCGGTCGACCCTGGAAAAAATGGATCTGAATTACACCATCAACCACATCGGGTCCATGTTTACCTTGTTCATGACCGAACGGCCGGTGACGAATTTCTCAGAAGCAAAAACCTGCGATCTGCCGACATTTGGGCGGTATTTTCACGCCATGCTCAAGCGGGGAGTCTATTTAGCTCCCTCTCAGTATGAAAGTTTATTCCTGTCCGTTGCCCTGACCGATGAGCTGGTCGATCAGATCATCCAGGCCAACGAAGAAAGCCTGCTGGAAATAATTAGTAATGAATAATGGACAATGAATAATGGATAATGAAGGCCTTTTCGCCCGCCAGGCATTATCCATTATTCATTGTCCATTATTCATTACCCACTACCCATACTATGTATTTTTCCGTTATCATCCCCGTTTATAACCGCCCGGACGAACTGCGCGAACTGCTGGAGAGTCTGACGAAACAAACGTACCGGAATTTCGAAGTGCTCGTGATCGAGGACGGCTCGACTCAGAAAGCCGACCGGGTGGTGACGGAATTTGCCGGTCAGCTTGCCATCCGGTATTTTTTTAAAGAAAATTCAGGGCAGGGATTTACGCGGAATTATGGTTTCGAGCGGGCGACGGGCGAGTATTTCGTTATTTTCGACTCCGACGCGCTGGTGCCCCCTCATTACTTCGCTACGGTCAACGATCACCTGACCGCCCATTGGCTCGATGCGTACGGTGGACCCGATCGGGCGCATCCTAGTTTTACCCCCGTTCAGAAAGCCATCAGTTATTCCATGACTTCGCCTTTTACGACGGGCGGCATCCGGGGCAGTAAGAAAAACCTGGGCGGCACGTATCATCCGCGCAGTTTCAACATGGGACTGTCGCGGGCCGTGTGGGAACGAACCCGTGGGTATACCCTGAGCCGAATGGGAGAGGACATCGAGTTCGCGATCCGGATCATTCAAAATGGGTTCCGAACGGGGCTGATCCCGGAAGCCTATATTTTCCACAAACGCCGAACGAGTTTCGGGCAGTTTTTTCGGCAGCTGCGTTTTTTTGGCCGCGCCCGCATCAACATCGCCCGCTATTATCCTGGTGAGCTAAAGCTGGTGCATACATTTCCGGCTCTGTTTACCCTGTTTGTCGCTTTTGTGCCGATCTGGGCCTTTGTCAGTCCGGTTTTGTTTGGCGCGTCGGTTGCGGTACTTGGGGTATTTGCCCTGCTCAATTTCATCGATGCCTGGCGTAGGGAACAAAGCCTGCAAGTGGGGTTGCTCAGTGTGGAAGCGGCCTTTGTACAACTGATCGGCTACGGCATCGGTTTTCTAAGCGAGGGCTGGAAACGCCTGCGCGAACCCCGCCATTTTCGGGAGACCGGGGCCACCATCGATTATCCGTCGTAGATAGGTCGCCGGCCCGGCCTGAACCGAATAAACCCGGATTTCTGTTCGTTATAGTAGTACGCTCCTTTCCGCTTATTCCATGGCAAAGCTTGAAAAACCGCCCGGTCAACGATTAGTCAAACGCATGAGCACCCGAACCAAGGGGCTCATCGTGGCTCCTTTGGGATTGTTGCTGTTCAGCGCGGGGCTGTGCGTGTTCAGCGAAGCCGCCGAGGTCCGGCACCAGGGGGCACCGGTTCGGCAATGGTTGTTGTGGGGGATTTACAGCCTGATCCTGATCAACGGTGGTCTGTTGCTCTTTGGGCAGGCCATTCGCTACCGGGCGCAGCTGGATTATCGTCGGTTCGTCCGCCGGGAAATGAAAAAGCGGGATCGGGAATGGGCCAGACTGCTTCAGAAACGAAAAACCTCGCCGGGAAAAGGCGAGGTTAAGTAAATTGGCGCGGGCTCCAGTCTGTTGACTCATGCCCAAATTGTCATCCGGTGGGCGCTTATTTCGAGGCCTGTTTTTCGGCAAAAGAAGCCTTGATCGCTTCTACATCCACATTTTTAATGACGGGCTTGCGCAACAGTTGCTTGATTGCGTTGGTTTTGTTGTTCGCAATGGCGCGGTTCCGCCGAGCCTTCCGTTTTAATTCAGTTACTGCCATGATGCTATCGTTTTACTAGATCGGTTCGAAATGGAGCCGCAAAAATACGGTTTTTTTTCACAGGTTCGCTGCATGAAGCAAATTTTTATAGTCTTCGGGTCACTTCCGTTGTGAAGATTCAGCCAACGCGTGTTCATCCTGTAGGCCTGTCGCTTATTTTTGCGCCATGCAAAAACCGACATTACCCAAAGGAACTCGTGATTTCGGGCCGGAGCAGATGCGCAAACGGCTTTTTATTCTCGATACCATCCGCCAGACCTTCCAGCAATTTGCCTTTCAGCCCCTCGAAACCCCGTCGATGGAAAACCTGTCGACGCTGATGGGGAAATACGGCGACGAGGGGGATCAGCTTTTGTTTAAAATCCTGAACTCCGGCGATTATGCCGCCGGCCTGACTGAACTGGACGTAGCTCAGGGATCGAAAAAACTGACCCCGAAAATTGCTGAAAAAGGGTTGCGCTATGATTTGACAGTACCTTTCGCCCGGTACGTAGTCATGAACCGGAATGCCCTCACGATGCCGTTCAAGCGGTATCAGATGCAACCCGTCTGGCGGGCCGACCGACCCCAGAAAGGCCGCTACCGGGAATTTTATCAGTGCGATGCCGATGTGGTGGGCACCGACTCGCTGCTTTGCGAAGCCGAAATCGTGCTGATGATCCACGAGGTATTCCGGAATCTGAAGGTCGACAATTTTACCCTTAAACTCAATAACCGGAAGATCCTGGCGGGTATCGCCGAGGTCATCGGTGCGCTGGGGCAGGAGGGGACGCTTTCCGTAGCGATCGATAAGCTGGATAAGATCGGTCAGGAGAAGGTACTGGATGAGCTGCGATCGCGAGGGTTTTCAGACGCATCCCTGGCGCAACTGGCGCCCCTGTTTACGGTCGAAACCAGCCACCCAAGTGGAGTCCTTGAGCAGTTACAGACCTGGCTGAAATCCTCCGAAACGGCGCAGCAGGGCATTCGCGAACTTAAAGAAACACTTTACTTAGTCGACCAGTTCGGGCTTGCCGACGCCCGGGTGGAGATCGATCCGACGCTGGCGCGTGGCCTGTCGTATTATACCGGAGCGATTTTTGAAGTGAAAGCGAATGGCGTGCAGATCGGCAGCGTCAGCGGAGGGGGGCGTTACGACAACCTGACCGGTGCATTTGGCATGCCGGGTGTGTCGGGCGTCGGGATTTCCTTTGGTGTAGATCGGATTTATGACGTAATGGATGAACTGCAACTCTTCCCG
Source organism: Spirosoma koreense (assembly GCF_054777875.1). NCBI lineage: Bacteria > Pseudomonadati > Bacteroidota > Cytophagia > Cytophagales > Cytophagaceae > Spirosoma > Spirosoma koreense. The sequence goes on along the minus strand of NZ_BAAHAC010000013.1, from coordinate 364,166 downwards.
GCCAACACCAGCCAGGGGACGCAGGTACTCATCGTACCGTTCGATGCCGACGCCCGGGTGGTTGCCCTGCCCCTGGTGAGCCGGCTTCGCTCCACCCGCATCCCGGCCGAAGTGTACCCTGATATAGCGAAGGTGAAGAAAATGCTCGACTATGCCAATGCCAAAGCCATCCCGTATGTGGTACTGATTGGCTCCGAGGAGGTGCAGACCGGACAATTGACGATCAAAAATATGCTCAGTGGCGAGCAGACGAAAGGGACGACGGATGACCTCCTTCGGATCCTACAGCCCTGATTCGGTGCTCTATTGCCTTACTTTAATCGGGTTTTAATGGATGAGCCGTTCGAAAAGTGGTTTACCTAGCAGTCCACCTTCCCGTCAGCAGGCAATTCCGTAGCTATGGCCGCACATTCGATCAACAAAGTATCACCACAGGGGCTGCTGGTAGCCATCGGGATTGTTTTTGGGGATATCGGCACTTCGCCACTGTACACCCTGTCGGCCGTCATGCGGGGGCGGGAACTGTCCGAAACCCTGGTCTTGGGTACTCTTTCCTGCGTGATCTGGACGCTTACCCTGCAAACCACGATCAAATACGTAGTTATTACCCTGCGGGCCGATAACAACGGAGAAGGGGGGATTTTTTCCCTCTACGCGCTGGTGCGGAAACATGCGGGGCCGTGGCTGATGTACCCAGCCATTATTGGCGGGTCGTTTCTGCTGGCGGACGGGCTCATTACGCCCCCTATTTCCGTAGCCTCGGCGATCGAAGGACTCCTGATCTTCGAACCCAAACTCGATACGGTGCCGATCGTCATCGGGATTCTGGTGGTGCTGTTTATCGCACAGCAGTTCGGTACCCAGCAACTGGGTCGCCTGTTTGGGCCGGTGATGCTGGTCTGGTTTTCATTTATCGGGGTCATCGGTTTCCTGAGCCTGCTGCATTACCCCATGGTGCTGAAGGCCATTAATCCGTGGTACGGTGCCCGATTTCTGATCGAGTACCCCGGCGGATTCTGGCTGCTGGGTGGGGTGTTCCTCTGTACGACCGGGGCCGAAGCGCTGTATTCGGATATGGGTCACTGCGGGCGGGGAAATATTCGGATGAGCTGGGGGTACGTGAAGCTGACCCTGCTGCTGTCCTACGCCGGCCAAACGGCCTGGCTGATGCAACACCTCGGAAAATCACTCAGCGACACCAGTCCGTTCTATAGTATTGTCCCGCCGTCGCTGGTGGTGTTCAGTATTATCCTGGCCACGCTTGCGACGATCATTGCGTCGCAGGCGCTCATTAGTGGGGCATTTACCCTCGTTGGAGAAGCCATGCGGCTGAGTTTCTGGCCCCGGCAGCGGGTAGCGTACCCCTCCGACGAGCGGGGACAGCTCTACGTTCCCTTCGTCAACTGGGGACTAATGGTTGGCTGCATCCTGATCGTGCTGCATTTCCGCGAATCCAAGAATATGGAAGCCGCGTTCGGGCTGGCCGTGACGCTGACGATGCTGATGTCGACCGTTCTCATCAACGCCTATCTGCGGCATAAAAACGTCAATTCCCTGGCGACCGGGCTGATTACGGTCGTGTTTTTAATCGTCGAGACGACGTTCCTGATCGCCAACCTGGTGAAGTTTGAAGAGGGGGGCTGGATATCCATTACCCTGGGGCTGTTGCTGATGGCCATGATGTGGTTCTGGCACCAGGGCGAGACGATCGTGCAAAGCTTTATCCGGTACGACTCCCTGCCGGATAACCTGCCAATTCTGAAAGCACTAAGCAACGATTTCGAGATCCCGAAGTTTGCCACCCATCTGGTGTACATGACCACCGCCCCCGACGCCCGGGAAATCGAAGCAGAAATCCTGTACTCTATCCTGAACCGGGCCCCCAAGCGAGCGGATATCTACTGGTTCATTCACGTCGTCGTTGAGGATAAACCGTATATGATGCGGTATAAAGTCGATACGCTGGCGAAAGAAGACGTTTATTTCGTGACCTTTTACCTGGGCTTCCGCATCGAACCCCGCATCAATCTCCTCTTCCGGATGGTGGTGAAAGACCTGGTCGAGAACCAGGAAGTGACGGTGGAAAGCCGCTACCAGTCGTTGAACGTACACCGGGTGCCCGGCGATTTCCGGTTTGTGCTGTTCCAGCGGTTTCTGTCCTACGACAACGAACTGTCGGCCCGTCGGCAACTGATTATGAAAGGGTATATGGCCCTGAAACACATAGCCTTATCGACGCAGGCCACTTATGGCCTGGACACCAGCAACGTCGTGACAGAAGACGTACCGCTGGTCTTATCGGCGCCCCGCTCCATGCCGCTGGAGCGGGTCATACCCCGTACCCGGAAAGCTTCCGCTCCGGAACCCACAGATGCCGGGGAATGATCGATACGACCCATAGCCTTTAAATCCGTGCCCGGCTTACAGAGGCTATTCATTCGCCCGGATTGCCGCCTGCAGCGCCTGCCCGTTAAGCTGGGGAAGCCCGGCTACGGCACCTACCACAATGATGGCTGGGTTGCCGATTCCGGTTTCGTTTACTTTGTCGAGAATATCCCGGACCGTGCCCGATACCATCCGTTCGTCGGGTAGGGTGCCGTTCTGAATGACGGCGACGGGCGTATCGGCCTTACCATAGCCAGCGAAAACCGCCACAATGTCGGCCAGTTTATGCATACCCATCAATATGACGACCGTTGCCGACGACTGAGCGGCCAGCCTCAGATCAATCGAAAACTGGCCATCTTTGGTCGTACCCGTTACCACCCAGAAGCTTTCCGAAACGCCCCGGGTGGTCAGCGGAATCCCCGCCGAAGCCGGAACCGCGTAGCTGCTGGAGAGACCGGGAATGACGTCGGTCTCGATCCCGTGCTGCCGGGCAAAGTCGATTTCTTCGTAGCCCCGTCCGAAGACGAACGAATCCCCGCCTTTCAACCGCACGACCTGCCCATACTGCCGGGCGTAGTGCACGATCAGCGGGTTGATATCTTCCTGCATGCAGGAGTACGCGCCCCGGCGCTTGCCTACATACACTTTAAGCGTATCCGGGCGACAGTATTCCAGTAAATCGGGATGCACCAGCGCGTCATACATCACCACATCGGCCTGCTGCAACGCCCGGATTCCCTTTACCGTAATCAAATCCGGATCGCCCGGACCCGCTCCTACAAGAGTAAGTTTCATCGTTTAATGGATAATGATTAATGAATAATGGATAATGAGTGGAGTAGGCTAACTTTTCATTATTCATTATCCATTATTCATTGGTTTAGCTGTCCTGCGCTTGGGATAAGGTTTGCAGTTCGGGCAAGCCTTCCCGTTCGATCTGACCTTCCCGGTAGGCCTGAACGGCTTGCAGGAACGCTTCGGCCTGCGCCAGGAACCGACTGGCAAACGCTTCCGATGGCTCCTGCCGGTTGATGCTGAATACCAGGTTTTTAAATTCGCCTTCGGCCTGATGGAAATCCGTTTCACCCAGGAATGCCCGGTCAAAATCGCTGACGATGCCGTGTTGGGTGTTCGTGGGAATATCCCGGCTCATCAGACCCGCTTTGGCGCCGGTGATGAAAACGTTATAGGCATGGTACAACGCGTCGGCCCAGCGGCTTTCGGCGAGGGCTTCCCGCGCCCAGCCGAGTTTGTCCGAAGCTTCGGTCAGGGTCGTGGCGACCAGGTCGATGAGAACGCTGGCGCACTCACCAATTCCTACTTCCGTCACGTACTGTTCGGTATGATCCCAGTCGATGTAATCGCTGTCAACCAGGGTTTTCAGATCGGCGAGCGGTTTCAGCAACTGGTAAAAATAATTTTTCCCCTGACGACCGTAGTAGTCACTGTAATATTCTCCGTCGAAGGCATTGGCGTCGAAGTCGCGCAGCAGGAACCGCAGTGAATCGGGGCCCCGTTTGGCCGGAATCTTGATCACTTTATCCGCAATCAGCCCTTCGCCTTTACCGTTGAAACCACCACCCAGCAATACCTGAAGAGCCGGGAGCACGTAAGCCCCATTCTTCAGGGAAGAACCGTGGTAGCCGATGTTCGCGACGGAGTGCTGACCGCAACCGTTCATACAACCCGAAATCTTGATTTTGATATCGTCATTGAAGACCAGGTCCGGAAACTCGTCGTGCATCAGTTTTTCCAGCGCCCGGGTGATGCCGTAGCTGCTCGAGATGGCCAGGTTACAGGTATCCGTGCCGGGGCAGGTTGTAATGTCGGCGGTGGTATCGAAACCGGGGTCGGACAGGCCCAGGGCGGTCAGGGCTTCGTATATAGCGGGTAGATCTTCGGGCTTGACGAAGCGGAGCAGATACCCCTGATTGACGGTCACCCGGATGTCGTCGGCGGCATACCGTCTGACTACCTGGGCCAGCGCCCGGGCCGTGTCGGACGACATATCCCCCAGCAGTACCCGTAGCTGTACGGCATACCAACCCGCCTGTTTCTGCTCGAAGACGTTCGTTTTCAACCAGCGGTTGAAGGCCTCGCTGCCCGCGAGCGTATCTACCGGGGGCGCATCGGGACGGGCAGCCGGGGCAGGCGCAAAGCGGCCATTGCCAGCGTTTTCGTCGACGGACAGGGCTTTTACCCGCAGGGCAGGGGTTTCTTCCCCGATCCGGCGGAGTAATTCCTCCAGGCCAATGTCGTTGAGCAGGTATTTCATCCGGGCTTTGTGGCGTTTCTGCCGCTCGCCGTACCGGTCGAATACGCGGATCACTCCTTCGATGAACGGAATCACCCGATCTTCGTCCAGAAATTCGAAGGCCGTCTGAGCCGCGAAGGGCTGCGCACCCAAGCCACCGCCCAGCATCACCTTAAAGCCCCGTCGGCCGTCCTGCAGCCGGGCCACCAGCCCCACGTCGTGCATGTAGCCGTAAGCCGAATCTTTCTCACTCGACGAGAGGGAAATTTTGAACTTGCGACCCATGTCCTGACAGATCGGATTCCGCAGGAAATAGTCGAAGATGGTATGGGCGTAGGGGGTAATGTCGAACGGCTCGTCGGGATCGATACCGGCACGGGCCGATCCCGTCACGTTCCGGACCGTGTTGCCACAGGCTTCTTTCAGGGTGATGCCCGCGTCTTCCAGATCGGCCCAGAGCTGGGGCGAATCGGCCAGTTTGACAAAGTGGAGCTGGATGTCCTGGCGGGTAGTCGCGTGCAGGTTTCCCGTGGCGTACCGATCCGATAGATCGGCAATGCGGATCAACTGATCGGCGGTGATGCGGCCGTGGGGGAGTTTGATCCGGATCATCTGCACACCGGGTTGCCGCTGACCGTATACACCCCGCGTTAGGCGGAATTTCCGGAAAGCTTCCTCCGCCATATCCCCCTGACCGAAGGAACGGATCTTCTGCTCCAGATCGAGAATGTCGCGCCGGGCGGCCTGACTTACGGTATCGGTTAGCTGGATAGCCATAAAGGTATATTGTCTATAGAATTAATCAACTATACTGGTAAAACGAAACGCTGGCTCTAACCAGCGCATCTTCATCGTACAATACTAACTATTTATTACGCCGATTGGGTTCGGTAAATGCCCAACTTCTGGTTATGGACGATAAAGAATGGTTATGAAAAGCTGCCGTGAACGCGGCTGACGCCCAGTATTGACAGGGCCTGACTGGGGGAAATGAACCCCGGAATCCGAACAAATACATACGTTGTCTGTAAACATCTATTTGGTAATTGTAGTTTTAATTCTATAAAATAAGTTGCTGTGATTGGTAAAAAAGCACGAATTGAGCAACTTTGCCGTATATTGACGCGATTTTCGGGCGAACTCTATCTAAACTACGTTGTGTGTTCAATTCAATTTATAACTCGTAAAATTATGAAAGTACGTTTTTCTTATTTTGTTCAGACGACTGCTGGACTTTTTGCCTTATTGCTCATGCTGGTGGTTTCCTGTAAAGGTCCGGAGGGCCCGGCGGGTCCACAGGGGCCAGCGGGTCCGACAGGTGCTACCGGAGCAGCGGGGGCAACGGGCCCGGCCGGTGCCAGCGGGGTAGCCGGCGCCACCGGCCCTATGGGCAACGCCAACGTTATGTATACTGAATGGAAGACCATGGATGTATCAGGTAACGTCTTCGCGCACCCCGACCTGAGCGTAGTCGATCTGTCGCCAGCCGCTACCACCAGTTCGATTCTGTCGGCTTCCGCCATTAACCAGGGGCTGATTACGGTGTACTATAAATTCGGTGCCCTGAGCTTCGATCAAACCACCCAGAATTATGTGCTCAATGAGCGGATCGCGGCCAATACCGTTCCGTACGCCAGTGTCAAAATTCCGGGCCGAACGACCAGTAAGTTTTCGGATTATACCGATTATCAGATTACCACGGATAACCTGGGCCAGAATTATTTCGCGCCTAAAATAACCCTGACAACGGGCTATTACGACAGCAGCCGGGACGCGTATACCCCGATTGCCGACGTGGCCAACAAAACCACCGATTTTTACCGGAGTTTGTTTACCACCTTGCCGCAGTACCGGATCGTTGTCGTGATGGGGAATGTGAAAAGCGGCCGACAAGGTGCGGTTGACTTCAAGGATTACGCAGCTGTCAAACAGGCCTACAACCTGCCTAACTGATCACCAGGGCAAGCAACTGGATATAAGCAAATGGTCGGCCGGACGCATCAGCGTTTCCGGCCGACCATTTGTTTTTCCGGCCCGGTACGGCTCCGCGCGAATCCGCACCGATCTCCGGTCAGAATACGTCATTCCGGTCGCCGGTGGCCTGCCAGTCGGCTGCCATTTCCTGAAAGCGGGTAGTTACCCGCTCCAGAAATTCCGAATCGAGCATCGTCGGTACCAGGGCGGGGTCCGTCAGGTCCAGTTCCTGAATCTTATAAGTCTGTTCATAGGGCCCCGATTCGATTTTGACGATATATTTGCCATTCCAGGCATAAAGACCAATGCGGAACTGGGGGTGGGGGATTTCCTGGACAAAACGCATGAGTATGGTAATGAAAAATGTACAATGGATAATGAAAAATGGATGCCGGGCATGGCTGTGCATCCGTGAGAGAACAAAAATAATGGGTCGATTCAATCGACGGGCCATTGCCTCATTATTCATTATTCATTATTCATTAATACTGCTCTCCTGTGCCGACAACACGGACGAAGCCGCTCAGTTTTTTCTGAAGGGGAATCTGCAACTCCAGAAGCGGGAGTATACCCAGGCCATCCGGTATTATACGGAAGCGCTGGCTAAAAAGCCGGACTTCGCCGATGCCTTCAACAATCGGGGGCTGGCCCGCTTCCGAAACGACGACCACGAAGGAGCCCTGGCTGATTACAGCCGGGCGATTCAGGCCGACCCTGATTTTGGCCCCGCTTACCTGAATCGGGCGGAAGTACGACTGGAAACCGGCGACGCGGCCGGGAGCCTGACCGATCTCGAACGCATCGGAAACCAATACCAGGATTCGACCTTTTACCAGACTCGCCTGGGCGATACCTACGTACGGCTGAACAAACCGGCCCTGGCGCAGGCGGCCTACGACCGTGCCCTGCAACTCCAGCCGGATAACGTCGAGGCCCTGACCAACCGCGGAGCCTTTTTCTTCAGCCAGCAAGCGTACGAACCGGCCGAACGGGACATCCGGCGGGCGCTGCAACTGAATCCAGCTCAGGATGCCGCCCTGAACAACCTGAGCCTGCTGCTGGCCCGCACCGGCCACTTTGCCGACGCCCTGTCTTACGTCGAGCGGGCGCTGGTCCGGCAGCCCCGGCAGCCGTACTACCTGAATAACAAAGCCTACCTGCTCCTGAAACTACACCGACCGGCGGAAGCGCTCCCACTGGTCGAAGAATCCCTTCGGCGCGATGATCAGAATGCCTGGGCTCACCGAACCCTGGGGCTCTACTGGCTGGACCAGCACCAGCCCGCAAAAGCCCTGCCCGCACTCCGCCGGGCCGAACGGCTCGATGCCTCGGTCGACCAGCTTTATTACGCCATCGGTACGGCCGAATGGGCCACGGGTAACTCCGGCGGGGCCTGTGAGGCCTGGCAGCGGGGCGACCGGGCCGGAGACGAACTGGCGCGCCAAGAACGGGCGCGCCACTGCCCTCGATAGCCCCCCCGTCTGCTGTCCGTTTCTGAACGACCAGCTGTCCATTTCTGGACAGCTGGTCGTTCCGTACAGTCCTGTGTTCGCGTTCTATACGGCTGCTGGCCTGTTTTGGTCCGTTTGGATCGCTATTTGCCCGACAAACACTATACTAATGACGGCCCGGCGGGCCAGCCCGGACCAAACCAGTCTAGTCTATTATGAAACGAGCCTTTTTGGGGGAGCTGGAGGAAGTGGTGCTGCTGACGGTTGCCGCCCTGCAGGAATCAGCGTACTGTGCCTCGATTACCCAAACCATCGAGCAGCAGTTGGGTCGTAGCATCAGCTTTCCTACCGTCCACACGACCCTGCAACGGCTGGCGGAGAAAGGCTACGTTTCCTCCCGGATGGGCGGAGCCACAGCCGAGCGGGGTGGGCGCCAAAAGCGGCTGTTTACCGTCACGGTGGCCGGGCAACGGGCCCTGGTCGAGTGCCGGCAGGTGCGCAGCCAGTTGTGGGGGCAGATTCCAACCGATATCGTACTGCTATGGGGCGCCTGACAAACGTAACGAGTACGTGTGGTAAACCTGAGCCTCGGGTTTGCCTGTGCGACCCTGCTCTTTACCTTCCACGCAAACCAAGCCCGGATCTACCGGATTTATACCGAACTACACAACCATAATCTCACCCACAGCACGGGCGTCCTGAATCCGATGGGGGAGCCCTTTCAAACTGGATACCAGGTCGCCGACAAGGTCGGATCGCCGTCACGGACAAGCGGTTGGTTGCTGTGTAGCCGGCAAAAGTTTGAAAAAGACGTTGCGTTTGTCGACCCGGATTTTCTGGTCATTTTTCATTTTCCCCGGCACTGGAGAAATCCCCGAACCGCCCTGCAGGATCGCAGTGTCGCTCATCAAATTTGATTCAGATTAAATTTAACCCCCTCTACAAGTACGTAGCGCTTAGCCCAACAACCGTCCAAATCTGGACAGGATACCGTCCGGAAACGGACGAAAAAAATAATACCGAAACCCTAAAACGCGCTTTTCAGGCGTCTGGAGTCGATCAAGGCGGTTGGCCTTTGATTTGCCATGCAAAAGGGAAACATATTTAATTCTTCAGTCAGATCTTCCGTCAACTTATGAAAGGTACTCAATTAGGGGAGTTCGAAGAGATCGTGCTGCTGACGATTGCCCGGCTCTACGATGATGCCTACGGCGTAGCCGTTCTGGATGAACTGAGCGAGCGCTTAGAGCGACCTGTAAGCTTAGGTGTTGTACATCGGACTATGCAGCGCCTGGAAGAAAAAGGACTACTTCAGTCCCGCTTTAGCGAACCGACCCCTGAGCGGGGTGGCCGCAGCAAACGCTTGTTTAGAGTGACCATGGCGGGCCAACAAGCCCTGCAGGAAGCGCGACGTATCCGCAATGAACTGTGGGACAGTATTCCCAAAACCGCTTTTGATTACTGATCATGAATCGAACGAATAAACCTTATTCAGGCAGACAGCTGGCTCCGCCACGCTGGGCCGAGCGGTTGCTCACCCGACTGACGGCGTCTCACCTGCGGGACGAAGTGTTGGGGGATCTGTATGAATTATTTCAACGGCGAGTCCAGCGATATGGCGTTACCCAGGCGAGGCTACTATATGGGCTGGAAACGCTGCTGCTGTTGCATCCCCGGCTCTGGCGCAAACAAGCCCAACCTTCTTATGTACGCTCGAAACCAACTAATTATTCACCACCAAACCCTATGGTTATGCTTAGCAATGATGTGAAAATCGCGTTCAGAAAACTCAGTAAGCACAAAACCTACACGCTGATCAACCTAGTGAGCCTGAGTCTGGGGATTGGCTGTGCCATTCTGATTTTTACATTAATTACCTACCATTTGAGCTTTGATACCTTCCACCCCAACCAGGAGCGCATCTATCGCATTACGACCGAGCTGCATACCCAAAAAGTGACTTACAGCACGGGCGTGCCCAATCCCATGGGCGAAGCCTTCCGAAAGGGGTATGACGTAGCCGATCAAGTCGGGCGAATTGCCTTTCTGAACGATCGAGTCGTGACGGTAACACCCCAGAAGAAGTTTGAAGAAGATCTCGCCTTTGCCGATCCGGAGTTTCTCGCCATGTTTAATTTTCCCCTTCTCCGGGGAAATCTCCAAACCGCTTTGCAGGAACGAAATACGGCCCTGATCACCGAGCGGATCGCCAAACAATATTTTGGGGATGAAGACCCGGTGGGGCAGCTTCTGCACATCGATGCGTTGGTCGTCAAGATAACGGGCATCCTGGCCAACCTGCCGCCCAACACTTATTTTCATTCCCAGATCTACCTTCCCTTTAGCAATTTGCAGGACCACAGCCCCTGGATGGTCGAAAAAGACTGGTGGTTGGGGTTCAATAAAGAGATGCAATGTTTTATCCGGCTCAAACCGGGGGTATCAGCCGATCTGGTCAATTCCAGTATTCTGCCGGCTATTTCAGCTAAATACTACGATCAGGCGAATGCCAGGCAGTTTCGATTCAAACTACAGCCGCTCGCCGACATCCATTTTAATCCCAAACTGCGGGGACAAACCGACAAAAAAAACCTGTGGACCTTTGGCTTGATCGGCTTTTTCCTGGTTCTGACGGCCTGCGTCAATTTTATTAACTTGGCCACGGCTCAGGCCCTGGGGCGTTCCCGCGAAATCGGGGTGCGCAAAGCCTTGGGCAGTGAGCGGGGCGCGGTTTTCTGGCAGTTTATAACCGAAACCGCGCTCCTGGCTGGATTGGCGCTGGTGATCGCCCTGGGCTTAGCGTATTTGGCCCTGCCGGTTGTCAATCAGTGGTTTGAGTTACAACTTGTACTCCATCCCTTCACCGACCCGGCTCTACTGAGCTTTTTGGCCGGGCTGCTGCTGATCGTCATTTTCTGTTCGGGCGCTTATCCCGGTCTGATTCTGGCTCGTTTTCAACCCGTGCTGGCGCTGAAAGGCGGCCTCTCCCAACGAGCGGTTGGCGGCTTCTCGCTGCGAAAAGGGTTGGTGGTCGCGCAGTTTGCCATCTCGCAATTGCTTATCATCGGTACGCTCATCATTACCCATCAACTGCGCTATTCTGAGCAGGCCGATCTGGGCTTTCGCAAAGAAGCGATCGTCATTCTGCCGGTGCCTGATAATAAAACCGCGAAGCTCAATACCTTAAGGGCTCAGTTTTCAGAACTATCCGGGGTAGAAAACGTAACATTTTTCAATTCCCCACCGGCCTCCGAAGCCATAGGAAGCACCACGTTTCTGTTTGATTCCCGCCCCAAAGCCGAAGATTTTAGTATAGCCACTAAATCCGGTGATCATCACTACATCCCCGCCTTCAACATCCCCATTCTGGCGGGTCGCAACCTGAATCCTTCGGACACGATCCGGGAGTATCTGCTCAATGAAACGGCCGTCAAAGCCCTTGGACTAGCCTCCCCCAAGGCGGTGATTGGCAAATCGGCGACGATTAACAACCGGCCAGGCACCATTGTGGGGGTGATGAAGGACTTTCACTTTAAGTCGTTTCACGTCGCTATTGAACCGCTTTGTCTGACCACCTGGGGTGAGGTGTACGGGAGCTGCGGGGTAAAAGTAAATCCAGCTACGCTAGGGCCGACGCTGGTGGGTCTGGAAAAAGCCTGGAAAGCCATGTACCCGGCTTCCATGTTTAGCTACCGGTTTCTGGATGAGGACATCGAGCGGTTTTACAAACTGGACACGATACTTCTCCTGCTGATTCAGGGGTTTGCAGGGATTGCGATTTTCGTGGGCTGTCTGGGGCTTTACGGGCTGGTATCGTTTATGGCGGCCCAGAAAACAAAGGAAATCGGCGTTCGGAAAGTGCTGGGCGCGAGTACCGGCAGCATCCTCTGGCTATTTGGCAAAGAGTTTTTCCAGTTGCTGCTACTCGCGTTTTTGGTGGCGGCTCCCCTGGCGTGGTGGGCCATGAAGGAATGGCTGGCCGGTTTTGTGTATCGGATCGAACCCGGCGCGGGCATTTTTATCCTGGCGATCCTGATCACGTTCCTCGTGGCGCTGCTGACCGTTGGGTTCCGGAGTGTCAAAGCCGCCCTGATGAACCCGGTAAAGACCTTACGAACTGAATAGCCCTCACCCGGGTGCTACCCCAACCCCAGGCTGGAATCCGGCCTTTGAGGCAGTACCCGGGTGGATTTTCTGCTCAGTACAGATACCGAATGATTCCCGCCTGCATGGCGCACAGCAGGGGGTTGATCACTTTCGTTTCCTCGCTGCTGAGCCGTCCCTGGGAATCGTAGGTTTTCTCGACCATCGAAATCTGCTCCGTCGAGCCGGGCAGGTGCTCGACCACTTGCCGGCGATTGCCCGCAAACTGGTGATCGAACCGGCGGAAGGGGGTGTCCGATGCGTCCAGCCAGGTTTCGCGGATGAGCACCTTGTTCCTGTACTCGTTGACCACGCGCCGGGATAATTTCTGTTGGTCGTCGTACCAGCGCTGCCCAACTTTCAGCCCATCCTGGATGTCGTAGGTAACCAGTCCGGTCAGTACCCGTTGTTCCGGATTGTGCTGATGATAATACGTACGTTCCTCTGTCAGTACCCCCTGCGCGTAGCTATATTCCGATTCGGCGGTGGCTACCCAGCGGTTGTCACTGCCGTAGAGGCCGTACCCGGTCTTGCCGATCAGCAACCCACTGGGGTCGTAGTGGTAGTCTGTGTAGGCATACCGCTCCAGGGCTCCCGACGCCATGCGGCCCCATTGCTCCATGCGGGTAAGTTTACCGGTTTGGTCGTACGCATACACTTCCTGATTGAGCGGATTCTCGCAGTTGACCGAGTTGCAAAAAAGCTTCCGGGTCATGGGGGCCTCATCGGTATATTGACTCAGTTGGGGGTCTACCCCAAATACGGCGGGGTCGCTGGATTGGCAGGCAGTCCAGCACAGACTTAGCAGCAGAAGACGTAACGGGTTTTTCATCCAGAATAACGGGCTTGGTATGGTCGAAGGACCCGGTTTCGGCCCCAACGGTTGGAATCACCGGCGGTTTTTACGGTCGGCGCCGGGGGCGCCCTGGATCAGGAAAGCAGTTTTTTTTCTGAGTGAATATGCTGACCGATCAGCTGGTTCAGTTTTCTCCGGGCCGGCAGCTCAACCAGTCGATAGGTCAGGGTCGCCACCAGGAGCATCAGGCCGACAAACCCCAGGCTATAGGCCCACACTCCCATCCAGCCGTGCGGTTGCCGGAATGACGCAAACCGTTGGGCGTACACCAGCATCCCGTACAGCAGGGGCAGGTGCATCAGGTAGAGCGAATAGGAGATATCGCCCAAAAACAGCAACGGTTTCAGGGTCAGCACCCGGTTGGCCAGGCCCCGGTTGTAGGCACTCAACAGCACCAGGAGCGCCATCAGGCTAACGGGGATGATGTCTGGCAGCGGGAGGCTCAGCGTCAGCAGGATCAGCAGACTCACCAGCCCCACCAGGACGCTTCGGTTCAAGAGCGGATACCCCCAGTTGGTGGCGTAGAGCTGATGGAGCAGCATGCCGAGGAGAAAACCGAGCAAACACCGGATAAACCCGTAATCGTAGGTAACATCGAGCGAATGTCGTTTTGTCGGGTCGGGGTATGGGGAAGCCGCCGTGGATACCGGACGGAGGTAATACAGGATAAACAGATACCCCGCCAGGATAACCAAAAGAATAACCAGGGATTTCCAGCGGGCCGGGTGTCGGAACAGCCGCAACAGCCAGGGGAACAGCGTGTACATCCACCACTCGGTGCTGATCGACCAGGACGGGGCGTTCCAGCTCAGGAACCGATTCACGCCCATCCCCTGGAGCAGCAGTAACTGGCTGGGTATGGTACCTAAATCATACAGAACATGATCGAAGGGCGTCAGAGTATGGGACGACTGGTACCAAGCATAAAACCCCAGCATGCACAGGAATGAAACCAGATGCAGCGGATAGATCCGGGCAAAGCGTGCCCACATGAACCGGCGGAACGCCGGCCAGCGAATGTCCCGGCTAAAAGTCGTTCCGTAGACATGCACCATAATGAACCCACTGAGCATAAAGAAAAAATCGACCCACAGGTAACCTTTCCGGATGAAAAACGGAATTTGGGGAGGCAGAAGCGGAAACGCGATCCCGTCGATATGCAGAAAGATCACCAGCAAAGCCGCAATCCCCCGCAGTGAGGTAAGGGAAGAAAGATAAGTACCTGGTTTCACGAACTGGCCGTTGCAAAAAAGAGGAAAAGCGGTGGCCTGCCATGGCTGGGTCAGTGAAGACCGTTGCGGACAGACGACAAAGGTAGGGGATAAACCCCAGGATTCGTTTTGTTGGAAGCGGACTTCTGGCGAAACCGGCTACGACGAACTGGAAGCGGGACAGGACCGTCCATCGCGCGTATCGCTCGCGCGATGGACGGCTTTTTCAGGCACTTATTTGGTGGGTGCGGAACTCCGTCGCTGTAGAATGTAATAATGGAACGAGTTAGGATCTAGTTGATACTGCTCGATGAGTTCCCAACCGTTTTTATACAGGTAATTCAATACCTCCGTGACGGACCTGAAACGAACCGGTTCCTGGTCGTTTACCGGCTTGAGGAACTCGTTCGATTTACGAAAATCGATTCCCTGCCCTATATCAAGCCAGACCACGGCTTCGGAAGAGGTTTTCATAACGCCCGTCAATTTATCGTAGCCCATCAACCGGATATACTGAATATCCAGCTTGTTAACGTCGACTCCGCCCACAACCACCTGCGCTTTCGTGAAGGGTAGAACCCAGAGCCAGACAACCAGTAACAGCACCGCTTTTTTCATGTAATCTACTAATCTATTTTTTCTCGTTCGATCAGACCGTTTCGTTCAGAAATAACTAAAACTATAACTGTAGTTTTAGTTATAACTTTAACTCAATATTTTTTTCAGGTATAGTTTATACGCCAGAAACTCCTGATGGTTCTGGTGTTTATCCGTGGTTAGTTCGAGCAGCTTCGCCTGCGGACCGGGCGCAAAGAAAGCGGGTAGGAGCGAAACCAGCTCGGATCGGGAATCACATACCTGATAGGTAAGGTTCGCATCGGCTGCGGTGTTGCGGGCCGTGTATCCATGAGGGGTTTCGAAATACGTTTCCAGCTCGGGCTGGCGGCCTGGTCCATCGATCATCCGGAAGATATGTCCTCCGTCGTTGTTGAGTAAGACAATCCGTAAATTCGGGGGGACGGGTGCCGACCACAGGGCATTTCGGTCGTAGAAAAAAGCGATATCCCCGATAAGCAGGGTAACCAGCCGGTCCGTCGTCAGGGCCGCCCCGACGGCTGTACTCAGGCAGCCGTCGATCCCGCTGACCCCGCGGTTGGCCGATACCCGAACCCCGGCTCGTTCCGGCACACCACATAAGTTTGCGTAGCGGACCGGCATGCTGTTGGCCAGTTGAAGCAGTGAATCGGGGGGGAGGTGTTCCAGCACCCGCTGTACCCCCGACCAGTCGGTAAGAGGCTCATCGGGTTGAGCCAGGTGCGTATCGACCAGGTGAGCGGCCTTTCGGTCGAGCGATTGCCAGCTGGTCAGATAAGCCGTATTGTCTTCTTCGTCGCTGCCCTGAAGAAACCGTTCGTAATCCATGTCGGCGAATAGCTTTTCGAGGAACGGGCGAGGCTGGGCCGGAATCAGCGTGGTAAGGCTCTGAAACGCATCCGTAATCCGGTCTGCCGCTGGTTGAACGTGCCAGTGTCGTCGGGCGGGAAACCGTCGGAAAAACGTTTTCAGGTTCCGGGTCAGGAACGAATGGCCGATGGTCAGGAGCAGATCCGGGCGCAGCCGTTCCCCCATTTGTTCATCTAACACTGTTAGAAACGTATCCGTATGGGTAATGAAGCCTTCCCGGCCCGGCACATTACTGGTTATTTCCCCAATGATGGGAACCCCGAAGGTGTCGCTAAGCTGGCGGAGGACGGCCGTCAGCGCGGGGTCGAACGGGTGCTGCCCCACGGCGATGAGGATACGTTCGCTCGCGTCCCATTCATCCCGCAGGGCGTGCCAGGTTTCAGGAGCCAGGGTCGGCTGGGCCGGCAGGGTGTCGATCGTCCGGACGGAGCCATAGTGGAAAGGTTCGTCCGGAGCGGGGTAAAAGGGTTCGCGGAGCGGTACGTTGATATGGACGGGTCCGGCCGGCGCGAGCTGGGTCAGGGTGATCGCTTCGTTGACCGTCCGTTCGATGAACCAGCGCGCGTCCGGATGCCCATAATCGGCGGGCAGATCATACCCGCGTTTGACCTGCCCACCGAATAGTCCTGGCTGGTCGATGGTCTGACCATCCTGCTGGTGGAGCCATTCGTGCGGCCGGTCGGCCGTCAAAAGCAGGAGAGGTATCTGTTGAAAAAACGCTTCAGCCACGGCCGGCGCGAGGTTGTACACTGCGCTGCCCGAGGTACAGATCACCGCGACCGGGCTCTGGCTTTGCTGGGCCATACCCAGGGCAACGAATCCAGCCGAGCGTTCGTCGGCCAGGACGCGGACCCGAAGGTTGGGGTGACGGGCGACGGCCAGGGTCAGGGGAGCCGAGCGCGAACCGGGGCACACTACGATTTGGGTGATGCCGCGCTGGTAGAGCAGTTGGGCGAGGTCGACGATGGGTTGAAGGACGGGCATAACGATGCAGGAGATTCTACCTGCAAACATAATCGGTAAAGGGCAGGACCTGTCTGGCCATCGGTTTAGTATTTTCCGTTACTTTGCTAAAAACTACCTGCCGAGTCGCCCGGGATTATAACGAAGGGGGAGGCATCGACGTTATACTCTAAATCTGTCAGTAACCCAACTCCTGGTCTATGAACCGCACTACGTTCGAGAACGAAGACGACATCCGGGTAAAATCCTTTGCCGGTGCCCTCATCATCAATGTGCTGCTGGTGGCGGTACTGCTGCTGGTGCATCTGTCGCAAACGATACCGAATCCACCCCCGATTCAGTTCGTGGAGGTAAACTTTGGCACCGACACCCGCGGGAGTGGCCGGATTCAAACCCATAACAAGCCATCGAATTCACCTAATCCGGAAGAAGTAAAACCCGCAGAGAAACGTCCGGAACCGAAAACAAACCCCATTCCGCGGGTCGAACGCACGCACGTGACCCCCACGCCCAGGATAGCCGATGCTAAACCGGCTAAAGTGGCGACGGAAAAGCCCCTGATCGTCAGTAAGGCGGAGAGCCCCGTGACCACACCCGAGCGGCCCGAACCCAAACGGGTCGAAGCGCCGAAGGAAACCGCCCCCGTAGAGCGGCCGGCCCCGCCCGCCCCGGTCAAAAAAGCCGAAACTGTAAATAACGATGCACTTTTCAAGAAATCGTCGGGCGGGGGGGGCTCGAACGGCACCATAGGCAAAGCCTCCGGCACCGGGGGCAACAGCAACGGAGACGATGCCAGTGGGGTAGGTGACAAGGGAAACCCGAATGGTAAAATCAATGCCAAAGAGTTTTACGGGACCCCGGGCGGAGCCGCTACGGGGGTCGCCTTTGACGTGTCGGGCTGGTCGATGGCCAGTAAACCCAGCGTCAACGACGAGTCGGACGAAACGGGTAAGATCGTCTTCCAGATCAAGGTAAACGGCGACGGCGAGATCATGTCGGTGCGGCAGATGCAGAGTACGGTCAGCCCTTCGGTGAGTGAACAATACCGAAAAGCGGTCCAGCGACTCCGACTCCGGCCCAAGGGAGCCGCTACGCCACCCAGTGCCACCGGAACCATTACGTTTATCATCAAGGCTAAAGATTGATGGAGTACGCGGCAGCGCTCGACTACCTGTATAGCCGGCTCCCGGTTTTTCACCGGATCGGACCGAAAGCGATCAAACCGGGGCTGGGGAATACCCTGGCCCTGTGCGACGCGTTGGGAAATCCCCAGCGGCAGTTTCGCAGTATTCATGTGGCCGGTACCAACGGGAAAGGCAGTACGTCTCACATGCTGGCGGCCATCTACCAGTCGGCGGGCTACCGGGTTGGGCTGTATACCTCCCCCCATTTGAAGTCATTTACCGAGCGCATCCGGCTCAATGGTGTACCGATGGAGGAAGCAGCGGTAGCCACGTTCGTGACGCAGCAGCAAGCCCTGATCGAGTCCATCGAGCCGTCTTTTTTTGAGGTGACCGTGGCCATGGCCTTCGATTATTTTTCCCGGCAGGCCGTCGATCTGGCCATCATCGAAGTAGGCCTGGGCGGTCGGCTGGATTCCACGAATGTCATCACTCCGGAGGTTTCGGTCATCACCAACATCGGCTACGACCATACCGATGTACTAGGCGACACATTGCCGCAGATTGCCCGGGAAAAAGCCGGGATCATCAAAGCCGGAGTGCCCGTCATTATCAGCGAAACTCAGGCCGACACGGAGCCCGTATTTCGGGAGGTGGCCCAGTCGCTTCATGCACCGATTCGCTTTGCCGACCAGGTTTATGGAATAGCAGATGAGGGCTTACAGAACGGACGCCGACAGGTGCGGGTGTCGACCGCTGACCGACCGGATCTAGCCCTTCAACTGGACCTGACGGGTAAATACCAGGTTCGAAACCTGGGGGCCGCGCTGGCGACCGTAGCCACGCTGCAGGCGAAATTCCCTGTGGCTGATTCGGCCCTGGTTCAGGCGCTGGCGACCGTTACGGGACTGACCGGCTTACAGGGCCGTTTCCAGACCGTTCAGGCGAATCCGAGGGTGGTGCTGGATACGGCCCATAATCAGGCTGGCTTAGCGGCTTTACTGGAAACGGTGGAGAGCTTTCCCTACCAGACCCTCCGGATTGTGCTGGGTATGGTGGCTGACAAAGACCGGACGAACGCACTGATGGCTTTGCCGACCACTGCCGTCTATTATTTCTGTCAGGCACAGACGCCCCGGTCGCTACCCGCCGAAACCCTGCAGGCCGAAGCGGCTCAGTTGGGTCGCCGGGGGCAGGCATTTCCAGACGTCAACGCTGCCCTGGCCGCTGCCCTCGACGCAGCGGCTCCAACTGATTTCATTTTACTAACGGGCAGTAACTATACCATTGCCGAACTACCATTTTTATAATCCGTGACGCGTCGTAAAACCCACCGATTTCTGCAAAATGCCGACAGTGCGAATGTACTTGAAACGGGCAAGCCTCTTTATAAAACCATCCGCGGCCACTGGCGCACGGATTATTTTGGTAACGAAAACCCGATTGTGCTGGAGCTGGCTTGTGGAAAAGGCGAGTATACCGTAGGACTTGCGCAGGCGTTTCCGGAAATGAACTTCGTCGGCGTCGATATCAAAGGGGATCGTATTGCCCGGGGGGCGCAGGCAGCCCAACGGCTGGGGTTGGCCAACGTTGCCTTTTTACGCACGGACATTAATTTCCTGACTGAATTTTTTGAGCCCGCTGAGGTGAATGAAATCTGGATCACCTTTCCGGATCCCCAGCCACGCCCCAAGCAGGAAAAACACCGGTTGACCCATCCGCGCTTCCTAACGGTCTATAAAAGCTTATTGGTGGATGGGGGCACCCTGCACCTTAAAACCGATAATCCGGCTTTGTTTGCATATAGCCTTGCGAAAGTGGTGGAGGAGAAGTTTATCGATTTACATTATACAACTGACTTGTATAATTCACAATTGAACACGATTCACTTAGGCATTAAAACGAAATACGAACAGCTCTTCTTTGATAAAGGATTTACAATTAACTATTTACAATGTAAAACGGGTGCAGTTATGTAAACTACACCCGTTAATTTAACCAAATAAACTACATTACATTTGTAATTAACAATAGTAATATCAGTAATTGACTTACTTAAATAGCTTCGTTATCAAATCAGCCACCCGGCTCGAATAGCCATATTCGTTATCGTACCAGCCTACTACTTTGGCCAGCGTACCGTTGACTGTTGTTAGTTTAGAGTCGAAAATACACGAGTGCGAATTGCCAACGATGTCGATGGATACGATAGGATCGGTCGTATATTCCAGTAAGCCCTTCAACGACGTTTCAGAGGCTTCTTTGAGGGCATTGTTGATTTCTTCTGCCGTCGCTTCTTTCTTAAGGATTACCGTGAGGTCGGTCAGGGAGCCATCTGGCGTGGGAACCCGCAGGGCATATCCGTCCAGTTTACCCTTTAGCTGAGGTAAAACCAGGCCGACAGCTTTAGCAGCGCCCGTAGATGTGGGGACGATCGATAGTGCGGCCGCCCGTGCCCGACGCAGGTCGGAGTGGGGCGCATCCTGGAGATTCTGATCAGCTGTATAAGCGTGGATCGTTGTCATGTAGCCTTTTTCAATCCCAAACACATCGTCGAGAACCTTAGCCATTGGGGCCAGGCAATTGGTCGTGCAGGATGCGTTCGATACAATCGTTTCCTCACCAGTCAGGGTGTCGTCGTTTACACCCAGAACAACCGTTGGGATGTTTCCTTTGGCAGGGGCTGAAATGACTACTTTTTTAGCACCGGCTGTCAGGTGTTGGCCAGCACCTGCTTCGTCGACGAATCGACCGGTCGATTCCAGGACTACATCAATGCTAAGATCTTTCCAGGGGAGATTTTTGGGATCACGTTCGGCATAAGCATGGATGCGTTGGCCATTGACGGTTAGACTTTCGCCGTCGGAAGTCACTTCACCCGCAAACTTACCATGAACAGAATCGTATTTTAGTAAATGAGCTAAGGTCGCATTGTCGGTAAGGTCATTGATGGCTACAACCTCGATGTTTTCTTTTTCTAGCAATTTTCTGAAGGATAACCGGCCTATACGACCGAATCCATTAATAGCAACACGTATTTTTTCCATGAACAATGAAAATTGGTTTGTTTTCGGGGTCAAATATACAGAATATATACGCTGAATCGAAGCTAAAGCAATTTAGTAAATAGGAGAGGGTTTTAGCAAAATAGAATACAGTCTCGCTAAAAATTAGCAAATATTACCCATATTGCTAAGTATTTGTAGCATTTTGCGCTGTTTTTGCTAGTGTTTAGTAGGAATATACCCGTATTTTGCTAATTTTTTCGTACAATGCTAATAAATTACTAAAATAGCATTTAACTACTAATGCAATCGGGTAGGGGAGTAGCTTTTAGTATTTATAGTATCTCTCTTCTGGATGTATCCTTTTCCTGCTTATTAGCTAGGTTTGGATAATAGCAAACTTAGTTGATTCGCATTCTCAACTCCTACTCCACAAACAATCTATGAAACGTAACCTAACGATTACCCCTATTTCTCTTTGCTTCTGCCTTTTACTACTACTAAACAAACAAGGCCATTTAGCTTGTGACTACGCTACTTAGTTGATACAACTGATGTTCTTTATCCTGGCATTTATAGGATACCTTAACTCGGATTGTTTCACTTCCGTTACTACAGTAAGGAGTACTATGAGTACGGTTGATCCTCGCAGAAGAGACCATTTACTCTTTAGCCTTTTCTTCACAAACGATAACGCTTTTGATTCCTTCCTAACTATCTTCTAAAATCTACATTGGTACGCATATGAACATCCTGCCTTTAATATAGGGGTCAGAAACTGATCTGGAAGAGTCTTGCTTTAGTCTACCGAATGCGTCATTCATTTTGTCTCCTGCGGAGAGATACCGGCCCTAGCTAGAAAATTTTTAAAGGCTATGTTTCAACTATACATGGGCATTGATTACCTTTGACATCATAGAACTATAGTTAATTTATCAGTGTATATCGGGCAGAATAATATTTTGTAAAAAAATATAAGTTATTTATATTCAGGAAGTTATAACATTTTTACTCTATACTTACTTTAATTAAAATGATTGACGAGATTGAGCGTATTTGGACAAACCGGGAATTATTAGCTAAACCCGATTCGCTACAAGTTGTTCGGGATGTTATTAATCAATTAGATAGGGGAGCCCTCCGGGTTGCTACTCCTCCAACTAATGAGACTGATCCATGGACAGTGAACGAATGGGTGAAAAAAGCTATTCTGTTATACTTCATCAGTCAGCAGATGAAGCCCGAAGAAGTCGGCATTTTTTCCTACAATGATAAGATTCCGCTTAAATCCGGATTCGCCGAAGCAGGGGTTCGGGTAGTCCCACCGGCCGTAGCCCGCTATGGTTCCTATCAGGCCCCGGGGGTCATTCTTATGCCTTCTTATGTAAACATTGGTGCTTATGTAGATGAGCGTACGATGGTCGACACGTGGGCTACCGTGGGGAGCTGTGCACAAATTGGCAAAGACGTTCACCTGAGCGGGGGCGTTGGCATTGGTGGGGTGCTGGAGCCGCCCCAGGCTGCTCCCGTTATTATCGAAGATGGTGCTTTTATTGGCTCCCGCTGCATTGTAGTAGAAGGGGCTCACATTGGCAAACGGGCCGTATTGGGTGCTGGGGTAACGATTACCGGTTCTTCGAAAATAATCGATGTGACAGGCACTCATCCGGTCGACTACCAAGGGTATGTCCCTGCTAATTCCGTCGTTATACCCGGAAGTTATGCTAAACGGTTTCCCGCCGGCGAATACCAGGTGCCGTGCGCGATTATCATTGGTCAGCGTAAAGCCTCGACTGATTTAAAAACATCGCTGAACGATGCCCTTCGGGAAAATAACGTCTCGGTATAATAAGTTAACTAATTTACAGGATACTTGTTAAATTAACATTTATACAATTTACTTATTTTAATGTACAGGAATTTGGCAATTGACAAGGCTGAATTCCTGTTTTTATTTTAATCAATTGGATTCCCTTATTTTATGTAAACTATTTACGTTTATATTTGTCGCCAGGATTTAACAGGCGGGTTATGACTATAAATGACAAAATTAAACAGATTCTCATCGATAAGAACCTGACTCCCTCATACTTTGCCGATGAGATTGGTGTCCAGCGCTCCAGTATTTCGCATATTCTGTCGGGACGTAATCGCCCTAGTTTTGACATTATCCAGAAAATAATCCGCCGGTTTCCCGATCTTGGCTATGAATGGATTATGGAAGAAGAAACCAGTAATCCATCATCGCATACGGGTTACGCAAATCGGGTTGGCCATCCGTTATCCCGATCCTCATCCAACCGCTACAACTCTGTCGAGTCCTCCTCCATGCCTTACCCTAATTCAACCCCTAATGGTATTCGCAGTCAGCGGAATGAGATTCCGCCCGTGGCGCCTGCCCCGGTAAACCCGATCGAGCAGGTACTGGCCTCCGCCAATCCAATGGTTGTCGTTCCGGCCACCACGAATGCCACCGATAAAAAAGTCGAACGGATTTTGATCTTTTATACAGACGGATCTTTTCGGGAATATACGCCTACCGCAGGGTAACAGCGAAGACCTGACACTAGGAGAAATTCTGACGAACCAGCCACGCTGTTAAAAATGGTTAATCCTTTATTCTGATTCCAACCGTGTAAGGCTGGCCGGTGCTCATCTGTACAAACTTCATTCTGTACTCATGAACCGGTTCATCTTCCTGCTATTCCTTTATATATCGGTCAACTATTCAGCGGTCTGTAAATTCGCTCAGGAGCCGGACCGCCCAGTCAAGCAGCTGAATTATGTAGCCTATCACCAGAGCCTGGCCCGCGCGCAGGATCTGATCGCCTGTAGCCAGTTTAGGGATGGCCTTGCGATCTACAAACAGGTTCTCGACAGTTACCCCTTCGTCTTTCTCAGAGATTATCAGGTTGCCGCCCAATTAGCTTTTTACCTGGGGGAGAAGGAGGCCGCTTTCGCATACTTAAACCAGGGTATGGTACAGGGGTGGACCAGGAAAGCAATCCGAAACAACAGTATATTGAGAAAGCTGAAAGGAACCGCCGAATGGCGGGGGCTTAAAAGACGGCACCGAAAGGTCATACTAAATCCCCATATTGACTGGGCGGTAAGAAGTCAGCTTCAAAAAATGTTTCGCCAGGATCAGTGGAAAGCATTGGGGGCTTTATTTACGTTCTCTGCTCGTGGGCAGGATCGCTACGCCGAAAAACGATTTGCCCCCCACAGTGAAAAGCAGCTGCATCGACTCATCGAGTTCATGAATACGTACGGATTCCCGGGTGAGCAGTTGGTCGGGAATGGTGTCTGGGCAACCGTTATCCTAAGCCACCATACATCCATCAGTACCGCTTATGTGTTGAAAGATACCCTGTATCCGTCCCTTAGACCCAGGCTGTTCGATGCCCTGAAAGCTGGCCAGATTTCCCCGTACGAGCTGGCAACCATCGAGGACTGGTACGTAGCCGTCAGGAGCAATCACCAGGAATTAGCCTACGGGTATCTGAGCGGTGAGCTGAGTGAGGCAGCGGTACGACAAGTCGACCAGTTGAGAGAGCAGATCGGGCTGAGCCGGGTAGCGACTATCCAGGCGCTTCTGGAGATTCAGCGTCGAACCGGCCTGAACTTTTACCTTCCGTTCAGGCGAGGAAAAAAATGATCGGCCAGACCAACTAATTCCGGTGGGTATTATCAGAACGGAATGTTGGAATCCGTGCCATCAAGTATCGGTTTAGTTACCAGTATGGCACTGGTAATTGCTCAGTAAAATGGCCCTTTAGAGGTCCTGGTAGGGCTTTTTTGACCATATACTCCCTAACTCCCTGTAAAGCAATACTTTAGTGTTCCACGTGGATAAGTTGTGGATAAGGCTGTGGATGAACGGATCATTTTGTTGTATAATTTATATTATGTTAAGTAGACCAGGAAAGAAGTAGGGCCGATACAGCTGCACCGGCCCTCTTCAACCCTTACTTACTTTCGATGCAGACGATCTTTTTCTCTTCGTACTGCTTCAGGATGTTCTGCGTATTGGTCAGGTTTTCCGTTAACTCCGGCTCGTCCTTCACCGCTTTCGCTTTCGTGAAAAATGGAAGTGCCTGCTTGAATTTACCACACACCTTACCATCGGCTTCTTTACCTACTTTAGCATATTCATTCATATCCATTTTATCGACGGCCCGTTTCAATTCGACAGCCTCGTTGAAGATATAAATGCCCATGCTGTAGTTGGCGTCGAAATTATTGGGGTCAACGGCCAGGGCTTTTTCCAGATATTGTTTTTCCAGCCCTTTGTTCTCCGCCTGTTTCGCTTTCAGATCAGCCAGCTTTTTCTCGGATTCGGCGTTGGCTGATGCGTTAGCCGTGGCTGCTTTCGCTTCACCGTCCAGGCGGGCAATCTCGGCTTTCTGCTCCGTCACTTTCTTCTGTACATCGGCTAACTGCCGCTTCAGGTCCGCATTCTTCGGCTGCTTCTTGATAGCGCCCCCCAGGCGGGTAACCTCCGAATTGTATGTATCCAGGATGCTTTTGGCATCCGTCAGTTGTTTAGCCGAATTACTGCCTTTTTTCGTTTCGCCTTCCAGCTTGCGAATCTCTTCGGTCGACTTACCGGCGATGTTGTTATAAACGATCGACAGGTTAACCAGATTCTGCACGTTGTTGGGATCTTTTTCGACCATCTGCTTCATGCCTGCAATGGCCTCGTCCATCCGGTTCGAGGTCAGCATGATGTTGATTTTCTCGTTGGCCAGGTCTTTGTTACCCGGTGCCAGGGCAATTCCTTTGTCCAGCGCAGCCAGGGCTTTATCCATTTCGTTATCCGCCCGGTACAGCATAGCCAAAGATCCGTAGATCGTCGCGTCTTTGCCCCCACCGGAAATATATTTTTCCAGCTGGGTTTTCGCCGTCGTGTTATCCTTCATCTGTTGAGCGGCAATGGCAGTGTACAGGGGGGCCAGGGTATCTTTGGGGTTGATATCGCCGGCCATCGACAGGGATTTCATGGCATCCCCGTAGTTTTTAGCCTGGAACTTAGCCACCCCCTGCTGCATGAAGGCATTATACATCATCGGGTCTTTCAGGGCAGTTTCGGCTTCTTTCGCTAATTTGCCCGGTCCTCCTTTCTTGTCTTTATCCAGCTCAACGACTTTTTTAAAAGCCTCGTAAGACGTAGTAGCCGCGGCTGAATCGAGCTTGATATTCCCACCCGCTGCAATGTTCTGATAGAGTTTCGCACGATCCATCCAGGTACTGGCCTTCGTCGAGGCTTTCGGGTCGGTAATATCCTTGTCGCTTTTCTCTTTGTCCTTCTTGAGCGCGTCGGCATTGGCAGCCTCCAGCACGCCACCCTGCTGCGCCCGCACACCCGCCGACACACAACAGGCTACAAGAACTACATAAATCGATTTCATGGGTAAATGGGGTTGTGTTTTACTATTTCAAAACGAAAGTACGGAATCTGTCTGTATAAGCATGAACGAGATTAAAATGTTTGAGCCGCCCAGTCGATTCTTCATCGACTAAGCGGCTCAACGATCGGAGGGTCAGTGGCTGTTACTCAGCCGATTCAGCCGGGAGCGCGATCGGCTCCTCCCCTTCTTCCTCCTGCTTAATCTTCGTAACCGATGAGATCTCGTCACCTTCCCGCAGGCTGATCAGGCGTACGCCCTGGGTATTCCGGCCAATGACGCTGATGCTGCCCACCGGGGTGCGGATGGCAATCCCGGATTTATTGATGATCATCAGGTCGTCGTTGTCGGCTACGTCCAGTACCGCTACCAGCCGACCGACTTTATCCGTTACTTTCAGCGTCCCGACACCCTTTGCCCCCCGGTTGGTGATCCGGTAGCCGTCGATCTCCGACCGCTTGCCGTAGCCTTTCTCCGAAACAACCAGCAGCTGGGCTTCCGGCGAAGCGATGCAGACCATACCGACCACATGATCCGTCGGGTCCTCGTCGTCGAGCGAGATCCCCCGTACCCCGGCGGCCGTACGGCCCATGGGCCGCACCCGGCTTTCGTGGAAACGGACCGCTTTCCCCGCACTCGAAGCAATCACGATATCGTTGTCGCCGTTGGTCATGCACACCCCAATAAGCTGATCTCCCTCATCGATCGTAATGGCAATGATGCCGTTCTGACGGGGCCGCGAGAAGGCTTCCAGCATGGTTTTCTTGATGGTACCCTGCCGCGTACACATCACGAGGTAGTTATTGTTGATGTAATCCTCGTTTTTCAGGTCCGTTACGTTGATCACCGCCCGGACTTTATCGTCGGACTCGATATTGATGAAGTTAGCCAACGGTCTTCCTTTCGAAGTTCGGGTGCCTTCGGGTAATTCGTAGACCGGCAACCAGTATAACCGCCCTTTCTGGGTAAACGCCAGCAGGGTGTTGTGCATGGTGGCCGTAAAGAGGTGTTCGGTAAAATCCTCTTCTTTCGTGGCTACCGCTTTCGCCCCCACGCCCCCCCGGCTCTGCGACCGGTACTCGGTAGTTGGGGTGCGTTTGATATACCCTTCGTGCGAGATGGTGATGACCATGTCCTCGTCGGCAATGAGCGAGAGATCACTGATATTACCATCCCCCAGGGCGTTGATCTGGGTCCGGCGTTCGTCGCCGTAGCGCGCCCGAATATCGATCAGTTCTTCCCGGATAACTTCCCGCTTCCGGTCTTCGCTGGCCAGGATATCCCGCAGGTTTCTGATCTCGGCCATCAGCTCGTCGTACTCCGCCTGGAGTTTATCCCGCTCCAGTCCGGTCAACCGTTGCAGGCGCATTTCCAGAATCGCCTTCGCCTGCACGTCGCTGAGCGAGAAGCGCTCCATCAGCCCGGTACGGGCAATTTCCGGGTCACGCGACGAGCGGATGAGTTCGATGACGGCGTCGATGTTATCCAGGGCAATCAGCAGCCCTTCCAGGATGTGCGCCCGTTTTTCGGCTTCCCGCAGCTCATACTGAGTGCGCCGGGTCACTACTTCGAAGCGGTGTTCGACGTAGTATTTCATCATATCCTTCAGGTTCAGCAGCATGGGCCGTCCCTTAACGAGCGCCACGTTATTGATGCTGAAAGACGATTGCAGGGCCGTATGCTTATACAGATTGTTCAGCACCACGTTCGGGATCGCGTCTTTCCGCAGGTCGTAAACGACCCGCAGGCCATCCCGGTCCGACTCGTCCCGGAAGGCCGAAATGCCCTCGATCTTTTTCTCGTTGATGAGTTCGGCCGTTTTTTCGAGCATCACCGCCTTGTTGACCATGTACGGGACGTCCGTGACGATGATCTGGGTTTTGCCCCGGTTTTCTTCGATGGTCGCGTTGGCGCGCATCACCACACGGCCCCGGCCCGTCTTGAAAGCCGACTTCACCCCTTCCATGCCGTAGATGGTGGCCCCGGTCGGGAAATCGGGCGCTTTGACGTGCTGCATCAGTTCCTCCACCGAAATGTCGTTGTTGGCCAGATAAGCAATGATCCCGTCGACCACTTCCGTCAGGTTGTGGGGCGCCATGTTAGTCGCCATCCCGACGGCAATCCCCGACGAGCCGTTGAG
This sequence comes from Spirosoma koreense, assembly GCF_054777875.1. Classification (NCBI taxonomy): domain Bacteria; kingdom Pseudomonadati; phylum Bacteroidota; class Cytophagia; order Cytophagales; family Cytophagaceae; genus Spirosoma; species Spirosoma koreense. Next base: position 335,788 of record NZ_BAAHAC010000013.1, on the reverse strand, counting down.
CAGCAGGTTGGGAAGCTTCGCGGGCAGCACGGTGGGTTCCTCCAGCGAATCGTCGAAGTTAGGCTGAAAATCGACCGTTTCCTTATAAATGTCGGTCAGCAGTTCTTCGGCAATCCGTTTCAGCCGGGCTTCGGTATACCGCATGGCCGCCGGGGAGTCGCCGTCGATCGAGCCGAAGTTCCCCTGCCCATCCACCAGCGGATACCGCAACGACCAGTCCTGGGCCATCCGAACCATCGTATCATAAACGGAGGCATCGCCATGCGGGTGGTATTTCCCCAGGACTTCCCCCACGATACGGGCCGATTTCTTGTGGGGCTTGTTATAGTTCACACCCAGTTCAGCCATTCCGAACAGCACTCGCCGGTGCACCGGTTTGAGGCCGTCGCGGACATCGGGTAACGCACGCGAAATGATGACCGACATCGAATAATCGATGTAGGCTCCGCGCATTTCGTCCTCAATGTTGATGGGAATGATGTTACTGGGCGATTCGAGGTCGGGAGTTTCTTCCGCCATGTGTTCAAAGGAGTTTCACAGAAAATTACTATTCCGGTTCATGTATCGCTCATGAACCGCTTTATAGACAAATATACAAAATTTTCAGGAGAAACGATAAATAATCCCGCGAATAAGCCGTAAATCCCGTAGAAAGTGGCAACCCGTCGACCGACCGCAGGCGCCCGAAGCCTGGCGGCTTCCCGGTTATAATCCAAATGAAATACAAATCCCTTTCAACTAAAACCTACCTGCTTATCCCCACCCCCTGACTACGGACTGCTTATACGTCGGATCAGTGCTTAATCCGCGGATCGAAGGCAAACGGCTCGGTGTTCACCAGGGTGATCTTCGTAAATTCGGGATGAGCCGGATTGAGCAGGTAATTCCATTCGTGATCGATGATGGCCGAGGGAACCTTGAGCACTGCCGACCGACCCGCCCGCAGCCACTCCCCGCCTATCCGCTGGCAGATCACATACTGCTGGAACGCAAACCAGCCGGCGGGCAGGGTTTCGGGCGCGACGGTTTCCACCGACAGCCCATCAGGCACGTCGATCAGCATCACCCGGAAATTTTCCAGCAGCCCCTCCCCGCTCCGGTGAACCACATTCTCCAGACAGGCCAGCGCCCGTGTCGCGGCCGTGTAGATGACAAACTGGCCGCGCTCGTTCCAGCGGGCAGCGCCCCCCGAAGCTACCAACCGGTCGGCATAGGCTGCTTTGGTAATCCGGTAAACAAGCATCAGGCCAGGTCGCCGTATTCAATCCGGACGACTTCGTCCAGCACCAGGTCGATACCGCCCGAGGTATGGAGCAACTCGAACGGGACTTGATTTCCCAGGCCATAGGCGGGCTTATCCATCCACTGCCGGAAGGCCTTCGCTGAGCCGAAGACCGACTCACCCAACTGGAAGAGGGCTACGATTTTCAGCACCTTCTCACTGTCCTGCGGGTTCAGCTTCTTCTGTTCGCGCTCGTACCGCTGAAAGGTTTTCAGGGAGGTATCAAACACCTCCGCCAGTTGTTCCCGCTTGTAGCCGGTCAACTCGGCTATCTCGAAGAAACGGGTAGCGGGTACTCCTTTTAAAGCGGAGAAAACAAGCGCGGTTCGGTCGGGAGCGATCATGCGACAAAGGTACGAATTTTGTCTTAACAACCAGGAATTTTGTCCAATGGTTCGTCGGACGGTCAGCAGTCGTAATTAATCGGCTTTTTTTACCGAAAACAGGTAATAGTTCTCATCCGTTATCGAGCCATCGAACGTTTTGATGCAGGTGAAGTGATAATCCCCCTGTCGGGTGTGTAGGGTATCTGTCCGGCCCTCAACGGTGCTGTGGGGCGAATGGTAGGCCATGACCAGTAACGACGGAGGATGCACCTGCTGAAAGCGCAGGTATTTTCCGTAGATAACCGAGTCGGGCTGGCTGTTCATCCGGTCGTTCCAGTCGTGCTGGTTGAACAGCACAAACGGGCGGTAGGCCCCCACATCCAGGTAATAAATGGGCTTCTGCAGATACCAGCGTACGGCCGTCAGGTTGTCCTGAAATACCCCCGAGACCGCCATCTTCGGGTAGTGCTGCCGCAGGTGGGCGGCTACGTCCCGGGCCCGCGAAAACGGGTACCGCACATCCCGATACCAGGCGTTCAGGCCAGCCAGTACCTGAATCAGCAAAATCAGCACACCGAAGTAGCCCAGCGATAACCGATGAAATTCGTGCGCGGGGCGCTTTACGCCCTGAATCCAGTAGGCTGCAACCAGCGCCAGGGTGTAATGCCCGAAATGCCGCAGCAATCCCCGGGGTTTCTCGTAGGTAAATACAAACAGAAACAGCAGCGCGGTTCCCAGGACCAGCAGTGCGACTCGCTCTCGGGGCATGGACACGATGGCCAGCAGGAGTAAAATCCCGCCCAGGGTTAGCTTCACAGCCAGCCCGAACGGCACAAACGAGTAATTCCAGAACTGGTGCACCGAGAAATCCGTAATGGGCAAAAACCCGTGCGCAATTCCGGCCAGGGCAAAAAACAGGGTTCCGCGGTTAAATCCGGCCGACCACTCATTCAGAAAGCTGGAATCGGCCGGGGGTACGGAGCGGGTTGTCAGGAACATCCCACCCACGATGATCAGAGCCGCCAGGAACTGCGTGGGCCGAAGTGGCCATAGCCGCCGGGCATAGAACTCCTCCGCCAGCAACCCGATAGCCAGGGCCAATCCGACTAAAAAAGCAAAAACATTCGTCTGAAATAAAAGAAATAACAGCAGACTAATTTTCAGCAGATTCTGAGCAGGATTTTTCCAGAGTACGCAAATGGAACAGATCAATAATACCCCGATCTGATAATTGCGACTGATGGCTGCGTATTCATAAATAAAATAATAACTGAACAGAATCAGCGCCTTTTCCAGCGTTGTAAACGGGCTTCGAAAAAGAATCAGATACGCGCTGGCCAGCGCCAGACAACCGTGAAAGATTTGCATGGCCACCGGATTGCTCCAGAGTTTCGTAATGGGCCAGAGCAGTACGAACCACAGCAGCGGATGTCCTTCATAGCGGGCATTTTGGATTAGATCGGCGGGGGTGTCGGCACTGACGGCAATTCCCCACGACTGCAGTTCATCGCGCCACATTTCGTGTTCCCACAATACCCAGCCAATAGCCAGGGCGTAGAGCAAAAAAAGTACTCCGTTCGCTGTTTCTTTCGGTGTCAATCGCATGAGTGGATTGATTTATGCATGTGGATAGACGAGCCTGCGGAACGAGAAAAAAGTCGCTGGCAATATCCACGGAATCCGGTAAAACCGAACTACCATACGCTAAGTAGCCGACGAAAATCTTGAATTAGTCTAATCGACTCCCCGTATCGTCCGGTAAACACAAAAAGCGGGCGAATCAAAACCTAAGTGGCTGAAAATCGTTTACTGAATGATTCACTAATTATCAATCACGTTATGAAAAAGGTAAGTTTAATCGTGTTGCTGGCCGTGAGTACCCTCAGTTTCCAGGCCTGCAGCAGCAAAAAATCCGAGAGCGAACGCACGGACAGCGTGGAAACCGCCGACAGTGCCAACGAAGCCAAAGCCGATGCCGGCACGGGGCAGGATGAAGACAGCAACGAGTTTGCCGTAAAAGCTGCCAACGGCGGGATGCTGGAAGTAGAGCTGGGTCGTCTGGCGCAGGAAAAAGCCGCCAGCAAGGACGTGAAAGACTTCGGGGCGATGATGGTCAAAGACCACTCGAAAGCCAACGATGAGCTTAAATCGATTGCCGCTACCCAGAACATCACCTTGCCGTCTACCCTGGGCGAAGACGAGCAAAAACACGTGAACGATATGGCGAAGCTGTCGGGCGCGGAGTTCGACAAGAAATACGTCAGCATGATGGTCGACGACCACAAGGAAGACATCGACCTGTTCAAAAAAACAGCCGAAGACGACAAGACCAACCCGGCGGTGAAGAGTTTCGCGTCGAAAACCCTGCCGACGCTCCAGAAACACATGGATGCCATCAGCGCCATCGATAAGAAAATGCGTTAACCGCTCATCTGGCCGCTCCTGCCACGGATATCCTATCCTTCACAGGCGGAGCGGCCTGGCTAGTCTATCCTATGAAAACGATTTTCATGACCGCCTGTCTGCTGCTGACCGTCGGGCTTGTTCAGGTAACCCGGGCGCAGTCGACCACGGGTGGCCGCAGTGGTGGCTCAACGGCATCTACGGGAGCCGGGTACGAGAGTTCGGGCAAACGCCCCGCCGAAACGAGTGCGTCCAGCATGACCATTGCCGACGAAGGCGCTTCCCGCGCTTACATGTACGTTCCGCCGGGAGCGGGCAAAAAAAACCGATCGGCTTCCCCCGATGGATCGGGATCGCACCCGACTACTTCCCCATCGACTCATACTCGTAAATCAGGCGATAAAGGCGACAAATCGACCGGTACCGTACGCGGAGTTCCGCATTCCTGAACGAGTGGCTTACTTCCCCAGATCCAGCATCTGGGCGAGCCGGCGATTCAGGGATTTATCGGCTTTCGCATCCAGTACGCCATAATACTCCTCCAGGGGAGCGTTATGGCGTATCAGTGCTTCTTTGATCTCCAGAAAAGCGCGGGAATTCAGGTATTCGATGTACAGCCAGTCTTCTTTCCGGAGCAGGGCAAACAGGGTTCGGATGGTCAGTTCCCCGTTCGTTCGCGCAGACGTGCCGACCCGTCGGCTGTTGACGATGCGATAGACCAGGTCCCGGGCGTTGATGGTAAGCCCCAGCCGACTCAGGGACAGATCCGGCAACCGATCGATAAAGGCATTCCGGCGGTCGGTTTCTTTCTGGACCGTTTCGGCGATGGCCAGCAGTTCATCCAGGGATAACGATCGGATGTGTTGGGAAAACGTCATGCAGCTCAGGCGGGGTTCGATTTCTGCCAGCAATATTAACACAGAAACCGATAGGCTCGGGCGGAAGACAGTACCGGGGGCCGGGTTCAGCCGGGCGGATATATGCTTTTTTTATCACCTCACCCCTACCCCACAACTCTCTCATTACAAAGTGATTAGCTGTTTACCTACCCGACTATACCTTTTATACCTAACAGGACTATACCTAAACGAAAATAGCCGTGAGCCAGCACGCTCATACCCCATGGCCGCTCGCTGGGCACCTACCGCACGAGTATAGACTACTTATCTGCGATATAAACGATAAAATTCCTGTTGGTTGCAATCAAGAAACCAGACTCGCTCAAACCCGTATACCGTTTGTCGCCCGCCCGACGCTTCGTTTCTCCTACCGACTTCCGGCTTATTTCGCCGGTTCGGCTGTTGATTAGGCCTGTCTGAACAGCGGTCACTCAAAACCATCAGCCGCGAGTCGGGTTACCCAAAGAAGCAAATTCAATTTTACACGTTCATCAAGTAAGCGATGGAACAACCCCACAAATCCGAGCGGGGACGGAAAACTACCCTGATCGGCATAGCCGTCAGTATAGCCCTGCTGCTGATCAAAGGCACGGCCGGCTGGCTGGGGCATTCTTACGCCCTGATCGCCGATGCCATCGAATCGGGGACGGATGTGGTAACCTCTTCGTTTGTATGGCTCGGCTTGTGGGTAGCCGCCCGCAGACCCGACGAAAATCATCCCTACGGCCACGGGAAGGCCGAACCCCTGGCGGCCATCGTCGTTTCCCTGGCTTTGCTGGGTGCCGCCATCCTCATTGCGGTAGAAAGCATTCGGAATATCCAGGTTCCGCACGAGATTCCGGCCCCGTTTACCCTGGCGGTACTGGCGGGTGTCGTCATCGTTAAAGAAGTACTTTTCCGGCGAATCGCCCAGGTGGGCGCCGAAACCGAAAGCAGTGCCGTCAAAGCCGATGCCTGGCACCATCGCAGCGATGCCATCACGTCTTTGACAGCTTTTGTGGGAATCAGCATCGCCCTCATCGGCGGACCCGGCTACGAAAGTGCCGACGACTGGGCGGCCCTGCTGGCCTCGGGTTTCATTGTCTTCAACGCTTATCACATTTTCCGGCCCTCCTTTGGCGAGATCATGGACGAATCGCCGGCGGGCGACTGGAAAGCAGAGCTCGAAGCGATTGCCCTGACGGTTCCGAACGTCAGCCGGGTCGAGAAATGCCTGGTTCGTAAAACCGGGTTCGACTACTTCGTGGACATGCACGTGCAGGTGCCCGAGCACCTGACCGTTAGGCAGGGTCACGACATTGCGCATGCCGTCAAGCGTAAGATCATGGCTAAAAAGCCGGCGATCTACGACGTGTTGATTCATATCGAACCGACCTGACAGCTTCTCCCGACTGAACCGGGCATCGGGGTGAGCGTTTCTCAGGCCGCTACGGGCTAACGGGATTTTATCAGTCGGGGTCTTTGCTGAGCACGGAGACAATCACGCTCGATGGCTGCCGGGGCGAGAAATATACCCGGTGGGTCGCTTTCTGAAAATCGGCCGCAGTCGCCTGGTAGATGTTGACGAATGTCTGCGGGTTCCGGTCGACCAGCGGAAACCACGAACTCTGCACCTGCACCATGAGCTTATGTCCTTTCCTGAACGTGTGGGCCGCGTCCTGCATGTCGAACTTCACCTCCGTCACCTCGCCGGGCTTCATTGGCTCGGGCTTCGAAAAACTGTTCCGGAATTTGGCCCGCATGACCTCCCCGCGGACCATTAGCTGAAACCCGCCCATTTTCGTACCCGGAATCGGGCTATTGTTGGGCGCGTTGGCCGGGTACACATCGATGAGCTTGACCACGAAGTCGGCATCGGTCCCCGTCGTCGAGACGAACAGATCGGCCAGTACGTTACCCGAAATGGTCAGGTCCTGGGTCAGCGTGTCCGACTCGTAAACGACCACGTCGGGGCGGGTGGCAGCAAACCGCTGGTCTTCGTACATGAAATCGCTGCCGCGGACAGTACGAATTTCAGCCGTGTAAGGCACCGGTTTTTTGGGGTCGCTGACGTACTCGTCGAAAGGCGTCTGACTGGCCGAGGGCGCGTCGAACGACAGCTTTCCGTTGGGGTGGAAATACAGGCGTTTTTCCTGAGCGGTTTTCGGGGGCCACTGGTCATATTTTTTCCACTGGTTGGTACCCGTCTCGAAAATGTAGGCTTTAGGCAGCTGCGGATCGGGCTTGTCTTTGAGGTAATGCCCGAAAAACGGAAATTCGATCGTTTCCCGAAAAAACGGCGCGGTCTTCGCGTCGAAGCGGATGTTTCCCAGACTTTCGCCCGTGGAGCGCGACCAGCCGCCGTGAATCCAGGGGCCCATGACCAGCAGATTCGGCGACTTCGGATGGTTGCGTTCGATACCCGCGAAGGTTTTCAACGGTCCGTACAAATCTTCCTGATCGAACCAGCCACCGACGGTCATCACGGCGGGTTTGATATTCTTCAGGTACGGCACCGGCGTGCAGGCCTGCCAGAATTCATCGTAGGCTTCGTGGTCCATCATTTCCTTCCAGATAGCGTTCTGGCCCTTGAAAATGGTCTCATCGGCGTTTTTGACCGGCCCCAGGTTTAGGTAAAATTCGTAGCCACTGGGGGTACCGTAGGCCGAAAAGCCGGGACTGTTCTTGGGCGTGGGTGTGGGGCGCGGCTGTCCGTACGACGACAGGAACGCAAACGTACCCATCAGAAAAAACGCGCCGTTGTGGTGGCGGTCGTCGCCCATAAACCAGTCCGTCACCGGGGCCTGGGGCGACGCCACTTTCAGGGCGGGATGCGCATCGATGAGAGTTTCGGTGGTGTAGAAGCCTGGTGCCGAAATGCCCCAGGTGCCGACGCGCCCGTTATTGTTCGGGATGTTTTTGAGCAGCCAGTCGATGGTATCGTAGGTATCGGTGGTTTCGTCGATGTCGGTTTTCTTTTTCTTGGCCGGGTTATACGGCCGGACCGCCACAAACTCTCCCTCCGACATGTACCGCCCCCGAACGTCCTGGTAGACGATGATATAGCCATCCCGCGCAAAGAGCATCGACGGTCCCAGCGAGGTTTTGTATTTATCCTCGCCGTAGGGCGCTACGCTGTAGGGTGTACGGTCCAGCAGGATCGGGTATTTCTGATCCGTGGATTTCGGTACGTAAATTGACGTGAACAGCTTCACTCCGTCGCGCATCGGGACCATACGCTCCAGCTTGGTGTAGTTTTCGCGGATGTACAGCGAATCCTGCTTATTGGCGGGGGGTGCCTGGGCGATTAGCCGGTGCGCGAGCAGAGAGAGAACGAGCAGCAGCGAAGCGGCTTTGGATAGCGAAGTAACGATTGTCATGTATATCGAACAGGTTGCGCTGTAAAATTCAGAAAAAAGTTGTTTTCAACCCAGAGCCACGGAGGGCACAGAGGCTATTTTTCTCTGTGTTCTCCGTGGCTCTGGGTTGAAAATCAACCTTAGTACACCGAAGAAGCGGGGATGCGCTCGGCTTTGGCAAAGGCCGACCGGTACCCCGCTTCGATCGGCGGTAGTTCCGCCCGCTTCCCCTGCAGGATCAGCGCCCGGTGCAGCCCGACCAGCGCCCAGCCATTCCCCGGCTGATGCACCAGATTCTGCCGGTAGACGGCTTCGGCTTCTTTTCCTTTTTTCAGGGTCAGCAGATACGCGCCTAAAAACTGCCGGGCGGGCAGCGGCCAGTCACTGGGTTCGGTATAAATGAGCTGATCTTCAATAGCAATCGCCTGCTGAAGACTGGCCAGTGCCTGCGCCTGCTTTTGCTCCGCAACCAGTAAGGATGCTTCCAAGATATGGGCAGCAATCTGCGCCACGGGCAAGGACGCATTGAACGGAATCCGGCGCTTTTCGAGGATCGGGTCGGTCAATCGGTCGCGGAGTCCCTGCAACTGCTTGCGGGCTTCCGGTAGTTTGCCCGTCCGGGTATACGCCATTCCCCGGGCGAAATGATCCAGCAGGGTAGCATACCCCCAGGTTTCGTACGGTTTTTCGGTGGCCAGAATTTCCGCCCACTTCCCCAGCCTGACCAGCGTCAGCGAAGGCAGCATGTACAGGTATTGATCGTAACTAGCAGCGGCCGTCGGCGACACCGACCGACGGCAACGCAGGGCATCCCGCAGCCCGGTTTCGTACATTCCTCCGGTAAGGGCACAGTACGTTTGCACCGCAAAATAATGCGGGGAATGTTTCACCAGCCCCAGGTGGGCAGCCAGGGAGTCATAGTGTAACAGATTCGCGTCGGCTGCGTCGTTGACAACCACACCCTGCGCATACAGCCCGTTGCGCTGGTATTCATGGCTTGCCATATGGACCATATGCGCCACCCCGGGCAGCAGGGTTTTGAGTTTATCGGCATTGGCCAGTGCCACCTGCGGCTGCCGGGAGGCTTCGGTCAGGTGGATGTGGTAATGCAGGGCGGCCGGGTGATTGGGGGTTTGTTTCAGTACGGCTTCCGCCAGATCGACGACTTCCGGGGTCCAGGGTTTCGGCTTCCCATCAGGCGTCCAGAAATCCCAGGCATGGATGAGCATGACCGCATCCACGTAGAGCATTTTAATATCCGGATCATCGAATTCGGCCATCAGCTGACGGGTCGCGTCGGCATATGCCTGATTGAGTTTTTTCCGTTCGGCATCGAGCGGATCGGCCCCGTATCGGGTATTCATCACCTGCATCAGCCGTTTCTCCTTCGGATTAGCGTTGGCGGTCAGCTCGTTCATGCGCGCCAGCACCGTGGGCATGTCTGCCGGAACGGTATAGGTATGAGCGGCATTGTAATAAGGCCCCCCTGCCAGCGCCTGCCCCCACCAGGCCATCGGGCAGGCAGGGTCCTGCCGGGCGGCTTCTTTGAAGGAGGCCATGGCCTCCTTCATGTGGTAGCTGTAATACATCGTCAGACCCTGGTCGAAATAAAACTGGGCGCTATCCACCTTTTTCGAAATCGGGTACGAATAGGTTCCCCAACCCGGCATCGGCCCGATAAACTTGCCGTTTGGCAACGGGTCGACCCGAGTAGCGGCACTGGCTCCGCACACAGCGATGCTTCCGGCCATTTCGGCTTCAGGACTACGCAGGTTTGTCCATACCACATAGACCACCGATAGAATCGGTAGAATTAGCACCAGTAGACTGTTTTTCATAGCAGGTTATTTATGCGTCGTTTCAGATAAACAGGATTTCCGATCCCAGAACCGAATGCGTTAGGTGTAGGAATTTCCAAAATACCAGCATCAGGCGAATAAGAGGTTGGCAAAAAACCGGGACTGTTTGCATAGGGGGTATTGACTCTCTTTACCGCTTCGGGAATCTTTCAGGTTAATGATCACTACCATTTCTGGTAAGACTACATAGCTTAGTTTGGTATAGGGACCAGCTGCTGACGCAATGCACTAAATTCGGCGTGGGCTCGCCCAATATATGGCATTTTCGATAAGGTTTCAATAACGTCGAACAGCTTTTGCATTTACATCGTCGCCGTGTCATGCCCCATTCCCCACCCAGATTGATATGATGCCAGGTATGGGTGGACGTTCGTGGCAATTCCCCTCGGTTTTTTCATGGCGACACGGCGGCTCGTCGGCTGACCTGCCCCACCAAACTGGCGGTGGCCTGCCGACTTTGGTAGTACTGCTCCTTGAGATTGTCCACACAATCAATCAGTGCTCCCGCGACCGCCTTATTGAGCGTCTGAATCAGGGCATCGGCTGCATGCAGGTATTGGTGGGTAATGAAAGTAAAGCCTTTTCCAGGCCCCTGTCCGTAGACACGCACATACACCTGGCGCTCATGGATAGACTGGGCCTTAACTGGTGAAGTACCGACTAAAAGCAGGCTAGTCAGCCATGGAATGGGATCGGCAATCAGTTTCATATTGTCTTCTGTACCTAAGTGTGGCTTCGAGTGTTATACTTTTTTGCGTTTATCGTCTGCATATAGAGTCGCTATAAATGCCCCAATAAAGGAACAGAATAGGAATACTCCTTCATCTCAGGCTGGAGCGTTTACTGAGATTGGACTTGCAACAAAGCTCTGGACGAAGTAGCTGTTACACGTTTTTAAGCTACTTCCTGGTATTGCCAGTTGTAATAATCAAATGGAGCAAGATCGGTTATCACTGGCCGGGCTGCCGACGCCATACCTTTGTTGTCAGCCCGGTGGCCTGTGCCATTGTACCGTAACAACGGCCCACTTTTCAGAAAATCTGTTCAGTGAATAGCAAGCAACGACACCTATTGAACGGGAAGTTTCTTTCTTGGCTCGCTCTTATGAGAAGCACTTAAGGCAACTAATAGCAAAACAATACGAATGCATATGGACTTTATCGTATTAAGTAGGTAATGTAGTAAAACAAAAACTCAACGATAATGAATCAACCGCAAAAAGATGCGAAGTACCCCGTCTCAACCGATGCAGACAACCATGGCAATGCTTTACCAGATATACCATCGGCCCATGATGTTACAGCGAAATCAGTGCATACAATACCCGTCGATAAACCCATAACGACCGACAACCGCTCACCCCTGACGACAAATGTAGGCCAACCCGTTGCCGATGACCAGAACTCCCTGCGCGCTGGTGAACGCGGACCCACACTCCTGGAAGACTTTCTGCTCCGGGAGAAACTGCAGCACTTCGACCATGAACGCATTCCCGAGCGCATTGTGCATGCCCGGGGCGCAGCCGCTCACGGACACTTCCAGCTCTACGAATCACTGGAAGCGCTTACGACGGCTAAAGTACTCACGGATACCTCCCTTCAAACTCCCGTTTTTGTGCGTTTCTCGACCGTGGCCGGATCACGCGGTTCTGCGGATACTGCTCGTGACGTTCGTGGTTTCGCCGTCAAGATGTATACTCCCGAGGGAAACTGGGACATTGTAGGTAATAATATTCCGGTGTTCTTTATTCAGGATGCCATTAAATTTCCTGATTTAATCCACGCGGCCAAACCCGAACCAGACCGCGAAATTCCGCAGGCGGCCACGGCCCACGATACGTTTTGGGACTTTATTTCGCTCACGCCCGAATCCATGCACATGATTATGTGGATTATGAGCGATCGCTCGATTCCCCGCAGCTTCGCCACGATGGAAGGGTTTGGTGTGCACACCTTCCGCCTGATCAATGCGCAGGGCAAATCGACTTTCGTCAAATTTCACTGGAAACCCCTTCTGGGTGTTCACTCTCTGGTATGGGATGAAGCCCAGCAGATAGCGGGCAAAGACCCCGATTTTCACCGTCGGGACATGTCCGACTCCATTAAGGAAGGGAACTTTCTGGAATGGGAACTGGGGATTCAGACGCTGGCCGAAGAAGACGAACAGAAATACGATTTCGACATCCTGGATGCCACCAAGCTGTGGCCCGAAGAGTTACTGCCCGTTCGCCGAGTGGGTAAGATGACGCTGAACCGCAATCCCGATAATTACTTTGCCGAGACGGAGCAGGTCGCCTTTAATACCACCAATGTGGTACCAGGGATCAGTTTCAGTAACGATCCTCTGTTGCAGGGCCGTAATTTCTCCTACCTGGATACACAGTTGAGCCGACTGGGCAGCCCTAACTTCACCGAATTACCCATTAATCGTCCGGTTGCTATCGTATCAAACAACCAGCGCGATGCCCAAATGCGGTACACCATCGATAAAGGGCGGGTGTCCTATGCACCCGCGTCGCTCGATGGCCATTCTCCCGACGAAGTAACGCCCAGCCAGGGTGGTTACCAGACTTACCCTGAAACCGTGAGTGGCCCTAAAATACGGGTACGCAGCCGAACCTTTGACGATCATTACGGACAGGCTAAACTATTCTGGAACAGCATGAGCGGTCCCGAGAAGGAGCACATTGTGAAGGCGCTTCAGTTCGAGCTGAGCAAAGTAGAAACCCGTTCTGTTCGTCAGCGAATGATAAAGCATCTGCAACAGATCAATGGCATGCTGGCCGATCAGGTAGCTGCGGCACTGGGTGAACCAGCGATGGACGGCCTGGCACGGGGTTCGGCCGACTCCGTTCAGGGAGCCCGGAAGCTGGCCGAGGCTACGTCGGAAACAACCGCGTCGGGTGGCTTACAAACGTCGAAAGCGTTGAGTATGGAAGGCCAGCCCGGCGGTCCCAAAGGGCGAAAAATCGCCATTTTGGTAGTCGATGACAGGGCTGTTGATCAAATCATTGCGCTCAAAAAAGCACTCAAAAAAGTGGGTGCTCTGGGTGAGCTGGTGGGATCAAGTTTGGGTATGCTCGGTGAGTCAATGGAGATCACCAAAACGTTTGCTAACACCAGTCCGGCCCTGTTTGATGCCGTATTTGTGCCGGGGGGTGCAGGAGCCGATACCTTGAAATCCATGGGCGATGTCTGCGTCTTTTTAGCTCAGACTTACAAGCACGGCAAAGCCATCGGCGTCTTGGGCGAAGCGGTAGAGTTATTGAGGAAAGCCTTGCCCGAAGGAGCCGCGTTCAATGAGATGGGTGTAGTTTCGGAACAAGACGCTCATAAGCAGGATCAAGCCATTGATCAATTCGTAACCATCGTGGGTTCCCGGAACTGGAACCGGCCCGCTCTGGAGATGGTCGCGGCCTAACTACATTGAATTTGTTACCTGGTAGGCCCCCTGGAAAGCCGTGCCCTTAGAGAAGGGCACGGCTTTCCAGGGGGCCTACCTTTTTACTACAGGAGATAGCCGTCCCCAAAGGCGCATGCAACAAACCTTACTACTCTTAAAAACGCGGGATCGTTTCATGAGCTACTTGCACAGAGTTTATAGGCGACTTTTTCCACCAATAAATGAACGTTTATTGGTGGAAAAAGTCGCCTATCTTAGTACAGAATTACATCCGGCTTACCGAACCCTCTATTTTCTGGCACACATTGCAGGGTAGTCTCGCCGGCTCTTATCGCCAGAATCGTCGCGTCGATGACATCATCTTGTTTCACCTCTTTCCGTTTCGTCATCATTAGTGTGGTTGCGATCACATGCGGGTATCGCTCGGCATACCTGGCAATGATTGCCAGTCTGTCGGTCGCCCCTTCATGAGTCGACTTTTTCGACAGCAACGATTGCCGCTGGTTGAGATAGTAAAAGCTAAGCTCAGGATGGGCTTCGTGCAAGGGATAGGCTGGATGATCAAGTCGAAACTGGTTCGCTTCCTTTATTTTTCCGCATATATGCCAGGTTTGTTTTGAGACGCCTTTGCCGGTGTGTAGCCTGTTGAGACGATTTGCCTCGGCATACGTGGCTGCGTATACGGCTGCCCGGTGTGGTGTAAAAAAGATGGAGGCTCTTTTTTTAGCGCCCAGTAACACTTGAGCCGCCACTTCGCAGCTCCGATAGGTGGTGTCAGCAAAGTGGAGCGGTATATCGATTAAGGCTAGCCTGGCGGGGAAAGCTTGTAGCTCATCCAAGCTACGTATAAGGCTATGATGCAGCTTAGCTTCTTGGTCAATACTGGCAACCAGCCAACCACCCCGACATCCATCTATTCCTACATACATAGCTAGCTACATCCTACTTCTGAATGGATTGACCAAGATAGGGCGTTAGTTATTTTAGATCGGTCACCAAAACCAGCGTATTCTGGGATTGAGCACCTAGCGGCACCTGCTAGGTATGCCTATCTAAAAACATTAGCCTAAAAAGCATCCTGCGCATTTCGGCTACAATAAAGCAAAATCAGGCTACAAGTATCCGTTCGCCTACGCTGAAATTTGCGGTATAAATAGCCATAACCATGAAAATTATCATAACCGGCTCGCTCGGTAACATCAGCAACCCATTAGCAACCCAGCTCATTGCCAACGGGCACGAGATAACCATTATAAGCAGCAAGCCCGATAGGCAGCAAGCTATTGAAAAACTGGGGGCCAAAGCAGCAATAGGCCGATTAGAAGATGCCGCTTTTCTGATAAGTACCTTTGCCAGGGCCGATGCGGTATATTGCATGATCCCATTTGATTTTACTGCGACCGACCAGAAGGCGTATTTTCAAAAAATAGCCAACAATTATGGGCAGGCGATAACCGAAACGGGTGTACAAAAAGTGGTGTTGTTAACGGGCTGGGCAGCCGGTCTCACTGGCTCCTTCGAAGCAACTCAGTTGGCAGACCAGTTAAACCATGTCGCCTTAACCGAACTGCGACCCACTGTGTTTTACAGCAACTTTTACTCCTATATTCCGATGATAAAACAGCAAGGGGCTATTGTAGGAAACTACGGCGGGAATGACAGAATTGCGGTTGTTGCCCCAGAAGACATTGCTGCTGCGGCAGCGGAAGAACTAACGGATTCATCTACGGCGAACAAAGTACGCTATGTGGCCAGCGAAGAACTTACCTGTAACGAAGTGGCCGGCATATTGGGCGAAGCAATTGGAAAGCCTGACCTACAATGGGCCATTATTCCGGATGAAGCATTGCGAACTGGCTTCCTACAAATGGGCATGCCTCTGCAATTAGCGGATGAACTGGTAAAAATGCAGGCAGCCATGCATAGTGGTGTGGTGTTCCAAAACTACCTTCGTCATCAGCCAGTGCTGGGTAAAACAAAACTGAGGGACTTTGCTAGGGACTTTGCCAAAGCGTATCATCAACAATAACAAACTAGTAGGGATATGAATCAGCCAGTCCGTCTAAAAAGCATCCAGGAATTTCACCAGCGGAGAGGCTTGCCCCAGCCGGCGCATCCGCTGATCAGTGTCGTCAATATCAAGGACATAACGATTGTGCCAGATCGCCTGAGCCTTAACGACTTCTACTGTATTTCCATTAAACGCATTCCAGACGCCCGATATCGCTATGGACAGCAGGTATATGATTTCACGGGAGGTATTTTGTTCTTCACAGCGCCAGGTCAGGTGATTGGGTTTGAACTGGCTACCCTACCTACTGATCCAACTGGCTGGTTGCTGCTCATTCACCCTGATTTTTTGTGGGGCTCACCGTTGGCAAAAACCATAAAGAAGTATGAATTTTTTGATTACGGTGCTGATGAAGCGTTATTTCTCTCAGCAAACGAGGAGAAGACTATCGACGGAATTATTGCTCAGATCAGCCACGAATATCACGCTACTATTGACCCTTACAGTCAGGGAATTATCCTGGCACAAATCGAGCTGTTGCTCAACTACGCAGAGCGTTTCTACAATCGCCAGTTCATTACCCGCAAAATCAGCAACCATCAGTTACTTGACCGGCTGGACACCTTGCTCAACGGCTATTTCAACAGTGAGGAGATCATGCTCAACGGGTTGCCTACGGTGCAGGTGGTATGCGAGCGGTTAAACATATCGGTAAGCTACCTGAGTCGTGTGCTGAAGCTATTAACCGGCCAAAGTACCCAACAGCATATTCACGAAAAGCTGATTGAGAAAGCAAAAGAAAAATTGTCAACCACCGACCTGTCGGTGAGCGAGATTGCCTTTGGCTTAGGGTTCGAGCATCCGCAGTCGTTCAGTAAGCTGTTTAAAGCAAAAACCAAGACCACCCCGCTCGCCTTCAGAACCTCCTTTACTTAAACGTGCAGTGGTGTAGTGGGTTCGTGCATTGCTGGGCTCCTTAACGCCTATTTCCGGAAACTGATACATGAAAGGTACTGTGTCTCAAGGAGGATGGCTTATAAGACAATGTTTTTTTTTAATATTTGTCACGACTTCTATAGCATACTGATTCGCCGTGCGTGATGCCCTCAGGAGATTGACACAGCTTGATAATGACACGTGGTCAGCGTTTGACAGCGCATTGACTGAAGAAAAACTTAATAAGGGGGATCTCCTGCTACACCCTGGCCAAGTATGCAGGCATATCTTCTTTCTACAAACGGGACTCTTACGGAGTTTTCATATCAAGGATGGCGATGAACGGAACGTGGCTTTTACGGCCGAAAACTCCTTTGTCACTGATTTAAAAAGTTTACGTGCCGGGCAACCAACCGAATTAACCATTCAGGCCCTCGAACCATCACTGGTATTAGCCATCGCTAAAACAGATTTGATCAGGCTTTATGGAGCATCTCATCAAATTGAAGCCTTTGGTCGTACGTTACTGGAAACGCTACTGGAAGAGCAGGAAGAATATGCCACCTGGTTTAAACTATATTCAGCCAGGGAGCGCTATGATATGTTTTCCCAAAAGCAGCCCTCGTTACTCCAACGACTTTCATTGAGTCATTTAGCTTCCTTCTTGGGCATTCGACGGGAGACATTAAGCCGGATCCGGCGGTTGAGATAGCACCGTTTTTTGACTTTTGTCACACAACTTACCTGTACGGCATTCCTACTTTTGTGTTAGCTAAATACTATAGGTAATGGACGTAAATCAGGTTAAACAGGTAACAACCCGCTTCATTGAAGACGTTTGGAATCAACAACGCTATGACAAGTTAGGTGAATATCTTCATCCTGATTATGTCGACCACTCTTTACCAGCCGCTTTATCTGCTGACGGCATTGGTCTAATGAAATGGATCCAGGCTACTAGCCAGTCGTTTTCCCATCAGACCCTTATCGAAGACCAGATTACGGAGGGGAATAAAACGATCCTTAAGGTTAAGCTGATAATGACCCATATTGGCGCCTGGCGTGGAATCGGTCCTACTGGGGCGCAAGTTACTACGAGCGGCTACCGGTTTTATCGCCTGCAAGACGGAAAAATCATTGAACACTGGGCTGAGATCAACGGTACGCTGTTGGAAAGTCAGCTCAAGCAGCAAGCCGCAGACGAATGCAAAGTGCCAGACTAAGGTGAAATGTGAACGTAGCTGTCACTATTTATATTCTCCGCAGCTGTACCACTTTCTTATCGACGTACGGAAAAGCCCTATCGGGCATGGGCCTTTCAAAATTGGGGTGCCTTTACGGTTGTCCATGCATCCGTTTAGGTAACGCCCATTTAAACAAGCAGGTGCCTGAAAGCCTGTCCGTTGCACCTTGGGGAGCACATTTTGAGAATCAGTAACCAGTTGATCATACTAAGAAGGTGCGCGTAAAGATGATGGTTCATCGTCATCTTTACGCGCACCTTCTTAGTGGTTTTTATCCATCCATAAGCGCAGGATGTTGCCGTCAGGATCGTTGAAGCTGACAATATAAGCCCCTTCCCCCAGATCCATGATCGGATGAATTAATGGAATGTTGTGAGTTTTTACAAAGCGCTCAATGTCATCCACCCTAAAGGATAAAACCGTGTTGAGGTTCGCTTGCGCATTTACCGCTTGTTTGAGCACCGCATAATGAATTCCGCTATAGTCGCATTCCCAATGCTCAGGCGTATTGCCATGCCGGTTCAACGCCAATGGTATGCCGAGCACATCGCGATAAAAGTTGGCCAACCGTTCTGGTTCAGGTGAGGACATGATCACCCCACTCAGCCCTTTAACTTGTACTGTGTTCATAGTTATATCATTTATGATGTTTCATTGGCAAATATATATCACAAATGATTATATATGGCATAGGTGATGTTTTATTTTTATTTTTACATCAAAAATGATCTATATGAATAAAGCCGTCGAGTTGCTCAATTTATGGGCGAGTTATGAAGAGGAAAACCCCAGGGCGGAGTTAGTTCAGTTCTGTCAGGCTTACCTGGTGAGTCAGCAGCCAAAAGCCGGTTCAGCTTCCTTTTGGCAATCCCCTGTTCCCCCAGACAAGGCTAGCTTGCTGATTAAATTAATTGGCCGGATTTCCAAGTTGCATACCCTTCACGCACTGGCTGCCTTTAAAGAATCCGGTCTTAACAGCTTCGACGAGTTTTTGTATCTGAGTTCCGTGGCTTATATGACCAATCCAAAGAAGACCGATGTCATCTCGGCTCACTTCAATGAGTTATCATCAGGCTTATTGATTCTTGACCGGCTCAAAAAATCGGGCTTGATCCTGGAGCAAGGCGATGCGCTTGATAAACGAACCAAACGGTTAACGATCACCAGCAAAGGGCAAAGTCAATTGGAAGCCTGTTACCAGAAACTAAACCAGGTAAACCAGTTGTGCTTTGGTGACCTGGCAGAAGATCAAGTTGAGCTTGGTATCCAACTGTTGCAACCGGTGGAAGCCACCTTGGCTGAGCATTGGTTAGCGGCTAAAATGAAATGATAGAATACCGGTTTACGCCTTCCTGGGTGCTTAGCTCTGAAAATAACCAGTGCTTTTATCAAGCAGGATAACTACGATCTGACCGAACACTTGTTCCAACCGATCTCTTTATCAACTGGGTTTTACGGTATCACTAAATGCCCATTTTAAGGGACGGACGACCAATTGCGTCCATGTTAGCTCCGCTCAATCTCAAATTGTTATCTCAAAAATCAAAGACTCATTTTCAGCCAGGCATTTGAGTTGGTAAGACGGTTTCTCTTCAAATGACGCATTATCTCCGTTTCTGCAAAAACTACCCCAAATCCATCCATCAAATAAGAATCCGTATGTCGGTAGTCTTCCTGAGGTTTAGGTGTCCAGACTACCTGGCGAGCCGCCAGTTTACCTGCCATTTCATGTCATCATTAGTGATGGATTCGTTCCGCCCAATCTGCTCGTAGATATTAATACTTGTTCAGAGTACAATAACGGTTGCAGATATTTTCTTCATAATTCATCAAAAAAGCCCCCGCCGTTACCAGCAGGGGCTTTCAAAAATCAGGTCAACCAGAAAAATCTGATAAATCCCGGTTTATTTCACTTCTTCGTACGGAACATCCGAGACATTATCACCGGTGGGTTGTCCCTGATTCGGGTTGGTGTTGCCACCGTCGAAGCCGGCCGCACCGTCGGCTGGGTTAGCTCCCGCACCGTTGGTAGCGTTGTATAGCTCCTGCGATGCCGCAGCCCAGGCTTGATTCAGCCCTTCAAGCGCGGTGTCGATCGCGGCTACGTCGCGCGTACCATGGGCGGTGCGCAGGTTCGCCAGCGCTCCTTCGATGGCCGTCTTGTTACCGTCCGACAGTTTGTCGCCGTACTCTTTCAGTTGTTTTTCGGTCTGGAAGATCATCGAGTCGGCCTGGTTGACTTTCTCGATTTTTTCCCGTTCGGCTTTGTCGGCAGCTTCGTTGGCTTTCGCTTCTTCGCGCATCCGGCTGATTTCCGTTTCAGTCAGACCGCTCGACGCTTCGATCCGGATCTTCTGCTCTTTGCCGGTGCCTTTATCCTTGGCCGTTACGTGCAGAATCCCGTTGGCATCAACGTCGAAGGTTACTTCGATCTGGGGTACACCCCGCGGTGCCGGTGGAATATCGGACAGTATGAACCGGCCTAACTGACGGTTCTGAGCCGCCATTGGGCGTTCCCCCTGCAGGACGTTGATCTCTACGCTCGGCTGGTTGTCCGATGCCGTCGAGTACACTTCCACTTTCTTGCTCGGAATCGTGGTGTTGGCCTCTACCATTTTGGTAAACACCCCACCCATGGTTTCGATACCCAGCGAGAGCGGAATCACGTCGAGCAGCAGTACGTCTTTGACTTCACCCGTCAGGACACCCCCCTGAATTGCAGCGCCGATGGCGACGGCTTCGTCGGGGTTAACGGCTTTCGAGGGTTTTTTACCGAAGAGTTTCTCGACTTCGTCCTGCACTTTCGGAATCCGGGTCGATCCACCCACCAGAATCACTTCGTCGATCTGGCTTGCCGACAGACCCGCGTTTTTCAGGGCACGGCGGCAGGGTTCGAGGCTCCGCTGAATCAGCGAATCGGCCAGTTGTTCAAATTTCGAGCGGCTCAGCGATCGTACCAGGTGTTTCGGAATTCCGTTCACCGGCATGATATACGGCAGGTTGATTTCCGTCGAGGTCGAGCTGGACAACTCTACTTTAGCTTTTTCGGCAGCTTCTTTCAGGCGTTGCAGAGCCATAGGGTCCTGCCGCAGATCGATGCCTTCATCTTTCTTGAACTCGTCGGCCAGCCAGTTGATGATCACCTGGTCGAAGTCGTCCCCACCGAGGTGCGTATCGCCGTCGGTCGATTTTACTTCGAAGACGCCATCGCCCAGCTCCAGGATCGAAATATCGAACGTACCACCACCCAGGTCGAATACGGCAATTTTCTGGTCGTGGTTGGTTTTATCCAACCCATACGCCAGGGCGGCTGCGGTTGGCTCGTTGATGATCCGTTTCACATCGAGGCCGGCAATTTGTCCGGCTTCTTTGGTAGCCTGACGTTCGGCGTCGTTGAAATAAGCTGGCACCGTAATTACGGCCTCGGTTACGGTCTGACCCAGGTAATCTTCAGCCGTCTGCTTCATTTTTTGCAGAATCAGGGCGGAAAGCTCCTGTGGCGTATATTGACGGTCACCGATCTTCACGCGGGGCGTACCGTTCGGGCCGTTTTCAACGTCGTAAGCGACGTTTTTAATTTCGTTCGTTACCTCGCTGTACCGTTTCCCCATGAACCGTTTAATCGAGGAAATCGTATTTTTCGGGTTGGTGATGGCCTGACGTTTAGCGGGTGCACCCACTTTGCGTTCGCCGTTGCCGTTGTCCATAAATGCGACCACCGACGGCGTCGTCCGGGCTCCTTCGGAGTTGGGGATTACGACCGGCTCGTTGCCTTCCATCACGGCCACGCACGAGTTCGTGGTGCCTAAGTCAATACCAATAATTTTTCCCATAACTGGTTTAGTTTCTTGTGTTGGCTGTGTAATAACTGACAGACAGTACCTATCTATCAATAGAAATGCCAGCCGGGAAAAATGTTCGAATTGCTGTCAGATTGGCAGAATAATAAATTCAGGGAGTCACAATGTCGCCTTTTAGCCCATTAAGTTGCAAAAAGGTGGCAGATCGCAGGCTCAACCATTAGGGGGTGCTTTCTTTTATCCCCTGAATGATAAGCGTGCCGAAGGGAATAGCCAGCTGTCCGCTGCCATACTCCCCGCGCAGTCGGGCGAATAGTTCGGCTTTGATCCGATCGATGGTTGCCGGATCGGCTTGTTTGAGGGCAAAAACGACCGGGGCGGCAACCTCGGTCATATTCGCCCAATAAGCGTCCAGACTCGCGTGGATGACCTGACCCGATAAAGGCCACTCCTGCACCTTCGTTAAACCGGCATCGGTTAAAAAACCAGAGACCAGCCCTGGTTTCGCGCAACGGAACATGCCCGGCGCGTCGGAAGGTGGCGGAGGTCCGGGCAGGGTCTGGTTGATAATTCCCATCAGGGTACTCACCCACGGATTGTCGGCCGGCCCCGACCAGACCGAGGTAGCCAGCCGCCCACCCGGTTTAAGCACGCGTACCATTTCCTGAGCCGCCAGGGCCATACTGGGAAAAAACATAAACCCCATGCGGCAGCTCACGGCATCGAAACTGGCATCGGCAAACGGCAGGCGGCACACATCGGCCTGTTGCGTCCGGTAATTGGTCAGCCCCCGCTGTCGGGCTTTTTCCTCAGCCGTCGCCAGCATCCCTTCCGATAAGTCGGTTCCGATTACCCGGCCGGCCGTTACTTTTGCGGCAATGGTCAGGCCCGGCTCGCCGGTTCCCGTAGCCACGTCCAGCACGGCATCCGTTGGGCTCAACGTGAGCGCGTCGATAATAGCATCGCCCATGGGCTGCAGAAACTGCATGGTCAACTCATCCCACTTTTTCCAGCCAGCAGCAAACTGGTTCCAGACCGTCTGCTGCTGGTCGCGAATGACATGCTGGGGCGTTTCCATAAGAACGGTGTTTGGTTCACCGAAAAATAATCCGTTGACCATGAATCCATTCGCTACAATTTAGGAAACGGTTCATTTGACTGGCTAAGCGGTCGGCCGATGCACCAGGGGTCGGTCATCAGGGACCATCAGGGCAACGTCCCGGTGTAGTGATCCCGGTCTGCGGGATCACTACACCGGGACGTTGCCCTGAACAGGGTGCTATTTGTCCGGCAAATTACTTGCCACCGAACAGGCCACCCAGCATTCCGCCGAGTCCACCGCTCCCACTCCCACCCTGGTTGCCCACGACCCGCATCAGGTCGTTCATATCGAGTTTACCATCGGCCATGGCCGACGAAGCGGCTCCCATCCAGTCGACGCCCTGGTTGCCGGTAGCCGCTCCCAGAATGCTGTTACCATCGACGCTATTATCGTTCGGGTCAGCCGCCTTGTTCATCAGCTTACCCAGCACCATCGGTACCACCGCCCCGGCAATCGACATAGCCACCTGGGGCGAAATACCCAGTTTCTGCATCAGGTTCTGTTCAACGTGCTGCTGAACTCCCTGCGTCACGGGGTTTTGCTGCACATTGCCGCCCCCATTAGCGACCATCCCGAGCAGATTCCCTAGCCCACCGCCCTGAGCCTGCTGCCCCAGACCGCCCATGATACTGCTGGCAATGGTCTGCATGACACTATCGTTCTGGCTATTCGGAATAGCCGGATTATTGATAACAGCCTGACCCGCGTGCTGTTGCACCAGGTTCATCAGTGTTTCTAACATGTCTGTAGTGGTTTTGAGTTTAGCCAATAAGTTTCTTATTCGCGTTGAAAAAGCTAAGTTTCCAATTGATATGTCAACCACCAATCCTCCTAATTGGTTAATCGGTGGTGAACTTATTCTTCTTTATGACGAACGACGAGCCCAAAAGTACCCTTCCCGTTTCAGAAAACGGAACATTCAGCGATCAGGTGGTTCCTTTAGTGACGAATCTGCTTTACCCTAGTGAGTCGGACGAACCCGTGGAGCCAGTAAGTTGCCCACTCAGCCAGACAGAACCGCTGACGGTCAGCCAGATAAAGGAATGGCTGATGCAGCCGCCGTCGGTATATGTCGAAGAACGGTCCGAAGCAGACTTCTGGGATCCCGTGATTACGAATCAGGACTGGTACAGCGACGAAGAAAAAAAACGCACCGACACCTTTCAGCGGCTCAAACAAACCCTGGAAAGCCAGCTATCGGGTCGGCAGGTGTTTTGGGTCGGCGAAACCGAAATCGACGTGTATTTGATTGGCCTACTGGCCACCGGTGAGCGGGCGGGTATCAAAACCAGGGTTGTTCAAACCTAGCCGCCCGTAGCCAACTGAGTTTTTGAACTCGTCGGCTACGGGCGTAAAAGCGGATCGGCTGTCGACCGACCCAACGAACCAGCGCAATACCTTACGGCGTCGGCGGCACTGGAGCAGGCACCGAATTAGCTATGGGTTTGAGTGATTTCAGGTACGCGAAAACGGCCTTCATGTCTTCGTTCGTCAGGTTCGTGTAGTTGGGCCAGGGCATCGGTGGCAGCAGCGGTCGGCCGGTGGCGGCTCCTTTGAACTTACCTTGCCGCATGGCACGGCTGAATTGCTCCAGCGACCAGTTGCCGATGCCCGTTGCGTCGGGGGTCAGGTTGGCGGCAAACGACACGCCCCAGGGCCCCACGAAGGCGGTATTCTGCCCGTTGAACAGCACCCACTGCCCTGTTTTGACCAGGTTTTTATCGTAGGTTCCCAGCGGCTGCGCGCCGTCGTAGCCCGACAGAAACCGGTCCCTGTCGGGCGCGGGACCCTGGGGTGTCATTTTCTTGGGTGCGTGGCAATCGGCGCAACCCGCAATGGCAACCAGGTATTCGCCCCGTTTGATCAGTTGACCAGGCGCGGGCTGCCTGACCGCCGGGCGACGGCTGGCTGGCGCCGGAGTGTGGTTTGTAAAGGCACAAGTAAGCCCAGTGACGGCCGCAACCGCCAGATAAATCCACTGTTTCATGGTTATAGATTTGTTAGTGTAGTAAGAAAGAAATGTCTGAAGTGTCGCGGATGCGCCCCGGTGCCCCACGAATCGATGCGAGAGCCGCGGTAAATGAGTAAGATTCAGACACCCCTACCCATACGGTCAGTCAGCCGGTTTTACACCCGCCTGCCGGCCGGTTACCGACCGGGCGGAGCGGAAATACTGGCCCGGATCGTGATAGACTATCGTGGGCACCTCATTGGCAAACTCCCGGAAATCCCGGATAAAATGGGCCTGGTCTGCATAACCCAGGTTGTAGGAAATATCCAGCCAGTTGGGGGCCGTTGAGGTTTGCTGGAACGACTCGTAGGCATTCCGGAAGCGAATGATCCGCTGGTATACCTTGGGCGTGGTGCCGTAGGTATCCTTGAAACTGCGCTCCAGTTGCCGCTTGCTGATGGCCAGATGCCTGCTCAACGCTTCGATCGACAGGTTTCCTTTTGCCTGACGGATGAGCCGGGCCGCATCGATGACGTAATTCGGCTCGGCGCTCAGGTTTCGGAACTGGGTTAACAGGAACGACTCGACCACCCGGATCACCTCCTGCACCGCCTGTACCCCGTAGACATCCTCCACCAGGCGGTTGATCGGCCGACCAAAGAAATTTTCGAGGGACGTAAACTGATTGAACAGCGACGCGACCGGTACGTTGAACAACTGCAGCAAACTCTCCGGCTTCAGGCGGATACCGAATTTTCGCCCCGTTCCAACCGGTTTCCAGTGCACTGTATCCCGGTAGAGTCCCACAAAAAAGCCCTGTGGCAGTTTTTCCCAGCGGTTATCCAGCAATACGTGCGCGCGGTTATCGTCCAGATGCAGAATAAGCTCCAGCGCTCCGAAAGGCATGCACCGCTGAATCGGCGACGCTTCGTTGGTGACTGTTTCGAACTGATGCAGCCAGTAGCACTCTACGAACGGTTGCAGCGCCAGTGATGGCTTGAACTCCTGATAACTTGTTTTCATCTGGCAGTAAGCGGACGAATGGTTCAGACAAAGATAGACCGCTCCCCGAAGCCGATATTGAAAAAAAGCGACATCTTCGTATGCGGTTACGCGCGCCCCCTGCGGCTGGTCTGCCCCTGCGGCCAGCTGCCGAAACCGGTGTGGTGTTTGCGTGGTTTTCTGGCTGAAGGCGAACCCCATCCGGCTTATTTCACGGCGGTAGCTTCGAGTTCAATGGTCAGTTCCGGGAAAGCCAGCGCGTTCACTTCCAGCAGGGTACTGGCCGGTGCGCAGCCAGCGGCCTGCAGCCGGGCGATGACCTGCCCGTACGCCCCAAAAAACTGCCCCACGGAGGTGGTGTAAAAATTGAGCCGGACCACATTGGCCAGCGTATACCCCGCCTGCTCCAATACCGCTTCCAGGTTAGCGAAGCATAAGTCGATCTGCCCGCCCATGTCGGCCGCAACGGGTCGGCCTTCGGCATCCATAGCCGCTTGCCCGGCACAGTAAAGGGTATGGGTAGCTGGCGTTACTTCGATGGCCTGCGAGTAGCCTAGCTGCTGTTGCCAGGTCCAGGGATTGATCGTTGTCGTTTTCATTGTAAATGGTGTTTTTTGATTTGTTTAGGCAAAGGTAGCGAGGGTTCCGGCCTCTGATAGAAGAAATGCGACATAGCGGATACCAGCCTTGTGCTGGTCGCAGCGGCTATAAACGCAAAAACCCCGGCTCATCACCGGGGTTTTCACTGTATTCAGTTCTGTTTACTTCACTTGTTCCACAACGGCGGCAAAAGCCTCCGGGTGGTTCATGGCCAGATCGGCCAGTACTTTACGGTTCAGCTCGATACCCGATTTATTCAGAGCACCCATCAGGGCCGAATACGACAGCCCATTGATGCGGGCCCCTGCATTGATCCGCTGAATCCAGAGTGACCGGAAATCGCGTTTTTTGGCCTTCCGATCGCGGTATGCGTAGCCTAACCCTTTCTCGACGGCGTTTTTCGCAACCGTCCAGACATTCTTACGCCGACCAAAATACCCTTTGGCCAGCTTCATTACTTTCTTACGACGTGCCCGTGAGGCAACGTGGTTAACGGAACGTGGCATTGTGTGTTAATTGTTTTTTGACGACAGGCGGACGAGAAGTGTAGAGTGATCAGTGAATAGTGATGAATAGATTAAAAATCCAGTTACTATTCACTCTTCATTCTTAACTCTTCATTCACTTTTGGCCCGGCATCGGGTGAAACGTGAACCAGGATGCGACCGCATCCTTTCGTTGTTCTTAGATGTTCAGCATCGCTTTGATACGACGCTCATCCGAACCATTGACCAGCGAGTCGTGCACTAAATTGCGCTTCTGCTTGGTTGTTTTCTTCGTCAGAATATGACTGTGGAAGGCATGCTTCCGCTTGATTTTCCCGGTTCCCGTCAGCTTGAAACGCTTCTTGGCGGCCGAATTGGTTTTAACTTTTGGCATTATCGTAAACCGCTTTCGTGGAAATTTAAGTAAACAGGCCGCAAAGATACGAAAAACTCGAATAATCGCTACGCATAATATCCGAGTTTTTCGTCTAACGGTTCGTCATACATGAGTTTAAGTACCCTTGATGGCATTACTTCCGTTCCTGACAGCCAGTATAGGTATACGTCGTAGTGTTCGTGGAGGAGAAAGGGGTAGCGATAATATTTATTGGCTTGAAGTTTGGGCCGTAACTTACTAAATACGTTTCCCCGGAACTAACCGAGTATTTTTTACTTGGAAATCCATTACCAGTCTTTTCGTAATTGGTTATTGATTCATAAGTTTTTTTGGTTAGCGGCACGATTCTAGCGCTACCGTATATTTCTACTTTTGTATCTAACCCTAATTCAACCAACGCATTTGGTGACAGGTATTCTTTACTGATACCCGGATAATAGCGTAAAACCCGAGGCCATCCTTTTGGTAATACGTAGGCTTCGTACACAGATTTACCATCTGTATATTCGGAGGTGTAGTATCTGTTTAAGGTATCAGCAGCTTTCGTTTCCGAACGAACTACACGCCCCTGAGCATCAAAAAGTCGGGTTGTCGTTTGCCCATCGGGTTCGCGGATCATTATCAGCCGCCCATTTTCAAAGGTATATCCCGTTTTTCCATCCACCGGATTTCCATTTACGTCTATCAACGCAAACGTTTGTGATATCAACTGATCGCCTGTAAACGTATACGTGTTATTAACGGAACCATCCAGATCGACATAACGACTCAGGTTACCTGATCCATCATATTCAAGTACCCGGCTTCCGACTATACTACCCGTAGGGCCTTTAATGAACCATTTCGTCAAACGATTATCTATGTACTCGAAGGTATTCGTACGCTGTACAGCACCGGTTATATCAGTAACTGTATTGCTCACCATGAACTGATTGGCATCGTACGTATAGGCTATTTGTCCATTTCTTAAGGACCGATACGTCTTAAGCTGGCCATCGGCTGTGTATTCCCAGTTTTCCTGGTCAGCGTCACTGACTATACTGGCAATTCGACAGGTTTGAGTCGTTTGGGATGGTTCGGTATGATCTGTACAGGCCACCATCGATAGACCCATTATTGCACCTAAAATTGTTATCCGAAGGGTGTTGCAGACAGTAATGAACTGAAAATTTGACATAAATAAAGCTGAACAATAAGTAAGTTTAATTTTGAGCAATACTATTAAATTTATATGTAAGTCCTTCATCCGTAAAGAATACTATCTTGTTCACAGAAAGGTCCGAAAATATTCTTTCAAAGCCCGAAAGTAACCATAAAAAACTCGGGTTGCCCCACCGTAGCAGAACAACCCGAGATTAGACGATAATAAAGTAGATAACTTATTTTTTGACCGGAGCGGCTTTCGGTGTCAGAAACATACTCATCCGCTTGCCTTCGAGCTTAGGCTCAGCTTCAATTTTGCCGTATTCTTCCAGCCCTTTGGAAAAGCGCTCCAGCAGCTGGAAACCGCGATCTTTGAAAACAATAGCCCGACCCACAAACTGGACGTACGCTTTTACCTTCGCTCCTTCTTTGAGAAAGTTGATGGCGTGCTTCAGCTTGAACTCGAAATCGTGATCGTCGGTGTTCGGACCGAACCGAATTTCCTTAATGACGACTTTCGTAGCGTTGGCCTTGATCTCTTTCTGTTTTTTCTTTTGTTCGTACTTGAACTTGGAGTAGTCCACAATGCGACAGACCGGCGGCACTGCATTGGGCGAGACCTCCACGAGATCGAGCGCCTGGGCTCGGGCCATGGCCTGTGCTTTATTGATGTCGTAGATTCCCTGTTCTACATTTTCACCGACCACCCGCACTTCACGGGCCAGGATGCGCTCATTGACTTTATAGGGTTCTTCAACCACGCGACGGGGTGGTCTGCGTTGGGGTAATGCCATAGATAATGTTTAGTGTAACGATTTTTAAAAACAGACTTTTTAAAGTCGCTTGGATAACATAACGAGTGTTAAAAAGTTCGGTAAAGTATTGAAAATACTGATTATAGTCAAGTTTCGTCAGTCGATAGTCGCCCGTATGATCACTGGCAACTATCGACTAACGACTCCTCACTCAAACCTTGATCTCGGTCTGAAAGGTTTTGATGAATTCCTCTACGCTTAGACTACCTAAGTCGCCCTGGCCTTTCCGCCGAACGGATACCTTGCCATCCGCGGCTTCTTTTTCCCCAACGATGAGCATATAAGGTACTTTTGCCACTTCGGCGTCACGAATTTTCCGGCCGATTTTCTCATCGCGCAGGTCAACGAATCCGCGGATATCATGCTCCTGCAGGGTAAAAAACAGATCGTTGGCGTAAGCTTCGTACTTCTCCGAAATGGGCAGAATGGCGATCTGGTCGGGCGAGAGCCAGAGCGGAAAATTGCCCGCCGAGTTCTCGATCAGAATCGCAATGAACCGCTCCAGCGACCCAAACGGCGCCCGGTGAATCATCACGGGCCGGTGTTTCTGGTTATCGGCTCCGATGTATTCCAGCTCGAACCGGTTGGGCAGGTTGTAATCGACCTGGATGGTTCCCAGCTGCCATTTCCGGCCCAGCGCGTCGCGCACCATGAAATCGAGTTTGGGTCCGTAAAAAGCCGCTTCACCCAGTTCGGTTACGGTCGTCAGTCCTTTTGCAGCCGCCGATTCGATAATAGCCGACTCGGCTTTCTCCCAGAGCTCATCAGACCCGATATACTTGGTCTTATTCTCGGGGTCACGCAGGGATATCTGTGCACTATAATCGTTGAAGCCCAGCGACTTGAAGACGTACATCACCAGATCGATCACCTTCATGAACTCGTCTTTCACCTGGTCGGGGCGGCAGAAGATGTGGGCATCGTCCTGCGTAAACCCACGCACGCGCGTCAGCCCGTGCAGCTCACCCGACTGCTCGTAGCGATACACGGTGCCGAACTCGGCCAGCCGCAATGGCAGATCCCGGTACGAGCGGGGCCGGGTTTTGTAAATCTCGCAGTGGTGCGGGCAGTTCATGGGTTTAAGCAGGAACTCCTCGTTTGGGTCGGGGGTCCGGATCGGCTGGAACGAATCCTCGCCGTATTTCTCCCAGTGCCCCGACGTTACGTACAGTTGCTTGCTGCCGATATGCGGAGTCACCACGGGCGAATACCCGGCCCGAACCTGCGCCCGACGCAAAAAATTCTCCAGCCGCTCGCGCAGCATGGTTCCTTTCGGTAGCCAGAGGGGTAGCCCCGCCCCTACTTTCTCAGAAAACGCGAACAGTTCCAGCTCTTTACCCAGCTTGCGGTGATCCCGTTTTTTGGCTTCTTCGAGCATGAACAGGTATTCGTCCAGCTCTTTCTGCTTGGGATAGGTTACTCCGTAAATCCGGGTCAATTGTTTATTCTTTTCATTCCCGCGCCAGTACGCACCGGCCACGTTCATCAGCTTGGCGGCTTTGATAAAACCCGTGTTCGGAATGTGCGGGCCGCGGCAGAGGTCGGTAAAAGCACCCTGTGTGTAGAACGTAATCGTACCATCGTCCAGGCCTTCGAGCAGATCGAGTTTATAGGGGTCCCCTTTTTCCTCAAAATACGCGATGGCGTCGGCTTTGCTCATGGGTGTGCGGATATACGCCTGCTTCTGGCGAGCCAGCTCCAGCATTTTATCTTCCACCTTCTTAAAATCTTCCTGCGAGAAGGGCTGCCCACCCAGGTCCACATCGTAATAAAAGCCCGTTTCGACGGCCGGTCCGATGCCGAACTTCACACCCGGATACAGGGCTTCGAGGGCTTCGGCCAACAGGTGAGCCGACGAGTGCCAGAAGGTGGCTTTGCCTTCGGGATCGTTCCAGGTTAGCAACTGCACATTGGCATCCTCATCGATGGGACGCGTGGCATCCTGCACGGTACCATTGACTTTGGCGGCCAGCACATTCCGGGCCAGGCCTTCACTGATTTGAGCGGCAATATCGAGGCCGGTACTGCCTTTGGGATACGGCCGAACGCTGCCGTCGGGCAACGTCACGCGGATTTGTTCGTCCTGCGCAATCATGGGTTATTTGGTTATATGGGTACCCGCAGCTTACCTACAACTGTAAGCCACTTAATTTTTAATGAATAATGGATAATGAACAATGCACGTGATCACATACCCGTTGTACATTATTCATTGTACATTATCCATTAATTCAACGGTTTCACGCTGCGTCGCAGCGAGTCGCCGGTGCCGATCGACATCCTGGCTTTGGGCTGGATGGGCGAAATACGAACCCGGCTGGTATCCAGTTGCGTTCGGCTCCGGGCCGTATTCAGCGGCTCGGCGGGCGTTTCCGGCAAAAATAAGGAGTTTTGCGAGTTTTGTCGTCGTTGTGAGCGCCATAATCCAGCTGCTGCCTGCCGGTCGGTCGCGTTTTGCTGCCTGGCTTTCGTATAAGCGGCAATGGCCAGATCGTATTGCCCTACCTGTTCATGACAGTAACCGATGTACGTGTCGATACGCGGAAACTGGGGCCGGAGTTGCAGCACCCGCTGATAGTCGGCCAGCGCTGCGTAATACCGTCGGTAAGCCTGGTTGATCAGCCCCGCCTGAAAATAAGCCTGGTAATAGGTAGGTTGTCGTTGCACTGCTGCCTGATAACAGACCATCGCGCTGTCCAGTTTCCGCTCCGAATGGTAAATCAGTCCGCGACCGTAGTAGAGCCGGGCGTTGTCCGGAAAATACCGCAGCGCCCGATCGGTGTATGCCAAAGCGGCTTCCGGATTCCGCAACGCCCGGTAAATGGAAGCCATCTGGGTGTACGTTTCCAGATACCGGGGCTTGAGCCGAAGCGACTGCTCGTAGTGCGAAAGGGCCTGCACGGTATCGCCCAGCCGGGCAGCCATCAGCCCATTAAAAAAATACGCTTCTCCATCATACGGAGCCATCTGCAGGGCTTTGGTAATATACAGCCGCGCTTTGTCGAACTGATTCTGCTGCTGTAGCAGATCGCCCTGCAAGGTATAAAGTTCTGGCGTATCGACGCCCAGAATCTCGGCCCGTTGGGCATTCTGCAGGGCTTTTTCCGGCTGCTGAAGGGTCCGTAGAATCTGGGCCCGCGTCAGGTAATACGTTCCGGCATTGTCGTTTCGGCTGATGGCTTCGTCGATGTCGGCCAGCGCGTCGGTCACCCGACCCATAGCCAGCAGAATTACGGCCCGTTTGGCGTAAGCCGAGGCAGGCGACGATTGATTGATGGCCCGCGTCAGGGCCCGGAAAGCTCTTTCTACCCGGCTGCTGTCACCCGGTTTCGGATAATCCGGAATCCGGGCCATCTGCCGGTTTTCGTTGGTGCATCCAAGGACAGCGAGCATAACGACAGGGACAAGTGCACATAAGCGCATGAGCGGGTAGCTGACACTGGCTTTTTTCACTTCTGCAATTGACTCCTCTCCTCGTTTGCTCTTTCGCCGATCAACCATTTTCATGACGCAAACCGATAAAACACCCCCAAAGGTAAGGGTTTCTGCGCCTGATCGATCAGGGCCAGTTCGCCCCATTCGGGGTTGGGCACCCGACCGAAGGTCTGCTGCATCAGGTTGTCGAGAATAAGCGACGAGAAGCCGAGCGAGTACAGGTTGATGATGAAGAAAAAGTCCGTCCGGTCGAGCAGGTCGGCGCAGGATTTGAGCAGGTCGTTCAGGTGTTCCTCCAGCACCCATTTCTCGCCATCCGGGCCACGACCGTAGGCGGGCGGGTCCAGTATGATTCCGTTGTACTGATTGCCCCGGCGAACCTCGCGCCGAACGAATTTGACCGCATCGTCGACGACCCAGCGGATGTTGTCCAGTTCGCTATGGTCCATGTTTTCCCGCGCCCAGCTAATGACGGGTTTCACAGCATCGACATGGGTTACCTCGGCCCCCGCCTGCCGGGCGGCCAGCGAGGCCCCGCCGGTATAGGCAAACAGATTCAGCACCCGGGGACGGGATACATGGGCCGACATCGCGTTGAGTTTGTCGTGAATGTACAACCAGTTATCGGCCTGCTCCGGAAACAAGCCGACATGTTTGAAGGTCGTCAGGGCCAGTTTAAATTTCAGGTTCAAACCATCCTGCTTAAAGCTGACGTACCAGGGATCGCGCATGTCCGGCGTAGTTTGCCAGTCGCCCCGTTCGGGCGATTGTCGGTCGCGTCGGAAGATAGCGTGTGCCCTCCGGTCCCAGTCCGCATCCGACAGGGATTTATCCCAGATGGCCTGCGGTTCGGGTCGCGACAACACAAAGTCACCGAAGCGTTCGAGTTTCTGAAACCTTCCTGAGTCGATCAGTTCGTAAGCCGCCCAGGGTTTGGGCGTAATCAGTTGAATAGCAGCCATAGCGTTGGCGGATAAGAAATGAATAATGGATAATGAACAATGATCAATGGCCGTCGGGAGAGAAACCATCATCATTCACTATTCATTGTACATTATCCATTATTCATTCCTTATCCGCTCCCATTGTTAAAATCAATTCAAATTCATCGGGCCGGACGGGCATCACCGACAGCCGTGACTGCCGGATCAGGCCCATATTAGCCAGTAGCGGCTCTGCTTTGATGCGCGTCAGCGAAACAGGACGGGCCAGGGCCAGCAGGGGTTCGAGTTCGACAACGACCCATCGGGCATCGTCGGGCACGGTGGGATCCTGATACGCTTCCCGAACGACCCTGGCCAGGCCCACGATGCCCGGATTGGTCACACTGTGGTAAAACAGCACCTGGTCACCCAGTTGCATGGCTTTCAGGTTGTTACGCGCCTGATAGTTGCGCACCCCATCCCAGACGGCGCGGGTTTGTTCCGTAAAATGATGCCACCCGTACTTATCGGGTTCTGATTTGACGAGCCAGTAATTCAAGCCGATCGGTTGTTTGCGGTTTCGTTATGCACGCGGCTCGATGCCCGAGCCGGCATCGAGCCAGTCGAGGATCGCCGTATCGTGGGTTTCGTCGAACTTACGGGCAAAAAATTTCCCCGAATGAATCAGATTCTCTTTGTCACTCATATCGAGTGGTATCGGATACAGTTCGGGCGGACGGTCCCAGTGTGCATAGGTAAAATTGTCGTTATATAAACTTTCCCGCAGGGCGGTATTGTCGGTATTGGCCAGAATTGTCTGGTAAATATACTCCTCGGGAACCAGCACGTAACGAAAATACGAAACGAACGCCGGGTGCTGGCGTAGAAAAGTCAGCAGGTAGCGGGCGGCAGTAGGCTTGATCCGCAGCCAGTTCGACCCGAAGTAAGGGGTATAGCGCAGGGGTGTCGGCCGCTGGGTTGGCAACAGACGACTATAGGCTAAAGCCCGGTCGAGGATTTTTTTCTTCGGCGAATCAGGAGCCGGGTTCGGATAGGTTAGCACTTTATTCGACCAGAGGGGTATCCGATAGGTATTCAGCCGTTCCACCAGGTGGTCATTCCCTGGCTCAGTCAGCGCATGGCAGGGCACGAAATTGCGGTCGATGTGATGCTCCAGAAACGACAGCAATGCCTGATTCGTAGTCAACGGGTAGTCCTGGCCGCTCAACAAAAAAATAAAGTCGGGCTCCAGATTGGCGTTTAATATCTCAGCCAGACCATCCAGGGTAGCCGCCGTGAGCGAGAAGTCGCCCCACCGAATCCGCATTCGTTTTCGGGTGAAGTGCAACGCTTCCGCCGGAATTCCTTCCGCGGCCGCGCTGAACGGAGCCAGCAGGGCATTGGCACTAACGTGAATGAAAAAATGACATCCCGGATAGTACAGCCGCTTCAGCAACCGGCCAACCTGAGCCGGATTTTTATGAACCGTGATCAAATAGGCAATCCGAATGGTGCTGTCTCCACCGCTCATTTTCTATCTACGTGTTTACCCATGAATCAATGGATGGTTCTGTCCTGAAGCCCACTTCTGCCTGATTGCGGCCCGTGCCCGGTGGCTCAATAATAATCGTCGTGCTCCGGACTACCATAAGACGAGCCGTATTCGTCGATGTCATCGTCGTCCTGATAGGGGGAGCCGGCTCCTTTGAAGCTGAGCGCTTTCCGAAGAATCATGATCTGCCCGGTATGGTACATGTCGTGGTTGATAATCCCGTGCAGCATGTCGTAGTAGGTATAGTCGCGGCCGGGAACGATGTCTTCCAGAAACTCGTCGTCATCGCGCTTGTCGAGTTCGTTGATGAGTTCTTCCTGGCTCAAACTCAGCTCCATCTGCAGGGCTTCCCATTCGAAATCGTCAATTTTATCGGGCAGCGCCCCAAAGTTTTTATCGGGTGTAGTAATGTCGAACGTCGGATCGCCCTGCATTTTCTTGACGCAGAAAATCCGCCAGCTGGTCATGTGAAACACCAGTTCGGCGATGCTGTGCGTATTCGAACTGATGCGACGCCCGGACATGTCGGGCGTTACCCCCCGCAACACATCCACCAGCGACGGGCCGTGCCAGGCTTCTTCTCCCTCATAGGTTGTGTTCAATAAATCAATGATGCGAATTAGTTCGTCGTTAGAAACCATAATTCAAAGCAGTGAGGCTGGCTGATCCGGTAGCTGGCGATGTCACGCAACGGACCCTGCGCCTTTACCTCCTAATAATCAGCAATTCGTGTTTTATACCCATCCGGCAGGCAGGCTACCGGCCTACAAAGGTACGCCAAGATCGGTGGTCTTCCGAAAAAAAATTAGTGTCCCATTTCATCAATAGAGCAACTCTATGTTAATGAGCCTATTTCCGCTCTATATTTCCTTTTTCGGGCTGCGGGCGTAAAACGTATACATCCAGCATGGCGTACGGCCGGGCGAGGTACTCGCGAATGAGGGTCCGCAGAGAATAACCATCGGGAACGTCCTGAGCGGCAAAAGCGATGGCTTCGATGCCTTCATGGTTGCCGATGTAAAGGGCGCGGGCATTGTGGAAATTCTGGGAAATGATCGTGATCTTCTCCTGGTTGAAGACGTCCTTGCAGCGAACCACCGAATCGAAGGTGCGATAACCAGCGTAATCGAGGGTCATCACCGAAGCCGGCACGCCCAGCTTGAGCAGCGCCCGCTGCATGTCGACGGGTTCATTGTAGTATTCCGAATCGTTGTTACCGCTCAGAATCAGGTACTTTACCTTCCCTTCTTTCCAGAGCCGGGCCGTTGCTTCCATCCGATAGCGGAAAAACAGATTTTCCTTACCGGTACGGACAAATTTGCTGGTTCCGAGCACCAGCCCCACGTCGTTGGCGGGTAGTTTGTCGATTGAAAAGTAAGTCTGGTTGCGGGTATTATACACCACCACCCAGTTACAGACCAGCACGATCATGGCCCCCAGAAAAACCAGGACTACCCCGGCTTTGATGACCCGTTTGGCCACGCGAACGCCAACCGCTTCGTGCGGAGGCTCTTTGCTGTATTCGGTAGCCAGGGTCGTATTCATCGCTTACAAACTAAAATGCGGGTTTTCGATCAGTCCCAGTACGTTTCCGAAGGGGTCCCGAACAGCTGCCACCTTGATGCCCCCACCTACGTCCTGCACCTCGGCGTGTAGGGTGGCGCCCAGCGTCAGCAACCGTTGCTGCCCGACAACAATGTCGGGAACGCCCCAGTACGCTAATGTGCTGCCCTCGGCGATCGGTATGTTTGGGTCCAGCCCCAGCTCATAGCCCCCCACGGTAAAGCCGACATAAAACGGCTCATCGAAATACGGGGCAAAGCCCAGTGCTTTTGTATACCATTCTTTGGCTTGTATAAGGTTCGGGGCGGCATAAATTACCGTTCGCAACCCCAGAAATGTCGATCCTTCCATACTTGTATGGCTTATGGGGCGGGTGGCTCACCGTTTCGGTCCACCCGCCCGACGAATCCATTATGAAAACAATCCCAACTGCACCGGTTCTTTCTCGTCACTGTCCGTGGTAACGGCCGCAACGGTTTCGATGACCGGAGCGGCTTTTACCGGCTCTTTGGGGGCTTTGGGTGCCAGCAGTTTCACTTCTTTCACTTTAGCGAATGGCAGCGGTTTTCCGAGCGCTTTCCAGCCGCGAATGTCGATAAATCCTTCGGGCTCCAGGATCATCTTCTCCTGAGGGCCCCGTTCTTTTTCCTGATACACGATCTCGATCCGCGGGAACTGGTCAGCCGTCACCGCCAGCACTTTCGAGCCTTTGGTGTCGCCGATGAAGCTGAATTTCTTATCCAGCGACGTGGTCTCCACCTTGAACCGCTTGACATACCAGGTTTTTTGGTTCGCTTCGAAATACACCGCCGACAGCACCGTTTCGGGGTTGAACTTCATCAGCACCGCAATAGTATTCGGTTCGTAGCGATTCGTCAGGTCGAAACTCGTCAGTTCGTACTGCCCATCGTGGTACACGACCAGGATGCTGTCTTTCGCGTCGAAATTTCCCAGCGCCCGCCCGCGTTCGTCGCGGTTCAGCCGTCCGAGGTGTTCGTCGTACCAGATATCCACGCCACCGAGGGTCGAGACCCCACCGGTTTTCTGGGTAATTTTCCGCACCGGATACTTGGTCAGGATATTCCCCTGCGCCGACCGGTTCTTGATGGCAATGGTCGCGAAGTCGAAATCGAACTGCTTTACTTTCGCCGAACTCTGGGCCGTCAGGTTCACCATGATGATTTCCGCTTCGCCGTTGTCGTTGGCGCTGAAATACGTCAGCTTCGACTTCGGATTCCCCATCGTCAGGTCATACTCCCGGTCGCGGGTCACGGCCGTTACCGGGAACCGTTTCACCATCGAAATACCCGACTTACCATCCAGGTATACGATGTTATAGATCTTGCGTTCGTCGTTCTTCTTGAAGACCGACACGTACACGATGTCTTTCCCGACAAACACTTTATCCTGCACCTTCGTCACCAGGCACTTGCCGTCGCGCCGGAACACGATGATTTCGTCGATGTCGGAGCAGTCGCTGACATACTCGTCTTTCTTCAGGCCGTAGCCGATGAATCCGCCTTCGCGGTCCACGTACAGTTTCTGGTTGGCGGCAGCCACCACACTGGCGGCAATGGTGTTGAACGCCCGAATCTCGGTTTTACGTTCGCGGCCTTTGCCGTATTTCTTTTGCAGGTCTTTGTAATAAGCAATGGCGTACCGGGTGATGTTCGCCAGGTTGTCTTCCGTTTCGGCCAGTTCCTGCTCCAGCCGGCGCATCAGCTCATCGGCTTTAAAGCCGTCGTATTTGGAAATCCGCTTGATCTTGATCTCGGTCAGGCGAACCAGGTCATCTTCCGTGATGGCGCGGTAAAACTGTTTTTTATACGGTTTCAGCGCTTTGTCGATGGTTTCCAGCACGGCCTCGAAGGTTTCGCACTCTTCGATCTTCCGGTAAATCCGGTTTTCGATGAAGATTTTTTCGAGGGAGCTATACAGCAACCGTTCCATCAGCTCAGTACGCCGAATTTCGAGCTCGCGTTGCAGCAACTGCACGGTTTGGTGCGTATTGACGCGCAGAATGTCCGAGACGCTCACAAAATGCGGTTTGTCGCCGATGATGACACAAGCGTTGGGCGACACGGAAACCTCGCAGTCGGTAAACGCGTACAGCGCATCGATGGTGACGTCGGGTGACACGCCGGGCTGCAGGTGCACCAGAATTTCGACATCCCGGGCCGTATTGTCGACCACGGCCGCCACGTTGCGGCTGGGTGCCTTGATGCGGATCTTCCCTAACTCGGCGGCCTTCACGATCGAATCGATCAACTGGGAGGTCGTGACCCCAAAGGGTACGTCGCGAATGGCGAGGGTTTTCTTGTCAAGTTCCTCGATCCGCGCCCGGATGCGTACCTTCCCGCCCCGGTGGCCGTCGTTGTAATTGCTCACGTCGATCAGCCCACCCGTCTGAAAATCGGGGTAGAGCGTCGCCGGTTTATCTTTCAGCAACTGAATCGATGCGTCGATCAGTTCATTGAAGTTGTGGGGCAGGATTTTGGTCGACAACCCCACGGCAATGCCTTCTACGCCCTGCGCCAGCAGCAGCGGAAACTTGACCGGCAGGGTGACGGGTTCGCGTTTGCGGCCATCGTAAGACAGTTGCCATTCGGTGGTCTTGTCGTTGTACACCGTGTCGAGAGCGAACTTCGAGAGCCGCACTTCGATGTAGCGCGGAGCGGCTGCTCCATCGCCCGTACGGACGTCGCCCCAGCTGCCCTGGGTATCGAACAGCAGTTCTTTCTGACCAATGTTGACCAGAGCTTCCCCGATCGAGGCATCGCCGTGCGGGTGGAACTGCATGGTCTGCCCGATCACGTTCGCCACTTTGTTGAAGCGCCCATCGTCCATTTCCCGGAGGGCGTGCAGAATCCGGCGCTGAACGGGTTTGAGCCCATCTTCGACGGCAGGGACGGCCCGCTCCAGAATTACGTAGGACGCGTAATCGAGAAAGTAATTTTCATACAGTCCTGACACGACCGTCTGATCGTGGAGGACTTCACGGGTGGTATCGATCGGTTGTTCATCAGCCTCCATGGCGTCGGTCAGCTCGATGCCGTCGACCGGAAATTCGGCGTCGGGCGGCTGATGTTCGGCGTCCATTGGTTGTTCATTTTCTTCGTTTACCATTGACGTTCTGTAGCAACTATTTCTAGCAATAATCAGGTGGATGAACCAAACGTTACGTATAGCGTTCGGCTCCTTAAATATACAAAGAAAAATTGACAAAAAGGCACCATTGGCTTAATAAAGGCCTCTTTCCAACAAAATACTGCCATCCTTCCGCTTCCGGATCACAGGACTTCCGGAGGCTTTGGCCCCGCTCATCTGCCCTCGCCTGACGGCTGACCGAACAGCTGATCGTAATGCGGAGACGGCAGGAAAATCCCGCCACTCTCGGCATAAAACGACTGGTCCGTCGGATACACGCCCCGCTGGGTCTGGGTCCAGGAAGCGCCCGCCCGGGGGTGATAGCGCTGCAATTTAGCCCACTCTTTAAAGTACTGATGCCCGTTGGTTTCCTGCAAGCCGATCGTGACGCCCGGAAACGGCGGCAACCGGGCAGCGACGTTTTTATTCCAGTCTACCAGAATCGGGTTCACCGTCAGGTCGGCACAGAAGCAGGGAATACCTTTTTCGAAGGCCAGCTGGGTAATTTTCATCGTCATGCTCAGGGTCTTGGCAATGGCCTTGACGGCAATGGCCGAGTACCCCTGCTGTATCCGGACGGCGGCATCTTCGACGGTATGCGCGCTTTCGTCGGCGGCAATCCGCACGCCCAGATTTCCCACAAACTCCTCATTCCGTTCGGCAAACGGCTCTTCGATCACGGCAATCTGGTCGAAGGCGCCGATTTTCCTGGCGTGATCCAGAAACCGGAGCAGGGTTTCTTTTTTCTCGTACCGACCGTTGGCGTCGAAATAGTACGGTATTTTCCCGCTTTTCGTGTAGGGAGTTTCGTACTGACCGATGGCCTGATGCACCGCCGTCAGGAAGGCGATGTCTTTTTCCAGCATCTCGGCCTGGGTGCCCGCCGAGCCGGTTTTCAGCTTCATGATAAAGTACCCGTCGTCGGCGGCCGCTTTGATGGTGCTGGCCGTAGTACCGACGCTGAACGATGGAATGCTGGCCACCTTGTCGTGCCGGTACGACAGGCCGGGGCGGTATGCCTTCGGAATTACCTCATCGAAGGTCGTCAGCCGGTTTTCCTGAGCATACAGCAGCCAGGCTGCGTTATCGACGCTGACGAGGGCATTGAGGGCGAAGGTTTTTCGCAGATCCGGATTGCGGGTGATCGTTTTGGCATAGGCATATACTTCCGGCAACAGATCGTCCAGTAAGCGAACCGGATCGGTGAACGACTGCCCTTTCATCAGTTGCAGCGCCCGGTCGCTGATGGCGTACATGAGCGCGTTGCCAACCCGTTCGGAATGGGCGGCAAACACGCTGGCATCCGACCAGAGCACACCCTGGGTACACAGCCCTACTTTTTGGATGCCCGACTCACTTTCGAGCAGCGACGCGACCTGCCAGCTTTCGGTAATGGCGCTCCCTTTGAAGCGGTACGGATTCAGGGGTTCCCGCTCGAAATTCGAGTCGACCCGCCGGATGCGGATGGCCGAAAGGGGCTTTCGGGCAGGCGGCCCATTCGGTTCCGGCAGCTCTGGCCGATGGCCGACGCCCAGAGACAGGATGGCCCCCGCCGTCTGGATAAACGTCCGGCGGCTGAGAGGTTCCGATGCAGGTTGCTGATCATTCATGGGGTCGGTGCCCGATTCGCTACCTTATGGAAAGCCAACAACCGGAGAATCTACCGTCCCGGCGCCTGATCAGGCGGCCCACTCAGTACCCCCGGTCCAACTGGACCGGGTTTTCGAGCGGGCGGCCCGCCAGAAAATTCGTCAGGTTTCTGAGCAGCAGAACGACCTTCCCCGCATCTTCGTCCAGTTGTCCGCCCCCGGTATGCTGGGTCAGCAACACGTTCGGCAGGTTCCAGAGCGGACTATCGGCGGGCAGGGGTTCTTTTGCCGTGACATCGAGCACGGCGCCCCCCAACTGGCCTGACTGCAGCGCCTGGATCAGCGCGGGTTCGTCGGTCGTACTGCCCCGCCCGACGTTGGCGTATACGCTACCAGGGCGCATGGCCTCAATCACCTCCGCCGAGACAAAATTGACGGCCGTGCCGGGCAGGCAGTTGATGAGAATATCGGTTTGGGGCAACACGGCTTTCAGATCGCCGACCGAATGCAGCTCGGCCTGCGGATCGGT
Organism: Spirosoma koreense; assembly: GCF_054777875.1. Taxonomy (NCBI): domain Bacteria; kingdom Pseudomonadati; phylum Bacteroidota; class Cytophagia; order Cytophagales; family Cytophagaceae; genus Spirosoma; species Spirosoma koreense. Next base: position 294,055 of record NZ_BAAHAC010000013.1, on the reverse strand, counting down.
GCGGGCCAGCATGGTCACCGGACACTGAAAGCCCGTCAGCATTTGCCGGACCGCCTGTCCAATGGTGCCGGTTCCGAGAATGACCACGCGTTTATTCCGGAGCAGGTCCATCCGTCCCCGGACGGGTGCGCCCACCCACTGGGTCTGACTTTGCAGCACCGCCAGTTCGGGAATCCGGCGATATAATCCCAGCAGGCCGGCCAGCATGGTTTCAGCGCAGGGCCAGGCAAAATAATCGCCCATGTTGGCAACGGCCGCGTTTAGTTTCACCTGCCGGTAGCCATCGAAGCCCGCCGAGTCCAGCTGCCAGAATTTCAGGTTGGGGAGTGGGTCCGAAAACCAGGCTGCGGGTGGGTTTCCCAGCACGAAGTCGGATGCCTGAAAGGCCGTCTGCTGTTCGGCCGGGGGTAACTCCTGACGCAGCACGATCGTAATTGGGTGCTGGCCGGTGTCGGGGGGGAGTTGTTGCCGAAGTTCGGCTTTACGGGTATCGCTGAGGGTACTCTGAACAAATAACTGCATACGGTACGTACGAAAATCGACTCAATTAGGTTGTGTTTTTCGACAGGATTGCAACCGTAAATAGCCAAGTCAATTCTGTCAAAAAAATACATTACTTATAATTTCAACCGGATGCCGGCCCCGTTGAGCCTCCCCGTGACCCAGGCGCACGACAGGGCAAACAGAAACGACTTCACCAGCCCTACCCCACCGGTCAGGACCGCATCCGGCAAATGCAGATTCAGGAGCGTCATAAGGCCATAGGCAAAATACGGGATCAGATAGCACAGCAAGGTATCGGTTCCGGCGGGTCTGATCAGGCGAAACCAGCCGGCCTTCCCGCCGACGTCTGTCAGCCAGTAAATGCCGATAAACGCCAGAATAGTAAACGCGCTGCACAGAAACAGCCAGGCCGGGGTAGCGGCCAGCTTGCTCAGGCCCCAGAATGGCCGGGTATATACCGATAAAACGATCAGTAAAGCGGCTATACCCAGAAACACCAGGGTCATCTGCCGGTCGTCGGCCTGGCTCCGAAAGTGCAGAAAGAGAGTCGCTATGACCACGCCCCCCATGGTCAGCCCCACCAGGGTTCCGCCACTGATGGCATTGGGAATCAACCGAACCACCTGGGGCACCAGGCCAGCCTGATCGGCCATGCTCAGGGCGGCAAACCCCACCCAGGCTATCACCAGGACGGATAGGCGGTTGCGGGCAAACACCGTAACCAGCGCGGCTCCCAGGTACGACCAGCCGATCAGCCCCAGAATGCCCCACCAGTGGGTTGCAAACCGGGTGATCGATTCTTCGCCCCCGCGGTACAGGATGGCCAGCCCCAGCAAAACCACTGCGCCGATGGCCTTACTACCGTTGACGATCCATGAGCTGGCGGTTTTCGGGTAGGCATTCCAGAGCAGTATGAAAGAGACACACGACAGCATGTTCCAGACACCGCGCGTCAGTCCCGTAGCCACTTCGTTGATGGACTCCCCATTCACCAGAAACACGCCCATGATCAGTAACGCTATCGACCGACTCAATACGTGCCTCACCAGCGCAGCGTCCGTAGCTCCTTTCTGGCGTCGGGCGTTGATGGCAAACGGCAGCGACATCCCTACGATGAACAGAAACGCCGGAAAGACCGTATCGGCCAGACCGATGCCATCGGCTCCCCGCGGCACGTGCTCCAGCCAGCCGGGAATACCCGTCAGCGACCACAGGTCGTTGACAAAAATCATCAGGATCATGGTAACGGCCCGCAGGATATCGATGGCCCCGACCCGAATGGCCTGAGCCGACCGGATTGAAGACTGCGTGAGGGAGATGTCCGGTTGTAGCATAGACGTAGAGTGGATTAGCGACCGACTGAAGCTAAAAACTGACCAGGTCCGGGAATCTACCGAGCCTGTTTTTGTTTTCGCCTATTTAATGTATAACCACTTGTTGTACAGCGTTTTTTGTTCGGGCGTTATGGTCGGCAGCGGCACCAGCCGGTAGCTCACCAGTGGATTTTGACCGAGCGTCACGGGAATGTGGCGAACCAGCCCCCCCCGGTTGACGAGGACGTTCAGTTTATCCCCGGCGTTGCGGTTGCCGACGAGCTTCAGCAGGTCATCGCCCACGCGAACGCTGTCGATGGAAAGCACTTCGTCGCCGACGTTCAGGCCATCAATATAAGCCGCCGATCCGCGCCGGACGCCCGTAATGGTTGTTTTCCCATTGGCCGCCGATACGGACGCGCCCAGAAATCCATCCTGCAGCTTGGCCGCCACGTTGACCAGTTGTAGCCCAACGGGTTCAAAATAAGCGTTGTAGTTGATGGGGTTGGCCGAGTTGACCCCAATGGCGAAGAAATCTTCCAGCGAGCGACCGGCGACCTGCTCGGCCGCGCGTCGGAATTCGTCGTCCGTAAACCCTCGTTTCTGTTTCTTGTAATAGTCGTTGTACAGCAACCGCATCAGGTCGTCCATCGTGCGGGTACCGTTGCTGCCCGCCAGAATCGCCAGGTTCAGCAGCGACCCCAGCACGCTGCCTTTGCTGTAATACGAGATGGTGGTATTACCCGAGTTTTCGTTCGGTCGGTACTCTTTGATCCAGGCATCCCAGCTCGACTCGGCGGCCGACTGCACCCGGCTTCCCGGCTGGTTCTCGATGCGGTTGATGTCGTTGGCAACCAGGCTAAGGTAGGCTTCAGGCGTATGAAAACCCGCCCGGCGCAGGATATAATCTTCGTAGAAAGACGTGCCCCCTTCCGACAGCCAGAGCATGTGGGTGTAATTCTCGGCCTCGTAATCGAAAGGCCCCAGGGCGATGGGACGAATCCGCTTGACGTTCCAGAGGTGAAAATATTCGTGTGCCACCAGCGTCAGAAATCCTTTGTAGTTAGCTTCCGTAGCGTAGGCATTCCGGGACGTCTGGAGGGTCGTCGAGTTGAGGTGTTCGAGGCCTCCCCCACCGGCCCCCGGCGGCAGATGGTGCACGATGAAGGTATAATTCGAGCAGGGATGTTCGCCGACAACCGTCGCAGCGGTTTCGCAAACCCGCTTATAATCGGCCTGTAACCGGCTTACGTCATAATCGACCTCACCGAACATAGCGACCGTATGCGGCACGTTCGAGGCCGTAAAGGTAAACGTCCGCTGGTTACCAATTTCGATGGGCGAATCGACGAGCAAATCGAAGTCGGGGGCTTCGTAGGTAAAAGGGGCTCCTGCCACGGGCGTCAGCGCGGTCGACACCTGCTTCCAGGTTTTGTAAGGCTGCACCACCACCCGATGGGCCCCATTTTTGAGGGCGTCGTGGTACATAAACATACCGGCGGGGGTAACGTAGCCATGATCGGCATCCACAAAATTCGTCCGAACGGTCAGTTCATTGGCGTATACCCGGTAATGAATGGTCAGGTTATCCTCGGCGCTGAAGACACGCCAGGCATTTTTCCGGATCTTCTCACTTCTCACGGGCTTCCCCGCTGCGGTGGCCGCAAAGGATTCCACGTTTTTGGCGTACTCCCGAATCAGGTAAGAACCTGGTGTCCAGACCGGCATTTTGATGTCGACGTACCCGTTTTTTTTTGCGTTCGTCGGCGAAGCGATATTTTTCAACTGCATCTCCACCTCGAAATAATGGGTCTGCGGTTGGGGCATGGAAAGCACGTAGGTTATGCCCGGAGCGGCTGCCGCGGGGTTTTCGTCATCGGGGAAAGGCGCTTTAGCAGTTGATGAGAACGGGGTAAAAATGGGCCAGACAGTAAGTAAATACAGAAGCCAGGCGTTTTTTTTCATACGGAAAACAGGAGTACTTTCGTTTTTTGTCCAGATTTGACGTGAAATTTGCCAATCCGTTGGCGAAACTACAACGCAATCCAGAGAATACGTAGTTTCGAGTTTAAGTTCTTCGGTTTATCGTTTTCGGTTTACAGTATCTGGTTTACAGGAGTGGGGGTCCGCGTCTCGTTCGCAGCAGGAAATGTAGGCCAAAGCCCAATACCGTAAACCCCTTTAACCACAGCATGCATCTATGCCCTATTTAATCGCCCTGTTGGGGCAACATCAGCCGAACCGGTTTCCGGCAAGTCGGTTTTTTTCTTCCCTGGCCCTTGGGCTGCTTATGGCCTGCCCGGTTTGGGCCCAGCGCACCCAGAGCTATGCCGAACCCGATTATCATTACCGCAACGGACTCGAACTCTTCGAACGGGCCAATTACGCAGCCGCCCGGTATGAGTTCCGGCAATACCTGGAACCCCGTCGGGGCGACGGCACACAGACGCTGCTCAACACTGGCGATCAGAACGCGGTCGAGGCCGAGTATTACATTGCCCTGACGAGCCTCTACATCGATGAACCCGGTGCCGAACTGCTCGTCGATCGGTTCGTCAAAAATCACAGCCAGCATCCTAAAGCACAGCAGTTATACGGCGATTTGGGAAGCTATTATTACAACCGTCAGGAGTACGCCAAAGCCATCGATTTTCTGGAGAAAGCCGTTGCCCAGGGTGGCAGCAACGGGCAGCAGCTTACCTACAAATACCAGTTGGGGCTCTCCTACTACAACACCCAGAATCTGCAGAAAGCGCTGCCGCTGCTCAACGAAGTGAAACTGGACGCCAACTCCCCGGATGCGCCGGCTGCGTCGTACTATGCGGGGGTAATCAATTTCCGGAACCGGAATTTCAACGAAGCCGTCGCCGATTTCCGTCGCATCGAAAAAAACCCGACCTACCAGAACCAGGTACCCAACTGGATTGCGCAGGCGCTTTATCGCCAGCGCCGGTTCGACGAGTTACTGGCATATACCGAACCGCTTCTCAAACGAAACACCGGCGCGGCCATGAGCGAAGTAGCGCTGTATACGGCTGAGGTATACTACCAGCAGAACCAGTTCGCCAAAGCGATTCCGTATTACAGGCAGTACCTGACGGCGGCCGGCACCAAAGCGCCCGGCGCGGTTAAATTTCGGTACGGTCAGTCGCTATTCCGGACGGGTGCCTACAACGACGCCATCGCCCAGTTGAAGACCCTGGCGGGTGGCAAAGATACCACCGCGCAGTATGCCGCTTATACACTGGGGATCAGCTACCTGCAAACGCAGAACCCGGCTTATGCGCTCAACGCCTTCGATCAGGCCGCGCGGTTGTCGTTCAATCCGACGATTCAGGAAGACGCCCGCTTCAACCACGCCAAGCTGCAGCTCGACCAGAACAACGGAGCCGATGCGGTGAAGGAACTGACCGCGTTTCTGAAGCAGTACCCAAACAGTTCGTACGAAAACGAAGCCAACGAACTCGTTGGCGAAGCGTATTTTGCCTCCAACAATTACCCGGCGGCCATTGCCTACATCGAAGGGCTGAAAAAGCGGACGCCGAAGATCAACGCGACCTACCAGCGGCTGACCTACAACCAGGGCGTCAATGATTTCAACGCCGAACGCTATCCGCAAGCCGTCGCCAACCTGGATAAGTCGCTTAAATTTCCGGTAGACCCCGATCTCCAGCAGGCGGCTCAGTTCTGGAAAGCCGAATCGTATTCGGCCGGAAAACAATACGACACCGCCATCCCGCTCTACGCCAGTATTGCCAAGAGCCCTGGCTCCTACGCCGGCCGGAGTCTGTACGGGCTGGGTTACGCCTATTACAATAAGAAAGACTACAGCCGGGCGCTCCCCTACTTCCGCGATTTCGTGAGCCGGGGGGCGTCGCCCGAAACCGCTGCCCAGGTCCAGGATGCCACCATTCGGCTGGCCGACGCGTATTTCGCTACGAAGCAGTACGACAATGCATTGCGGTCGTACGATCAGGCCATCGCCCAGAATGCCGCTGATAAAGATTATGCATCCTATCAGAAGGCCGTGATTTTAAGCTACGTCGGACGGGATGCCGAAGCCAAAGCGCAGTTCGATCAGGTGCAGCGGCAATATCCCAACTCCCGGTTTGTGGATGAATCGCTGTTTCAGAAAGCCAATGTCGATTTCGAACGGGGTGCCTATCAGGTGGCGATCCAGGGCTTCACGAAGCTGATCCAGGACAAACCCAACAGTGCGCTGCTACCGGCAGCCCTGCTGAAGCGGGCTATTGCATATGGCAACCTTCAGCAGTATGACCCCGCCGTGGCCGATTACAAACGAATCCTGGACAATTACGGCGATTCGGAACAGGCCCAGAGCGCGCTGCTCGGTTTGCAGAACACGCTGAGCGACGCCGGCCGGCCGGAGGAATTTTCGCAGGTGCTGGGGCAGTATAAGAAAAGCAATCCGGGCAGCAGCGACATCGAACGGGTTCAGTTCGAGAACGCCAAAAATATCTACGCCAGCGAGAAATACGCGCAGGCTATCCAATCCCTACAGGCGTTTATGCAGGAGTACCCGGCCAGCCCGAACACCAACGAAGCCCGCTATTACGTAGCCGAATCGTACCGGCTCACCAACGACCCAGCCAACGCCCTGCGGTACTATACCATGATCATCGCCGATAACAAATCGGACTACCTGATCCGCTCGGCCATGCGGGCAGCCGACCTGGAAGCGAAACAGAAAAACTACCCCGCTGCTGTTCGTAATTACCGGGTGGCATTGGCCCGGGCCAACAGTAAACCCGAGCAGGTTTCGGCGCAACTGGGCCTGATGGACACGTATTTTGCCTACCCCAAAGCCGATTCGGCGGCCATCGTTGCCCGGGAGATTGTCGCCACGGGGAGCGTGGTACCAGGCGCGCCGAACCGGGCGCAGCTGATGCTGGGCAAAGTGGCGTTCGGCAAAGGCGATTACAAAACCGCGCAGACCGATTTCGAGAAAACCATTGCACTCGCCAGGGATGTCAACGGTGCCGAAGCCCAGTATTACCTCGGTGAGATTCTGTATAAGCAGAAAAAATACAAAGAGTCGATTGCGTTGCTGCTGAAGTTCAACGAACAGTTTAGCGAGTTCGAATACTGGAAAGGCAAAGCCTTTATGCTGGTTTCCGACAACAACGTAGCGCTGGACGAACCGGCGCAGGCGAAAGCCGTTCTGAATTCCATCATCGAAAACTCATCTGACCAAACCATCATTGCCGAAGCGAAACAAAAGCTGGCAACGCTGGAAGCAAAGAATTAATGCATAATGAATAATGGATAGTGAATAATGCATCACGTGCGCCATTCATTCTCCATTGTTCATTATTCATTTTCCATTATTCATATGCGATACTCCCTCACCCTCACCCTTCTTTCGCTGTCGGCAACGCTCTGGGCGCAGGAACAGCCGAAGCCCGCACGACCGGTCAAAGAAGGCGAAATCGACAACCAGGAAATTACCGTAGAAAAAAGCCGGAAAATCAGCCTGCCACCCGCCAACCGGTTGTTCAACAAAATCCCGTCGGTGAAACCGTCGGCCGAGCAACGGAAGCTGACCTACGAGTTCGACGATCGCAAACTGACCGTCGGCGATCCGCGCATCATGCCTGGGGTGTTACCCCCCGCTACGACCCAGACTGACGAAACCGGCGCTTATAACAACTACGTAAAACTGGGAGCCGGTAATTACAGCTCGTTTCTGGGCGAAGGGTTTGTGGGCCTGAATACCCTCTCGAACCTGGCCCTCGAAGGGTCGGTCCGGCATCTGTCGTCGGCCATTGGCCCGGTGGATGGTAAAAATTCGGGCCAGAGCGACACGCGGATTCGGGTAACGGGGAAATACCTGACGGATGCGTTCAAGCTGCAGGCCGACCTGGGATTCGACCGTAACGCGTATAACTTCTACGGCTACAGCCGTGAATACGCTGCCCAGTCCTCCTTCAATCCGGACCTAATCAAGCAACGGCTAAACACGATCAATTTCCGGGTAGGCATCGAAAATGCGAAGACCGAAAATACAATCGATTACTCGCTGCGGACGGGCATCACGTCGCTGCACGACCTGTTTAATGCGTCGGAAACCGACTGGGGTACTAATTTCAATGCCTCGCTGGGCATTACCGATAATTTCTTTGCGCTCGTAGCCGCCGACGCTTACGTGACCCAGCGGACCGACGGGTCTATTGTCGACAACCGGAACCTGTTCCGGGTGAAGCCTACCTTTAAGTACACCTCTTCTTTATTTACCGTTACGGCCGGTATCAATGCCGTGAACCAGACCGATCAGCGGCAGGGCATCAATGACACGCGGGCGTTTCCGGTGATCGACATCGACGCCGTGCCGATTGGGAATGTACACGTGTTTGCCGGTGTAGACGGCGACATCAACCGAAACACGCTCCGCACGTTACTGACAGAAAATAAATGGCTGGGGCCGCAGGTTGTCCTAGCGAACACGATTAAGTCGCTGGATGTATATGCCGGTTCCAAGGGAGCGATCGGCGGTGGGTTTTCGTACGAAGGGAAAGTGTCGTACGCCCGTTACCGCAACTTTTACACCTTCAACAACAGCATCCCGGATACCACGAAGTTCGCCGTGCTATACGATGGCGGCAAAGCGAACGTACTGACGGTGTCGGGGCAGTTGTCGTACGCTCAGAAAGAAAAGTTCCGGTCGACCCTGAAAGCCGACTTTTTCAACTACGATCTCGAGCGACTCGATCAGGCCTGGGGGCGGCCGCAGGTGACCACCACCTGGACCAACTCGTACATCCTGAATAAAAAATTATTCATTACGGCCGATTTGTACTTTTATCAGGGCATCTTAAACAAGAACTTTACGACGAACGTCGTCTACACCCTGAAACCCATCACCGACGCCAACGTCAAAATTGACTATTTCCTAGGCAAACAGGTATCTGCGTTCGTGTCGTTAAATAATATCTTTAGCCAGAATTACCAGCGGTATTTGTATTATCAGTCGCAAGGCCTTAACTTTCTCGGAGGAATCAGTTATTCGTTCTAATCTCCACCGATAACCGTATGGCTTCTGTAAACGAGTATCTCAAAAAGCTGCTGTATCAGTACGATTGTGTCGTCGTTCCCGAATTCGGGGCTTTTCTGACCCACTACCAACCGGCAGCTTTTACGGAAACCAGTGGTTTATACCTGCCCCCCCGTAAGCGGGTAGCGTTCAACGAAGCCCTTCGTTTCGACGACGGTATCCTGGCGAACTACATTATGCTGCACGAGCCGGTTACCCGCGAGGGCGCTCAGCGGCACATCAGCCAGTTTGTAGATGTACTTCGGGAGCAGGTAGATGATTGCGGCCGCTTCGAAATCGATGGATTGGGGACGTTTAGCCGGAATGATGAAGGAAAACTTCAATTTGACCCCAGCCTCCGGCATAACTTCTTCGGCGAGGCTTACGGCATGATTGCGTTGTCGGTGCAGCCAGTCAATCGGCCTGCGCTTATTGAACCCGTACTCGAAGCCGTACCGGTCACGGCCCTGGGTCCCGTCCGGACGGAAGAGGCTGTTCTGACGCCCCTGCGTCCGGCCCGGCCCTACTGGCAGATTGCTGCCGCCGTACTCTTGATCGGTTCGCTGGGCGTGGTCAGTTACTTTTCGGTCCTGAAGCCTAATCAGCCCTTACAAAGCAGTTTAGACCCTGCCAACCTGTTGCGGGTCCCGGCCGCTTTCGCCAGTCATTCGGCACCCGCCAGCAAAACAGCGGAAAAGGGAACTGTTTACAAAACGGAGCCCGTAGCAACCCCAGCTCCCAAACCCGCCGTAAGGCCATTGCCCGAAGCGTCTGTAGCGGCCACCGGTACACCCGCCCCCGTTTCAGCCGAACCAAAAGCAAGGCCGGTAGCGGTACCTGTCGCTAAGCCGGAGCCCATAGAAGCGGTAGCCGAACCGACTGCTACTGTGCGAACAGGGCCTTTGTATACGGTCATCGCCGGTGTTTTCTCGACTAAAAAGGCGGCTCTCCCGCTCGTTCGGCATCTGCACAAGGCCGGTTACCCAGATGCCTATGTCATGATTCAGGGAAAAAAAACCCTGCGGTATAAGGTAGCTGCCATCGGTTCATACGACCGCTCAGAACTTCAGGCGCACCTACCCGAGATAAGCCGGATGATCGGCTCTAACGCCTGGGTATATACGCACTAAGTGATATAAACTTAAAAAAAGCAGCCTCAACGGGCTGCTTTTTTTTTGAGGGATCTTTCCGGTTCCTACGAAATGATTCTACAAGCCAAGTAGAAACATTTCTACAGGTTTATGACAACAACTTCCCAATTTTTCCTCCAATATTGCTTTTTTGATAATAGCCCGGCACGGAGGCTGTTTTGGCCAACCTGCCGTTGGTTTCAAGCGATCTGTCACACCTTTTGACCAATGAACGACTATATCATATTAGTGAAGAAACCCTTGCAAAGCTGACCCGTATCCGTTTGTCATGACCATCTTACTTGCCGATGACCATCCTATGATTCGCATGAGTCTCCGGTATCACCTGATCGAATTACTGCCCGAAGCCATCGTCATCACCTGCGAATCCTTCACCAGCGCCCTCGCTATTTTAGACCAGCAGGCTGTTGACCTGGCCGTGCTCGATATCGATATGCCCGGTTCTGAATATTCGCAGATGATTCACCTGGTCCGGGAAAAACAACCCCATATCCTGATTCTGATTTATTCAGGACTGGATGAGAAGGTGTATGCGCTACCTTATCTGCAGGCCGGAGCCAACGGGTTTCTCTCCAAAAACGCGCCGGAATCTGAATTTGCCGTCGCCATCACGACGCTCCTGAATCAGGATAAATACGTCAGTCGGGAGGTGCACCAGTTGCTGATCAATAAAGTAGGTGAGAAACGTCATAGAACAGCCGCCAATCCTTTTCATAAACTATCCCAGAGCGAGCAAACCGTGCTGCAATTACTGACGCAGGGGAAATGGACAAAAGATATTGCTGTAGCGATGAACCTGAAAGAAAACACCGTGAGTACGTATAAAAAACGGATTTTCGAAAAGCTGGAGGTCAACAGCCTCGTCGAATTGATGGAGGTCGTCAATATGTTCAAACACATGTAACGGGTGCAACGTGCATCGCTTCGTGTATCGGCAAAGCGGTCAGTTTACTCGCCAAACACCAGATGAACCGCCGTATGGTCGGTTTGCTCGACGTACAGCCAGATATGCATCAGAGCGGCCAGTTCCTTAACCAACAGCAACCCCACACCATGTCTCACCCTTACCTGCGTGGGTAATGCGTCTTCAATTTCGGCTTCATTTAACCAGGCGATGGTTTGGCTGGACATGCCCATGCCTGGATTAGCGACGATCAGGTGGAGCTGTCCTTCGATTTGTTCCACAAAAATCCGGATCTGCCCTCCCTCTGTATATTTCACGGCATTGTCGATCAGATTGTGCAGAATAATACCCAGCAAATGTTTGTCCGAACGAACCATCACGCCCGGCGGTATCTCCGTTATCAACTGGTTGTGTTGCTGCGTAAGCAGCCCCTCAAAGAGCGTTATTTTATTGGCTACCAGCGTCTGTAAATCAATACGTTCCAGATCGTGCTGGCGATCATACACTTTGGCACGCGTGTAAGTCAGCAACTCATCCAGCAGGTTGGTCGTGTGCTGGCTGGTACCGGCGATCGTTTCCATAGTTTCCTCCAGAAACTTGTACATTTCAGGCAGGTTATCGTATTTCTGGGTCTGTACCCAACGCCATATCCGACGGGAGGTATTGGACACAAACCGAAGGGGTGACTGAATATCGTGCGATATAGACGCCATTAGCTGCGATTGAAGGTGCAACTGCCGACTCAATTCCTGCTCGGAACTCTGCAGTTGACTCATGGCCGTTTGCAGACTGGCCGTTCGGTCGGCCACCAGTCGCTCCAGCTTAAGGTTTTCGTTCAGGATGGCCTGGAACCGAAGCCGGGTGAAGACGTAGATGAGCCCAATAGCCAGCAGTATGAATACGAATCGCATCCAGGCCGTTTCGTACCAATGCGGAGGAACAATCAGAAATACCTGTTTATACTGGTAATTATTCCGCCCGAAACCGTTTTCTTTTCGAATGTGCAAGGTATAGGTACCTACCCCTAAGCTGGAGATCAGCACCGTAGGATCCTGACTGCTTAGCCCAATCCAGTCCGCAGGCTGGCTATTGTTCTGATTTTCAACGACCTGATATGCCCAATGCAAATTTTTGGGATTACCGAAGTACGGCGTGGTCAGCCGCAGTTTGATTTGTTTAGCATCTAAAGGCAGCCGTACGGTATCAGACAGTACATTTATCGATTCCTTATTGGCCTCGATTCGATCGAGAATAATTAGTTTGTCGGGTGATTGCGGACTGAGTTGTTCGGGAGTGAACCAGACCAATCCCAGTAGCGAGGGCATCGAGACATACCCGTTGGCCAGCCGAACAATGCCGGGTTGCCCTCCCCCGTTGAATTCATTGGTCAGAAATCCCTGGTCTTTGGCATAGTAGAGATAAAAAGGTTTTTCTCCCCATGGTGCCCTGGCATACTCGAGCAGGTCCTGACGAGCCATCTGAAATAAGCCTTTGTTGGTCGGCACCCAGACGTACCCCTTTTTGTCTTCGAAGATGTAATGACTACTCGCTAAATATCCGTTCTCATCAAGCGGGAAACGGGTCAGCCTGTGATTCTGTAGCAGAAACAATCCATTGTTATAGGTAGTAAACCAAATCTCATCCGATCGCGGTGCATAAATACTTCGAATGAAGAGCTTTTCTGTCCCTTTACTCAATTCGAGCTTATGAGTCCGTATGTGGAATTGATACAGTCCTTGTTCGGTACCAATCAACAGCAGTTCAGGTGTCGCGTACTGAAAATAAGAGACGTGGGCAGGCACCAAGCCGGTAACGGATGTAGGTACTGACTGAGGGTCGGTGGGATCGATCTGATAGACGCCTTTTTGTATCGTGCCAATCCAGATCGGTCCGCCCTGTACCCCCTGATAGATCGATTTGATACCATCGCCCAGATTCCAGCTACTCAACTGCCGTTTCCCCTCAGGATCAAATTTCAGCAGTAAATTTTCCTTTTTTATCCAGATATACCTGTTTTTATCGATTAATAAACTGTAATTATCCCCATACCGGCGCATTTCGTTAGCCTTTGCCAGCGCTGGCAGATGGAAACTAATTGGCTGGTGATCCGAAGCATTTTTTCCCAATACTAATCCAGTAGGCATTACCACCTGACCGTTATCAAATGGGGTTTGTCCATAAAAAACGTTTTCCATCTCATTTCCTTTTGTGGTCAGGGTTTCAAAAGGTTTTGGCGAGAAAACGAATAAGCCTTCTGTCATACTTCCCAGAAAAATTCGCCCGCTCGCCTGATCATGATAGATGGTCCGGATATTGTGCTGCTTCATATCGAAGCCATCAAGCAGGAGCCGGGTGGTTAGTTTATCCGGCGCCACCCGCTCAACACCGTACAATTTTTGATTGAGGTACAGGAAGGTCTGGTTCGATGCGTGATTCCAGAAAAGCTCGGGCTGTTTTCCGGCCAATACGCCCTGATCAGCCACATCGCCGGTCAAGTGCACTAATCGGTTGCCCGATTGGGAGATGTGCGTCAATGTGCCATTGGGATGAAAATAGTAAAGTGAATGACCAATGGTAAAAAAACTCCAGTAAGTCTCTCTATTGAAAGCAGTCTGGTAGTTCTTTTTCGAGGCTTTAAAGTACTCGACAGAACGCGCATGGCATACGTAAAACTCGTCATTCACTCCCGTTACCGGAACGATACAGTTCTGTTGAGGGCCCTCTTTGCCCAGCGGAGTTGGCAGGGTTGCGGAGTAATACGTCCGCCGGTATCCCTCACTGATGTAAGGCAACCCTGCCATTTTTTTCGTAAATAGCGAGTCAACCGTTGCTTTACCGTGTCGAATCCGAACAAAATTAAAATGGTGAATAATCGCATAAAGCGATCTCTGTGCCAGACTCGGTCTGGGATAACTGGCCTGTAATGTGTAAGCCCAGTCATTAGGTGCCGAGTTGTCAATTCTAAAGCTTTTAAATCGTTGGCCGTCGAATCGTACTAACCCTGCTTCCGTTATCAACCACAGAAAGCCCTCTTCATCCGTAGCTATATTATTGATGCTGTTCTGGGGCAAGCCGCTATCATCGGTATAATGAGTGAGGCTAAATCGATCAACAGAGCTCTTCTGCGCTATGCAATAGTTACTCACTTGCGCGGCAAGTATTAACAGTCCAAAACAGATGTTTTTAGGATTGTTCACTACTGTTAACATACTTATTTTAAGTTGATTCAGCGACGCAACGAGAGCAATTTAGTACATATGTACAATTCTACACCTTTTGTAGAAATTATTCGCTAGAATTCCTCAAAAAATTCTACAAATCCTGTCCATAAACCTCGATTCGTCTAAATTAAAAGCATACACAACAAGTCTATCGATCTCTATGCTTATATAACATAATTTTAATCGGCCGGTCAGTAAAGCCTCCGTGTGATACTGTACGATCTTGAGCTTATCCTGGTGCCTTTGGCGGGGTGTATAAACGACAAAACGGCTCCCACTTTCGCAGGAGCCGTTTTACATTAGCAAACAGGACGATTAACCCAGATACGTCTTCAACGCTTTGGACCGCGAAGTATGACGTAGCCGGCGAATGGCTTTTTCTTTAATCTGCCGAACTCGTTCGCGGGTCAGGTTGAATTTCTCGCCAATCTCTTCGAGGGTCATAGCATGTTCGCCGTTCAAACCGAAATAGAGGGTAATCACGTCGGCTTCCCGCTGCGTGAGCGTCGAAAGTGCCCGCTGTACTTCTTTTCGAAGCGAATCGTTGATAAGGCCCGAATCCGGTTTATCTTCCCCATCGTTTTCGAGTACATCGAGCAGGCTATTTTCTTCTCCCTGCACAAACGGCGCATCCATCGATACGTGACGGCCGGAAATTTTCAGTGTATCGACCACTTCAGCAGCCGAAATTTCCAGCACCGCGGCCAGTTCTTCGGGAGAAGGCTCCCGTTCGAATTTCTGCTCCAGGTCCGAGAAAGTCTTGGAGATTTTATTGAGCGAACCAACCCGGTTGAGCGGCAGCCGCACAATCCGCGACTGTTCGGCTAGTGCCTGCAGAATCGACTGGCGAATCCACCAGACGGCATACGATATAAACTTAAACCCGCGCGTTTCGTCGAAACGCTGAGCCGCTTTGATTAATCCTAAATTCCCCTCATTGATCAGGTCGCCCAGCGAAAGCCCCTGGTTTTGGTATTGCTTGGCCACCGACACCACAAAGCGTAGGTTTGCTTTGGTCAAGCGCTCAAGCGACAGTTGGTCACCTTCCCGAATCTTCTGGGCCAGCGTTACTTCCTCATCGGGCGTAAGCAGGTCTACTTTACCAATTTCCTGCAAGTACTTGTCTAACGACTGGCTCTCGCGGTTGGTAATCTGTTTTGAAATCTTTAGCTGTCTCATGATACGTTTTCCCCGGTGGACTGACTATATAACGCGAAGTATGAACGATGCATTACACAAAAAGTAACAATGACTTATGCATTTTTGTTCTCTGGTCTGGGCAGCAATACTTTGCGGGATAACCGGTATTTTCCGGTCTTTTTATCCACGTCGATCAGTTTCACTGTCACTTCATCGCCAATCTGCAAAACGCCGTCCATTGTCTCCAGCCGTTCCCACTTGATCTCGGAAATGTGCAAAAGTCCATCCTTACCCGGCATGAACTCGACGAAAGCACCGAAGGGTTGGATGGTTTTGACTTTACCTACGTAGGTTTCGCCTACTTCCGGTACGGCCACAATTCCTTTCACCCGCGATACGGCTTTGTCCATGCTTTCTTTGTTGGTCGCGAAGATGCTGACCCAACCTGCATTGTCGTGTTCGTCGATGTTTACGACAGCGCCCGAATCTTTCTGGATATCCTGAACGACTTTGCCACCGGGTCCAATAACAGCGCCGATCTGGTTGGTATCGATCTTGATGACCACAGCGCGGGGCGCGTGTGGTTTTAAGTCCGAAGCCACGCTGGCAATGCCTTTGGCCATTTCGCTCAGAATATGCAGCCGGCCAATCCGAGCCTGCTCGAGTGCCTGCGCCAGAACTTCGTACGACAGTCCGTCGACTTTCAGATCCATCTGACAGGCCACGATGCCCTTAGCGGTACCGGTTACTTTGAAGTCCATATCACCCAGGTGATCTTCATCGCCCAGAATATCGGACAGGACCGCGTATTTGTCCCCATCCGAGATGAGGCCCATGGCAATTCCTGCCACGGGCGCTTTGATTTTGATACCGGCATCCATCAGTGCCATGGTACCTGCGCAGACGGTCGCCATCGACGAAGAGCCGTTCGACTCCAGGATATCCGACACGATCCGAATGGTATACGGGTTCTCGTCTTCGGGGGGTAATACCTTCTTCAGCGAACGGTGCGCCAGGTTGCCATGACCGATTTCCCGTCGACCTGCCCCGCGGTTTGGTTTAACCTCACCCGTCGAGAAGCCGGGGAAATTATAGTGGAGCAGAAACTTCGAATAGCCCTGGTACATCGGCTGATCGACAATCTGTTCGTCTGTTTTCGTACCGAGGGTTACGGTAGTCAGCGACTGGGTTTCGCCCCGGGTAAACAGTGCCGAGCCGTGTGGCCCCGGCAGCAGGCCTACTTCGGCCGAAATAGGTCGAATCTGATCCAGTTTACGCCCGTCCAGGCGCGTCCGCTCGTCGAGCACCAGCCGACGCGACGCTTCCCATTCCAGATCGTGGAGGTAGGTTTTCACCAGACTGACATTTACTTCCGATCCTTCGGGGAACGAGGCTATATATTCATCCCGTACGGCCTTGAAGCTAGCCGAACGCCCTTTTTTGCTGGGATTCTGCTGCTGGGCAACCGCGTAAATTTTATCGTAGGTAGCCGCCCGAACAGCCGCCCGCAACTCTTCGTCGTGCGTTTCGTGGTTGTATTCGCGCTTCTCGGTTTTACCGACTTTGGCTTCCAGTTCCTTCTGCGCCTGGCACTGCGTTTTGATCGCGTCGTGGGCCGCTTTGAGCGCTTCCACCACTTCGGCTTCCGAGCATTCGCTCATTTCGCCTTCGACCATACAAATGTCTTTCTCGGTAGCCGCCACAATCAGGTCGATGGTAGCCCGTTCGAGTTCCGACGTTTTTGGGTTGATTTTATACTGGCCGTCGATCTTGGCCACGCGCACTTCGGAGATCGGACCATTGAAGGGAATATCCGATACCGCCAGGGCCGAGGAAGCCGCCAGCGCAGCCAGTGCGTCGGGCTGCACTTCAGGATCGGCCGAGATCAGCGTAATCATTACCTGCGTATCGGCATGGTAATTATCGGGGAAGATCGGCCGCAACGCCCGGTCGACCAACCGGCTGATCAGGATTTCGTAATCGCTCAACCGGCCTTCACGCCGTTGGAAGCTACCCGGAATCCGGCCAGCTGAAGCAAATTTTTCTTGATAATCGACGGATAGGGGAAGAAAGTCGACGCCTTCTTTCGCTTCTTTACTAGACACTACGGTGGCTAACAGCATCGTGTCGCCCAACCGTACAACTACCGCTCCGTCGGCCTGCCGAGCCATTTTTCCCGTTTCGATGGTAATTTCCCGACCGTCAGGAAGCACAACGGATTGCGTGGTGATTTGAAACATACAACAGATTTTGAATACGACCTCTTACAGCTTTTTTTGATTGCCCTGCAGCCAGGCTTTCGAAACCTCTCCGCCGTCGGCAATCATACCTCAATTTACGTAACTCATTTTTTGGTCAATCAGTTGCCGGTAAGCACCGATCGGTTTATACTGAAACAACAAAAATGAGGGAATCTACTGATGAAGCAGATTCCCTTTTTTGTGTCGAACAACGGCTTATTTCCGTAGTCCCAGCGCGGCCAGGATAGCCCGATACCGGCTGATCTCTTTCTTCTGCAGGTAGTTCAGCAGACGCCGGCGCTTACCGACTAATTTTAAAAGACCCAGTTGGGTGCCGTAATCGTGCTTGTGGACTTTCAGGTGCTCAGTTAAATGACTGATCCGATAGGTAAACAGCGCGATCTGGGATTCGGCCGACCCGGTGTCGGTTGCACTTTTGGCATGACCCGAGGTGGAGAAAATCTCCTGCTTTTTTTCGGTCGTTAGATACATCTTCAGACAGCTAAATTGATTAAAAATGAATTTGGGTGCAAAGATAAGAAAAGAATCGATAGTCGTCGGTAGCTCGTCAATAGTTTCTTTAACAGAAGACTTTCTTGCCCTATTCTTATCCCTGGTTACTGACTTATGGCCACCGTCGGACGATCTCGCCATTCGGTCCACCGGCGTTTCAGGCGCTCCCAGGCAATGACATACACATCCTTGTCGAACAAACGGGAATCATGACGGGCGCGCTGCATTAGCACCAGGCCAACGGGAAACAGCACCAGATTGGCCAGCCAGGCTCCGATCGGTACCCAGACCAGCCCGTCCTTGGCGTACTTGTCGCCCTGCAGGGTCAGCACATACAGGAAGATAAAAAATACGATGGATACCAGCACGGGCAGGCCAAAGCCCCCTTTTTTAATGATAGCTCCCATCGACGCCCCGATCAGGAACATGACAAACACCGACACCGACTGGGTAAATTTGTGATGGGTTTCCAGCTGGTATTTCCAGACGTTCTTTTCTTTTTCGTTCAGGTACGTTACGTTCGATGTAGAGTACGAGAGGACATTCTGAGCCTGGCTCAGGGCCATCTGCATCAGGTCCTGCCTGGGAATCGCTTGTTTTTTCAGCCGCTGATCTACCCAAGGTCCGTCTTTTACAGCCTGTTGCCGCAAGACCGCATCGGCTTTGAACTGGTAATTATAATATTGCCGTGAGGTACTGGCCACGCCGATACTCGTGCTTTTATAATCTTTGCGCAGGGAGTCGGTCAGGGTGGTCAGCTCCTTGAGGTTTTTCATGTACTCGTGATACTCGAACTGATTCTCGTCGGTTCGTTTGATACCGAACGATTCCAGGCTGATCACCAGCCGATAATCTTTGAAGCCGTTGCGCATAAACTGCGCCACCTTCGAACCCGGGTTGCCGCTGGTGTAGTTAAACGAGTTATTATCCGAATATTCCTGATAATCATTGCCGTTGAAGAGCTGAAACGTCAGATACGTCCGATCTTTATCCATGTACATTCGCCCCGAATCGGCCAGGATGATCTCCCGATTCCCGGTTTCCAGCCCGTTGGTTGCATGTTTATATATCACCAGCCCTTTCAGCAGGTCGCCATTTTTACTGTCTTTAGCAGCTTTTATCTTGTGATCGACTTTGATACTGTAGCCTGGCAGGTCATTATAAAAAATGCCTTCTTTCAGGTTCAGGGTTGCTTTGGCGGTCTTGATATCATAGAGCAGGCTATATCCTTTTAAATTAGCCCAGGGCGACACCGAGTTATTAAACCAGAACGAAAAGGCACTGATACCAAGGGCCACGATCAGCAGCGGGCGCATGGCGCGGGTCAGGGAGATCCCCGCACTTTTCATGGCCGTCAGTTCGAAGAATTCGCCGAGGTTGCCAAACGTCATCAGCGACGAGAGCAGAATGGCCAGCGGCAGGGCCGTCGGAATGGTCAGCAGCGCAAAATAAAAAAGCAGACGGGCAAAGGTAGCCAGGTCGAGGTCTTTCGTGACGAAATCATCGATGTAAAACATCAGTAGCCGCATCAGGAAAATAAAGATGACGACACCGAGGGTCAAAAAAAACGGCCCCCAAAATGAGCCGAGCACTAATTTGTCAATTTTCTTCATTGCAATGTGTCATGCAGAACGAAAAATGCAGAATGATATATTCGCAGAACAGTAACCGCATTATTCATTGTTCATTATCCATCATACATTAACTATTTTTAACTTCCGACAATCTCTTTCAGCTTATCCATCAGGCCATCCCAGAGATCCCGGAGCTCATCTTCGTCGGTCGTGGGAGAATAATCGATAATGCGCAGGAACGTCGATTGCGTCAACTCGCTCTGATCGACCCGAAAATCAACATAATTATTATCGACCCCATTTTCAGCCGTATCCAGAAACTCAAACCGCACCCCCTTATTCTGGCGCATGGACACTTGCCGGGCGATGTGACTTTCGTTATCCCACTGGAAATCGAACCGCTGTTCGGGCATGGTGTTTACCTTGCTGGCAAACCACTGCGATAGACCCGACGCTGTACTAATATAAGGAAACAGCATTTTGGGGGATGCCCGGAGTTCGTATTCCGTAATAAATTTAAATTTTTCCATACCTTATAGTCTCTAGAAAAGGGCCCTTGGCAAAGGTAAACGATTTTTTTTTCGAAAGTCAACGCTGTTTTTTGCCCTTAGCCAATTTTTCCTTACTTTTGTGGCATCGATCCGGCGGGGTAGCTCAGATGGTTAGAGCGTAGGATTCATAACCCTAAGGTCGGCAGTTCGATCCTGCTCCCCGCTACTCTGATTATCAATAAGTTAGCCTTCAATAGTATTCTATCGAAGGCTTTTTTTATGCGTCAGCTTTTTGGGAAGAGCAACTTAATGGCGGGTTTGCCACCCTATCCGTGCCGCAAAACGACCTGCTTTCGGACGGTTTTCTCAAAACCGCAGGCCTGGTCTGCAACCTTTCTCTGGTATCTGGCTGGAAAACCGGGTGCCGTTAAGGAGCACAGCTTCGCTCCGGGAGCAGGGCACTCCTGAAATTGGATTTGCCAGACGACGAAGTACAAAACCGGCCTCAGCAGTGGCCGATCAGTCCGGCCTCTCATTCGCTTATTTACGTTCGGCCAGCAGGGCGATAGAAACCGCAACGAACTGCATAACCACGCCCCCACCCAGCCACCACGCCCCCCGGGAAATGTGCTGAAGGAGCCCTATAATCCCTAACGCGACACTACTCATGGAAAGAAAAAAGAAGCAGGCCGCTAGCAGAGTCAAAACAACCTGCACTGGTTTTCGGGCGAGGTTATTGGCTCGATACGTGCGAATTCTGAACGGCCATAGGCTGGAATTCATAGGAAATGAGGCAAGTTGACACGAACATCCCCGTCAAGCCCATCAAACCCAAATCAAGTAAGCGGAAGCCCCTTTTTTCTAAGTCGAATGACTTTATTATCCTGCTGAATCCGTTCGGCTATTCTGGCTTCGACTTTTCTCCATTAGGTCGGCTGCGTAAACTTTTATAAAACCAATTGTTTTTTCGACTGATCAGGCCGTATAAAATTTTTGTAGTAACCAAAAACAATTTAATTCGTAATTAAGCCAGCCTGTTTCTTTTATTTACTATTTACGCACCGCAAGTCGGTTTACAGAGACGAGGATACCTATGAATATAAATTAATTATTGATTATTCATAAATTACCTTTATTTTGTGATCATTCACCCGCTTCCGCTAGTTTAATGATAAACCGTTCATCCAAACAGGACCTTTCGCATCCTCAGGACGATTCGTTCGATCAGTTGATCATTAAGTACATTCGTCAGGTTGGTAACTGCTACGAATCCGATAAAGCCATTCAGCAGGCAGTCAAAAATCTCGAAAAAACGATTAAAAAGACCCGCTGAAGAGTTTTTCACCAGTACCATATCTACCAGTTGCAGCCAGAGGTGCGCCTGGCTGGTGAACTGGTTCGGGACCAGCATGAACCTCTCCAATGCATTGGCAGTCACTGCATTCTTCTTCTGATCAGCAGACTCTTATCCGATCGCTGCCATGCCCGTTCGAACCGATGCGTCGTAGTTGCTTTTACGGATAGTTCAACGCAAAAAATATACGTCTCCACAACAAATGCTTGGTTTTCCGAAGCCGTCAGCGCCGGCGGTTCGAAGGCTTTCGGTCAAGCAGAAAGCAGGCTGAAGAATACCTCCCTTACGCTCGAAACAGCGGGCAGTGAGCGACCGTTTTTTGCCCGAAAGAGTTAAACGACGGCGCCCATACTGAGCGTCCCGGATCTGCATTGGCACAAAATATACCGAGTCCTTTCCGTAGGTTTCCGTAAATCATTACATTCGGGCTCACTCATCAATAAAACACAAGTATGCGTAAACCCTTGCTCTTTGTCGGTCTGTTGCTGAGCAGCTCACAACTCATCGTTGCTCAGGATGAGAAACTGGACCTAACCACCATTCAGAAAATTCGGGAAGAAGGTCTTCAGCACTCGCAGGTCATGGAAACAGCGTTCTACCTGACCGACGTCAATGGTCCCCGGCTTCAGGGACCTGGCTTTATGAAAGCGGCCAACTGGGCAAAAGGTAAACTAGCGGGCTGGGGTCTGCAAAATGCCCGCCTGGAAGCATGGGGCGAATGGGGCAAAGGCTGGGGGGTTGAACACTGCTATCTGGCCATGACGGCCCCTTATTACAAATCGATTATTGCCGTACCGCGAGCCTGGAGTGGAAGTACCAACCAACTTCAGGCGGCCGATATTCTTTACATCAGCTTCACCGACACGACAGCCCTGGAAAGCTACCGCAGCAAGCTCAAAAACAAAGTCATTCTGCTCGATCAGTCGTATACACTCAGCCCGACCTATAAAGCCGACGCTACCCGCTATACCGACGAAGCCCTTCAGAAAATGGCTGGCGAAGCGCCCCCCAGCCAGCAGCCAACGACCGATACGTCGTTCCGGGGCCGGATCATGGCTATGCGGACCCAGAACGCATTCAACCAGAAAATGCGAAAACTCGCCAAACAGGAAGGAGCATTGGGTATGCTAAACACGACCGTGAACAGCGTAGACGGTACCTTGTTCGTGAGCGGTGATTACGCCAATGCGGCCATCGGAGCGACACCCGACGATCTGGCCGACCTGTCGATTGCCGTGGAGGATTACCTGACGCTTTGTCGGCTCATGAAAGCAGGGATTCCGGTAAAGCTGGACATCCACGTAAAAACGAAGTTTTACACAGACGACACCAAAGGCTATAACGTGCTGGCGGAAATTCCGGGTACGGACCCCAAACTAAAAGACGAGGTCGTAATGCTGGGCGCCCATTTCGACTCCTGGCATGCCGCCACGGGGGCTACCGATAACGCAGCGGGTAGTTCGGTGATGATGGAGGCTGTCCGTATTCTCAAAACCATCGGTGCAAAACCCCGGCGGACGATCCGGATTGCGCTCTGGAGCGGTGAAGAACAGGGATTACACGGCTCAAAAAATTACGTAACCAACCATCTTGTCGACAAAGCGACCGGGAAACTGACGAAGGAAGGCGACAACATAGCGGCTTATTTTAACGTCGATAACGGGACCGGAAAAATTCGGGGAGTTTATTTACAGGGAAACCAGGAAGTAGGGCCCATTTTCAGCCAGTGGCTCAAGCCCTTCAACGACCTGGGTGCCACGACCGTAACTCCGCGCAATACGGGCGGCACTGATCACCTTTCGTTCGACCGGGTCGGTCTGGCAGGCTTTCAGTTTATCCAGGACCCCATCGAGTATGGCACTCGTACGCACCATACGAACATGGATACCTACGACCATCTGCAACCCGATGACCTGAAACAGGCCGCTACCGTCGTGGCCAGCTTCGTGTATCAGGCTGCCATGCGTGATCAGAAACTCCCCCGTAAAACGGCTCCCGCGACGCAGGCAGCCCGCTAACCACTGAAACCACCCGTTGCCGTTGCTGATTATTTATCATGGGAAAATTTCACGATTCCATCAAGCCTGCCCATCAGGCGTTTATCCGGAAACAACACATCTTTTTTGTTGGCACAGCGCCATTAAGCACTGATGGCCACGTCAATGTTTCGCCTAAAGGACTCGATTGCTTTCGGGTGCTAAGCGACAATCAGGTTGCCTACATGGACCTCATCAGCAGCGGAAACGAAACCTCGGCCCATACGCTGGAAAACGGTCGAATCACCTTTATGTTCTGCTCGTTCGACGGGGCACCCAACATCCTTCGGCTCTACGGAAAAGGGTTTACCGTATTACCCGATACCGCCGAGTGGGCAACCTATTCCCCTCATTTCAACATTTATCCAAGCACCCGCCAGCTGATCGTGGCGGATATCGAGCTGGTGCAGACCTCCTGCGGATTTGGGGTGCCGTTGTTTGACTACGCAGGCGAGCGGGATATTCATTTTGGCTGGGCAGAGAAACAAGGTAAAGAGGGTTTACAGGATTACGTTCAGGAAAAGAATTTGATCAGCCTGGATGGCCTTCCGACCAACTTAGGCCTGCAGATGGAAAAGAACTGACTGCCCGAATTCGTTATAAGGAGACGATAACCGGTTGTCGGGCCATTCGAATGGCCCAACAACCGTTGACTGACCACTGTTGACGGATGACTTATTTTGTAAAACGCGGGTCCATTGTTCGCCAGATTTGGGGCGATGCCGATGTCATTTTGTTAGTATTTGCCGGATCTGCTGCCGAATTTGCCCTGAACCGGGCGGTCGACTGGCTGTTTTTTACGGGCAAGCTGCCCGCCGATCCGATCGCCCGCCTGTTTTCGACGGTACGCTACGCGCAGGAGATCGTTTTTTTGCCCGACGACAAAGCGCGAAAAACCATTGCCCGCATGAGCTCTATCCACGAAGGTGTTGAACAGAAACGCGGGTATGCGATTCCGGACTGGGCGTACCGCGATGTGCTGTACATGCTGATCGACTATTCGGAACGGGCGTTCGAAACGATGCACCGGCCCCTCACCAACGCCGAGCGCGAGGAGTTGTTCCAGACATTCCGGGAAGTGGGTGTGGGCATGCACGTTCCTGATCTGCCCACCAGTTATGTAGCCTGGAAAACCGACCGCCAGGCCCACCTCAACCGCGACCTGGTCCACAGCGAATTTACCGATAAGCTCTTCCAGCGCTACCGTGAGCAACTGGGCAACTGGCGGTACGATCTGCTGCGGCAGGTACAGAGTATGCTCGTTCCCGAACAGGTAAGCCAGTTGCTGGACTTACCCAGAAAGCCTTTGCTGGCGTACACCCTCGGCCTGTACGGCATGCTCAACGCCCTGGGGCTGCGGTCCGTGGTGCAGCGGGTACTGCTCCCCACCGAATACCTGGATCAGATTCGGGCACTCGACCGGTAGCGTTCGATTTATTTAACGCCAAAAACCCCTTCTCCGACAAACAGCGATCTGTCGGAGAAGGGTTTTTGGCTTAGACCGTATGCCCCAGGGACGAGAGCCTCTTTCCAGGTCTGGTATTGAGCGTCCGGATAAAAATCAGCCTGGTCCGTTACCTAATTCTCATCAGCTTCATCAGCGGTCAGTTGACGAATCCAGTTAGGAGTGTACTGAACGACCGGTGATTATGACCAGCCAGAATCTACCGATAAAGGCCATACCGAGTACAGGACAGGTTGAGCCACCAGTCCACGGATCGGCTCTGAGGTCTCATACAGGGGCCTGGGGTAGTTTAAATACGCCTAGCCTATGCGCTGACCCATTAGTAAATTCTGACAACAACGCACTAACATAACTGTAACGAACATCTCTTTAAACTCAACACATATGAAAAAGTCGCTTGCTCTTTTCTGGGCGCTGATGCTGAGCCTGTTTCTGGCCGCCCTGACGCCCGCGTGGGCACAAAATCAACCAACGGAGCATGGTCACGATGAGGACCAGTCGGTCGTAACCGACCAGAACGATAACGAAGACCACGAAACAAGCCTGGGCTGGGTGGGTCTGTTAGGCCTGCTGGGAGCCGTGGGTGTGCTGGGTCCGGATCGGCGGCTAAGCCGACGTGGGGGAACGCCAGCCGGTGCCGCCCATATACTGATGATGGGCAGCCTGACGCTGGCGCTTAGTGTAACCCTGTGGACGGTCACCCCCGCGCTGGCGCAGACCGCCCCCGAAGAAACCGGCCAGCACGG
Source organism: Spirosoma koreense (assembly GCF_054777875.1). Classification (NCBI taxonomy): domain Bacteria; kingdom Pseudomonadati; phylum Bacteroidota; class Cytophagia; order Cytophagales; family Cytophagaceae; genus Spirosoma; species Spirosoma koreense. The sequence continues at coordinate 268,352 of NZ_BAAHAC010000013.1, read as the reverse complement.
AGCCGATGTCAGCCAGTCGGACAGCGACCCGGCAAACTATCCGAATCTTGGCTGGGTGGGCCTGCTGGGTCTGGTTGGCCTGCTCGGTCTGCGCCGGGGGCGTCGTACCACCGACGAAAGAACCCATCCCGGGAGTGCAACCCGGTAAGTGACGCTTGTAGAATAAGTATCAATCCTTGACCGCAATACCATGATGAATCTCATTCGATACTATGCGCCCGAGCGCGAATCAATCGGCGGGCCTAACCAACCACCCGGCCACAGCCACGCCGACAACTACGACCCCGACACCAACCCGGACCGCAACGTAGCCGAGGATGGCCCGAGCGGAGAAAACACCAAAAATAACGGAGAACACGGCGGAGGCTTATGGACCAGTGGCGGTGAGGTCATTACCGGCAACGCCAACAACGATGGGGAGTTTGGAAAGCCACAGCCCGATCGGCAAGCGACACCTTACCCGGGAACCGAGTCCAATTAACGAACCGGCATGACCGTCGACTAAATTTGTCAGTCCATGCGTGAATCGTTGCTGGCCGGGAATAGCTAGTTAGTAAAACTTGTTACCCCCAACCAGTTCGCCTGTTTTGGCGAACTGGTTGGGGTCTTTTTTAGGTTAACCCTGTAAGATATGGTTCGTCGTTCGTAGCTTGGGATTCGTTGCGCAGGCCTTTCCGGCGAACCACTACGTTTCTACTTCATCAACAATGGCAACCCCAATTACCACTTCCATATTCGACCTGTTTAAAGTCGGACCGGGACCATCGAGCTCGCACACGATCGGGCCGATGAAAGCCGCTTTCGACTTTCGCCAGCGGCTGGCAAATCTGCCACCGGCGATTCAGCAACGGGCCGACGCCATCCATATTCACCTGTACGGCTCCCTGAGCGCTACAGGCAAGGGGCACGGCACCGACCGGGCCATCGTAGCGGGGCTAATGGGCTGGCAACCCGAAACCACCGACCCCGATGCGCTCCTGAAACTCCTCAAAGACCCGAGCGTTACCTATCCCGTTCCGGTTGGCGAAACCACTATCCTGATTGGACCGGAACAGCTTTTTTTCGAGCGAAAGCGCTACGATTCACCCTACGCCAATACCCTGGTGCTGGTGCTCATGTCGGGGCAGGAACGGCTATACGAAGAAGAATATTATTCCATCGGGGGTGGGTTCATCATCCGGAAGGGCGAACCCGAAACGACCACCGATCCGCAGGCGGTGCCGTATCCCTACAGCTCTATGAATGAGCTGAAAGCGCAGCTGACCACTCATCAGATTTCGCTCGATGAACTGCTGATGGCGAATGAAATGGCCCTGACCGGCCGCAGCCGCGCGGATGTCAATCAACGCATCGACCAGCTTCTGGATTTCATGCACAAAGCCGTTCGGCGCGGTCTGCGGCACAAAGGTACGCTGCCCGGTTCCATTAAGCTCAGCCGGAAGGCGCCGATTCTGTTTCAGCAGGCCAAGGGTCTGAGCCAGTCGTCGGATAGTTTTCTGATTTTTCTGAATGCTTACTGCCTGGCCGCTTCCGAGGAAAACGCAGCAGGCGGCATCGTGGTTACCGCCCCCACGTCGGGCGCTTCGGGAGTTATTCCGGGGCTCACCTACCTGGCAAAGCACCATTTTCACTACAGCCCATCTACGCTGCGGACGGGTATGCTGGCAGCAGCCGCTATTGGGTTTCTGGTCAAGCATAACGCCAGCATCTCCGGGGCCGAAATGGGCTGCATGGGCGAAATCGGTACGGCTTCTGCCATGGGGGCGGCCTTTCTGACCCGCTGCGCCCAGTCGGTCAGCGACATTGGCCCGATCGAAGCGGCCGCCGAAATCGGAATCGAACATCACCTGGGCATGACATGTGACCCCATTGGCGGCTACGTGCAGATTCCATGCATCGAACGAAACGCAATGGGGGCGGTTAAAGCCTATAATGCCTTCTTACTGGCTACGTCCGGAGCGGCTTCTTTCCAGAAAATTTCGCTCGATTCCGTGATAAAAGTGATGAAAGCCACTGGCCGGGATATGTCGACGAAATACAAAGAAACCTCCGAAGCTGGTCTGGCCCTAAGTGCTACCGAATGTTAGAACCCGACGCTAGGATTCGAGATCGACGGTCGCGCTCGGTTTCCACTGCGGCTGTCCTTCATTTCCTTGCTGCCAAAACAATTCAGGGGCTTTAACGCGTTTTTAATTGAACGCCACGCTTTATTGTGGCTTACCCCTGCATTATGACAAATATTTACACGCCCCAGCAACAGCGCGTTCTGCTCATCACGAGTCTGATCATCATTGCGGGCTTCATTCTTTTTGGTTTGAGCGGTTATATATCGGCGTTTCTGGGCGCTGGTATTCTCTACGTAGTTTTTCGGCCCTGGTTTACAGCACTGGCCATCAAGCGCCACTGGAACCGCTCGCTGGTCACCTCCTTGCTGATCGTTTTCGCGCTGGTGGTGATCATCATGCCATTCCTGACCCTAAGTCTGCTGCTTATCGACCGGATTCAGTACTACAGCCAGCACACGGAAGACATTCTGAACCTCGTCCGGAAAGCCGAAGACCTGACGGGTTATAAGATTACCAGCCAGCAAAATATTCAAACCATTCTGCGGCAGGGTGGCACCTACGCCAGTCGGCTCCTACCCTCGCTGGCGGGCGGAGCGCTGGATTTCATCGTCATTATCGGGCTGATGTTTTTCACGCTGTACTTCATGTTTGTGCAGCAGGAGTCGTTTCAGAAAGGCCTGCAGAAATACCTGCCTTTTAAGAAAGACACGCAGCGCGAACTGGGGGAGTCGCTTAAGAACAACGTGAATGCCAACGTGCTCGGGCAAGCCCTGGTGAGCTTCGTACAAGGCGTACTAACCGGTCTTACCCTCTGGATTTTCGGCGTACCCGATGCGCCCTTCTGGGGAGTAGTTGCGTTTTTTCTGGCCTTTATTCCGGTATTGGGAACGCCCCTCGTCTGGGGCCCGGCAGGTTTAATTCAACTCTCGCAGGGCAATACAGGCCAGGGTGTGGGAATTCTGCTGGTCGGAGTGATCGTAATTATCAACATCGATAACCTGTTGCGGATCATGCTGGCCAAACGCATGGGCGACATCCACCCGCTGGTCACTCTGGCGGGCATTGTGCTGGGTGTTCCTATTTTCGGGATTCTGGGGCTGGTCGTCGGCCCTTTGCTCCTCTCCTACTTCATCGTATTGATCGACGTGTTCGAACGCGAAAACAAGCAGCAGGAAAAAGAAGTAGCCAAAGCCGAAGAACGCGTCGAGCAGGAAGCGGAAAAAACTAAATGAATAATGCACAATGTATAATGAATAATGGCAAGTCGGCGAACCGTTCATCATTCATTATACATTGTGCATTATTTAATTACCCGAAGTTACTGCCTCGTCACCTTACTGGCACCTGAGGTTTCGGAGTCGATCGTACCGACGTGGCCAAAATCGGCGTGGCTGGCACCACCAGCATCGACATTAGCGCGGTCGATGTTCATACCTGTAGCCTCTAGTTTACAGGCTCCGCTCAGATCAGCTTCGAGTTGTTCGGCGTGTCCGCGCAACACAACGTTCGAGGCACCCGACAGGTCGAGGTCCAGGTTGCGCACCTCACCGTCGAACACGGTCCGGCAAGCACCGCTCATCCCGATTTTCAGGTCGTTGTATTTCTCGAACCCGGTCAGGCTGGCCTTGGAAGCTCCTGATAATTCGAGTTCTTCGATGGCTTTCGGCACCGTAATGGTCAGGCCAATGCGTTTGTGGTTACCCCAGTTGAACAACCCTTTCCCATCAATGGATACTTTAAGCGTGCTGCCATCAACTTTGACGTTGATATCGTCCAGGTCCTTCTCCCGGCCATCGGCAACCACTTTATAGGATTCGCCTTTCCGGAAGCGGACTACAAATGCACCGCTTACGTCTACTTTCGAAAAGGTATTCACGTTGAACTGACGGGTATGATCACCGATCCGATCGAAGTCATCGCCCAGCTCATTCGTCACCGCGTTCTGCACATCGTCAGTCAGGTCTGTCACTTCGTTATCCTCATCGTTATCATCACGATCTTTTTCGCGTGGGTAGGTCAGGCAAACCAATCCTTCGGCTTTGGTGAATTTCCAGAGACTGGAATCCATCCGGTCCAGTTCGCGTTCGCCGAACTCATTGCGGATGTAGCGGGCAAACGAGCGGGTCATACGGAAGGGCTTCTCGTAGGGAATCATCAGGTCCATATCCAGATCCTGCGCCCGGAAATGCGCCTGGGGAGCCAGTTCCAGCCCGTTATCGAAGCGAACGGTCGAGTCTTTGATCGTGTACACATACCGGATCTGGCGTGCATTCGCCTGGGCATCGGAGCGGCTGCGACCCTGCGCCCGGAAATACTGTACCAGACTCAGCGACGTGCCTTCGTAGCCTTTCAGTTCGATTGACGGCTGCCAGTGGTCGTTGTCGACCTCGTTGATCGCGAATGTGGGCACAGCAGCCGGTACGTTCAGGGTTTTAGTTTCTTCGACCGTACCCCGGCGCTGAAAGCTGTTGATCAGCGGAGTGGCCGTTCCGGCCAGCACGACCATGCTGCCAAGCCATAAGCCCGCCAGTGTCAGCGCGGTCCGGCTGCTCAGTACGCTCCGCATGGTAATCAGCATCACGCCCAGAATCGCCAGTCCAAAGGCGGGAATCAGACCCACCAGAAATCCGGACAGTACCATTGGCAACGAAATGTCGGCCCTGAACAGTTCGAAGGGAAAATCGCTGTTCAGGAATGTTCCTCCCGACCCGATCCCAATGGCGGCCCCCAGAAAGGCCAGACAGACAATCATAAAGGCAAAACCCAGGATTAGTAGCATAACGCCGGCAAACACCCGGATGACCGCTACCACACCGTTCAGCAAAGGGCCTAACGCACTGCCCAGGCCGCCGATGATGGTGGCGATGGCCCGAAACGGAAACAACAGAATCCGGGTCAGGGTACTTTCGTTCGTCGGCGACTCGTTGATATTCAGGTTTTGTTTAATGCTGTTTTCAATGTTCGAGAGCGTGATGGGCTGCCCTTGCATTTCCATTTTTTCGGTCAGCGTATTCGCCTGCGGAGCAATCATCCAGAGCACCAGGTAAAGCAGAAAACCTACTCCGAAAAACACGATACCCAGCACGAATAGTAACCGGATCACTCCCGTATCGACACCGAAGTAGGCGGCAATACCCGAAGCTACGCCCCCGAGTACTTTATTTTCGGGATTCCGGAAAAACTTTTTAACGGTTTTATCATCTTCGATCCCCGTCGTTCCGGGCAGCGCAATCCACATGGCGATATACACGATGAAGGTGAAGCCCGATACACCCGCGCCGAACTCATGACCCAGCGGAGGCATGGCCAGGAACAGCGCCAGAAAGATCAGACGAACCCATACCACGTCGACATTGAAATAATAAGCTAGTCCGGCACATACGCCCCCGAGGGTTTTCCGACGTGTATCCCGCACGAGTCGGCGCGGGGCGAACGCCGTATTTGGAGCCTGCGGCATGGGGTTGCCCGTCGGATCCCGAAACTCTTTCCCCTTTGCCCCTGCTCCCACGCCCGACGCCGAATTGCGCCCACCGCTGGTCACGAGCACTTCTTCTTCCTCGACCGCTTCAAAATCGGCCACCGTACCCATGGCTGCGATGAGCTCGTTTACGTCTTCCAACGAAACCGCCTGTTTGTCAGCCGCTTTCAGGGTAACCAACAGTTTTTCGGCAATCCGATTTTCAATGTCCGTAACGATCTCCTGGCTGTCTTCGTAAGTAGAGAAATACTGCTGAACGCTGGTCAGGTAATTTTTAAGTTTATCGTAGCCGTCCTCTTCGATATGAAAGATGACGCCACTGATATTAATGCTTATGGTCTTTTTCATGGCTTTTGAGTCGGGACTAGGTTAAGCGTTGGCTGGAGGGGTTGGTGGAGCGATGACGGAGGTAGCGCCGTTGGCCGGTTTTTTATGCTGTTCGACCCGCCCGACCACCGCGTTGACCGATTCGGAGAGCTCCTGCCAGGTTTCGGTGAGGGCTTCCAGGGAGTTCCGGCCCAGTTCGGTGAGGATATAGTATTTTCGCGGAGGTCCGGAGGTCGACTCCACCCATTTATAATCGAGCAGACCGGCGTTTTTCAATCGGGTTAACAGAGGGTATAGGGTACCCTCCACAACCATGATGCGGGCGGAGGTCAGCTCATCCAGCATATCGGAGGCATAGATTTCGCCCCGCGATATGATGTGCAGGATGCAAAATTCGAGAATCCCCTTCCGCATTTGCACCTGAGCATTTTCAATATTCATTCGCGTATGATGGTTTCGTGATTTTCATGGATCAAAGGTACAATAAGGTACTATGCGATGCAAGGTACCTTTTATTTTTTATTTCATATTCGGTATCAGTGGTAAAAAAATGAGGATGAGCGGTGCTATTGTCCGTTTCCAAAGTAAATGCGACTTTGCCACACTAAATGTGACACTGCTAAAGTTAATGCGAAGCTTTAGGCCAATTACTTTTTTCGGCCTCCGTTAATTAAAATATTCAAGGGACCAAACCGCTCAACTTAGTTCGTCAGACTACAGGGGGAGTGTTGGTAAATGGTAGCAACACCGCAACCAGCGCTGCAGGAACTACGGCCAGCGTTACGGTCCAATATAATCCGTTAGCTACCGTATCCGTACGCGGTGTTATTGGCGATTGTAGTCTATCGGGAGATGCCGTTACATACTACGTTGGACCACCTGGAAGTAGCAATATAACCTTCACCGCTACCGGCGGTGGGGATAATGGATCGTCCTACTGTATTGGGAACACGCGGAACTATCAGGCGAATCCCACATTACCCCTTTCTCAATATAGCTATAACTGGAGTATTCCAACAGGAAGTAGCAACGTCAGTTATTTTTCTTCTTAAGGGCCCAATGCAACCGTTTCAGCCGATTCATTGGGAGGGTTTGTGGTGCAGATGGACGTATCCCAAATCGGCTTTAGCGCCATAGGGGCAGTTCCCGGACGTTTTTTGTGGGTAACTGTAGTAGCTATCGTGTGGCCGTCAGTAGGTTCTCGCTTAATTAAGCGACTTGTGGCTATGCCGCCTATTGTGCAGGGCGCGGCTAGTGCAATGGTGGTGCTGCCCATTTAATCCTCCTAAACCTTAGGGAAATTTAGTTATCAGTTTAGGCTGTAACCTTTCGTCAAAGTGGGAGTTTCCACTCGAAATCTCTATACCCTTTAGGCCAGTAACTGACTGCTAGTAGTTAGCGAGCGTAAGCAGATTTATCGACGCGCAAACTAGTTGCTAATCAGGAACAGCCAAATCCATTACCTATGAGTCAATTTTTTGTCAAGCTCCTTGTCATCAGCCTCCTCTTGGGACCAAATCATCTAAACGCGCAAATGGCGTATAAAGTCCAGGATCACTATAGTAAAACCGAGACCTACATTACCATGCGCGATGGTGTCAAACTGTTTACGGCTATCTATACCCCTAAACTAGCCACAGCGACCCGCCCCTATCCAATCCTGTTGCAACGAACCTGCTATGGCATTGACCCGTACGGTAATAATAGTTATCCCAACAGCTTAGGCCCATCGATGACGATGATGCAGGAGGGCTATATCATGGTTTATCAGGACGTGCGGGGCCGCTACAAAAGTGAAGGGAAGTTTACCAACATGACACCCGTAACGGTTCACAAAAGTAAGACAGGCGTGGACGAAAGCTCCGATACCTTTGACACCATTGACTGGTTGGTCAAGCACGTACCGAACAATAATGGCAATGTGGGGATGTGGGGGATATCTTACCCGGGTTTTTACGCAGCAGCCGGTCTGCTGAGTAACCATCCCGCCCTGAAAGCATCCAGCCCGCAGGCACCCGTTTCAGACTTCTTTTTTGATGACTTTCATCATAATGGAGCCTTTTTGCAGAGTTATTTTTTATTATTTCCCTGGTTTGGCGTTCCAAAGAAAGACACGACCACCTTTGCCTGGTACGATAGCCCGCCAGTTAATACGGCTAAAGTTGTCCGGGATGGCTACCAAATTTACCTGGATCAAGGCCCCCTGACGTTTGCTGACACCTACTATAAAGATAACGTCTTTTGGCAGGAAACGGTGAATCATCCCAATTATGACGACTACTGGCGAAAAAGAGCTGTACTTCAGCACTATCAGCCCAATCTAAAAACGGCTGTTATGACCGTTGGGGGCTGGTTTGACGCCGAAGATCTGTCGGGGCCACTGAATCTTTACAAGACCATTGAGAAGAAAAGCCCCGGCACCTACAACACGATTGTCATGGGGCCGTTTGGTCATGGTGGATGGGCCTATGAGACAGGCCATACCCTGCACAGTAACCTCTATTTCGGCGATAGCCTGGCGAGCTTCTATATGAATGAGATTGAAGCCAAATTCTTCCGTCATTTTTTGAAGGGCATAGGCGACAGCACGGGGTTACCGGAAGCGTATATGTTTGATACGGGCCTGAAAAAATGGAATCAGTTTGATCAATGGCCCGCTGCTCGTATTCGTAAGCAAAAGCTTTACCTAAATGCAGCGGGTACATTAGATCGGCAACCCCCTAAAAAGGTTGAGTCCGTATCGTACCTCAGTGATCCCCTGAAGCCAGTTCCCCACACCGAGGATTTGACATCGACGATGAACTTTACGCCTTACAATTACATGAGCGAAGACCAACGCTTTGCAGGCCGTCGGCCCGACGTACTGATGTTTCAAACAGGTGCTTTGTCTCAAGATGTGACCCTAGGAGGGGAAATTAAAGCGTATCTTAACGTAGCGAGTACCGGTACAGATGCTGATTTCTTTGTCAAACTGATTGATGTCTATCCCCTGGACGAACCCAATCATGCCTACATGCCCACTAAAAACGTCACTTTGGGCAATTACTGGCAGATGGTTCGTTCGGAAATGATGCCTGCCCGGTTTCGTAACAGCTTTGAAAAGCCTCAGCCCCTGCGCGCTGGTCAGAAAACGGCCGTCCATTTTCCGTTGCAGGATGTGCTCCATACCTTTAAAAAAGGGCATCGGATCATGATCCAGGTCCAAAGTACAGCCTTCCCCTTATTCGCGCGTAACCCCCAGACATTCGTTCGCAACCCGTATAAAGCCAAGTCCTCCGATTATGCGAAGGCCACCCAAACTGTTTTCAACGACAGTTTTATTGAGGTGGATTTGCTAGCAGGGGCTATTACTGAAAATGCCCAGCCATCCGTCTGGAATTTTGAGGACTACCGACCCAGCGTGATTGGCATGGCTCCATTCGAAAACGGGGCTCAATCTGTTAGCACCAGCACATCGGTGGTTACCCTTCGCTTTTCCCAAAAGATGGATACGCGATATTATAGTTTTGGCAAAGGCTCTTTGGGCATAGAAAGCATGGCGAGGGTGAAACGGTTAATAGGTTTTTCGGAGGATGCTAAATCGTTCTCCTTTGAACTTGACGTGAAACCGAATCAGCGTTACCAGTTAGTGATCGGTTCAAGTTTTCGCAATGAGAATGGCGATCGACTCAAACCTTACCTGATTGATTTTAAGACCAAAGACTAGAGGTTATTAGGCAGTACAGCCGTTTTGAACAGCCCTGTTGTGACTTATACGTTCTGGGTAGTGTATATTTCTAAAATGGCTCAAAAAATTTAGGGCGTACAGGCGAAAGAAAAGTTAAAATCTCTGTTGAGTACTACCTCACAAAACCCTCCCATATGAGAATCAGGAGTGTTCACAAAAGTGCATCTTAGTCGGGTTGTTGCATTAACCGGATTACCCACCAGTAACTAGCATAAAACTCGCTTCGTTGCCTAATAGAATGGTAGTGGCTTAGCGTTGGAATGCTTCAGTTACTAAATAGCCTATATATATGGGATAGTGACCTGGTACGCGGTATTCTAATTTTAGGCCAGTATCTTCCCTTATTCAATCCGAACAAAGCTGGCGCCACAGCCTTCGTAGCAGGGAGGTATGATGTTCATAGTATCTCCTCTTATAATCAACCCCACTAGATAGCCTGTAGTATCCTTTTCACTCGCTAGAAACCAAAGTTGGCGGAAGGCGCTAGCGGAATCGACTCGGTAGAAAGGCCGATCAAAATAATCACCTAACTGATTGCCTTCTTTACTCACCCGTCCTTGAGCAGTAAAGGTCAACGCTTGCAGGGGACTGGCGGGTATGGGTGTTATAAAATTACTAGCGCCAGTAGACCCATTGAGCCTAAATAACCGCCACCTGCCTACGATGCCCGATCCGGCTTTGTTTTTAGGCGTAGCAGCATCTGGGGAGCACCCTAACAAAATTAGCACTAATAACCAAACATAGAGTTTGCCCTGCTTCATGATAAGCTGTCATTTCTGGTAATGATTCCCCAACCGCTCGTATGGTTGCAAATCGCAGTTTAGGGACTTGACTATCTTCTATTTTATGGTCCCCTGTCCGGGTTTGGTTCTTAGAATAGTTGATTGATACAAGATTCTTTCTGTGGCTTGACTGGAAAAATTCAACTATTACTTATTCTAAAGTAAGGCTCCAACAGGAAATAAAACGGATCCAATAGTCGGGCGTTTTTTGTGGCATTGAGTTATAAAATAGATTATGTATGATTTCGGTCAAAATCATGATGGTAGTCAACGAAGCTTGAATGGCAGGTACCAAAATAGTTCGGCATCCGCTGTAACCATCCTGGCAAGCTGAAGTTTTCACCAAAATTCGAAAGGAATTCTAAACCCTATGGTGCAAGTCACGGCCGGACTTCCAAATGTGGCTTTTGACTACTTCCAACCCTTTACTTTATCACCATGCTTCGTAATTATCTGACAATCGCTTTCGCACCTGGCTAAAAACTGAGTATATTCTTTTATTAACATTGGTGGATTAGCGGTTGGTATGGCCGTCGCCATGCTGATTGGCCTCTGGATTTGGGATGAGCTTTCTTACGATAAATCATTCGCTAATTACGACCGGATTGCTCGCGTCTCGCTCCACCAGACCGATAATGGTAGTATATCAACCAGCGACTGGGCGCCGTTGCCATTAGGAACTACGCTCAAACGTGACTATAGCAGCGACTATAGCCACGTTGTTTTGGCGCATCAAACAGGCGAACTAATTCTGGCACATGGTACGAATCAGTTTGCCCGAAGCGGAGATTATGTAGAACCGGAATTCTTCCAGATGTTGCCGCTAAAGCTGGTTGAGGGTACTCGTTCAGGGCTGGATGACCCGGCGTCGATACTCGGGTGCCAATGGGGTGTCGAACACGATTCTGATGGCTGGAGGTTACGAATCCCGCTATTCAGGTTTTGCGGTCTACTATCCCGACGGCACGCCGAATCAACGCCTGGGGGTGAAGATTGACGTTTCTGTTTCACTGACAATTCAAGGCGTTCTAAGTGGTCAGGACGAAGTCTTACAGCGGGCCTTGCTCTTCATTGAACAACAGGGGCGGCTAGAGGTTGCTTAATCAACGTCCTGGTAACTTTTCTCTTTGCTATGGTCAACTTTCTGTTTACCTGACACGTTTACTTAGCAAGTCCCATACTCATTTGCTTCATCTCACGAAACGCTCTAATTAGAGATAAAGTAGCGTTCCTGTATCTGCTTCTTAAACTGGGCGTTTAAGTGGCCACTTTTTAATACCTGTCAAATACGATCCGTAGCCTGTGATACATCTAAACCTTATTTTGCTTTCTATTTGTGGGTCTAATTTTATTGACGCCTTCAATCGTTAAGCGGAATTGGAAATAGGCTCCTTACCCCCAACTCAGTTGTAGGCGGAAATTCGTCTAAAAATACGTCTGAATTGCTTTGGCGTAATCAGCGAAGGCAAGCTCCGGCTCGGGAAGGTCAGGATGCCACAATTTTTCCCATTCAAAACTGTAATAGCCAGCATACTGGTTAGCTTTCAGCATATCGATTGCTTCCCGGAGGGGAGTTTCGCCTTTACCCAAAAACGTGAGTTGCGGCTTTCCATCGACCATTTTGCCGTCTTTGATATGGGTATGACGAATATATTTTTTCAGCGCCTGATACACCTCTTTGGGCGGCTCCTTGGTTACTGACCACATATTGAAGATGTCCCAGATCATGCCTACGTTCGGATGCTCGGCCTGTTTCAGAATTCGCAGCAGCACATCTTTTCCGACCACTTCGCCGTGCGATTCGAGCAGCACCGTTACGTTCGCCTTTTTGGCGTAATTCCCCAGTTCGAGCAAGCCTTCACCGATTAGGTTTAGCGTCTGCTCACGGTCCTGATCCTTGGGAAGATCGTTCGGGAACACCCGGACATACGGGCACGACAACTCCTGGGCCAGATCAATAAACCGCCGGGCTTCGGCCAGATTTTTCTCCCGCTTCACCGGATCGAGGTAATGCAGGGCTGTCGAGGCTCCCAGGTTACAGATTTTTACGTTGTGGGCAGCAAACTGCTTTTTGGTCGCTGCCAGCCGGGCCGGGGTACTGAATTCCGGGCAATTAGGTAAGAAAAGTTCCCCCTGTAATCCCCGGATTTCGATGGCCTCGTACCCGTCGGATGCGGCTGTCGTCAGGATTTGTGCCAGCGGCCATTTAGGGCATCCCAGGGTGGAGAATGACAGACGAGGTTTTGCCCCTTTCACTGAAAAGCCCATGGCCGACGTTCCGGCCAGGGCAAGCGTTGTTTTAAGGAAGGTTCGACGGGGTATCATGGCTATATAGTATGCGTTTTCAGTTGTTTTACGGCGTAGTCAGCCGCCCGGGCCGTTAGGGCCATGTACGTTAGGGAAGGGTTTTGCGTTGAGGTCGAGGTCATGCAGGCGCCATCGGTAACGAACACATTCGGGCAGCTATGCAGCTGGTTCCAGCGGTTGAGCATTGACGTTTTAGGGTCTTTCCCCATCCGTACCCCACCCATCTCGTGATTTTCGTTGCCGGGAGTACGTTGGGTGTCTAGTTTACGGATGTTCGTAAAACCCGCTGCGGTATACATTTCGGATAACTGATCGAAGAAGTCGTTCAACATCTTTTTATCGTTGTCGTCGTAGGCTACCGAAATACGCAGTTGCGGAATTCCATACGGATCCGTTAGCGTAGGGTCAAGTCGAACCCGGCTCGCTTCTTTGGGAATAGTTTCTCCCATCATGCTGGCTCCCACGTTCCAGTTTCCGTAGGTCGTTTGCAGCAGTTGTTCTTTCAGGCTGACGCCTAACTCCTCGGTGGGCGGCACCGTACCGCGCCCCGCCGAGAAGGCTACGGCATAGCCCCGTAGAAAATCGGTTTCCTGCTTGTGCAGGTTTCTGAACCGGGGCAGGTAGCACGCATTAGGCCGGACTCCATCGGTCTTAAATTCCTGAAAACCATCGTACTCCGCACTAATCCGTCCTCGGTAGCTATGAAACGCTACGTATTTGCCCAGCACGTTGTAGTCGTTGCCCAGCCCGTCCGGGAAGCGGTTTGACCTTGAATTGAGCAGGATCAAATTCGTGTTCATCGTCGACGCGTTCAGGAAAATAATCCGGGCATAATACTCCGTCATTTGGTGCGTCTGCGTGTCAACTACCCGGACGCCGATTGCCCGTTTTCGCGATTCATTGTAGATCACTGAATGGACTACCGAGTGGGGCCGTAACGTCATGCGCCCGGTGCGGTCCGCCCAGGGGATGGTCGATGCGTTGCTGCTGAAATAGCCACCGTAGGGGCACCCCCGATCGCACAGATTCCGATGCTGACACTTCGCTCTACCCTGCTGAAAATGAATGGGCTCCGGTTGCGTCAGGTGGGCAACACGTCCGATAATGATCGGACGGTCAGCGTATTTGCTGCGCATCTTGTTCTGAAAATAGGACTCTACGCAACTCATCTCGTGGGGCGGTAGAAACTCCCCGTCGGGCAATTGGGGCAGGCCATCCCGATTCCCCGATACGCCGATAAAGCGTTCGACGTAACTGTACCAGGGCGCAATGTCTTTATAGCGAATGGGCCAGTCGACGGCGTAGTCATCGCGGGCTGGACCGCTGAAATCAAAGTCGCTCCATCGCTGTGTCATACGCCCCCACAGTAACGAACGGCCACCTACCTGATACGCTTTGATCCAGTCGTAAGGTTGTTCCTGTACATACGGCTGTTCCGCATCTTTAGTAAAAAAGTGAGCCGTATCTTCCCGAAATGCGTAATTCTTGCTGGCAATCGAATACTCCTTACGAACCGCCAGGGGCACCTGTCCGCGGTGTTCGAGTTCCCAGGGCTGTGCCATCGTGGTTGGGTAATCGACAATGTGCTTGACGTCCCGTCCCCGCTCCAGCACAAGCGTCCGTAACCCCCGGCCGGTCAGTTCCTTGGCTGCCCACCCTCCACTAATACCCGTACCGACCACGATGGCGTCGAAGGTTCGCTCTTTTATCGTATCAATTGCCAGATAAGTCATCTTCGTTGCCAGCCGGGTTATCGTTTGCAGCCGCAAGGGTTGCCCGGTGAATATATTCAGAAAAAACACTTCTTAAGTAATCCTACTGTCCGGTCAACTGCATCATCCATCGCCACGTTGCCTTAACTGACAAAAGATAGCGGTTTTTGACTAATAACCCGGGTTCTGAGTAATACTCGGGTTGATGGCCATTTCGGTACTAAGGAAAGGGAACAGGTAATCCCGACTGGCGTCAAAATTGAGGTGTGGTTCCAGGGAGTTAGCCCCTTTGAAGACAGCATCTCCCAGTTTACGCCGTTTGATGTCGTACCACCGCTTGAACTCGAAGGCCAGTTCGAGCCGCCGTTCTTCCAGGACGAGATTGATGAAAGCCTCTTTGCTCATACCCAGTGTCACATCGGCCGGAAAGCTTGTCTGGCGGCCAGCCCAGTTGCGCGCCCGGCTTCGAATCTGATTGATATAACCAATAGCTTCGGCGTTTGGTCCATTGTTTACTTCGGCTAACGCTTCGGCCGCCGTTAGAAGTACCTCGGCGTAGCGAAAACAAACGTAATTATGATCGGAATAACGGCCTTCGGAGTTGGCATTACCCGGATAACGGGCAAACTTGGCAATGTGCGGACGAGCGGCCGTTGGAAATGCGGTATAGGGCTTTACTACACCACCGATGCGCATGGAGTCTTCAAAACTTACTTTTTTACGATAATCGCGGGCGTCCCAGCTCTGGTATACCTTCAGGGTCGGTACCGCCACACTCCAACCGTTTTGATCGGTACCCCGAATTCCCGTCATAGCGCCCATCAGATCATCGTTTGTACTTTCGGGTCCTACTTTCTGACCTACGAAATCTACCGCAAAAATGGTTTCTTTGAGCTGATCGGCTTTGGTCGCAATAAATAAATCCTGAAAGTCAGCTTCCAGCCGATACCCAAATTTATCTTTATTATCAATCACCCATTTCGCTTCGGCATACGCTTTCTGATAATCACCCCGCATGAGATACACCGTCGCCAGACACGTCGCTGCCGACCCTTTGGTGGGGCGGGTGCGCACATCGGCCGGTTGCTGATCGGGTAGCCACTGTTTGGCAAATTCCAGATCGGTAATGATGCGGGCGTAGACATCGTTCTCCGCCATTTTGTTAATACCCTTCACCGATTCCGGATCGGTCACGAATGTGTCGATGTACGGAATGGCACCAAACGTTTGGACCAGATGAACGTACGAAAAGGCCCGCACAAACCGCGCTTCGCCAATGGTTGGGTTGATCTGTTCAGGCGCCAGCTTTAGTCCCTCGGCCCCGTTGATGGCCGCGTTGGTCGTACTGATTACTTTGTACCAGCGGGGCCAGAAGGAAGCGACCAGTCCGTTGCTGGCATCCATGTTAAAATCGTTGGTTTGCTGACGAGCGGCCGCCGTTGTCCGGTCGCCGATGTCCGCCATATCGTCGCGGAGCATCAGTGCCGTTACGAAGTTGCGCCCGTACAGGGGTTCGGAAGCAATAAGCCCGTACGCTCCGTTGATGGCCGTTTGTACGTCTTTCGTGGTCTTGAACAAACCTTCGGGTGCCAGTACACCCAGGGGCTTTTCTTCCAGATCTGTGCAGGAAACCAGCGCACCCATCAGCACTGCCAGCAAGTATTTATTAGTTGACGTTTTCATAATCAAAGCGTTGTGACTGATTAAAAGCCAATGTTTAATCCTACCGTGTATGATTTAGCGTTTGGGTAGCTACCGTAATCAAGTCCCAGATTTTGGTTACCGTTCGCCGAGCCAGACGAATTGTAGTTAACTTCCGGGTCGTAACCCGGATAGTCGGTTATTGTCAGGATGTTCTGCGCACTCGCGTAGATGCGTAAGCGACTGATTTTAGCCCGGCTGGTGAACGACTTGGGGAAGGTGTAGCCCACGGCCAGGTTTTTTAGCCGTGCATAACTTGCGTTGTAAATCCAGCGGGTCGATACCCGACGGGTACGCGCCCCTGACGCTTTCGGCACGTTGGTATTGGTGTTCTGGGGTGTCCAGCGATTCAGGGCGTTGGTGGTCGCGTTATTGATTCCCGACAATAGGTCCAGTTCCATGAGCGTGTAGCTCAGCATATCGTTTCCCTGCGATCCCTGAAAGAACAGGTTTAGGTCCAGGTTCCGCCATTTGAACTCGTTGGTCCAGCCCCAGATAAACTTCGGATTGGGATTGCCAATAATGGTCCGGTCGTTGCTATTGATAGCTCCGTTGCCATCAAGGTCCCGAAACTTTTCTCCACCAGCCGTCTGTTCAAAGCCGGAGCCGGTCAGAAATGCGTCGCCAGTCTGGTAAACGCCATCGTATATCCAGCCATACATGCTACCCACCGGTGCACCTTCGCGCAGAATCTGCGTTTGATCCAGGCCAATCAGATGCCCCGGTGCCGACGAATAGAAAATGTCTTTCCCGCCGGGTAAACTCAGCACCTTGTTGCGGTTCAGGGAAAGATTAACGTCCATATTCCAGCGGAGCGGGCCTGTCAGGTTCCGGGTTCCCAGCGTAACTTCGAATCCCTGATTCTGTAGCTTACCGATGTTTTTCAACTGGCTCGTGTAGCCCGAATACTGCGGCAGGGGAACGCTGAAGAGTAAATTTGATGTAGTGGTCCGGTAGTAATCGAGTGTCAGGTTCAGCCGGTTGTTAAACAAACTAATGTCGGTGCCCAGATCGAATTGAGCCGCAGTTTCCCAGGTCAGGTCGTTGTTGGCAATGGACGATGGGGTGATGGCGTTGACGCCAACCCCGTTGATAGCTGCATATACCGTCGAAAAACGAGCGAGCGTCTGGTAGGGTGCAATGGCCTGATTACCTGTGATGCCGTAACTGGCCCGCCACTTCCACTGACTTATCCAAGGCAGACCCGCCATGAACGATTCGTTGCCCATGTTCCAGGCGAAGGCCCCTGATGGAAAAAAGGCCCACTTGTGGTTGCGGCTAAAGGTTGATGAACCATCGTAACGCGCGTTGATCGTAACCAGATACCGATCGTTCAGGGCGTAATTGATCCGGCCGTACCAGGACGCCAGTTTCCAGTCGGTCAGCCCCGAGGAGGGAGCTTGCCAGACCGACGAACTCCCCAGGTTCCAGTACGAGAGAGCATCGCTGATAAATGACTGCCCGCTACCGCCCCAGCTTTCATTGCGGGAAGTCTGGTAGGAAAACCCACCCACCACGCCCACGCGGTGGGCCTCACCAAACGATTTGTCGTAGGACAAATAGTTCTCACTCTGAAACAACGTATTACGAAAACCAGTCATGGAGGCTTCGCCCCCAACGGACGCTCCGGCATTCAGCGTAGTAGGCGTGTACATCCCTGTCCGACCGGTGTTGGTTGTCGTGCCCAACGTAGCTCTGAATTTCAGGTCGCTGCGAAGTTGGTATTCCGCAAACAAATTTCCCTGTGTCTGATCCGTAACATTATTGTTCTGGCGCTGGGTAGCGATAGCGTAGGGGTTGTCGATCGGGTCGGAAATGGCGGCAATGGTAAACCGACCGTTGGCATCGTAAATTCCTAAGTCGGGACCAAATTTATAAGCTGATGCGATTACGCCGGTACCAGCTGGTCCGCCCGATAGCTCCTGACTGACTACGCCAGCTTTGTTGCTGCGTTGTCCGAACACATTCAGACCCACCCGCAGCTTATCGGAGACTTTGATATCGATATTACTGGTGATCGAAAACCGGTTGAAATCAGAATTAATAACGATTCCTTTCTGATCGAAATACGCCCCAGAAATGTAGTATTTCACGTTGTCGTTACCCCCGGATAGGGAAAGCTGGTAATTCTGAATACCCCCTGGCCTGAGAATCTGGTCCTGCCAGTCGGTATTCTGCCCCCGTGATACGTAGTTCGGATTAATTTCTTTGAGGTAGCTCACAAACTGGTCGGCATTGAGTAAGCTGAGCCGTTTGATTTCCTTCTGAAAGGAATGTGAGACGTTAAAATCAATACGCGCCTTACCGCTTTTACCCCGTTTGGTGGTGACCATCACAACCCCGTTGGCACCCCGCGACCCATAGATGGCGGTGGCTGAAGCATCTTTCAACACTTCGATCGATTCAATGTCTTCCGGTGGCGGCAATGTTCCACCAACGAAGCCATCGACCACAAAAATCGGATCGCTACTAGCGTTGATCGAATTGCCCCCCCGGATACGTACCTTGAAACTGGTGCCCGGTTCCCCATTGTTTGCCTGAATCTGAACCCCTGCCGCCCGGCCCTGCAACGCCTGCACGGCTCCTGTGGCAGGATAAGCGGTGAGTTGTTCGCTTTTCACCGAGGCCACCGATCCTGTCAGATCGCTTTTCCTGACCGTGCCGTAGCCCACCACCACCACTTCGTTCAGCGCCTTATTATCGGGTACTAGCTGTACATCAACCGTTGTCCGGTTTCCGATGGCGACTTCCTGGCTCTGATAGCCTACAAAGGAGAAGACTAATGAAGTGGGGCCATCTGGTACGTTAATTCGATACCGACCATTGGCATCCGTTGTAGCTCCCCGAGTTGTATTTTTGACTACGACGCTTACACCTGGCAACCCCTCACTGGTTTCACCCGTTACAACCCCATTGATAGTCCGTTCAACCACCTGGATTGGGCTACTGACATGCGCAGTCACTGGCTGAGCCATACCCACCATTGGGAAAATGGGCGTAGTTGAAGGGGGTGCGTTGAGCGGTTCCTGATAACTCGTTTTAGCATCCGTGCGGGTTGTCAATATGACGTAGGTCAGTTTACCTACTTTTTTAAACCGTAGACCAGCAGGTTGTAGCAAACCTGTCAGGCTTTTCTCGATCGATTGACCCAATTGAAGCGGACTTGTCCCTACTTTAATGCCTTCCAGCAGTTTCTCTTCGAAGAGGATATCAACGTTGTACTGTTTTTTTACCTGCATAATCGCTTCACGTAAGGTAAGCGTATGAGGCTGCGAAGGAGGAAAGCTGGTCGTGTTTTCGTGAAGGTTTTGAGCCAGTAATTGAGCCTGTATGGGAGGAGAATCACATAGATATCCCATCATTCCCGTTAGGCATACGAGAAGTTTTAAAGATCGAGTCATGGACGAAAAGGTGTTATAGATTAACTAATGGATTGGCGTAAGTATGAATGTTTCCACCGATTGATCGGATGGGGTGGTTCGGCTGACTCGAACATTGAGTATTTCGGCAATTACCTGCAAAACATTGTCGGCTGATTTGGCCTGAAACGTTCCACCCAGCGTTCGTCGGGCCAGGACTGAGTCTGCCACTACTACATTGACTCCGAACTGTTCGCTGATCTGGTAGGCAATTACGGATACGGGGGTGTTCTCGAACATGAAACGCCCGTGTTTCCAGGCCTGAAACGCTGATAATGGCTGCTTATGCCGTAGTGTGAGCTGACCCCTGGTTGAAAACGTAGCGACATCGCCGGGCATCATCACGACTGGTTGTGCCTTTAAATTGGTTAGCGAACGTAGCTGTACTTTTCCCTGACTTAAGACAACTTTAGACCCCCGCTCCCGGCTATACACGATGAATTCGGTTCCCAATACCTGTACTTCAAGCTGATCAGGCGTTAGGACAATGAATCGTTGATGATCAGGTAAATGCTGAATGGCAAACTCGGCTTCTCCCGATAGCTTCACCTCCCGACTGCCACTGCCGAAACCAAACCGTGGAACCGTCAGTGAGGAATGCGCGTTCAGGCTGACCCGGCTGTTATCAGGTAATCGAATTGTCCGCACTTCGCCGTACCCGGTTTCATAGTGTTTGTAAAACCACACATCACGTAGCAGAAACAATCCCAGCAATAACAACACACAAGCGGCAGCCCAGCGATAAAACTTCATGCGAATAATCAGCGGCCGAATAGGCTCTGCTGCAGGTGTTTCTCCCAGGCCATTTCGCTGATTCAGTTGCAGTGAGCGTGCGTACGCCTGATCAACATTCGCCGTGAATTGAGGATTTTCCCGCTCCCACTCTTCCAGCCACTGGAAATAGAGCTCCTGGCTGTCTGGTTCCTGTAACCACTCCTGGATCAGCCTATTCTGCAATGGCGTAGTTTTTCCTTCGAATAGGTTCCAGATCGTTTGTTTTGACATAAGTGGTTTCATACGGGAGCAGGCTGGTTACCCTATACGAGTGAAAAAAGTCTGTTTACCCCTTGCTCCACCATCCAGAAACTTAGCAGGATTAACTCCGTTACAAGGCCATAGTGTCGAAGTGCCTGCCGTAGAATGGACAATACTTTAGTGATGTGTCCTTCTACAGTTTTCACGGAAATCTGTAACTCCTCGGCAATTGTTACGTTCTTCTTGCCTTCAAATCGGCTCATGATAAATACTTTTTGGCTCTGGGGTGGCAGCGACCGAACGACCTGTTCAATTTTGAGGTATAGTTCATTAAATTGCATTTCCTGCTGTGGAGTATTGGCTGTCATATTCGCCATCATTTCAGAAAAATCTTCTGTTGGAGTTTCCCGGCTGAACTCTTTGCGAAGATAACCGTACGCGGCATGGCGCACGGTCGTAAACAGATAAGCTCTGTATGATACCGTGATCGTGTGTTGAAGTTGTTTTTGCCAGAATTGGCCGAACACATCGATGACCAGGTCTTCAGCTACGTCTTTTGCGTAAACAAACCTTACTGCATGGTTGCAAAGTGGCTGGTAATACCGCTTAAAGAGCAATTCATACCCTTTACGGGAATCTATTTCAAACGTTTGCCGAATAAACAGCTCCGAGTCAATGAATGCGGGCATACCTCCAGCTGAATCCTCCAGCTCAAGCCGTGGCCCTTGTTGTCGATCAGAATGAGAAGGTTTTTCTGGTTGAGTATGACGGTCCATGCAACAAGCAGTCAGAGGAGTTTACTCATAAGAGTGTTTTAAAGCCCCTATACCCTTGCTCTAATGACGGCATATTTTAAAAAAAATCTACGAATTATGATAAATGGCTATCTCGTCATAAGGCAGTTAATTGCCTTTTTTCAATTTAAATGAGTATGCGTTCTCCCAGCTCTTATCGAATAAGTGCGATAAAGTACTGTGTTTATACCTTATCAACGAGTTTATAAATTTAGCTTTGGCAGTAATGGGCTAGATGGATTTACGTATGATTCGGCATGGCGACTCGACAGTTCATAGGTGAAAGCCGCGCTTGAACCCCCCTTTTCACGTATAAGGCTTGTAAGCTGCGCGTTTGTAGAGGCAAATATTTATCTAATTTATAGCATGCGCCCTGTTAACACCCCTGAAACCGTATGCGACAGATGGTGTTGAACAGAAAGAAAAAATAACTGTCTCTTATGAGCCAGGACCAACTGGGCCTAGAAAACTCTATGTGGTCAATGATCTCTTGAAATCAACGGGTCTGGTTACTACGACCGGCGATCTGGCTCGTTGGGGAGCCCATTTGCTCAATCCCGGCTCTGATGCTGACATCGTCCAGAAAATGAGTACTTCTGGAAAACTAACGGATGGAAAATCGACCGACAACGGCTTGGGACTTGCCCTTGCTACCCATAAAGGGCATAAAGAGATCGGACATTCAGGAGCAGAAGGCGGCTTTAAGGCGCACATGAGTGTTTTCCCGGATGATGATCTGGTGGTGGTGCTGGCCAACGCAGCCGATATTTATTCCCGGCCCGTTGCCAGACAGATTGCGGATTTTCACTTATAACCTATACAGAAAAGTATTGTCCCGGCACCATCCGTACAGGTGGCTGAGGCATCAAAATCGGCACAAACCATACCTTTTGATCGAGACCAGGTTGACCATAGCCAGTTTACCGGAACCATTCCTAGCAGGGCCAAAATCGTAAGCTTCAAAGACCACTAGCTTAAGAAACGCTCCTTTGCCAGAGCAACAAGTGACCGCTGGATGACTGCCAGGTATAATTCTGGTAAGCCCATCTTCTTAAGGCGTATCTTGTGGCCATGAAACCGATTTTCCCCGCCACCTATTCGACGCTTTCCCCGCATGCCCTGGCGGACTTCCTCACTGAACGCTATCCACTGGACTCTGTTCGCTGTACCTTTCTGGTTCGTGGGGTTGGAGACACCTATTTAGTCGACTCCGACCAGGGGCGCTTTATTCTTCGCATCTACCGCGCTACTCACCGAAGCTTCTCTCACGTCCAAGCGGAAGTGGCTATGCTCAAGGCACTACAGCACGCAGGCGTAGCGGTGGCTTATCCCATTGCGGATCGGCTGGAAGAGTGTATTCATCCATTGAATGCCGTAGAAGGGTCGCGCTATGCTGTGCTCTTTAGCTATGCCCCCGGCCAGCCAACGAGAACGCTAAACAACAGCCAGCTACGTGCCCTTGGCCATGAAACGGCACGCTTTCACCAAATCTCATCCACCATTGCCTTGCCGGGAGAACGCTGGATTTTTGATCTAGATACTACCCTATTCCAGCCCCTGGAACGGTTAAAGTCCGCCTTTCTGGCCGATCAGGAAAGTTACCTCTGGTTGCAGCAAGCTGCCCGACAAATCGAGACGAAGATAGCGCTGGTTAACACTACGGGATTCTTGAGCGGCTATTGCCATTTTGACCTACTGCCTAAAAACATGCATTTTGAGGGGGATTCAGTTACCCTTTTTGACTTTGATTTTATGGGGTACGGCTGGCTGGTGTATGACTTGGTTTCTTTTTGGCAACACCTGGCCCTTGAGGTCTATGCCGGGCGGATAACCCAGTCGGCATTTGAGGAGGCCTACGGTATTTTTCTGGAGAGCTATCAAAGCTGTCACCCAATCAGCGATCAGGAGTTAGCCTTGGTTCCTTACCTGAGTCTGGGCTTCTGGCTTTTTTATATGGGCTTTCACACCACTCATGACCAGTTCACCACTTATCTCCAGCCGTCTCATTTGAAGGTTTATACCGGCTTCTTAAGGCATTTGGCGACATTCTATTGGGAATAGTCATCTGAAGTAGGCAGGAAGTAACAAGAGAGACTTGCTGATCCATATTGCCAAATTCTCATATTACCCTCCTGCTTGAAACAAATAAACTTTCATAATAATACGTAGTTAATTGGCTGCCAATAATTAACTACTAACCGCGTCGTGAAGGATTATATAGCCCCGCGTCAATCTCGAATACTTCCGACTTGATGACTTGACAACGAGGAAACAGCTCATGGCGGGGTTGATCAAGTAGTTAGCCATGATGGGTACCACCGAACTGGGCACCTGGACGAGTAAGCGGTCTGGCCTTTGCAGCCAATCCACTAGGAAGGGTTTGAGAGGACAGGGGGCCACTACCCGTGGCTCACCAATCAGGGGGCAGGTCCTGCTCTTGAAAAGAACGTTTTGAATCCGGAACCTCAATGGTGACTAAGTAGTACTGAGGTATATATATAGGATTAAGATGCACCAGCACTTCCAGCAAGCTTAAAGCTGGAGATTCAGTGGTATACAGCAGCGATAGCCCTTTAGGGTTCCAACGACCGCCATACAAGGCAGCTCCTTGTCCAGATAGTGGCTCATGACGAAAAGCGGCCTGTAATAAACGATAAACCAGCACGTAATCAGGTGGAAAATCCGAGGGGAGTGTTAGTAGAAGATGCCGTGCTCAATGCGGCCTAACACATCGTTGACCTGGGCGAAACCGGCAATGGTCGTTAGCGTTTGCAGCGGTGTACGGCCATCCAACTCGCCAAGCGGATAGCGCAGCCAGTCGCGCAAGGCCTGCTCATCGCCAGCGTGCACCCGCAAGCCATGCTGGATAGCTTGCTGCAATAACTCTACTCGTTCGGACGTGGGCCCGCTCAAAGCAGTTTGGCGCCTTAATCGATGCAGGGTACTTCCCGAGAGCGGCAATAGAGGAGCTAATTCTTTCAGGGTAACGCCAAGTTGTTGGGCTAACTGGTTAAGCCTTGCATCGAGTCCGTTGGGTTTAATTTGAACAGGTCGTTTGGCTCGCAGACCCGTTAGCTGGGGGGCTGATTGCTGATTAGTTTTCCTAACTACAATTATCAGTTGACAATTATACAACAATCATCTGACAATTGTAAGTTCTCCTTTGATAGCGTAAGGCTATTGACTAAGTGATTCAGGAATAGTCAAACCATATACTACTAACTGAACCGCGGTAGCAGGTCACTTGACAATTAATAAACAATAAGCGTCTCCTTAAACGCTTCTAGGTGAAACGAAGAAACATTCATAAGTATACCCCTGCATGAGAAAATTGAACGTATCTGTCCCTTAAAATGGGCATTTACTGGTTCGGAAAACATCTACTGTCTCGGTTGGACGACAGCTTAAGTAAATACAGAACGGCTCAGAAACTGACCTGATAGCCGTTCTGTATTTGATTAGTTTAAACGTGGCCCAAACTAGTATTAGGGAAAAACTCTCCTGATGGCGATGTCAAGAAACGGGAATCCATACTTGACTTTTGCAGATAAATTCAGATTGAAACCTGACGCCGATTCGGAAGACCACCTAAAAACAACCCTAGTAATCCGCCCACTAAACCGGAAAGAATAAACTTTATCGCGAACAAGTCTACCAGCAGACGAGAAGGCTTCTCATCAAAGGGCACGGTAGTGCCCAAGGCAAGCACATACCAGATTAGTAGAGGTGTAACACTGACTAACAACCGAGTCAAAAACGAATAGTGTAAGGACCGGCTAAGCACTAGGGCACCGAGCAGGCCACTCATGCCTGCGCTTACATAGAAATGGGGAGTACCATCAACCGGGGCCAGGATTCGCATCCCCATGATACTAATGCCTAGACAGCAACTAAACAGACAAAATCCAGCTACGATAAGCCAACCCACAGGGGCTTGCCTGAACCAGGTGAGTAACGTTTGACTACCAGCTGATAGGTATCTGATCGCCACTTGCAAAAGCAGTAGTAACCAGGCTACGTAGAAGCCGAGTCCAAACAGCCAATGAACATGTCGAAATTCGTTATGCGTCCACTGGTCTAGGCTCGTTTTGGTGACTAAGGCTTCGAATTGATGGTGGCCGATAGAAGCTCCTAAAGCGGAGCCG
Organism: Spirosoma koreense; assembly: GCF_054777875.1. Lineage (NCBI taxonomy): Bacteria > Pseudomonadati > Bacteroidota > Cytophagia > Cytophagales > Cytophagaceae > Spirosoma > Spirosoma koreense. The sequence goes on along the minus strand of NZ_BAAHAC010000013.1, from coordinate 242,919 downwards.
CCCAGCAAGACCAGCGTTACTAGTATTAATCGGACGGGACGTTGATCGAGCTGATTAAATAACCAGGATCGTAGCCACCCATCCTGGTTGAACCACTGAGGTAAGCCCACCAACAGGCCACTAAACAGCAGTAACGATAGGCTCATATCCAGCAGTGAGGTCAGCAGTGAATCGCCTAAGTAGTGAGCGAACCCTACGCCCCCCAAATCACTCACCGCTTCAAGCGTGTTTTTGACCAGGACGAAACTCACTATACCGACCAGCAGTAGTACCGATTCCCGTTGAGGCTGGGAGGGTCGATCTAATTTATCAAATTCCTCGGCCAAAACGTCGACCGTTCCCACTCGGTGGGTCGCCACTAGAAAAGCCTCTTGCTGACTGAGGCCTGTGGCTTGCAAAGCGTCCATTCCATCCAATAAATGGCTTTGCAGTTCCTGGAGGTCGTCTTTTGTAAACGTTCCGCGTTGCTCGAGTTGGCTAAGCCAGGTTTGCATAGCCTTCGTTAGGTCAAAGTGGGATTTGCTGTCCATAGTGATTGAAGGAGTTGATTAATTGTATTCCAGTTTGTGCGTTCGGCTTCAAGCGTCACTCGCCCCTGCTTTTTTAAGACGTAATATTTGCGTTGGCGCTCATTATCAGCGGTACGCCATTGGGTCTCGACTAATCCTCGCTCTTCAAGTTTTCGTAACACAGGGTACAGAGTACCCTCGGCTACGTCAAGTTGTCCGGCTGAGCGCTCGCGTATTTTGCGGATGATTTGGTAGCCATAACTTTCACCATCGGCCAGAATGGTGAGCACCAGCGGTACTAGCGTGGCCGCAATAAGCTCTTTATTGAATTCGGGCATGTTTTTATACCTAGAATGACAAGGTATTACAAATATACATAGATGTTCTATGCTTGCAAGCTTTTCTTACTAAATTTGACTAGCTCTAAGCGATCAGTCGTTCCGCTCTTAAGTTGTTGTTCCTACTTCATATCGTATAGTATGATGAAACCTTGGGAGCTCGCTTCAATGAGCCAGCCTCGTTGATGGGCGCTGCTCAGGTGATTTCAGCCAATGGGGTGCTAGTGAGTAACCTGCCCGGCGGTAGCTCAGTCGTACAGGTACGGGTCTACAGTGAGAGTAGGTGTTACAAGGACGTGACGGTGCGGCCGCTGCCGACGGTATGTGGCTTGAGACGAATATGCCTTCAGGAGGCTGAGTCTGAGGCAGAGGTGCATTTAGTGAGGTAATTGAACACAATTATTTAGCGTATATTACTGCCCCATAAGCATCTACGATAAATCACTGTACCCAGTTTATAGTGAACCGCATCAATCGACCAGATGGCCCAATTTATGAAAACCATACTGCTGGCTATAGGGGTGTTAGGGTTGGCAAATTGCCAAGCCCAGTCAGTCGATCAATCTCTTCGTAAACGATTAAACCAAAAAGTCGCGGATAAACTGTATCCTAAAATTGATGCTATTCTCGTTGAGCAGGACGATAAGATGATCATCGAGGAGTATTTTAATCAATTCAAAAAAGATACGCCACATGACACGCGCTCCTCGTTCAAATCCATAACCAGTCTGTTGGCAGGTATCGCCATCGACAAAAAACTCCTGGCACTCGATGATCGTTTGGGGCGTTTTTTTCCCGAACTTAAAGACGAGGGCAAGCGTAATATCCGCCTTCAGCATTTATTGGAAATGCGGTCAGGATTAAACTGCGAAGAGTTTTATGAAATTGGCCCCGAATGCGAAGACCAAATGGTTCAAACTCAGGATTGGATTGCCTATTGTTTGGGCGTTAACTTAGTAAGCCAACCGGGCCTAAACTGGTCGTATAATTCCAATGACCCCATGCTGGTGGGCGAACTCATAGCCCGCGCCAGTGGCATGAGCGTGATGGAGTTTGCTAAAAAATATTTGTTTCAGCCGATGGGGATCACCGATTATAAATGGACCGTTTCCCCTAAAGGTCAGGGTATGACCGCTGGGTCTTTTTACATGAAACCTGGGGATATGCTCAAAATAATTAATTTAGTTAAGAATAAAGGCAATTGGAACGGCCACCAAATCGTCAGTGCGAATTGGATAGCAACCTCCACCAATTGCCGAATCCCCATTGATTTTTCGTTTACCCGCTATTCCCGACTCGCAAATGCACACTATGAAAGTGCCCGTTATGGCTTTTTTTGGTACAAGGAGCATTTGCAATACAAAGACATCGACACCGACGTCTTATTTGCGTCTGGCAATGGCGGTCAATACATGATGCTGCTTCCTGCCTATAACCTAACAGCCGTGTTTACGGGCAGCAATTACGGCAACTGGCGGGCTAAGCTTCCCTTCGAAGTACTTCTGAAATATATCCTCCCTGCCCTAAAAAAGTAAATAAAAGTAAGCACGTATGGCCCAAAACCGGACTGAAGCAAAGTGGGCGGTACGCCCGGCCCTAATTGTGCTTCTCTTGAGCGGCAAAGTTGCACAACTCTTCTGCTTAAGACGACGAGGCATATGGAAGAATGGGGCTTTTAAAGCGACATTATAACAGCATGTATCGTTCGGGAAAAGTTGATCGTACATTAGACCGGGAAATGGATAGCTGTGGCTGCTTCGGCTAGATCCCAAAGGCGAGCGGCTGTTCCCTCATCCAGGGCATTTTCGGTATAAGAGAACTTGACAGGATAACCTCGGTAGCCGCCATCTTCGTGGGGACTATAAAAATCACCCCCTACTACATCGGGCATAGTCGCGGCATATAGGCTGGGTAAAGCACCCTGCCAGGGAGCCATCAACGCGCCAATGCGTTGTACGGCAGAATCGAATGCGTCCTGACTCATATACCTCGATAGTTCAGTGGAGTTGGCCCCTGGTTGCACGGCAATGGATTTGACCGAATCACCCACTTGCTTAACCCGTCGGTCCAGTTCTAGTGACAAGAGGATATCAGCCAGTTTACTTTGACTGTATTCGCGGTAGGCATCATAAGACTGCTCGGCATGTAAATTGTCAAAATTAATCTGCCCGTGTAGGTACGCCATGCTGCTCACCGTAACAACACGAGAGCCTGGGGTTGTCTTTAATAAGGGATATAACGAACCCGTCAGCGCAAAATGGCCCATGAAGTTTATGCCAAATTGCAACTCAAAGCCTTCTTCTGTTTTTAGTTTAGGGCAATACATTACCCCCGCATTATTAATCAGCACATCCAGGGTAGCGTGCCGTTGTTGAAACAGTTCGGTAAAGTGTTTCACCGATTTCAGACTAGCCAAATCTAATTGAGCTGTTTCCACGTTAGCCATCTGTACACCACCTGTTTCCAGCTCCTGCCGGATGGCTTGGGCGGCCTGGTCGGCTTTCTGTTGATCACGGCAGGCCAGGGTTACATTGGCTCCGGCTTTGGCTAGAGCCAGGGCTGTTTCATACCCAATACCCGTATTGCCACCGGTTACGATCATGGTTTTCCCCTGCTGATCAGGCATATCATTTGTTGTCCACATAACTGATTATTTTTACAAGGACAAAATTCCGGGAAAAGCGAAAAAAGAGGCCTACAAAATCGAAAGTAAAAAGGACAAAAATCAATCTTCTCTAAACGATTTTGGGGTATTGCCCACCCGTTTTTTGAAAAATGAAGAGAAGTGATTCGGCTCGTCAAAGCCCAGACTCCAGGCGACTTGGTTGATGGTCCAGTCAGTCGTTTTCAGGAGAATTTTGGCTTCCTCCACCATTCGATTGTTGATCAGCTGGATCGTTGTTTGACCTGTTTGCTGTTTGAGGGCTTTATTGAGGTGATTGATATGAATATTGAGTTGCTGGGCAAACTCTGATGGTGTTCTAAATTGTATCACCTGATTCGACAAATCGATGGGGAATTGACGTTCCAGCAGTTGGTGAAAAATTGCTGCAATTCGCTCCGATGCCTTGGAGGGAGGAGCGGCTGAAGCTTCAACGGGGTGTCGCTTCTGAGCGCCATGGATAACTTCCATTAATAGATTACGAATCAGATCGTATTTAAAAATATAGTTACCAATGAGTTCTTCCTCCATACGGCCGAATAGATTTCGGAAAAACGGGACATCGGTGTTTGACAGCATCTGAACACCTAAGCTGGAATGTTGAAACACCGGAAATGTTCTTACCTCGCCCATTCGACTCAAAAACGCTTCGGTAAAAATGCAGATGTATCCGGTTTGTTTTTCTGTGATCCGCTCCCAGAGATAGGGACTCATTGGATTCGTGAATACCAGGCTCGTGCCTTCAATAGCAAAAGTCTTGTCGGCATAAAGAATACGATTTTCTCCCTCAATCAGGCTAATTTTAAAGAAATTGCGTCGACTATAATTCGCCTGTTTATGATGGGGGGATAGCACCTTTTCAATGCGGAACAAGTTAAAGTGGCCAGCCTCACCCGTGAGGGGCTGAAGGGGCTGAAGGGGCTGCTGAATGCGTTCATAGAACGCATCAATGGTCGTATAATCGATCATAACCAAATCTACAAAAAACAAATTAACCTCAATACCTTCTCAATCGCTAAGTGAGTAATGAGAATCAAAATGAATAGTTGCTAGCCCTAGTTAAGTAGTCCCATAAAATGCTCTTCAACGTGACATACTCGTAGGCAAAAATCAAATGTTCTGAAGGCCAGATACTAGCGAATACGGTCTGCTTACCGATACAATGGCTTGTCATACATTCAGTAGTGCTTAACATAGAAATCGTTGTTAGCTTATGCTAGGTTACCATCCACCGAACACCTCGCTGGTTAACCTCGTGCCGGCTCGCCACTTCTACCTGCAATTGCTAAGGGAAGTTGACTTTAATTTTATCAGACCACTTCAGTAAACCATCTGCCTTTATATCCGTCTTATGGTTAACTCCAATTAGTAGGCGTTGAAAATTTTAAGAGAAATGATTCTTAACACGGTTCGCTCACGTATATATGGATTGGTTTTGGCACCTATGAAGCACCATTATTTTATTCTTCTTATGTTAGCCGGGCTAAATTCGGCCTGCATGTTCGGCTCCTACCCGACGGGTTACCCATCAGGTGGTGGGCAACAATATCCATCAAGCGGTCAGCCATCACCCGATGATACATATCCGAATCGGTATCCAACTACAAACCCACCTTCAGGGAGTCAGCCGGGCAAGGGCCGTACGGCTGATCCTGGCGTAACGGTAAACAGTATTCGCCTGACTCGTGATTACACGATTTTAGACTTGACCTACACAGACCAGAACAAGCCGAGCTACGACCGAAACGGGCGTCAGGTACCAACCGGCACGATTGGTTTCGATCCTACCGGCTATCTGGTAGCGGCCAATGGAGCCCGAACGTTTGCCTTCGTGAAGGTCGAAGGGATTCCCGTAAAAAAAGAGCAGATTAATCCGTCTACGGGAAAAAAGGTTCTTGTCGGCAGAAATACGTTTCCTGGAGACCAGATTGCCTTTACCCTGTATTTCGAGCGCCTGGACAAAGGGTTGGAAAATTTTGATTTGTTCGAATGTGTTAGTGACCAATACATTTGTTGGAATATCTATAATCTGCTTGTCGATAATCCAGCCGATCAGGTCGTATATACGCCCCCAACCACGCCGACGCCCAATCCACCCCGATCGTCACCTGCCCCAAAAAACCAAAAATTGCCGCAAGTTTCGGGCGAATCAGGGGGCGAAATGGAAACGCCAAAAGCTAAACCCGCACCTGTACCTACATTCGTGACGGTATCAGGTATAGTAAGCGATGCGAAAAATAAACGACCGGTAACGGCTACGATAGATTACCAGCTTTCAGCCAGCAAGCAGGTACTTGATTCGGTGCAGAGTTTTGCTTCGACCGGACTCTATCGAATGAGCTTAGCGAAAGGGCAAGTGTATACCTACGTGGCCTCCGCGCGGGGGTATCAGTCAGCTAGTGGCGTGTTGGATTTAAGTACCGTAGCCGGGGGACAAAAACTCACGCGTGACATTGCGCTAACACCTTTAGCGGTGGGCGACAAAATCACATTGAAGAACATCTATTTCGAGATGTCGAAGTCAGATTTGCTATCGGCTTCGTTTGCCGAATTAGATAAATTAGGGGCTATGATGCAGGATAATCCTAATATGACGATCCGACTCGAAGGACACACGGACATTATCGGCGATCATGACAAAAACCTGCAACTCTCCCGCGACCGGGTAATCGCCTGTCAGCGTTACCTGGCTCAAAAAGGCATTGATTTAGCGCGTGTACAGGCTGTGGGCTACGGCGATACGCGCCCTATTCTAACCAAAGGTACCGACGAAGAACGCAAAGTGAACCGGCGGGTTGAGTTCGTCATTCTGACGATCTAATAGTAAGGTGTAAGCTATAAACGTCATAAAGTACGGATGCGTATGCAACAGCTGGCGTTGGACAGCTAGTATAAAATCACTGTTTCACAATTCGCTTCCATCTGAGATGATGGGGAATTTGAATAGCTGTAATTCGGATCTAGCTCAGCTAACGAGCTGGAAGTCGGAAGTCGAACGCAATCGGCTGGAAACCAAAAATCGAATCCTCTCCCTGAAAGCCATCGATGAGCCGACCCGCAATACCCACCTGAAACGGACCCGGCCAAGAAATACCGAAAGCTCATCGCTCATTTTCAGCAGCGGGTGCTCAGCCGAATCAGTCAGCTCAAACAAGAACAGAAATTCAGCTGCTTCAGCAGGAAGTTCGTCAAAGGTCGATGCCCGATGCCTAGTTCCGCCAGGTGGCCCGGGAAGTGCTCACCGGCCAGCAGTATACTACCCTGCGCCTACTGAAGTGACCCGGTTGATTTCCTGTAACTTGTCTTTAGATCGTAGTTCGCAGCTGGTCCTTGCTTCCGGCAAATTAGCTAAATCAAATAGGTTAAGGAGTGTTTATTGAGTTCCCGAACGCCCCGTTGCGAACTGGCAAGTCCTTCCTGGCTCGATAGTGAGCATTTTTACAAAATGAGGGCTGTCTCCCAGAGCTTCTCCTTACATCCAGTTCATTCCCTAAAAAGCCGCCCCTTCAACAAACTATTCGTCAACAATTTGCCAGACCGTTTCTTCCTGGGAAAGCTAGCCTGAAAATACGCTATTCAGGCAGGTATATCGTAAAGGTGGCGCCCTGATTAGGCTGGCTATACGCCATAATGGCGCCCCCATGGTTACTCACGACCCGCTCACAGATGGCCAGCCCAATGCCCGTACCCGCATACTCGCCCTTGCCATGCAACCGCTGGAACACCTCAAAGATACGCTCCACGTACTTAGCCTCGAAACCAATCCCATTGTCGATCACCTGGATCTGATGGTAGGTCGGCGCCATGCGAGCAGGCTTCACCAACGGGGGTAAAGAATCGGCCCCTAGCCGTTGGTAAGTGATTTGAATAGACGGAGCCACCTGAGGACGCCGAAACTTAAGGGCGTTGCTCAGCAGGTTCTGGAATAACTGCCCTAGCTGACCAGCATCCCCTACAATCATGGGCAGGGGAGCGACCTCAACCAGGGCTTCCGTCTCCTCCAGCAGCATCTCTAAGTCGGTTAACACCCCATTGACCACTCCCTCAAGCGCTACGGGTTGGCTCGTCTCGCGTGGGTTGGTAAGGCGGGCCAACTCCAGCAAGTCTTTGATGAGCACCGACATGCGACGAGCCGCCGATTGCATCCGCTCCAGGTAGCCCGGCGCATCCCCGCCAACCCCGCTGTAGTGACTACTCAAGAGATCGCCGAACTGCTGGATCTTGCGTAAGGGTTCCTGTAGATCATGGCTGGCCACATAGGCGAACTGCTGGAGGTTTTGGTTAGAGCGGTTCAATAGCAGGTTCGTTTCTTCCAGCTGATGATTAAGGGCCACATACTCCTGATTGGTGGCGGCCAGTTCCTCGTTGGTAGCCGCTAGTTCTTCGTTGGCCGCTGCCAGCTCCTGGGTGCGTTGGTGAACCTGCTCCTCCAAGGCCAGTTGTAAGGCCCGCTGGGCGGTGATATCGACCACCGATCCATTGATGCCCACGGGCTGACCCTGGGCATTATAAATCAGTTGACCGGTCGTACGCAGCACGCGCTTTTGACCCGTCTGGGCATTCACCACGCCATACTCCAGGTTATAGTAGCCATGGGAACTCGTCTCAATAGCCTCGCTAAACATTTGGTGAATCCGCTGCAGATCGTCGACCTCAATGACGCTCATGGAGGTGGCCACATCAGTACGTTCCGGAAGCCCATACCAGTCTGCCAACCGGGGCGACTTGGTGAGCTGAGAAGTGGTTAGATCGATGGTGTAGACGCCGATCTGGGCCAGGTCAAGGATGGATTGTAAGAAGGCTTCGCGCTCTTCCAGCTGGCGTCGCGCTTTCACTTGCTGAGTCACATCGGTGGCCACGACCAGTATGCTTTGGATCGTACCATCTACTTTTTTTTGAGGCTGGTAAGTCAGATCGACATAGATGGTCGTCAGCTTTCCCTCCCGCCGGATGCCTACCGGCCGCTCGGGCGCCATAAAGGGGGCACCCGTGGCAACGACGTTTCGCAGGATGGACTCGAAGCCCTGACCCTGTAGTTCGGGTAAGGCTTCCAGCAAGGGTTTACCCACAATGGCCTGGGGCGGACGAGCGACCAGTTCGCCGAAAAATGCATTGGCCCACTGAATGACAAAGGCTTCATCTGCGCTGTACGTAGCTAAGGCTACCGGCGACTGTTCAAATAAGTCCAGCAGCTGACGTTGACTTTCCTGAATGCGTTGCTGGGCCTGGCGGATGTCGGTAATGTCACGCGTGGTGCCGGCCACGGCCTCTACTTCTCCCTGCTCATTGAGTACCGGCGCCAGGACGTAGTCGTAGATGCGTTTGCCCAGCGTGGCATGCGGAAAGGACACCTCCCCCCGGATCCGCTGTTTTGTCGCTACTACCTGGTCGATTTCCAGCTCGTGCATCTGGGCGTGCCAGGGCTCATACCCATTTTCCAGCAAGCTTTTGCCGATTGATTCTTCCCAGCTTTTGCCCCACATCTCCAGCAGGGCCTGGTTGGCGTAAGTGAACCGATACGTCAGATCAAAGACATACATCAAATCGGGCGTGGTAGCCGTAATGGCTTCGTGAATTCGCTGCTGACGTTGGGCCTGCTGATGAGCGGCTGCTTGCCGTTGTTGAATCAGTACCTGCTGGGTAACCTCCTGGGCCACCCCCGCCAAACGATTCAGCTCACCGGTTTGGGAAAAAGAAGCGCTGCCGTAGAAACGCACCCACCGTAGCTGACCATCATCGGCCCCGATAGTCCGGTAGGTCTGATCGTAGTTTCCGTTTGCCTCACCCGCCAAAGCTCGCTGCAGGGCCTGATTGACCCGTTCTACATCCTCGGGATGGATGTACTGGATGGCCTGTTGATACGTGAGCAGGTTGTCCTTTGCCAGGCCAAACAACGCCCGGCACCGGTCGTCCCAGCTGACTTGTTGAGTGGCGGGGTTGCATTCCCAGACTCCAAGCCCAGTGGCCTGTAAAGCCAACTGAACATCGACTTGTCCGGTAATAGTCTGACTCGAATCAACGGATTTTTGATTACCATTCATCGAAGAAGGATACTAAGTCTAAAGCAAACAGCGCAAGGCTAACTAAAGCGTGGCCTGCGGATTTAGGCGTTTAAGCACTCTTTAATAACCTGCTGCCTTAGCTCCTTGTTCGACAACCCATCAACTAGACGCATCAAGACTACTTGTTGCTCTTATAGGGCAATTATGGCAACTGATCCATTCTTTTTTTAAGGACCGAAAACTTTTTCTTCGTCTCACCGTAGAGGGTTTATTGAGATTTTGCACGTCTCTATGCTGGAAGAAACATTGCCGCTCTGCCAGACCGCTGTAATAATAACCCTGACGAATCGTCTTTAGCAGACATTCGCTACCGTTTACTGAATTGAAAACCACCATCATCCCTGTCCGACACGCTCAATTACGGGTATATTGGCCAACTTCGCCGATTCTTGATCACCTATTTCCTGAGCGTAGTCAGCAACTTGTAGAAAGCATTTTCAGTACGGACGACCTTTACCAACTTACTGAAACCCCTGCTGCTGTGCTGCGTCTGCTAGGCTTGTTTAATGGGTGGAATACCATCAATTACTTTTTCCCCAACAAAGCCTTGCTTGCACTTTCCTGGGAGAAGGCGCTCCCCCACTTCATCCCTCAGTTTCTGACAGCCTCCACGGACTCGCTCTATTTCATGGCGTTGATGAACCTGACGGGATCACTTCGGGATGGACATAGCATCCTGATTTAGTAAACAAGGGGGACGATCCCGAAAGGAATATTCGACGGGAATCTGCCTATTGGTGTCAAAGTGTTTGGTCAGAAAGCGTATACCATTAACGTATTAGCCGACACCACCCAAGCGGACGCGCTGGCGCAAATCCAACCGGGTGACGAGTTGGTACGGATCGATCAATAAACACCGGCTCAATTAGCAGCTCAATGGCGGGACTACTTACCGGCTTCGAACCAGGCGGTTTTGACCAGGAATTTTATATGAGCTGGTTGACGGTGGGCCGCTCAGGCAGCCGAGCGCAGGTGACCATCAACCGGCTTTATTCCTGGCAACTGGATAGCATCGCTAATTATCTAACAGATTGCCCAGTCATTTTGCTGGATTGCCGAGGCTACCCCCGTGACAGCCAGTTCGGGAGTCATCTGGCCTCCTACATTGCCCATAAACCAGATACGGTGGCCCTGAATCGATTCCCTTTTCTATATAGTCCCAATCCCAGCCAGCAGTTAACCAGCACGGAGTACCAGATTATTCAGCCTTCGCGCAATGCATTGCTAAAACATAAACGGTATATCTTGCTGGTGGATGAGGGAGTGCAAAGCCAGGGAGAGGGTAACGTCATTAGCCTACAAGGTGTTAGCCAGTCGATTACCGTGGGTACACCAACGGCCGGCGCTAATGGAATGGCCATCACCCTGAAATTTCCGGGTCAATATTTTAGTTTCTTTTCCGGCTTTGGCGAGTATTACCCCGATAACACCCTAATCAAAAACTAGGCGTAAAGCTTGATCGGTTGGTTCCAGTAACGCTGGGGGGGGTATTTAGGCGCGCACGATGAAATCTATGAACAAGTACTACGCTTAGCGAAGCGGTTAGTCAACGCTCGGAATGATTGATTTTTAACTTCTAATCATTTGAAAAAGGCCCATCTCTTAAAGACAGTGAACCGGCTCAACCAACTGCCTTATCTTGCTTCAGGCAAGAATCTCAACCGCACCGGCAAATCGTGTATCTTTCAGCAGGCCCCCTGAGTTAGTGAGAAAGTTATTGGCTGTTGTGCTGGGATTACCAAGGCAACTTCTCGGGTTAGCTATTGGGCTTAAAAAAGTGCTAAATAAGGTTGTTCCTGTTTCAGACTCCACAATAAAATTCCTCATCTAACGTTTTTAGTTTGTTATGCTTCTTCAGCCCCACCGCTTAAACCGTTGGGGCTTTTTTCATAGGTCTACTGATTACCTTTGTCGATATGGAGAACATATCTGATCCACTTCCCAACCCACCTGATCCCATAGCGATCCAGAAACAGCGTGTGGAAAACGCCACTGATTTTCTGAGCATCTGTGATCGACTCTCTACGGGTTATGACAGCGGCTATTATTGGGAAGATGTTCAACGAGCCCTACGGATTGCAGCTGGTTTAGAAAGATGGCCCGACTAAGGAAATGCCAGTTCATGTAGTCAATAAGTAACCCATTTCCCAATAGCTATTTACCGAAAGCATACTCAAGGCTATATAAAACGCCCTTCGTTGAGTTTAATCGTCTTTCTAATCAAACAAGTAGAAGTATATTAGGGAAAAATCGCATTATTTTGTGACGTGAAAGCTATTGGGGCATCCGATCAGGAAGATCGAATCTATTGGAATCGTTTCAGGGGTGGCGAAGAAGTCGCTTTTTCCTGGCTCTATCAACGCTATGTCCGCGTGTTGTATAGCTATGGGATGAAACTTAACCGCGATTCAAATCTGGTTGAGGATGCCATTCAGGAAATGTTCACCGATCTGTGGCGTACTCGGTCTCAATTAGCGGAGGCTCAGTCTGTTCGGTTTTATTTATTTCGCTCATTACGCCGTAAACTTCATCGATCCCTTCGCCCCGAGGACGAGTTCACTCAACCATTTAGCGCCGATACGGAGCGCTGGCAGCCCCCCGTGGCATCGGTAGAGACCGACATTATTTCCGGTGAAGAAATTGCTTTTCAGACAGCTCAACTTAACGCCTGGCTAACGGAATTACCTTCCCGGCAATATGAGGCATTACTCCTGCGCTATTACCAGGATTTCAGCTATGCCGAAATCGCAGCTATCATGACTATTAGCGAACAGGGAGCCCGTAACATGGTTCAAAAGGCGCTCCATACGCTCCGCCGACTGGCGCTTGCTCTCCTGGTTTGTTTTTTAGGAATCGCCTGGTTACTAAATTTTTTTTAAGAAAACAGGTTTAAATCCAGCTCCTGCCGTCTCTTGTTTAGTGAGTTGAACGAAGACAACATCCTCACTAAAAAGAACTGTATTGATGTACCAGAACTACACGGCTGATGATTTTTTGCAGGATCCCGCTTTCCGTAAGTGGGTCTTGCAGGGAACACCTGCTGACGATGCGTTCTGGGCGAATGTTCTGCTGAACCATCCGAAGCAACGGGAGACCATTAGGCAAACGCGGGAATTTCTTCTTACGTTACACGATCAGGTCGAGGCCGATTTTCCGTCGGAGCAGCAAGTGGATTCACTCTACAAGCGTATCAGGGAAAAAACGCATGAAACGCCTGTGCGCCCCTTGCGGCAATGGGCAGGCTGGTGGGCCGCTGCCTCCATAAGTTTACTACTTGGATTAGGGGGCTGGTGGTTCATTCGACAGGAAAACCACCAGATGGCCAGCGTTGATGCAGCCAGTCGGCTTACTTCGGATCTGTTTGAACAAGTAAGTAACCATACAGCCTCTATACGGACGGTTAGCCTTCCAGATGGAAGTCAGGTATTCTTAGAACCACGAACTCAGCTCCAATACCGAAAAGCATTTGCCGATACCATCCGCGAGGTTTTCCTGGTCGGGGAAGCGTTTTTTAATGTGCAAAAAAATCCAGACAAACCTTTTTTGGTTCATGCCAATGCCATCACGACAAAGGTACTGGGCACTAGTTTTCGCGTTAAAGCCTATGACCAGGATCAGCAGATCAATGTCATGGTGAAAACCGGACGTGTATCCGTTTTTCCTAGTCAAAGTAGCAACCTCCCAGACCCTGAACGGGATGGACTTATTTTGACCCCCAATCAACAGGCTATTTTTAGGAAAGCGGATGCGCACATCGCCCGAACCCTGGTCGACAAACCAATCCCCCTCCTTCCTCAGACCGAATTACAGCATTTTTCATTTCGGAATGCCCCCGTACCGGAGATCTTACAGGCCATTGAAAAAACCTATGGGGTAGAAATCATTTTCGACGAGGAGCGGCTGAGTACCTGTCGACTGACCACGTCACTCGGAAGCGAAAACCTGTTTGAAAAAATGGACATTCTCTGCGAAGCCATTGGAGCCAGTTATAAACTGGTCGATGCCCAGCTTATTATCGATAGCAAAGGCTGTTACTAACCCTATTTACCGATCGCTAGACCCATTTGCCTATGTCGCAATAGCTAATCCAGTGACCCCATAAAAAAACCGGTAACGGTTCCAGCGTTACCGGCCTTCTGTAGGACCTTCTCTGCTCTCAAACAGTATCCCGTTCCAGCGGGTGTGAAGGTCTGTTTTTGTGTCATCTACTTACAAAAACTGTCAAATCAATGAAAAAAACAGTACGAATCCAAAAAGAACTGATTCACCTCATGAAACTTTCGCTCCTGCATATTTCGATAGCGATCATTTTCGCGGGGGTGTCTTTGGCTCGGGACGTTACAGCCCAGGAACTCTTAGATCGAAAAATAAGCATTCGAGTTACAAACCAGAGTCTTATCGATGTCCTGACGACTATTGAACAACAGGCGGATGTAAAGTTCACCTACCGCCCGAAACTTTTGATCACGACACAACGCATGACGGTCACGATCGTCAATGAATCTCTCGGACAAGTACTCGACCGCTTACTTCAACCTTTACAACTCAAATACAAAGTCATCCGAAATCAGATTGTCCTATCGCCAATAACGGCCCAGGTCGATATCCCGCGCAGTCAGCAGGAGCCGGATATGCAGGCTGAAGTACTTGCAGACGTATCCGTTTCCGGCACTGTTACGGATGAAAAGGGAGTCGCGTTACCGGGCGTTACGGTGGTGGCCAAAGGCACCAGCCGGGGTACAACTACGGATGCGCAGGGAGTGTATAGAATGAACGTTTCGGATGCAAACGTAATCCTGACGTTCAGTTTTGTGGGTTATACCACTAAGGAGGTAACAGTAGGCAATCGGACTGAAATCAATGTTCAACTGGAGACTGGCAATAACCAACTCACCGAAGTGGTGGTAACGGGTTATACTACCCAGCAGAAAAAAGACATCATCGGGGCAGTGTCCGTAGTCAAAGCCAGTGATCTGACGGTTACACCCTCTGCAAACCTGGTCGCTCAGTTACAGGGCCGGGCAGCGGGGGTTACCGTCAGTAGTACGGGGGATCCCGGTAGCTCGTCCTCCATTCGGATTCGAGGATTTGCGTCGTATGGTAACAACAATCCTCTGTATGTCATCGATGGTGTCCCCACAACCGATGCTTCGCGCATCAATCCGCAGGATGTAGAATCAATTCAGATTCTCAAAGATGCCTCTTCAGCTTCGATCTATGGAGCCAGAGCCGCCAATGGAGTCATCATCATTACAACCAAAGGCGGTAAAACAGGCAAAACGACGCTTTCTTACGATACCTATTATGGAATCCAGTCCACGCCCCTGAACCGGATACCCAAGCTGTTAAACACGAGTGAATTGCTGACCTATCTGGATAAAACGACAGCAACCACGTTTGTCGACCCCATTTTTGGCCAGCATGGTTCGTTTTCTATTCCCGATCGCTACATCGTCAGCAATGGGTTCAAAGGGGGCGTTTCGGCGAACGATCCCCGCGCGAATCCTGATTTATACACCATCGCCGATTACACCAATCCATACCAGATTTTTCAGACTAGCCCGGGTACCAACTGGTTCGACGCGATGTCGCAAAAAGGTATCATCCAGAGCCATCAGCTGACCGCGAGTGGAGGCAACGACAAATCGACCTTTTCGCTGGGCCTGAATTATTTTAATCAGCAGGGCACCTTCAAGTACACAGGCTACGATCGGTACTCGATACGGCTTAATTCAAGTTTAAAGGCTACCGATTTTTTGACGGTAGGCGAAAACCTGCAGGTCTCGTACGACAACCGGAAGGGGGATGCCACCGTCATTGGCGAAACCAGTGCCTGGGCGTATGCGCTCCGGAGTGCATCCTTTATACCCGTTTATGATATCAAAGGTGGTTACGGTGGTTCGCTGGTTGGCGGGACTGCCGGAACCGGTTATAATCCGGTGTCGTACCTGGAACGCCGAAAAGACTGGTTTAATCAAAATCTGCGGGCGTTTGGGAATGTGTTCGCTCAAGTGAATTTCACTAAAGACGTTGCTCTTCGAACCTCCATCGGGATCGATGCGCGCAATGGAACACTGCAGCGGGCCTTTTTAAAAGAGTACGAAGCCAGCCAGTCCCGGCGCGTAACCCAGTTGACCGAGGCCTCCAACAATTTCCTGAGCTGGACGTGGAGCAACACGCTGACGTATCAGAAAAAGATTGGTCAGATCCATGATCTAAAAGTTTTGGTCGGTACCGAAGCGATTAAAAATACCGGCAGAGGTTTGTTTGGGGCCAAGAGCAATTACGACTTTGAATCCAGCAATTTCCTGTCGCTCAACACCGGACTGCCCCAGTCACTGGGCGATATCAGTGCCAACGATGCCGATATTAACCGGAATTCCCTGCTATCCCGGAGTTCGCTTTTTTCGTATTTCGGTCGGATCGATTATAGTCTGAAAGACAGGTATTTGGTTAATGCTACGTTTCGCCGGGATGGCTCCTCGCTGTTCGGGCCTGATGTGCGGTATGCCAATTTCCCATCGCTGGGCGTCGGCTGGCGCCTTTCCGACGAAGCGTTTATGAAATCGCTTAACTGGCTGGATGAACTAAAACTACGTGCTGGCTGGGGGCAAATGGGCAGTATTTCCAACGTGCCCGCCTTCAATCAGTATTCTACTTACAGCGCGGCACCAGGCAATAATTTCTACGACATCAATGGGGTAAATATTGGCTCAACCCAAGGGTATGGGGCGAATTCTCAGGGGAATTTACAAACCAAATGGGAAACGACGGAATCGACTAATATTGGTCTGGATGCCAGTATTCTGCAAGGCAAATGGAGCTTAGCCGTCGATGTGTACACCAAAAATACGCGCGATTTGCTGGTTCCCAGCCTGCGTAACGGGCTAGAACTATTGGTCACCAAACCATTGGTGAATCTGGGAACGATGCGAAACACGGGCATTGACCTGCAAGTAATGAATCAGGGACATATCACCTCTGATTTGAAATATGAAGCAACCCTGACATTTACCCACTACAAAAATCAACTGACCAAACTAAACAATGAAAATACGGCGCAACTAGTAGCCGCCAGCCGGATTTCCAATGCCCTGATTACAACACAGGGGCAGGCTGTTTCGTCTTTTTATGGCTATCAGATCGACGGTTTTTATAATAACCAGGCCGAAGTGGATGCGGGTCCTAAAATTAACGGAGCTGCAGGCGTGGTTGGATCATGGAAATATAAAGACATGAACGGCGATGGGAATATCACGACGGCCGACCGAACCGTCCTGGGATCACCACATCCGGCTTTTCAGATGGGACTTAACCTCGGCTTTAGCTGGAAGGGATTCGACCTGAGTAGTTTTGTGTTCTGGAATCAGGGAAATCAGCTCTATAATTATACCAAGTACTTTACCTACATGGGTGTACTGGGTGGCTCGATTGCATCGGGAAAGCTGTACGACGCCTGGACGCCCGAAACGGCGGCTACCGCTAAAACTCCTCAGTTGGGCGTTGGGGCTACCAATGGCTATACCGCTTTTGTGACGGGCAATTCGAATTCATTTTACGTGGAAAATGGCTCCTACCTGCGGGGGAAAACCATTCAACTGGGCTACAGCTTTCCCAAAGCATGGCTAAAAACGATAAAGATGAGTAACCTGCGGGTGTATGCGCAGGCGCAGAATTTTTTCACCATAACGAACTACACGGGCGCCGACCCCGACCTGGGATTAGTATCGGGGGCATCGGTTGAACAAACGGCCAGTAGCGATCAAAATCTGGGCGTCGACTACTCCGGTTACCCTAATCCACGCCAATTTTTACTGGGCCTAAACGTATCCTTCTAACCCCACTCTTCCGCTATGAAACCGACTCTAAAACATACCGCAACTATCCTGCTTCTTTCGGTGGTTACGCTTTCAGCCTGCACGAAACAGTTTCTGGACCTGGCTCCTCAAGGCGTTTATAATGAAAGCGATTTACTGAGCAAAAAGGGTATTGATGGGTTTTTAATAGATGCCTACGCTACACTGGATGGGTCACAAGCCGCTAATTTCCTGGGATTCAGTGGCTCCTACAATTGGATATGGGGCAGCATCCTGGGGGGCGATGCCTACAAAGGGGGGACAAACTTTACCGACCAGAGTGAAATCAACCAGGCCATGCAATACGCCACGCCCACAACCCATTCGCAACTGCTTGCTCGCTGGAATGGCATTTTCGATGGGATAGGCCGGGCCAACATCGTCTTGCAGGAATTGGCTAAAACAACCGATCCGGCCTTAACCGATGCCTTGAAAAAGCAAATAGCCGCCGAAGCTCGTTTCCTGCGTGCCTTCCATCATTTTGAGGGGAAGAAAATCTTCGGCAATATTCCGTTTGTCGATGAGAAAGCTACCGATTATAAAATTCCGAATACGGACGCGAGTGGCAATTACATCAATAGCTGGCCACAACTGGAAACGGACTTCAAATTCGCCTATGACAATCTGGATGAGGTGAAAACCGGTAAAGGCCGGGTCAACAAATGGACCGCCGGAGCTTATCTGGCAAAGGCTTATTTGTATCAGCATAAATTCACAGAGGCCAAAGCACTGTTTGATGTGATTATCGCCCAGGGCAAAACCAGCCAAGGGGTAAAACTAGACTTAACAGCAGGGTATGGCGAGAATTTCCGGATCGCCACCCAGAATAGCAAAGAAGCGATGCTGGAAGTACAAAGTGCCATTGGCGATGGGGCCAGCGACAATACCAACGGGTTTCGTGAAGCGATTCTGTGCTATCCGAACGGAATTGCGGGAGGAACCAACTCCTGGTTTTTCCGTCCCTCTCAAAATCTGGTCAACGCGTTCCGTACAGACGAAAACGGCCTGCCTTTACTGGATACCTATAATGACGTGGATGTCACCTCAAACGAGACAGTGCCGGATGCCAGCCCATTTACGCCTTACACCGGCAATCTGGACCCGCGTATAGACCATACCGTTGGCCGTCGTGGTATTCCTTATCTGGATTGGGGCCTGATGAGCGGTCTGGCCTTTACGGCTCCTCCGGGCGAGTCGATTAGCAACGGTGGTCCATTTACAGGAAAGAAGCACGTATTCTCGTCGAGCGAGTACAGCAGCGGGCAAGTGGTTCGGGCCAGTTTTGGCATTGCCAGTGCGTTGAATTATGACCTGATGCGTTTTGCCGATGTACTGCTGATGGCGGCTGAGTGTGAGGTCGAAGTAGGTAGTCTGGAGAAAGCGCGTGAATACGTCAATCGGGTTCGGGCCCGGGCTGCGGCTTCACCCGTTAAGACGTTAGACGGAACCACCAATGCCGCCCGGTACGTGGTGAATCCGTATACAACAGCCTGGCCGAATCAGGCCGTTGCCCGTCAAGCCGTTCGATTTGAGCGAAGAATTGAACTGGGCATGGAAGGTCATCGTTTCTTCGACCTGGTTCGCTGGGGGATTGCCGATCAGGTTATTAACAATGAATATTTACCCAAAGAAAGTCTCCGGCGTACACTGGCGCTGGGAGGTGGCGTTAAGTTCACGAAAAACAAGAGCGAATACCAGCCCATTCCAGACTATGCAATAACCCAGAGTTTTATCAATGGCCAGCCAACGCTGAAACAGAATCCGGGATATTAAGCTTTAATCGTGAGATTTTTGTGGTGTCGATTGCTCGTAATCGACGCCACATCAACCCATTAGCCGTAATGAAACGTAGTATTCTACCTGGTTTTTTCCTATGCGTTGTTTTCTTA
The DNA here is from genome assembly GCF_054777875.1 of Spirosoma koreense. Classification (NCBI taxonomy): domain Bacteria; kingdom Pseudomonadati; phylum Bacteroidota; class Cytophagia; order Cytophagales; family Cytophagaceae; genus Spirosoma; species Spirosoma koreense. The sequence goes on along the minus strand of NZ_BAAHAC010000013.1, from coordinate 223,603 downwards.
ACAGCGGCACAGTTGACATTTACCGATCGAAAATTGAATCCAGGCGCCGAATGGCCGGAGTATTTGGGCGGGCCCGATCGTAATCATTATTCGCCATTAACCCAGATTAACACGGGTAATGTTCGCCGGCTTAAAGTTGCCTGGGAATACCACTCTCAGGACTCGGGGCAGGTGCAGTGCAATCCAATTATTGTTGACGGAACGCTGTACGGGGTGACAGCCTCGAATCAGTTGTTTGCGCTCGATGCGGCTACAGGTCAGCAAAAGTGGCGCTACGTAGAGCCGGGCACCAAAACGTTCAACACAAACCGGGGGGTTACGTATTGGAAAAGCAATCGAGCGGATGATACCGAACCCGCGCGGATTTTGTATGCCTACGGCTCCTGTCTTTACTCGATCGATGCGCAGACCGGGCAGCCGATTACGAGCTTTGGCGAGCAGGGCCGGGTGAGCCTGAAAGCCGGATTAGGGAAATCGGCGAAAGACAAATTTGTCATTTCGAACACGCCGGGTACACTCTTCGACGATTTGCTGTTCATGCCCTTACGGGTTTCTGAAGGGGCGGATGCCGCCCCCGGATCCATCCAGGCTTTTAATGTGCGAACGGGTAAACTGGCGTGGGTCTTTCACACGATACCGCATCCGGGTGAATACGGGTACGAAACATGGCCTAAAGAGACCTATAAAAACTCCGACGTGGGCGCGGCCAATAACTGGGCGGGCATGGCGATTGATCGCAATCGTGGGATTCTGTACGTACCGACGGGCTCAGCAGGGTTTGATTTTTATGGTGGCAACCGCAAAGGGCAGAACCTGTTTGCCAATTGCTTACTGGCGCTGGATGCCCGAACCGGAAAACGGATCTGGCATTACCAGTTGGTCCATCATGACATCTGGGACCGCGATTTACCCGCTCCACCAAACCTGATCACACTTCGTCAGAAAGATCGGTATGGCCGAACAAAGACCATTGATGCAGTGGCTCAGGTAACCAAGAGTGCTCACATTTTTATTTTTGATCGGGTAACGGGAAAACCGCTCTTCCCCATTCGGGAAATTCCGGTTCCTGGGTCTTCGTTACCGGATGAAACACCCTGGCCAACGCAACCCGTCCCAACCTTACCCGCGCCTTTTGCCCGGCAAACCATTGCCGAAACGGAGTTAAGTCCTTTTGCAATAAATCGCGATTCGTTGATTGCCCAGTATCGTCGGGCGAGAAAAGGGCCGTTTCAACCACTAGGCAAAACCCCAACCTTGCTACTACCAGGGGCCGATGGCGGCCCGGAATGGGGTGGTGCGGCCGTCGATCCGGATGGGATTATGTACGTAAACGCCAATGAAATGGCCTGGATGTTTAGTCTAAGTGCCACACCTAAAACCGATGACCTGGCGCATCTAAGTCCGGGCAATCGACTCTATACGAGTTCTTGTGCGGCTTGTCATGGAGCAGACCGAAAGGGGAATCCGGCCAGTGGCTATCCATCCCTGGTTAATATAAGTCAACGGCGTGATCGGGAGTATGTGGCCAAATTGATTACCAGTGGGAAGGGCATGATGCCAGGTTTCTCAGGTATAACGGGAGATCAAAAACAGGCGCTCTTGGATTTTTTATTTAACGACGAAAAGGTGGAAACCGTCACTACGTCGTCCGGCTCGACGGCCAAACCGGGACCTTATGTTCCGTATCGCTTCAACGGATATACGAAATTCTTAGACAGTGAAGGGTTTCCCGCCATTAAGCCGCCCTGGGGTACATTGACCGCTATCAACCTGAATACGGGTCAGCAGGTTTGGCAAAAAACGTTGGGTGAACTCCCCGAACTAACCCGGCAAGGGATTCCGCCAACGGGGACGGAAAACTACGGCGGCCCGGTTATCACAAGCGGAGGATTGTTATTCATTGCCGCTACGAAAGATGGCATGTTTCGAGCCTACGATAAGAAAACGGGTCAGTTACTTTGGCAGACGCAACTGCCAGCAGCTGGTTTTGCTACACCAAGCACGTATGAAGTGAACGGGAAACAATATATCGTCGTCGCTTGTGGGGGCACAAAATTAGGGACTACCAAAGGCGATAGTTACGTTGCCTTTTCGCTACCCTGAAATGAGCTGGTCAGGCTTTGGTACTCGATTCCGGGGTATCTAAACTGTATGCGTAGAGCAGCGCTCCAGATGGGGATCCGACGAGATGACCGGGTCGATGAAACCACTCGTTCTACAACGATTAGTCTAAGGTTTAAGATAGGATTTGTAAAATCCCGACGGGATGTCTGTCGGGAATTTTATTCATTCTTTCCCGTATTGCAGGGTGTATGGCCTGCATCAGAAGGAAGAATCCCTGATGATGAGGGATATGCCTGTACTATTCAATACATCTTGTATAATTGAAACCAAACCTGTTGTATAAGTGGCTTGTGGCCTTATGTTAAGTCAATACAACTTTTTTAGCCGCTCTTTCATGATTTTCAGATGGTCATTGTACTCCTGTAATCCTTGCAATTCACTCCATATCAACTGTCTGTCAATGGCTTGACTGATGAATGGTTGGGCAGCTTTATCGATTCGGCCTTCATCGACTAGTTGACCTAATCCAGTAGCAATTACTGACGCATCTAGTGTATAGATATATTGCTGGTCATCAAAGCTATTCTCACTGAGTTGTTTGTTTAACTGTTCCTTACTCAGTGTTTGAGCAAGATAAGCTTCTGAAGATGTCTCCCCTACTTCTTCAAGAACCCACTTTAGACACTGCGTAAGATTGGCTGTTGGATAAGTTTGACGCCATCTTCTGAAATTGGCTAAGGCTGTATCGCCTTCATCACTTCCAAAGGGAGCACCCTCATCTACAGAGTCCCAAAAGAACTCTTCTGGAAACAGATTTATTGATTCAGAACTGGCAAACTGTTTATTTATACCATACCGCTGCTCTTCTGATGCATCGATCATTTTTGCTGCTGAATTCGTCTGATTGTTGCTTTTGTCTGTGTTATCTAAGCAGGACCATAACCAGCCTACTACAAGGCTATAATACGAAGCTTTCATTGAAATCCGTCGAACAAGTCGCAGCAAGTTAGTCATCTCCAAAACCACCCTATGTAAGTGTCTCCGTAATAGTGGGGTTGAAGTAGGCGCTTCTGTTCAAAACCCAATTGCCATAACATAACAGGGAATTTGATGCGGTGAATTTGACATTTATTAAACGAGCTTTTACTTAAAGGTGTGGGCATCTGTATAACCACACGGTACGGGGGCTTAACGGATAAAAATCAGACGGTCGGCTACGTGGAGATTTCAGAGCCCTTAACCAACGGCTCCGCCCTGGCGATGCGATCTAAACTTGCTGCTCAGCTTGTCAAACCAACTGGTGAGCCAGATAAAGAGCAGCGTGCCAACGATGATCAACACAGCATTCAGCTTGTAGGAGAACCCCACGAATTGCTCCCTACCATCCAGTGAGAGCTCATAACGGAGCCAGAAACGCTCAACTCTAGTCGTCTTATGGTCAAAGGGGAGCGCTTCGTCGTAAATGAGCGGGATGCGCAGACGGCCGCTCGTATCGATATAGCCGTATTTGTCCCGAATGCGAACCATCGAGAGCCCGTGCTGATAATACGACGCAAAATCGTAGGTCAACGGCGTACGCACTTTACCCGACTTGTCGATATGACCGAATTTGCCATTGATAGCCACCGCTGACCTCCCCTCAACCGTAAAGCCGGTCGCTTCGTCGTATACATGCGGGATGCGCAGCTTGCCGGTGTTGTCCATACAGCCCCATTTGCCCCGCTTCTTAACCCAAAACAGACCATTAGTCGGCTTGCGGGTTTCGGTGTAGTCAAAAGGAACTACCAGTTCACCCGTTATGGGGCTAACGTACCCGTACTTATTCCCATACTGCACGCGTTGCAGACCTTGCCCCGAATAGCTATAGTCGACATCGATGGCATCGAGCGCCACCGGTACTTTCAGGACCAAATCCTGGTCGATAATGCCAAATTTCCCCCCGTATTTAAAGGCAGAAACGTGGTTGGCCCGCTGGAGCTGCTCTTCGACAAAGGGGGTAAAATTGAAGTTGAGAATAAAATAATCGCCCCCTCTCCACCACAGCACATCTTCCTGGGTGTCGTGGTTACAGGTATGATCGATTGTCGCATCGGTGATCAGATAGTCGTTCGAATAGTGCTGAATAGGAATCCTGTACAGCTCTTTTCCGGTCCTATCAATATAGGAAAGTCCATAATGCGTATCGGCCGGGTAAATGACCCAGGTTTTGCCATGTCGGAAGCGGTCGGTGGCGAGGTAGTTAGGTTGGATAACGATCGTCCCCTGCTTATCGATAAATCCGTGCAGTCCATGTCCTTGCCGGCTGCGTTGCATGGGAACAAACTCGGCCAGCCCTTCTTCAAAATCCCCAATATCGCGATAAGCGGGGGTTAATTTCCGGCCGTTTTTGTCCGTTAGGAAGGTTTGGTAGGACTGGCACGCCCTAATAATTTTTTTGACCACGTAGACCTCACCATAGTCCTGGCATTCATCGTATTCGGTAAGCCAGGCCTGGTTTGGCTCGATTTTATTCTGGGCAAACAGCCCAGCCGATGACACGAGCAGGAAAAGAAGGGCGAGGTGTCGAAAGGTGAGGAAAAGCATCGGAGAAGGCACAAACGTTTATCGATATATTACCAGCCAAAACAGCCTTAAATGTAAGCAGCTAATTTCCAGATAGTTATTTGATGTTTCGTTACTCTATTCATACCGTAAAGCCCGTACCGGATTCGTACGAGCCAGCCGGATCGCATGATAACCCGTGGTTAGGACGGCAATTAAAAAAGCGACTCCGCCAGCCAGGATAAACTCACCCGGACCCAGGGAAACATGGTAGGCAAAGTCTGCCAACCAGCGGTTCATGATAAACCAGGCCAACGGGCTTGCCAGAAGAATGGCCAGGCCGATCAGCAAGAGGAATTGCCTGGATAGCAGGTAAATCAAGCCTGACGCCTGAGCGCCCATTACTTTTCGGACGCCCACCTCCTTCGTTCGCTGAGTGGTGGCGAACGAGGACAAGCCGAACAAACCCAGGCAGGCAACGACAATGGTAAGCAGGCTAAAATACGTGAAGATGCTGGTCAATTGCTGCTCCTGCCGGTACTGTCTGGCAAACATTGTATCCAGAAAAGTAACGGTAAACCCCTGATCCGGCACAATCCGTTTCCATTGGTTTTCGATCTGGCTAAGTTGAACCGGTAACCCACCGGTAGATAAACGCACAAGGGCTTTTTCAGGCCCTTGCTCCGCCGTGTTTTGCAGGACCATCGGCTCGATCGGTTTTTGCGGAGACTGAAAATGAAAATTCCTGATGACCCCGACCACGCGTCCGTGCCAGGTTTCGGCTCCAACAGGGCCTTGGCTGATGCCCTTTCCGATGGCCGCTTCGACGCCCCACCCCATCTTTGCCACCAGGGCCTCATTGACCAATACCTCATGGATTACCGGACCTGTTTTCTCACCACTCACACCGGGATGGCTGAAGTTTCTACCCGCCACCAGGGGAATACCCAATACGGTCAGGTAGTTTTCATCAACGTCGATGGAGCGCTGGGGTAGCGGAAGCATCTTGCCATTCTTTTCCAGATTGAACGCCGATAGGTTCATTTCCTGGCTGGGCAGCGAATGAGAGCCGATCAGTGCTACACTCCGTACATATGCTAAGCCGGCGAGCGTTTTCTTAAGCGCGTAAGGGGCTCCAGGAGTGACGGCTGGGGGAATGTCCAATACCAACACCTGTTCTTTCTGAAACCCTAAAGGCTTTTTTTTCAGATAGTGAACCTGTTTGTAAACTACTAACGTACCGATAATAATCGTGATCGAAATGGTAAACTGGAATACCAGAAGCCCTTGTCCAATTTGTACACTCGCAGCGTTTCCACCCAGGCGAAGTTTGCCCTTCAGCGCTTTTACCGGCTCAAAAGAAGCCAGGAAAAAGGCGGGGTAGCTGCCAGCCAGAACACCTACGATGACAAACATAGCCCCCAACAGGCCGGCCATTGGCCAGGTCAGCAGGGAGGAAACCGAGTAATGCCTGTCGGTTAGGTCGTTATAGACAGGTAACAGCAACATGACTAAGACCAGCGCGAGTACTAGTGCAATACCAGTCAATAAAAGTGATTCACCCAGAAATTGAACTAATACCTGGAAACGGGCGGCTCCCATCGCTTTGCGAACGCCCACTTCCCGGCTTCGCCCCACCGATTGAGCCAGGGAAAGGTTGATGTAGTTGATGGATGCAATTAGCAAAAGAAACCCAGCTACCAGCGAAAAGATGAGTAAGTAAGTCCGGTTGGCCTTAGGCGTGTCGAAGAGTTTAGGGTTTCCCAGATGAATGTCCCGAAGATTTTCGAGGGCGAAGGCAATATGGCCTCCCCTTTGGGCAAAGTCAGCCTGTATGGGCTGGGCAACCCTGGCCAGCTTTTGGGAAAACCCTAAAGCACTGGCCGCCTGGTTAAACACTACGTAGCTAGTACACCAGGCCTGTTTTTCTAAGTTACTGGCGTCTTGGGCAAGTAGCACCTGGAAGGGCATATCCGTATTGGCTGGGATGTCCCGTAGTACGCCGGTGATCTGATAGGTGTTCCCTGCCGCCTGAATTCGATGGCCAAGTATACCTTTACCCTGGTTCCAGGCTTTACCAAATAATTTCAGGGCTACCCGTTCCGTAATAACGATAGAACCGGCTCGGATCAGAGCAGTTTTCGGATCGCCTTCCACCATCGGAAAGGTAAAGACGGTCAAAAAGGCCGGATCGTATACCGTATACACCTGATCCAGGCTAATCAGGCGGGACGCCACCCTGGCGGATGGGGCGGCTACCTGGAAGGAAATGTCGCCCGGATTGGCTTGCAGGCGAATGACCGTTTCAACTTCAGGATAGTCTGCTTTTACCTGTTGGCCGATGAAATTGGGAGCCCAGGCCGTATGTTCATCTTTTCCATCAGCGGTCAATTGGGTCGTCAATCGAAAGATGCGATCGGCCTTCAGGTGATAGTTGTCGTAACTCAGTTCATGCTGCACGTACAACATGATCAGCACACAACTGGCAATACTGACGACTAACCCCAGCAGGTTGATGGATGATGCCAGTTTCTGGCGTTTTAAACTACGCCAGGCACTTATGAGGTAATTTTTAAGTATACCACACGTTAAGCGGCCCGGTTGGCCAACAGATCTAACGAAGTGGTTGCCATTCGGAGAAGGAATCATGGTGTAAGTCGGTCATGAGTATAGGCGTTTGGATACAGATGTAATTCCCCTGTAAAATCCATAACCGGTACTTAGCGTATAGACCTAGTAGAAGCCGTACAATGGACTCACTAGCAGAATAATACTGGCCGCTTTTCCCTTAGTCATGGTGACCTTAACGGGCCAAAAATTTAGTTATGACGTGGATTCCTATCGCTACGGACATAATTCTGTGACCAACCCGTATGCCGAAATAATTCGTCGCTGTTCGCGATTGGCTGGCTGTGTTAAATACTGGCATAAACTATCTGTAGTTATATACCCATCCGCTATATTCGGCCTGGCCCACGGCTTGCCGGTAATGAGCCTTACGATTGCTTTGGCGGCTGGCTTAATGCCCTGAGCGATGGTGAAGGCGAAAAGTATGTGGGCCGGTTGAACAAGCCAACAACTTACCGATATGCTTGTCGATACAACGTTACCTTGAAAGGGAGGAAATGAAACGAGCCCGCCTTTTGCCGCATAGTGCGTTTACCAATCTTAATCCCACCTACATCCAGGCTATTTTATGCTTTTACGACCGTTTTAACAATAGTTTTCATGAACGGTTGTTAAGGATACCAAACATGTATACATCTTTTAATTGGCCCTTTTATGACTAAACTGCGAATCTGCTTTACCGGTGGTTCAGGAAAAGCCGGTAAGCACGTCATTGCCTACCTGCTCGAACAAGGCCATACCGTGATGAATGTGGACCTGACTCCCCTGCATTACCCGGGTGTCACGAATTTGATCGCTGATATTACCGATTCGGGGCAAATGTTTAATGCACTGAGCGCGTATGCCAGCTTCGAGGAGTTAGAACCCGGTACGGGCGTCCCCCACTTTGATGCCGTCGTTCATTTTGCGGCCGTGCCCCGAATTTTACTCAAGCCCGATAATGAGACCTTTCGCGTCAATACACTGGGCACCTATAATGTGGTTGAAGCCGCGGTGAAACTGGGCATTCGAAAAATCATTATTGCTTCCTCCGAGACCACCTATGGCATTTGCTTTTCCGACGGTCAAACCAGCCCCAAAACCTTGCCTCTGGAAGAAGACTATGACGTCGATCCGATGGATAGTTACGGTTTATCCAAGGTGGTCAATGAACAGACGGCCCGCAGCTTTCAGCGACGTTCGGGGGTGGATATATACGCCCTTCGGATCGGCAATGTGATTGAACCCCATGAATACGCCGAGCTGTTTCCTTATTATCTGACTCACCCGGAAGTACGTCGCCGGAACGCTTTCTGCTATATCGACGCACGGGATTTGGGCCAGATTGTGGATTTATGTTTGCAAAAAGATGGGCTAGGCTATCAAGTGTTCAATGCCGGCAACGACCACAATGGAGCCATTCTTCCCAGTAAAGAACTGGCAGAACGATTCTTTCCCGGAGTTCCGCTTCGTCGGGAGTTGGGCGAGCATGAAGCCTTATTTTCCAATCACAAAATCCGTGAAGTGCTGGGCTTCCAGGAACAGCACAACTGGCGAAAGTACGTACCATGACGGTATAAGGTGCCTCAAGGGCTTCATCAAGCCAAAAGTTGAGATTAGACGTATGTCAGCGGCAGTCTATTATGGCAGAAGTTACGGTCGGTCAAGCTCCGCATTTGTTCATTACCAGGGGTTGGTATGGTGAATAATAAATGTAGCGTAAAGCGTGTTAAGTGATATCAATAAGCAGTATAAAAGAGATGTAAACTCAGAGTGAAATATCAATTTGATCTTCATTCTTGACTTTCATAGGTCTAGAAACAGATACAAGTCTTGCGTGTAATTGGTTTTAAGACTTTTACAGGGCGACAAAAACAGGCAGTAAGGCTAATTTACTGCCTGATCCGCTAACGTAGTATTAAGATAAATAGGGAGCGAACACTGGCCAGCTTAATGTCACTACTAAGTAAGGCAATCCAGCATTGTATGAAAACAACTCATGAGTTCAAGTTCGATGACTTGGTAACACTAATTAGCCCGAAGGCTGCTCAGGAGTTTGAAGCAGCTAATGCTGACATTGACTGGCCTGTCCCGGTAATTAGTCAATATGGTCAGCGGGTACACTGCTGGAACAGTCAACGGCGCGAATTTATGATCACGCTAAGTGCAAGTGAGATTAAGAAAGTTAGTTGATAAGACAGCAGACCATGCGTTTTCGCAAACGGTTTTCAAGCAATAGTGTATCGATAGAGAATCCTAAAAGTCAGCAAATTACACGCTCAATAACGTATAGGCGATTGACTTTTCGAACGAAATCTATGGTCTCCCGTCCAGCCCCCAATTGCGCAGGCACCGTTACTTATCAAGGACAACTTGACCTGGTCAGTTCGTGCCATTTTCTGATTTTAATGTTTTGAGAACATCCAGTATTGCAGCCGGTTCTGCACGTTTACGGTAATCGGTATCGACAAAGGCATACCTGATCACACCCTCCGTGTCTATAACATAAGTCGCTGGTATTGGCAGCTCGTTTGTCGATACGCCATTATAGTTTTCCAGCTTATGGAAATCATTGTAAATGTCGATCAACGCTTCATTGAGTGTAAAAGCGATGCGAAACCGGCGCGCTACTTCGTTGTTATAATCCGTCAGCACGTCAAAAGCCAGATTATTCTTTTCTGTTGTACTTAGGGATTTATCCGGAAGCTCCGGGGACAAGGCAACCAACGTAGCGCCGGCTGCCTTAAATTGGGGTAAATAACTTTGCAGATAGCGTAATTGGATGTTACAATACGGACACCAACCGCCACGGTACCAGCTCAGTATTAAAGGACCTTCTTTTAATAACGTGGAAAGATTAACCGGTTTATTCAAGGCATTGGTCAGCTCAAAATCAGGAGCTGTATCGCCCACATTTAGCGCGGTTTGTTCTATTTCTTTGATCTCGTCAATTCCCTTCTCAAACGTTTTCTGTAAGCCATCCGGTGCTTTGGCGTTCCATGACTGCTGGAAATCTGCCAGTTCGCGGCCTAGTGTTGCCGTATCTATAGGTTGATTTTTCATCGTCTGTTGTTAATAAGCGTTTGTTAATTGGCTGGTCTGTTCTTTGGCAGCAAGCTTAAGATCAGTAGCGGGATGCTTTCAACGGCTAAACCATACTAACCGAACAGTTAACATGGCGTTGGCGGTACGGCTCATGGGCAGATGCTCAAAATGAGTAAAGTATACCGGTATGTGTTAAGCTTCCACGATAGGGTTAGTTAGGGCATGATATTCCTGGGGAGGTGTGAAACACCTCCCCAGGAATATTAGACAGCAGCAGTTTCCAGTGCTGGAGCCAAAGGCCAGTCTACGGGAATACCGGTCAAGGCATGCAGGTAGTTGGTAATGATCTTATCGCCGATCACAATGACCACGTCTATCAGGTTGCCTTCCGTATAACCGGCGGCAAAGAAGTTCTCTAACACCTCTGCGCTGACATGGCCGCGGTTTTCGGTCGTGCTTTTGACCAGTTTAGCCAGGGCGTCTAGTTTTGTATCGAAGTTGATGCTTGCTCTGCGGATGTCTACAATCTGCTCATCAGTAAAGCCGTTCATTTTGGCAAACTGCGTATGAGCGCTCAGGCAGTACGAACAGTTGTTTACCTGGCTAACCACTAAGTTGATGACTTCACGCTCTTTGGCGCGAATCGATGATTTTCTGTTTTGCAGTGTCAGGTAATCGCCTAACGCATTGTCAGAATGGGCCAAAATGGCATAGAGGTTAGGAACAAAACCTACCATACCTTTTAGGTTATCGAAAATAGCCTGGTTAGCCGGAGATACTTGTTCTTTAGCTGGAATTGGGAAATTTTTCATGATGTTATGTTTATCTTGACTGTCTGTTTTGATTGACAATACAAAGGTCCAGCTAAGGATCAGGCGAATGAATAGAGAGACTTCCCGACTGCATGTAAAATCTGCCCGTCAACGTTTTTCATATTGGTTACGCTTGCCTGGACTACGTTTCCGGTAATGGATATAAGGAATCAACGGTACTATCTGACGTCAAAAGGGCTCCTTCAGTAAAGGAGCCCTTTTGACGTCAGATAGTACCGTTGATTACCCTGTTCTTAAGCGCGGACAGCCCGAAAGGGCTAACGATTGGAGGAAGTTCCCGCCGGGATATCCCTATTGCCCAGACGACAACGGGACCGACTTGGCATTCCGGAAATCGGACGGGGCATAGCCGGTTTGTTTCTTGAAGAAATTACTGAAGTAAGCCGCATCATCATAGCCCAGGTCATAAGCGATTTCCTTGGCCGATTTGTCTGTATACATCAGCAGGCGCTTGGCTTCTACCAGTATCCTGCTCTGTATCACCGCAAGCGGGGATTTGTGATTGTATAAAGTGAAGTAATTAGCCAGCGTTTTAGGCGATTTATTCAACTGATTTGCGTAAAACTGCACCGTGTGTTCTTTTCGGTAATTGTTTTCGACCATCAGGTTGAACTTACGCAGCACGTCCAGTTTATCCTCGGTTAGCGCCTGTTCCTTCAGATACTGGCTTTTACCTAAGCGGGTCACAATGATGATGAGCCGCTTGAGCATCATTTGCAGCATGTCGCGCTGTATGGCATCCTTGTCGGCAAACTCATCGATAAACACCTGCAGCAACATGTTCAGCTTTTTTTGTTGCGGCTCATCCAGCGCAATGAACATGGTCTCTGCGGAGCCATAAAACAAAAAGCCCACGCAGCTTACTTCTTTATCGTGATCTACAATACAATAGAAGTTCCGGTTATACTGCCAGGCAATGATTTGCTCTGGCTTTTCAAACGTAAAGGTTTGATTGACCATCAGCGGTAAGATGGTTTGGGCAGGAAACGCGTACTGAATGCCATCGATCGTTACGGTCTGGGCAGGCCCGTCATTCCATGCTATCGTTAAAAACCGGTCTTTACGATCCCGCTGAAAAAAGAACCGGTCGAAGTTAACTTCGTGTAAAGTCAGGTGCAATTCCCCAGCCGAAATGGGATCGATATACTGTAGTTTCATGAAGCAATGTCATCAAATGACAAGATAGTAACGTTTTGAAACAGCAACTTGGTTGTTTCATCTTTATTAAAAACCGTGGGATTGGCGCTGGTAACTCATTAATCTTTATACGTGCAGCCGCCCGACTCGACACCAGACACATGGCTACAGATGAAAATTCGTATCGGTCCGGTGTAACAACGCGCGCAGCTGGCGATGGCGTAAACTTCTATTCCCTCTAGTATTGCTATCGCAAATACTATCTCCAAACGTCCGTTTTTCAGGACCTCGTAGTGATCTTATCCTTGACAGCATCTTTCTAACTTCAAAAGCTCAGTTTGCTGCCAGCATAGCTGGGCATTATTGGCTACTGAAGACGATTTCATCGCCTTATCTGAACATGATTTTTCTCTAACGTAGCGGTATGATGGGCATTGACGTAAGTCAACTGCAGTCTGATGCCCTGCCTGACTATGATGCTTTACATGCTCCTTGTCGTCAAGTAACAAACCGTGACGACAAGGAGCATGTGGCGATAAAGCTGAAAATAAGCGACTACTGACTCAGGAGCAGCGCCCTCCTCCATGTAAACGGGGAAAGACCCTCATCCTGGCTTCCCGACGAATCAACTGATCTGAATTACTTTCTCTTCCTGGTATTGTTGATACCCATCCGACCAGTTCAAACAAGCTAGCCAACTGCCTTTGGATAGTTGCGAAGTCGACACAACATGGCGTGGTTTAAGGGTAGGTGTCACCCGAATGCGAATGTCTTCCTGGATACGACTATTTGAAATAAACGTCAGATCACCCGTTCGAAACGACATTGGCAGCACAAAGGCCAACAGTTGAGAAGTAGGTTCGAATGTCATCGCTGTGAGGAATAGGTTGGGCTACAATCGCCCGTTGAGAGTGGATTAACCCGACAAAGATGGCCAATGGAGATGCTGTCAGGCCATGAGGTCCGTCACGTATAAACCTGATAGAATTTAGATGCTATGCTGAGCCTCATCAGACAGCGCTGAGCGGCTGTGGCGCACTTTTGAATAAAGTTTGTGATGATTCAAAGAACGAGCCGTTATGTTACGTGGCCTGACCTTCAGCCTATGGCTGTTACCGCTTGTGGTAAATGCCCAGTTAGAAACCGACTGGATTGATGTACGAATGTATGCCCATAGTATTGGCATCGATGCGCCTTGTGAAGCGCCCGAAACGAGCTGCCTGAAGGCGTATTTTATCCAGATCGTTTATGGGAAAACCGATCGGTACCTCGGCTACCAGGGCCTGTCTGCCGTAATCGATACAACCCGCATCAACCGGCTTGTCGAGCAATTTCGAGCGGGTACTACCTGGCGTCAGTCACTGGATTCCCTCGAATCGCACGATGCCAATTACCGTGCCCTGAAAGACTATTATCGGCGCTGTTTGACCGACGATTACATGGCCGATTCGCTTACGCTGGAGCAGGTCAAATCGTCGTTGAACGTTTATCGGTGGCTAAACCGCTTTCCGGCCGATAAACGGGTCATTGTCAACATACCCTCGGCCTCGCTGCGCGTTATTGATCGGCAAGGCAATACAGTGCTCAGCAGCCGGGTCATTGTTGGTAAAGCCACTACACCCACACCCTGCTTTACTGCTCGGATCACCAACCTCATCACCTATCCTTACTGGAACGTCCCCCACTCAATCGCTGTCCAGGAATTACTGCCCAGGATCCGAAGAAATCCGAGTGCCGTGCTGGCCCAGATGAAACTCCAGATCCTGGATAATAAAGGCCATGTCATAGCCGCTGAATCGGTAAACTGGCCGACGGTAACGTCAAAGACTTTTCCGTACCGCTTCCGTCAATCTACCGGTTGCGACAATGCATTAGGGGTCATGAAGTTCACCATCAATAATCCCTACGACATCTACCTGCACGATACGAACCAACGTGCTTTATTTGCCCGCGAACAACGAGCGCTTAGCCACGGATGCATTCGTGTCGAAAAGCCTATCGAACTGGCTAATCTGCTACTGGGATATAAGCGTTTTAGCCCGCATTACCTGACTACTTGCGCGACAAAGGCCAGTCCTCAAATGGTCGATCTGCCGAACGCGGTTCCCATCATCGTAACTTATACGGTTATAGATATTGATGAAATGGGGGCTGTCCAGCACTATATCGATGTGTATGGGTGGTGGCAACTGGCTCTGTGAAATCCCTAAAAACACCGTACGGGATGACCTATCCAACACCTGATCCATCATTTTCAGCCATACGCCCAGATCAGGAATTGCCGACCAAAGCCTGGCGGAATACGGATTCAATACCGTAGAGACGATACATGAGCGTGTTACTGCGTCAGGTTAAGAGCGGGATATGGTGGCTACCGATGCTGACTTGATGGAAGTACACCCACTGGAACTATTCCCAAAGGTTTATCACGGTGGTGGTTACGAGGGCCCTTTGGTAGGTTACGCTTAGCCCGGTATAAGGTATTCCGTAAACGGTTATCGGCAGTCGAGACTCTAAAGAGTACCAACGTCATCTTCGCGGACAAAGCTAGTACGTCGACAGGAAAATAAGATTACCGTATTTAGTCTGAAATTGGCTGGCCGAGTTTTGCCGGGTGCAGGGATGGCCGCCCGCCAGGCTTTTTAATCGCAGAAGGTTGCCGGGCAAATACGCTCACTTCACTCTACAGCAACAGAAATAAAGGTGTCGTTTTCTTACCACTTTGTCTTTGCTCTACGTAAACAAAGTGGTATTCATCCTTAGTTCGTAGCAACGACACACCTTACATGATGACTGATTTATAAACTGGCAAGGATTAAGAGCGCCATAGTCGATTGTTTAAGTAACTGCTTAATTTCTATTTCCCATTGTGCGAGTGGTCCCTGGTCAACCAACGTATCATCGATTTCGGTATCAGCTTCTATGTCAAGCTGATTGATCATGTCGATAATCTGGACTTGAGTCTGAGTATCTAAAAAACAAATATGTTGACTGGCTATGCTGAATAAGTAATGTTCCAGCAATTTATTGAAGGAGTTGGACGAATGGTTCATTAGCTTGAGGATTATAAGTTGGTTTACCCAAAGTTGACTTATTTGTCACTCATGGGTAACTGGTAGTAAATATTCAATTAAACAAGAAGTCTCCTTATGATTTAATTCACGCGTTTATATGATTAAAATCAGCTTAGTTGTAAAAAATAAATGCAGACTAATTAATAAGGCAGCAATTGATATAAAAAAAACGGTTCGAGCTTACAGCCGACGAAATGCCAATCAACCTGACAACCGTATGCTTTACCCATCGATTGTCAGGTTGAGCTATAAAAACACAAGATTAACCTCTTACTTCCGGCATATCTTGTCCTTCCCGTCGGATATACGCCCGATGTTCGTCTAGCTTATTTTGACACCATTGCGTCAACGCACCCGTACCAGGGCGTTTTAGTATGTGGGCCAATGTAGCCAGTACCAGTTGGTAGCGGCTCATGTTATTCAATACCAGCATATCGAAGGGCGTGGTTGTACACCCTTCTTCCATATACCCGCGAACGTGGAATCGGCTCGGATTGGTCCGATGGTGGAGTAACTCATGGATGAGCATCGGGTATCCGTGGAAAGCAAAAACCACTGGCCGATCGGTGGTAAAGAGCGCCATAAAAGCCGCTTCCGGAAAGCCGTGTGCATGATCTTCAGGCGACATAAGCGCTAACAAATCCACGATATTTACGACCCGAACCCTCAGACTCGGGAGATGGCTTTTAAGTATAGAGGCAGCCGCTATAATTTCATGGGTCGGTACATCTCCGGCACAGGCGAGCACCACATCCGGTTGCTCATGGCCAGCGTTGCCAGCCCAATCCCAAACCGACATTCCCCGGCGGCAATGGGCACGGGCTTCCTCAATGGATAACCATTGTGGCTGACATGCTTTGTTGGCAACGATCAGGTTAATGTAGTCGCGACTTCGGAGGCAATGGTCCGTTACTGATAATAGGCAGTTGGCATCGGGTGGCAGGTATACTCTTGCCACGGAGCTTTTCTTAGCGACTACTGAATTGATAAAACTGGGCGCCTGGTGGGTATAGCCATTATGATCCTGTCGCCAGACATGCGAGGTAAGTAAATAGTTAAGGGATGCCAGCGGGTTGCGCCAGGTGGTCTCTTTACTTACTTTCAGCCACTTGGCATACTGATTGAGCATTGAATCGACGAGCGGGATAAACGCTTCATAGCAGCTGAACAGCCCATGTCGCCCGGTCAGCAGGTAGCCCTCCAGCCAGCCCTCGCAGGTATGCTCACTTAGTATTTCCATAACTCGACCATCGGGTGCCAGAAATTCGTCCGTCTCGTATCTCGGTCCCATCCAGGCACGACTGGTCGCTTCGAACAATGGACTCATGCGGTTAGACGTGGTTTCATCGGGGCAGACGATTCGGAAATTCTGGGCACTCTCATTGAGACAAAACACATCGCGCAGGTAAGTTGCCAGCGTATGGGTGCCTTCCACAGATACGGCTCCAGGAGAAGCTACGTTCACTGCATACTTATCGTAATTAGGCAGTTCAAGAGGAATCAGCAAGCCTCCCCCGTTTGCGTGCTGATTCATGCCGATACGCCGGCAAACATCCGGAAGACAATTGACGACGTGTTTAAATGGCCGGCCCAGGCCATCGAAAAGATCCTGTGGATGATAGCTGCGGAGCCAGTTTTCCAACGTCGCCAGGTGAGCGGGCTTTCTGGCCGGGTCGGCAACCGGTAATTGATGCGCATGCGCCGTATTTTCAATCGCTTGACCGTCTACCGTCAGCGGGCAGGTCCAGCCTTTTGGGGTTTGCAGAATGAGCATCGGCCAGGCAGGAACGCCCGTTAGCAAGCCACTTCGGGCATTCTGCTGGATGGTTTGAATTTCTTCGTGAGCCCAGTTTAGGGCCTGCCACGTGGCCGCGTGCACCTGCATAGGGTCGCTGCCATGAATAATCCGCACCTGATACCCAAACCCGGAAAAAAGATTCGTGAGCTCATCAGAGCTCATGCGACCGTATATAGTAGGCCCGGATAGTTTATAGCCATTAGCGTGCAGTATCGGTAGTACAGCTCCCGACGTAGCAGGGTTCAGGTATTTGTTTGAATGCCAGGCAGCGGCAAGTGGACCGGTTTCGGCCTCGCCATCACCAATTACGCAAGCCACGACCAAATCCGGATTGTCGAGGGCAGCTCCGAACGCATGAGACAAACAGTATCCCAACTCTCCTCCTTCCTGAATCTGCCCAGGGGTACCGGGTACCAGATGGCTGGGTAATCCGTAAGGCCAGGAAAACTGACGGATCAGCTGTTGTAACCCATCGATGCCTACTGTGTATTGAGAATTGAACGCCCCTAAAGTGCCTTCCAGATACAGATTGGCCAGAATGGCCGGTGCACCATGACCTGGCCCAACTACCAGTAATACATTGGCACCCGTATCCTGAATAAGCCTATTGAGGTGAGCATAGATCAGATTAAGACCTGGCTGAGTTCCCCAGTGTCCCAGCAAACGTGGTTTGATATCGGCCGGTATAAGTGGGCGTTCGAGCAATACATTATCCCGCAAATAGAGTTGAGCGGCCCCCAGGTAATTGGTAGCCTGCCAATAGCGATGAAGGTTGGCGAGTCGCTGATAGGTCGGCTCCGGAGTGGGTAAAACGCTTGTCTGGTTCATGGGAAAGGGCAAAAAAGATCCTGGAGATCGATACGTAGTACCCAACAAAATTGCCCATTTGCCTGGTTGACTCTACTGACCGCCATTAGGCGTTTCGCTGAATTTCATCAGCGGCTCTATACTGGTTGATGATCATAATCAGGGTGTTAAGACAGTTTCATCAGCAGCTTTAATGTTAATAAGCAGCAGATTTGTTCGTCGATACCCTCACGCTGAACAATATGGATGCGAACCTAACTCCCCCAATCAGTTTAACAGGTCTAACGGACGCCGAAGCGGAGGAATCGCGGGTTCGAAACGGGATCAATGAGTTACCGAGCCAAGTGGGTAATTGGCAGCTTCTAAAAAATACCATCACCGAACCGATGTTCGGATTATTGGCCGCCACCTGTACCCTGTATTGGCTCCTGGGAGAGCTGTATGAGGGAGTCATCCTTTGCATAGCCATGTTTCTGGTTGCGGGATTATCCGTGTATGAATCCGTACGAAGCAATGGAGCTTTACAGGCACTTCGTCAATTGACGCAGCCTACCGTTCAGGTAAAACGGAATACCCAGTTTATTGACCTGCCTGTTCAGCAAGTAGTCGTAGGTGATGTTGTATGGCTGACAGAAGGTCAGACTACGCCCGCTGATGGATTGATGCTTCAGGCGAATGACTGTTTCGTCGATGAATCGATTTTAACGGGCGAAGCCATGCCTGTCCCTAAAACGGAAGTGAATACCCCCTTTTATTGTGGAACGACGCTGACGTCGGGTCAGGCTTTTTTGCGGATCGCTGCGGTTGGCATACATACGGAGATCGGGAAGTTGGGCGACACTCTTCAACACATAGTGAAGGAGCGAACACCCCTGCAACAACAAATTCACCAGTTTGTTAGCCGTATGGCCTTAATCGGCCTGGGCGTGTTTTTGGTAGTATGGGCAATCAATTACACTCGTTCGGGTGACTGGTTAACCTCTCTGTTATTTGGCCTGACTATGGCGATGACGATTCTGCCAGAGGAAATTCCGGTTGCCTTTAGCAGCTTTATGGCGCTGGGGGCGGTCCGACTGTCGCATGTAGGTGTATTGGCCAAACAACCGCAAACGGTCGAAAGCTTAGGAGCAGCCTCGGTGATCTGTGTAGACAAAACCGGAACAATCACCCAGGAGGGCATGACGCTAAGCCAAATTTTTATAGGCTCCGAGGAGCGGCTCGTCACGATGACACCGCGCTTATCGGCATCTGCTTGGGAAGTACTCGCCTGTGCGAGATGGGCTAGTGAACCGGAACCTTTTGACTCGATGGAACAGGCCATAGTAAGCGCTTACCTGGCTCATTGTGCTACTACTGATTTATCCCAAAGGACTATTGTTCACGAGTATCCTTTGTCCGGAACGCCCCCCATGATGACCCATGTCTATGAGCCGCAAACCGGCTCCGTACAGGTAGCAGGAAAAGGAGCGGTGGAGCGTATCCTCCACATTTGCCGATTAACAACCAGTCAGAAAGCGCTTATCCAGCAGCAGGCAAGCCAGCTGTCAACGAGCGGCTACCGTGTTTTGGGAGTAGCCGCTAGTAGCTGGAATAAAGGTGTTTACCCAACCGATCAGGATGATTTCGCGTGGTCGTTTAAAGGCCTGCTGGCCTTTGAAAATCCACCGAAGCCTAATGCTCACTGGGTTATCGAGCAGTTTAGAGGTGCAGGAATCCTCGTCAAGCTGATTACAGGGGACTATCCCGAAACGGCTCTTGCCATTGCCCGGCAGGTTGGCTTGGCCAGTGGACAGCAGGTGTTAACGGGGAGCCAGGTACTGGCTTTATCGGAGGCTGACTTTCGGAAAGCCGTTACTACGACCGAAGTGTTCGCCCGCATGTCGCCACAGGCCAAATTGTGCGTTATTCAGGCTCTTAAAGCAAACGGCCATGTAGTCGCTATGACTGGCGACGGGGTTAATGATGGCCCCGCGTTAAAAGCGGCTCATATTGGCGTGGCGATGGGAAAACGCGGTACGGAGCTGGCCAAACAGGCAGCCTCCCTCATTCTAGCCACTGATGATCTGGCGAGTATGGTTAACGCGATTGCGCTCGGACGTCGTATTTATCAAAACCTTAAAAAGGCCGTAGCCTATATTGTTTCTATTCACATTCCAATCATTCTGACGATCACGGTGCCGTTATTGGCTAACTGGCATTTTACAAATTTATTCAATCCCATTCATATCATTTTCCTGGAGCTGATCATGGGGCCAACCTGTTCTATTGCCTTTGAGCAGGAACCCGCCGAGAAAGGATTGATGCGGCAAAAACCGCGCCCGCTGAACACCACTTTTTTCACTACTAAAGAATCAGCCATGAGTCTGATCAAAGGACTATGGATTGCTTCGACCACGCTGGGGCTGTATTACGGGTTCATGCGCCAAGGGTATCCCATCGAAACGGTACGGGTCATGACATTTAGCAGCTTGGTGCTGAATAACATCGGCCTAACGCTAGTGAGCCGTTCCGGGCGGGAGTCACTCGCAGAAACCATCCGAAACCCGAATCGTTTTCTTTGGCTTATCATGAGCGTTTCGCTCATCAGCCTGAGTATTTCTTTACTAATTCCTGGAGTTCGTACCTTCATGCAATTTGCTCCGATAACCGCAACACAGTTCGGGTTGTGCATACTGTCGGCGTTTATCGGTACGTTTTGGATTGAGGCCGTTAAGTGGAGAAAGCGCTGAATCTGTTTGGAGCCCTATACGATATAAAGCCCGATCTGATCCAGGAAGTCCTCCGTCGGCAGGCCTTCCTGACGCCATAACTCGTTACCATGGTTAACCAATACGAATGCGGGTAATTGGTGTATATCGAAACTGCGGGCCACCCCCGGATGAATCACCTCTTCTATTTTCAATAACTGGACTTTACCCTTGAGCTTGCCTGTCATAAGTTCCGCTACCTCGCTTATGAAAAGATGCTGTTGGGCGTCGTTAGGCATAAAAACCAATAATACAGGAAGCACTGCTTCATGAGCCGCCTGTTTTTTGCGATCGATCATTTTCAACCTAAGCATTAAACCACTCAAAACGAATGGCATTGGAACATATACCATTAAAGTTGTGAGCCATTTATAGCCCAGGGTATGATTACCGTCATACATTTTACTAATTTTTATCCTGTTCAGCGAAGACTACTGGTATTTTTTCACCCATAAGAGCTTTTCAAAACTTTGACAGTCAATAAACTACCTATTGACTATTTGCTGATGTATCCTCATATTCATCACCCCGTATCGCCGTCAATTTGATTGTCAACACAGCCCCCGGAAACCTAGCTATGTTTAGAGAACCGTATGCCAATGCCCTGATCAATGTCTTGTTTGAACGGAGCGCCGATTTTCTGGGTGTATATGATTTTCAGCAGGATCGCTACGTTCGGATCAATCAGGTCGGGGTGAAGATGCTGGGATACCCGTCCGAACAAATGCTGATCGAGCAACCGCAATTTTCGTTCCGACGTTACCCCTTAACGCCGGCTCAGCGGACTCAAACTATTGATCAGTTGCAGGAGACGGGCTACTTCGAAGAAGAGACGGAAATAATACGGTACAACGGCGAAACCTTCTGGGGCCATCTTACCCTGGAATCTTTTGAGAACGGTCAGCTGGCTTTGGTTCGGATTACAAATCTGGATCGTTTACACCGGGCCGAGCAGGAACTGGTTCAAAGTGTCAGACGCTACGAAGCCGTGTTCACCAATGCAACGATAGCCATCGCCGTGTGCGATCGGCAAGGCAAGATTGTATCTGCCAATCAATTGGCTCATCGGCTGTTTGGGTATGTGGGAGACGAGTTAAGCGACCTATCCATCGATCAACTGGTTCCCAGCAGCGTTAGCAAGTATCATGAGAAATTACGCCAGTCCTTCCATGAGCATCCACAGGCACGGCCAATGGGTCATAATCGGGATTTATACGCTCAGCGCAGAGACGGTTCGTTATTTCCGGTCGAAGTTAGCTTAAGTCATTTCCGGTTGGATAACGAGCTATATGCCGTCGCCTACATCATTGACATTACGTTCAAAAAAGAAGCGGAACGTCAGGTTCTGGAACAGAAAGCGCAGGTTGAACGGCTCAATGCAGAACTGGAGCAAAAAGTTACGGATCGTACGCATGCGCTCATGAATACGCTAAAACAGCTAGAAGCCTCTAAAGAGGAACTGGCTCAGTCTCTAAAAGCCGAACGAGAGCTGGGTGAGCTGAAATCACGATTCGTCTCGATGGCTTCACACGAGTTTCGAACTCCCTTGACGGCTATCCTGAACGCAACGACATTAATCGAAAAATATCCAGCCAATGATCAGCAGGAAAAGCGACTCAAAAACCTGCACCGCATCCGTTCATCGGTTAAACACCTCAACGAGATTCTGGAAGAGTTTTTATCTGTCGGCAAACTGGAAGAAGGCAAAATCAGGGCTAATCCGAGCCGGATCGATATTCCTGAGTTAGTGGCCGAAATTGCCACCGACATGCAGCCTCTATTAAAGGCCGGACAAGTCCTTAAAATCACCCTTGATTGTAGCCAGCCAGCCTGGCTCGATCCGTCGTTGCTCCGCAAAATTATGGTCAACCTGATTTCGAATGCCAGTAAATATTCTGCCGAGGGGACGACCATCGATATTCAGGCTTTTTGCCGGCAGGAGCAATTTACACTTCTGGTGATCGATCAGGGCATTGGTATTTCTTCCGAAGATCAACAGCATCTGTTCGAACAGTTTTTTCGAGCCAAAAACGCCACGAACATCCCCGGTACTGGCCTGGGCCTGCACATTGTGGGCAAATTTGTTGAACTCATGCAAGGTTCCGTAACGCTCGAGAGTGAATTAACTAAAGGGACTACTATCCGAATAACCCTGCCTTATGAAAACCATCCTCTTAATTGAAGACAACGTCGAGATTCGCGAAACAACGGCGGAAATACTGGAACTGGCCAGTTACTCCGTAATAACAGCCGAAAATGGGAAAATAGGCGTAAAAGCAGCTCTGGAAACTAAACCGGATCTGGTCATTTGCGACATTATGATGCCGGTGCTGGATGGGTATGGTGTACTCCAGGTATTCAACAAAAACCCGCAATTAGCCGGTATACCGTTCATTTTTCTGACGGCCAAAACCGAACGGGTCGATTTCCGCAAAGGAATGGAATTGGGAGCCGATGACTACCTGACCAAACCGTTCGAGGAAAGTGAATTGCTGAGCGCCATTGAAACCAGGTTGAGCAGGTTCTCTTTATTTCGGAAAACATACGATCTGCGGCAGGATGGAATCCATCAGTTTCTGGACGATGCACGAGCCGTGGTGGGGTTACATCAACTTCCCGCCGATCGCAAAGCCCATCTTGTCCGCAAAAAGCAATATGTGTATTCAGAGGGCGACGAACCAACGCGACTCTATTTCCTGAAAACCGGTCGGATCAAAACCGTTCGAAACACAACCGACGGCAAAGAACTCATTACGGGACTCTACCATGCGGGTGAGTTCTTCGGCTATTTTGCCTTATTTGAACATAGCGATTATACCGACTCCGCCCTTGCTCTCGAAGATTCAGAACTGGTCTACATTCCTAAAGAAGATTTTTTGCAGTTAGTATCGGGGAGCCCAGAGGTTAGCCAACAGTTTATTAAGTTACTGGCAGGGCGAGTGGGCGAACGGGAACACCAGTTGCTGGGTATGGCTTATAACTCACTTCGCCGACGGGTGGCCGATACGTTGCTTCGTCTGTATACCCAACAGCCCGATGCCATCATTCAACTTTCCCGGGATGATCTGGCCGCTTTAACGGGCACAGCAACGGAATCGCTCATTCGCACCCTGAGCGAGTTCAGACAGGACGGCTTAATTGAAATCTTGCCCTCGGGAAGTATTCGAATATGTCAACCCGAAAAATTACAACGGGCGAACTGGTAATAGAATGCCCTCCATACGTCAATTTGTTTAAAATCATTATTCTACCTGATTCTCAACATTTATCCCGGCCGGGCAACCTACTAATTTTAGGCAAGCGGGTTCGTTTAACAATCCGCTAACCCAAGCCATGCTAAGCGAATTGCCCCCGGATGTTATCGAGACAATGCTCGTCAATCAGTATATCGGCCGGATTGGCTGCGCAGCTGAGAATAGGGTGCTCATTGAACCCGTCATCTATTATTATGATGGTCACTTTATATATGGCCTTACCCGCCAGGGTAGCAAAACGCAGTTGTTAGACATAAACCCTTCCGTTGCGTTTGAAATAGACGAAATGGTCAGCCCGGGTACCTGGCGAAGCGTGGTCATTGAGGGCGTTTACGAAGAACTTAAGGGCCATGATCTCGATGATGCGCTTTATCTCCTGAAACAGCGTAAAATACCTGTCTTTGCGGATGAACGGTTGGGCTATCCGGGTATCGCAGCATCACCAGGTCATAAACCCGTCTACCCCGTTGTCTACCGCATTCGGATAACGAACAAAACCGGCCGTTGCTACCAACAATCTACGAGCCCGGATCAGATTTTTGCGACTCAATCAGCCTAGCACGTTCATTTATTTTTACCGGGTCACCAAGGAGATGAACTCCCCTATCAAACTGGCATTGCCTGTTATTTTCTTTACGCTGTCATGGTGCGTGGCCGACGCGCAAAAGCCGTCCGTACAGGGTATTCTGGGCTCTTTTCAACTAGGCTATATCCATGCGGCAGAGTATGGGAACGTGGCCCATACGTTTGTAGCGGAAAGTATGCCTTCGTTATCGGACCATAGTCTTTACAGCGGAGCAACAGGCTGGTTACGCATCAACCGGTTTATGGGGGGCTTAAGCGTCTCGGCTCTGGCAGGCCAGTCCACTTCATGGCAACACATACGTCTTCAGCGAATGGCCAGTATTGGACAGGTAAAGCTGGGGTACGTCCTGTTTGAACATCGACAGTGGCTAATTTTCCCATCCGTCGGGCAAGGCATTTCAGCTACGGGTATGACCATTGAGCAGGATGGTACATTGCCGGAAACCTGGGTATCGGCCACAGGTACAACGGATTTCACCCTTCATGTCAACCGGTTGATTGCCCGTGACATACCAACTGACAAGAAGTGGAATGCCTTCTGGGTTGGCCTTCGCCTAGGGTATTTGTTTAGTGCAACCTCATCAGTCTGGACCCCAATGTCGAGGAGCAACCTCCTGCAGGTAAAGCCTGCTTACGGATTACATGGCTTTTATATAACCCTGGCAATCGGGGGCGGCAGCTTTCGCAATGGCCCTATTTTCTAATTTTGGCGGGAGGAGGCCATAGAATACCATGAACCATTCTGACTTTTTGGGCAACGTCACCAAAGTGCGGAGTGATTCATGGTATATAACAGAATGAAGCGCATCAGTAGGTTGTAACGACCAGATCGTCCTCGATGCTCAGGACGCCAGGAGCCGACCATACCGCATTTTCTATTTCTCTCCGTTCAACCCAGGAGTGGACTTTGCCGCGTAAAATAACTTTGTTCCCATTCGTTTCAACCTTGATCTCCTGGGCTTCTATAGCGGCATTCCGTTTCAACGCATCTGTTATTTTTTCCGCTACATCCTGTGCTGTCACCTTCGGCTTTACGCTGATCAGGTTAGAGACGCCCTTAACCCCCGAGATCGTTTCGACGGCCCGTTCAGCAGCCTGCAGCTGGTAGTTCCAGTCGACCTCTCCTACCAATGTTACCCATCCGTTCTGCACCTTCACCTGAATCATATCTTGCGGAACCTGACTGTGCCAGCCAAACGAACGAAGTATCGCCTGACCGATTTGTTCATCACTATGACCGTCCAACGCTGGCTTTACAACTACTTTTTGCACCACGACTTTAACCCCCTTTACCCGTTTTGCGGCATGTTCTGCAGCCATTTTCATTCCGTAAGAGTCTACTTCGCCCGATAGCGTAACCACGCCCTCTTTAACGGCGACACCAATTTCAGTAGCATGCAGTATTGGCTCCCAGCGTAATTCATCCATTACGTCTTTTTGTAAGGTTTCGTCGGTTTTCATGATTGTTTTGGATTGATGTTAACCGAGTCAAATTTAGAAGTAGGCTTAACGACTGATTATGACCTCATTCAGTATTTCGGCTGATACAAAACAGCTCCTTTGCTGATTTTCAATAAATCAGCAAAGCCCCTGGCCAGCAATATCATCTGGCTCGTTGATCAATGTCATAGGGGGGTGGTTGTCGCTCCAGCAACTTTGTGCGGGTCAAACGTAGCTGCTTACTGCCATGAACATTGCCTTTTTCAGTGCTCTACCTTATGAGCAAACCTGGTTTGAGTCGTACGCCAACCAGCCGATAACCTATATTCCGCACGCCCTTACGGTACAAACGGCGTATCTGGCTAAAGGACATCAGGCCGTTTGTGCGTTTGTGAATGACGATCTAAGCCGACCCGTGCTGCAACGCTTAAAAGCAGCCGGGGTTTCTGTAGTGGGTATGCGGTGTGTGGGGCTGGATAACGTCGATCAGGAAGCAATGGCCGACTTAAACATGACCCTTCTGAACGTACCAGGCCACTCCCCCTATTCAGTGGCAGAACAGGCCGTTACGTTATTATTGGGCCTATTGCGGCACCTGCCCGAAGCAAGTTTACGCGTGAGGAGAGGGAACTTTGCCATCGATGGTCTTGTCGGAAACGACTTACATGGAAAAACGGTGGGTGTAATTGGCACGGGGCGTATTGGAAAGGTATTTGCCCGGATCATGCTGGGCTTTGGTTGCCAGGTTCTGGCTTACGACGTCAGGCCTGACCCCAAGCTCGTGGCGGCCGGTGTGCATTACGGTCTGCTTTCCGAATTGCTTTCACAAGCGGATATTTTATCCCTTCATTGCCCGCTGACACCACTTACCGAGCATATCATCCAAGCACATTCTTTAGTCGCCATGAAGCCCAATGCTATCCTGGTCAACACGGCCCGGGGGCGACTGGTCGATACAAAGGCCTTATTGAACGCTCTGGATGCCGGCCATCTGGCTGGTTATGCAGCAGACGTCT
Source organism: Spirosoma koreense (assembly GCF_054777875.1). Taxonomy (NCBI): domain Bacteria; kingdom Pseudomonadati; phylum Bacteroidota; class Cytophagia; order Cytophagales; family Cytophagaceae; genus Spirosoma; species Spirosoma koreense. Next base: position 196,655 of record NZ_BAAHAC010000013.1, on the reverse strand, counting down.
ATGAGGGTGAGCGAACGTACTTTCATTATGATTATTCCGACAAACCCATTGGAGACAGCCTGTTAAACCGGCTGCGGAATCATCCCAGGGTATTGTTAACGGCGCATCAGGGTTTCTTAACGGAAGAAACTCTACAGCAAATGGCAAGAAATCTGCTCAACCAATTTACTTTCTACGATAGTCAGCAGACATTACTGGTCACCAAAGCTTCGATGTGCTGATCCCCTGCTGGCCTAAAACATCGCTGTTTGCTTCTTTGGACAAATGCATGCTATGCTTTTGCCCAAAAGCCCAGGGCGACATGCCCAATTTCTCCACCATGGATTTGCTATTACCGTGACCGTTGATGTGGATGCCTTTCGGTTTGTTAGCCCGCAATGAATTGAATCAATCTTAACAATGCATTTACCATGGTACGCTTTGTGTTTGTTTCGTTGCTCTTCATTCATGGGCTGATTCACGTAATTGGATTTATGAACCAGTGGGTTTTGGCCACAGGCCCGCAATTGAGCGGCAGATCGATACTTTCTGTTTCAACCCGGACCGCCCGATTACTCGGGTTTCTTTGGCTTTTAACGGGCCTAGGGTTCCTACTGACGGCAGTAACATACTGGTTTCAGATGAACGGGTGGACGTCGCTAGCTCTGGCCAGCATCTTACTATCCCAAACCCTTATTATCCTGTTTTGGTCCGATGCAAAAGTTGGCACCCTGGCGAATGCACTTATCGCCTTAAGCGTCTGGATTTCCATTGCACACAACCGGTTTGAAGAATATGCCGATCAGGAAGCTCGTCAGGTAATGATTCAGCCGACTACGGTGCATCAGGTTATTGATCGAACCATGCTGATACACCTCCCCATGCCCGTCCAGCAATGGCTGATAGCCAGTGGGGTTGTCGGAAAAGAACAAGTTCATACCGTTCGACTCCAGCAAATAGGGTTGATGCGCACCAATCCCCGTGGGAGGTGGATGCCAACCCAGGCCGAACAATACATCGACGTCGACAAGCCTGGGTTTGTCTGGAAGGCAGATGTTCGCCCGTTCGCCTGGTTGCCACTGGCGGGGCTAGATAAATATGCTGACGGAAAGGGAACTATGCAGATAAAAGCCTTATCGTTTATTCCTATTGTGAATGCATCCGACGCCAAAATTGATCAGGGGGAATTGCTCCGCTACCTGAGTGAGATGTGCTGGTACCCGTCGGCAGCGCTTCGTCCATACATTACCTGGCAACCGATCGATGAGAAGCAGTCGGAGGCCACCATAAACTATAAAGGTGTGACGGCCTCAGCCGTGTTTACTTTTGATGCACAGCATCGGTTAGTCAGTGTTGCTGCCAAACGATATAAGGGCGACAGCGCCCAGAGCCAGCTGGAAGACTGGTATATTCCGGCCCGGTCCTGGAAGATAATAAACGGCGTCAGGATCCCTGTCAAAGGTGATGTCATCTGGAAACTCCAGACCGGTGATTTCAACTACTACCAATGGGAAATTGCCGCCATCGACTACAATAAGCGTGTGCTATACTGAGTGCCTTCACTCCCACCAAACAAACCTTATTTTTCAAATCCGACCTTTAGATCATGAACACGTTAACAAATCGAAGCGGATTAGTCGTTTTGTGCTTTTTCCTGCTGGCAACCTTGCCCTGGGCCTGCACAGACCATCCGTTACCACCTACATCTGCGCAGCTATTGACAGGCTGTACGACAGGCTGGAAAAATATAAATCAAACGTATCAGGGAAACGTCATCGGTGGACTGGCACCCGAATGTTACCGGTTAATCTTCAAGACCGATGGGAAGCTCCTGGTAGACCGAAGCAGGTGCACGGGACCAGCCACCTCTTTACTTGATCTGGGTAGCTGGTCCAGCACAGAAACGACCATTTCCTTACCTTCGTTTCCCTGGAACCTATACGGTATACCAGGCCCTCATCGTATCGACCTGTTAACGGCGACCACTTTACAATTCAGCTACCGGGGTGATCCGGAAAAAATAACGGAGACTTGGTCGTGCGAATGAAGCAGTGACCCCAACAGGCACACCAGAAGAACGGTCTTCATCGGGTCTCCATTCATTGGCTTGACCAGTACTGCCGTGCTGAGCGGAGATATCCTGTCGGTAGGCTTAACGGCCACGGCCACGCCCGAGCGGTGACAAGGCTAACTTGGCATCGCTTTTCCTTTTCGACAGGTAATTGTACCTCATTCGCTCACATATGCAACACTAAAACCGGCTTTGTAGTATGATTCAGCACGTCCTCGGCTACACTCCCCAACAGAAAGTGTTGTATTCCTTTGTAGCCATGGGTGAATAATACAATTAAGTCTGCCTCAACTTCGTCAGCATAGTTGATAATACCGTCTGGCACATCCCTGGCCGTCCGTATAGTACACGTAAAATCCGTTATCCCTTTGCCAGCAGCAAACTCATTGACCCAGTCGCGTATACCTTCGGTAACCCGGCTATCGGTTGGCGTTTTTACGTATAGAAACTGGTAGTGGTCTCGTTCGCCCATCTGAAAGAAATAATGCTGTACTGCTTTCAGGCGATCATCTACGTCGATGGCGTAAATAATGTTTTTTGGGTGGAAATGAGCAACCGGCTCCTTGATAATAAGAACCGGGCAATGGGCATTCCGCACAACGGTTTCCGCATTGGAGCCAACTAGCCACTCCTCCAGGCCGGAAGCTCCTGCGGAGGTCATCACAATCAGATCGGCGGCCCGATCGGTTATATTGTGGGTAAGGCCCTGACCGTTGGTCAGCAGGGTTGGAATGATCTTAACGTCTTTGTACTTGCTATTAGCGGCTAACTTCTCCAGCGCTGACTTAGCCTCCCGTTCAATGGCTATATAATCTGCTATTGTTTGGTTTACCAGGAGCGTTGTCGCTTCTGCATACGCAGGCACAGCTACTGGATAAACCACAGAATGCAACAGCAAAATGGTCGATTGATAAACTCTGGCCACATCAACGGCTACGGACAAAGCATTGTCGGTTTCTGCACTTAGGTCGGTTGGAACAATAATCGTTTTCATACGAAAGTCAGTTTGAATAAGCTGGACAAAAGAATCTGTTTTGACCAAGCTATAAGCTGACGGTCAGCATTTAAAACACTGATAACTATCACGTTTCATTCTGACCAATGTCCGGGCGCTTCACCGGGCCCACCTCTAGCTTTGGCATTGGCTAACGTCAGTTGATACCAGAGCTGGATGCCAACCGATGGCAAATTCAAATCAATTATGGAAACGCTAGACACTTTCCTGACAATCGCCTATGTGGTGGTGAACGTCTTCTCGATAACACAATTAATTGGAAGCTACCGCTGGCCAGCAACTACCCGGATGCTTTTCTTCCTGCTCTTTAGCATTGCGGCCTTTGTCAACATTCGTAATGCGCTCGAAACTCCCTGGGTCTATCAGAGTTATGCGGACTATGCCATTCCCCTGTACCGCCGGTTTATTCTTGGTCTGTTCGACGATTTCGCAACGCCTATCGTACTCAGTATAGGTATTGGCCAGGCCTTGGTTGCTATCGCTATGCTTTTGATGGGTGACTGGTTTCGGATGGGCTGTCTGGGTGGACTAATTTTTTGTGTTGCTATAGCTCCCCTGGGGCTAGGATCCGCTTTTCCGGCAACGCTGCTGATGGCGCTGGCTTTTTACCGGCTTTACCGTCATGAACGACAGCCAACTCGAAAAAGAGTCTCCAACCAGGGACGTGTCGTATTACCAGTTGAGTAACGGAGCAGAGAGTACCGGTTGGTTTCGGTCGGTTAACGTTCTTTTTCAGTAGATAAGGTACCCACAGTAGCCTGATAGCGTCTTTTCCCGAACCGTCTGTATATAACGAATTACAAGCCAGCAAGCTCAACGAGTTATTTCCGAATGAAGAACCAGCCAGTTTATAGACAAACCACCTTACCACCGATGAACAAAGTCGGACAAAACGCATCGACAGCTATCATAAATCCATTGGCCGATGTCGTCATTAGCTTCGTCGATACCCCTATTGCGGGCAGCGTCGCAATAGTCAACTTCACCGGAAAGGGAACCGAAAGTCAAATCGAATGGACGGGCCCGTATGCAAAAAAAATTTTAGAGGCCGATGGAAACATATCGACCATCAGCGCGGAGAAAGAGACCCGTAAATCGGAAGTAGAGCCAACCAGCTATCGTCATGAGTAGGATTATTCGTCGTTCTCCCGTTCGTTTAAACCACCTGAATCTGCTCAGATCAGCCCCATAAAAGCTACTTATAAAAATGGGATTTTGTGGGTAAGTATTGCCAAACAAAATGGTCCTCAGAAAATAAGTAAGATCCCACCAATCGACTAAGCTCGGATTCTGTGGCTTGTTGGTTGGGTACTCCGTACCTGCTGCGCACGCACAGAACCCTATGCCTGACCCAGAAACGATGATTACGACCCAGAAACGACCAAACGATACGGCTCCCCGTCCTGTCATTAGCCCCTTGCTGACAGACACCCTTACGCAGGCACTGGATGGCCCTAAAAGTCGGCAGTCAGAGCTACGGTTTATTTTTCAGATTGGGTGGCAGTTTTTAAAAGGGCTGCGTAAGCTGCACTTTGTAGGACCCTGCGTTACGGTTTTTGGATCGGCTCGTTTTCAGAAAGACCATGTCTATTATGAACTGACCCGGCGGGTAGGAAAAGCCATTCATGAACTGGGGTTTACAGTAATGACTGGCGGTGGCCCCGGCTTGATGGAAGCGGCTAATCGGGGGGCCTATGAAGCAGGTGGGCATTCGGTGGGGTGCAATATCCGGTTACCGTTCGAGCAGCAACCGAATCCTTATCTGCACACACAGGTCACCATCGATTTCTTTTTTGTCCGTAAAGTACTGCTGTTGAAATACTCTTATGCCTTTGTCGTGATGCCTGGTGGCTGGGGAACGATGGATGAACTTTTTGAAACACTCACCCTGGTGCAAACCGGCGTGATCCACCGGTTTCCTGTCGTCCTGATGGGCCGCGACTACTACCAGCCTTTGCTGGCTTACATGCAGGACATGATTCGGGCAGGAACGATCCTTGAAAAAGACCTTCACTACGTTTGTCTGACCGACGACCTCACCGAAGCGCAGCAACATATCCGCTCCTACGTTCAACAGAACTACAAAGTTATTCGTAGACGCAAGCCTATGTGGTGGCTACTGGAACGGGTGTAGAATCATTTCTCTTTCAAACTAATCAAAACCAGCAAGCAGACGCCAAGCTTAATCAACCTTTTCTCAACCATGCTTAAGATACTCCTATTAACCGACTTCTCCCCTGCCGCACGGCATGCCATTGCCTATACCCAGGCTTTGTTTGCGGATACAGCCGCTGATTTCTGTTTACTGTATGTATGTCCGATTGAGCCAGAAGCGGAATATACCGGTGCTACCTTACTGGCCGAACGATGGCAAGCTGCGGAAGGGTCACTAAATCAGCTTCGTGTCGAATTGACGGAGCTACCCGAACCTGCTTACCATACCTATCGAACGATAGCCAGGATGGGAGAACCGACCGGAGTGGTAAACCAGTTAGTAACCAAAGAGCACGATCACTTCGATTTAGTTGTCGTAGGGGCGACCGGTTCGGGATGGAGTGAACTGCTCGGAAGCGTGGCCACCGCCATGATCCGGGAAGCGAAAACCAACGTGCTGGTTGTTCCGACCTGCGCGCCAATCCGACCAGTAACTCAACTGGTACTGGCCACGGATTACCGGTCCGTCCATGATGCCCGATCGCTCCGTTTGCTCAGCGATATCGCCAGTCGCAAAGCCGCCACCCTGACCGTACTCACCATCGACAAGCCCACCGAGCCCATCTCACCTGTCTCTGAAACCAGTAGGCAACACGTTATGGATGCCCTGGAAAACGTCCTGACCGATACGTACACCATTCATGACGACAATGTGCTGCACGGCATCAACTTGTATCTGAAAGTACACAAGGTCGATTTGCTGGTCATGCTGCCACATCATAAAAGCCTTTTTGATGTACTTCGTCACAAAAGCACCAGTCGATCGGTGGCCTTTCATCCTTCGGTCCCTCTGTTGACCCTGTACGACAGGAAATTACCTGCCGAGTCGGTCGCAGACGAGTTGAATAGAATTCCCTTTGCCAGCTACCTGTAATTCAATCTGGTTATGAAAGATGACCCATTCCGTCAACTGATCAGCTTGCAGCTAGTCCATCGTATATGGCAAAGTGATCTTGATATCGCCCTTCGTGAAGTGAATTTCTGGGAGGATTTGCTTACCTCTTTAGACAATGATTTGGCTCCCAATGAGACAACCCATGATAATACCTGGCAGAAAGAGTTAAGCCAGCTGCACCATTTTCGGCGGCTCATCCGGCGGTTGCAGGAAGATTTGCAGACACTGGACCAACACGTGGCCGCAAGTGTTCGCATCGGCCATGTGCCAGATGAGGATATGCGTTCGAATCACGATTATCTGCGGGCGGAGATGGACAGATTCCATGCTGATTTTCGGGCTTTTAAAACTGAAATTCGCCAGTACCTGACCTCGCAGCATACTTTCTAATTATAAGGTTAAGGCGTAGGTTAATATACAGAAGGCTGAGCAACTAAGAGGGTGTTGCTCAGCCTTCTGTTCGTTCAGGCTTCGACTTGCATAAGGAGCAATCCCTATTTATTCAAAATGCCTGTTACTACGGATTCTATCCGGATGGACTCCGCTTTTATAGCCGGGACAAAACAAAGTTCATTACTTACGAGCCGCCTGGTCTTTAACTGATTAGCATTGCCTGCTTCCCTGATGTGGATCATGTTCCTCCCTGGGTTGCCAGCCTACCTTTGTTTCACACGATCCGTAAGATTTTCTCCCAGCTAAAAAGACAAGTCACCCGTCACCTACGTAAGCGATGATACCAGCAACAATGAAAGCCGCCGTTGCGCGTGCCTATGGTCAACCACTGCAGATTGAAGAAGTGCCTGTTCCTGTGGTAACACCAGGCCGAATCCTGGTGAAAGTAGCGGCCTGTGGAGTTTGCCACACTGATTTACACGCCATCAACGGTGACTGGCCGGTCAAAGCAACCCTTCCGCTGATTCCTGGCCACGAAGGTGTCGGTACGGTAGTAGCCATCGGCGAAGGCGTGTCGAACGTAAAAATCGGGGATCGGGTGGGCATTCCCTGGCTATATACGGCTTGTGGTCACTGTGAGCATTGCTTTACGGGCTGGGAAACACTATGCGAAAACCAGCAGAACACGGGGTATTCGGTGCAGGGAAGCTACGCCGAATACGTACTGGCCGACCCTAACTATGTAGGCCATATTCCTGATTCACTATCGTTCGAAACAGCCGCTCCCATTTTGTGCGCAGGCGTTACGGTCTACAAAGGCCTGAAAGAAACCGAAGTGAAGCCTGGGCAATGGGTGGTTATTTCAGGTATTGGGGGACTAGGCCATCTGGCAGTCCAGTACGCCAAAGCCATGGGAATGCGCGTAGCCGCCGTCGACATTCAGGACGACAAGCTAGCGCTGGCAAAAAGTGTGGGTGCCGAATTGGTCGTCAATGCGGCCAGCGAAGACCCGGTCAAAGTCATTCAGCAAGCGATCAAAGGTGCTCATGGCGTATTGGTTACGGCCGTGTCGCGTTCAGCGTTTGCCCAGGGTGTCGGTATGCTACGCCGACGGGGCACGTTGTCGCTCGTCGGATTACCACCAGGTGATTTCAACCTTAACATTTTCGACGTGGTCCTTACCCGTAAAACCGTTCGGGGATCGATTGTGGGTACCCGGCAGGATTTGATCGAAAGCCTGGCCTTTGCGGCTGCGGGTAAAGTACAGGTACATTACCATACCATACGACTCGAAAATATCAATCAGGCACTCACGGAGATGGCAGCGGGTAAGATCGATGGCCGGGTCGTTCTACGAATTAGCGACATTAAACCGAAACCCCAACCCAACGTGCTGGTCAGTCAGTCGCAGGAGGCTCCTATCGCCTAAACGACCTTCTTGCCAACGGCCCTTAGCCAGGATAATCTTATCCTGGCTAAGGGCCGTTGATCGTTTCAACTAACCGGAGGGAAACAGACGTGTATCGCTTTCACCAGCTCGTCGTAATCAGCCTATGAACCGGACTTTTAATGTAGGTTTTTGCCCATGTCCGTCGCATAATAAGCGGTCGTCTTCACCATCGTCTGATAAACGTATGTGCAGTTAATACTTGGTAAGAAGGGGAATATATAAAAAATTATTACCTGAGGACTCAGCCTAAACCGAAGGGGTATTGCTCAAGAAATTATGTCATTTCTCCCTCAAACAACCGACATGGCTGTGGACCAAAAGATCTTTTTTGAGCAGTCAGGCTGTATAATGGCGAAAAAACCAACGTTTCAAGCGCTCCGCGCATGCGACATAAATAAAAATAATTCCCAGTATGGCCCCATATAAAGATAAGGGTAATTGGCTAAAGCCGAACACGCGACCGATGGGGGTCAGCGGCAACAGCATAACCACCACCGCAACGAAGCCCGTAACGATTACCAGCCACTTGGCCGGTCTAGCCCGATAAAACGTCCGGTGCGTACGAACCACCAGCACGATTGTAGACGCCGAGAGAACCGATTCGACAAACCAGCCCGTTTGAAACAGGCTCTCATTGGTGCGGAATACCCAGATTAGTACGCCAAAACTCAGGTAATCGAAAACGGAGCTCAGCAACCCGAATGTCATCATAAAGCGCTGTATAAACCGTAGATTCCATTGAGTCGGATAAGCAATAGCTTCCGGATCGACGTTGTCCGAGCCAATGGTCATTTCGGGCAGATCGGTGAGCAGGTTGGTCAGCAGCACCTGTGGGGGCAGTAGGGGTAAAAAGGGTAAAAACAGCGATGCTCCTGCCATGCTGAACATATTCCCAAAATTAGCGCTGGTCGCCATGAATACATACTTCATGGTGTTGACGAACGTCCGTCGCCCTTCGCGTATTCCCTCGATAAGTACATTCAGGTTTTGCTGCAATAACAAAATATCAGCCGATTCTTTCGCCACGTCGACGGCCGAATCCACCGAAATTCCGACATCCGCTGCGTGCAGCGCGCTGGCGTCATTGATCCCATCACCCATATAGCCAACTACATGCCCTGACTTTTGCAGGGCTAAAATGATACTTTCTTTCTGGTTAGGCTCTACTTCGGCAAATACAGAAATGTCAACCGCTTTCCTGGAAAAAGCTTCTGGACTGAGTTGACGGAGCGCGGAGCCGGTTAGTACTTCGGAACAGTTGATTCCCATTTGCCGGGCGAGGCATTTGGCCACCAGCACATTATCGCCCGTGATCATCTTGACCTGAACACCAAGATTCTTTAATTCGGTCAGGGTTTCGGCAATGTCGGCCTTGGGTGGATCGAACAGCGTAACAAAGCCCAGGAACGTCATATCAGCCTCATCACGCTTGTCGATATTCCGTTTACCATCGGTTTGTTTGATTGCCAGACCCAATACCCGGAACCCCTGCCCGCTGACTCGCTGGTAGGTTTCTTCGATCTGCGGACGGTATTCGGTTAGAGAAGCCGCTTCATTCACTCCTGTATCGACAAACTTGCACACATCCAGAATATTCGTCAGTGCCCCCTTCGTGATCATCACCGTTTGTCCGTCCAGTACGGTCAGGATCGTAAGCCGCTTTCGGATAAAATCATACGGAATCTCATCTACGCGGAGATAAGCAGATGCATCGATTGGCCTGAACGCCATAATAGCTTCATCAATTGGATTACGAAACCCCTGCTGAAGAGCAGCATTGATCCCGGCCATAAGTTGACCCCGGGCCGAAGGGAGGCCATCGACACCTATGATCTGGTCGACCCGCACCCGCCCTTCGGTTAGCGTACCGGTTTTATCCGAGCAAAGGATATTCATGCTGCCTATGCTTTCGATGGATGATAGCCGTTTGACGATCACCTGCTGGCGGGCCATCCGACTGGCGCCTTTAGCCAGATTGATACTCATGATGGCAGGCAGCAACTGAGGGGTTAGCCCAACCGCAATGGCCAGCGAAAACAGAAAGGCATTCAATACGGGTTTGTGCAGGCCCACATTGATAGCAAAAATGAGTATTACGAGAATAAGTGTAATCTCCATGAGCAGGTAACCGAACTGCCGAATACCCCGCTCAAAGTCGGTTTCGGGCGGGGTGCTGCCAATTCGCTGCGCTATATGACCAAATTCCGTTTGTTGGCCGGTCAGCACAACTACAGCCCTGCCACTTCCACTTACCACATGAGTTCCCATAAAAAGCGCGTTGTGTCGTTTGGCAAGGGGGGTGTCAGCCGGTAAGGCCCCTGGCTGTTTACTCGCCGGATACGTTTCTCCCGTCAGCGTCGCTTCGTTGACAAACAACTCATTTGATTCCAGCAGGTAACTATCGGCGGGTATCATGTCGCCAGCCCGCAGATACACCACATCACCGGGGACGACCTGCTCCACTGGGAGGTCGATAAAAATGCCGTCCCGACAGACGGACGTTTTAACCGTTACGATCGACAGGAGTTGCTGCATGGCCTTTGAGGCTCTATTTTCCTGCCAGAATCCCAGCAGTCCGCTCAAGGCAATAATGATGAAAATAATGAGCGCGTCGGTGCCATCACCTAAAAACCAGGAGAGCATAGCTGCCGTCAGAAGAATGAGCGAAATCGGGCTTTTGAACTGACTCAGTAATAAAGCCATCCCTGATAACTGACGCTTCGTCTGGAGTACATTCGAGCCAGCTAACCGACGAGTTTGTGCTACCTGTTCAGTCCGTAGACCCGAATAAGTCGTCGATAACTCAGCAATTATCTTATCGGTCGGAATGGCCCAATAGGAAGTCAGGTTAGGAGTTTCAGGCGATAACGTTACAGGCTGACCACCCTGTCGGCTGATCATGTGTAAATCTCTAAACCAGTCTCGAAGTCCAGACTGGTTAATCAATACACGTATTGAACCGATTAATTTATCATTCAACATCAACAGTGTTTTCTGTACTATGAAGAGGAAAAAGGAACGACTTACCTAACCATCAGACAATGGCCAGTAGTGGAATGTCGGTCAAACGAGCCATGCGCTGGGTCTCTCCTTCCGCAAAAAGCCGCTGAAACCAGTTCCGTGTCTGAGGCAGCATCAGGATCAAGTCAGCCTTAGTCGTATGCGCGAAGCTTAGCAGGGTCGTATACATTTCCTGGCCCCCAACGATGCTCAGGGTATGCGGTTGTGGAATCAATAACCGGCGAATATGTTCAGCTTGCTCGTTTAAGGATGGGTCGTTTAAGTCTTCGGCAACGCACAACACGTTAATGACACACCCTACGGCTCGGGTAAAGGTCAATGCAGTCTCGAAAGCAACCACATCAGGAGGTTGGGTCAGATCGATACAAAGAACAATGTTTTTTATCTGGGCATAGCCAGCCCCTGGTGGAATTAACAAAAGGGGCACTTCGGTTTCGGCTACCATTGCGGTTGCTGTGCTTCCCATCAGCTGAGCACTTACTGGCGCCGTTCCAACCGTCGACATAACTAATAAGTCGGCCTGTACGTCTTTAGTAAATTGGCGTATGGCCTTCATGGCATGGCCTTCCCGCGCGTGACGTTGAACGGCCAGATCAGGGCCAACTTTGTCTCGAATCTCGTTGGCCAGATGTTGAAGGGTTTTCTCACTGGTTTCCTGCACCGTATGAACCGATAAAGGAAAATCGCCGGTTTTAGCCGGATTGTCGGGCCACATCTGAAATGCGTGAAACAGAATTAACTGGGCATTCAGGTCTTTCGCCAACTGAGCGGCAAAGAAAGCGGCCTGGTTGGCATTGGCTGAAAAATCGGTGGCAAGAACAATCGTTTTCATAGGGTCAGTTTGTAGAAAATCACGGCGACGAAAGCACGGTCAACCGACTTTCAGGAAGCGCTTACTACTTATTTTAAATCGTCAGTAAGGCCCTACAAAGCAACGGCAAGCTGTTTACTTACCTCATGAAGCCGATCAGCTGTTCACCTGATCTTGATTAGCAGTCGATTGAGAGGGTAACGTTTTAAGGCGGTACAGCCAGGATCACAAACTACCCTTGTCCATTGAGAAGCCCTCCTCCTAGCATAAGCCTCGTTTAAAACTTTACAAGACATATCCATTCAACTAACAGTAGCGTAACTGGCAAAAGCTTGTTGTGCAAACTTGCCTCTTCTATCGAGTCGTTTCGATAATCAATATTTTTATACTATTGCCCTCGCCCATTCACCCCGTCAAGAGTTCCAGTTGTGTAATAGTAGAAAAAAGTGCCTCAGGGAGGGGCTAAAATCTTCACTGAGATGAGCTGTATTTCCTATTCGAATCCTGTTGCGTAAGTGCTGTGGCTGTTGAAAAAAGGACCATCAGGTTAGGGAACTGGACCACAAAGAATAATTGCTTAAGATTTCGTTCACTAATACAACTATTTCCAAATCGGCTTTATCGCCATCGAACCATAAGTCAAAGTGGACAAGTTGTTCGCTTGAATCATCGACGCCCGGTCAAATGCTGAGCAATCTCACCCATTATAGTCACACAGACCCTGAGGCTCGTATTGCCTTTAAAACCGCAAGGCCGGACCGTGGGAAAACCTCGTCAACTAGCCTATATGGCTAGCGTAGAGCGTGGATGCCGCTCAGCACGTTATTACTCATATTCAGGCTGGTTCGGCCTATCGGCGCGACAGTCGTAATCTGCTGACCATAGTTGACACAACGCAAGATCGCTTGAAGCGTTTTGACGCGGTTATGAGTAATGCGGTTAGGCTTTCGCTACGATGCTAACTGTGACACTTATTTCTGCAGTTTGAAAAGTGCCACGTTTGGCTGATAGACTTACCGTGGCACTTTTGCATCATCTCAGCATATGCGTCTATTGAGTCTGATCTAACACCTTAAACAGTATTTATCAATACAGATGATTCATCCGATACTGAACTATCAACATACGCTAAAACGTCACCTGGTTGACACTGCAATGCCTTACAGATAGCAGCCAAGGTATCGAAACGTACCCCCTTAGCCTTACCAGTCTTAAGAATTGACAAATTTACGTTCGATATACCTACTTTCTGAGATAGCTCATTGAGAGACATTTTTCTCTTAGCCATCATGACGTCTAAATTGACTATGATATTCACGTTTATATGAAAGCTTCGTTTTCACTCTTTACCTCAATGGCTTTTTGAGTAAAATGGGTTAACAACAAAATAGATAAGACTAATACGTATACAATCAGTGAATGGTCAAATACATGCTCAGCAAAATAGAAAATAAACTTCCCCTGTGCCTGTTCGAAACTGACTTCCTTTTTATAATAATGCCATGTACTCATTCCGGCATTAGCCAGTGAGTTGACGATAGCGACTCCTAAAGCTAAAAAGCCAAAAGAGCGCAGTTGTTTAACATTTTGCGCATCAAAAACCCTTTTATATTCAGCGCTTTTTTAATTCTAAAGACGAGAAATCCCATTATAACTATGCCTAAATAAGTAAGGATTTTGAAAACCCACATCCATCTTAATACGCCTGTGTAATCGCCAATTATTGAAAACCCCCTGTAGAGGAACAACAAACATTGCAGTCCAATGAGGACTGCGATTATCCAAAAGGTAGTATTGATAGCTTTCATAGCTGTTTGGTTTAGACTACCCAAAGGTATATAAATTTAATACAAAACAAATATTATTTAATGTTTTACATTAAATTTTTTAATTTACTTTTAGATCCGAAACTAAAAATAATGCAAAGTGCCACGCTTGGCTGATTGACCAAGCATGGCACTTCTAAAGACCAGTTCTATAATTACATTTATGTTAACTTACCACCATTTAGGTAGATTTTTAAATTGCTCTTTCCAAATCGAAACTGAATCCTGATCGAGCTTGGCAATCAATTCAATATTAGTATCAAAATCATCTTGATACTGTTCTGCTCTGTATGTAATGATTAGCTTAGAACCCTCGATTATTGAAGTAACTTGAATTGTTAGCTTTCTGTCCATATCTGTCAACGTAGCCGTTTGACCAGATAAAAGAGAAGTGGTGAATTCATTCCATACCCTGCAAAAGAACCATACACTAGCTAACTTCAACTGGAAAGCAGATGCCATGTCTGGCTTTGAGGATATGTCCACCTGAACGTTTAAGGAAGGTAGAGTTGAATCCCAGTCTACCAAGTTAAAGCTTAGATTAATAGGTCGTTTAAGACTTATGTCAGCCATTTCTTATTTTGTATAATTACACGTTCTGCTGATCAGAAGTCATTTCAAAATGCACTTTACTCGCAATCAGTTGGGTTAATCTACGGATATTCCCTAAACGCAATGCTCTCCTTTCCATTCCCCTTTGTAAATGACAATCGGGTCTATTTTCAGGGCTTATTTAGGGGGGTGATCTAGGAATATTCCCTCAACATGACATTGCTTATACTGCCTCACTGAGAATAGTACAATCTAAAGCTAGAAAAAACGATGGTTCTCAGGCTCAAAAATACCAGATTAGTTGAGTCTGAATACCAAGACTGTAAGAGCTGTATCTGGTGAATGAGTAAAAATCGTCGCTGGCTGGCCGGTAAAAAGAGTAGCTAGCCGTGGGTTGAAGCAGTAGCAACAAGTCTGAATTGATTCGATAGATTATACCAACACCTACCACCCCATCGGTCGTAAGGGGGCGTTCGGTAAAGGTCGTACTCTTGCTAAAAATAGCACCAGCGGAAAAATAGGGAGATAATCGATGCTCAGTCAACCGATAGTTGATCATAACGGGTAGTTGCCATCCCTTACTGGTGAAAGATGTAGACTCGTTGTACGGACTCTGCGGAGTCTTGATATGATTGGTATCCCGGTAATAAAAGCCGCCCAGGGATACATCCCAATGAGGGGTAAACCGATAGCGGAGTGTTAAACCAACGGCTGAAACTATATCGTGTCCAGCTATGGGAGTTTGGCTTGTCGACCCGTTAAACGTATAGTTGAGTTGGTATGAGTAGGGATTATAACTGAACCAATAGGTCGGCGCAATTGCCACTCGGCTTTGGGCGGCTATACGTGTAACGACTGCGCTCGATAAGAGCGTAAAAAGTAGGATAAGTTTCATCAGTTAAGCGATTAATCGTCAAACACGCTGAGTTAATTTGACCGGTTGTTACCAATTGATGTAATGGGCTTAGAGATGAATATAACTAAACTATTAAATCATACAGCCTAAACCCTGATTCTGTTTTTGCTCCTACCAGATACTTCGCTCTCGTGGCTGGTTTATATCAATGTACATTGTACCTTATTTGTCCTAGATCAGCGGCCATGGATGTTGACGCTCAGGCTACCCACCCCGTCGATTCAGCGTAATTGCCGCCCGTTCCTGATTAAAAAGAAGGAGCCTTCGGTCATCTTAGAGATGTCTTACAATCTGTTGTTGCATCCCCAACATGCTTTCTTTGCGGGGGTAGAAGTCATCAGTCAATCTCCCCTATCACTAGATAGCCGGTTGCGAAAATGAAGATACTTTTGACCGAATACAACGGCAATCGAATCATTCGAACTAATCGTTTTGCGAAGTATGTATAACCGGATTTTTTGAAGGACATGCCGCTGGCTTTTTTGACGATCTCGGCCAGTAGAACGTAGTTCGAGTTGGAATAGGCAAATTTCTCACCCGGAACGAAGTTAAGGGTGCGCTGTTGTTTGAGCATTTGGAGGGACAGTTCCTGGGTGAGTACCCCGTCCAGATTGAGGCCGTAAAACTCGGCCAATGAGATATCGTCCCGCAGGCCACTGGTATGATTCAGTGAATGCTGAACCGTTATGGAATGACCGAAGTCGGCTAACCAGGGCAGATAGAGTCGAGCATCCTCGGTTAACTTGATCTTACCGGCCTGGACCAGTAGGGCAATGGCATAGCCTGTAAATTGCTTGGAGACGGAACACATGTAGAAGACGCTGTTGGGTGTGATGGGTAGCTTATGTTCCAGATTGGCCAGACCAAATCCTTTGGCATACACCAGTTGAGCACCCCGAACAATGCCAACTGCGCAACCCGGTGCCTGCTGGCTGGCCCATTTGGAAAAAAGGACATCCACTTGTCGGCTTGTCGAATCGGCTACTGGCTGCGTAAAAGCGGCTGGGCTATATAGACTGATAAACAGCAGGATGCGGTATGCAATCGAACGCATAGCGGTTATGTTGGGTGGGCGTATAGGATGAATTGAGCGGAAACTCTGCCAACCCAAAAAGGTTACAGTGAAATTTAGAGACGATCTTCAGCAGCACTTTTTTTGGGAAAGCACCTGTTACCAATAGACTGGAGACAAATAGCCAGCGTCTCACGAACTCCTCCTGAAAAGAACATTCAAACACTAGCTAATTAAAGCCTTTAACCTATACTAGACAGTACCGATTTCTATGCAATGTCTTTCAACCAATAGACTAGGAAAAGCATGAGTTGATCGCCAGCTTGGCCTTTGTCGTCCTGAAGGTCCAGAAACTGACTTGGTTTACGGCCAACAATTGCCTGAATGCCTTCCGTGATTGTTCCCAACTACCGCATTAGCAAAGGGAATTTAGAATTGGTGCGAATGCGAAGAATGACTGGGTGAATTAGTTTTGAAGTGGGCATTTGCTGCCTCAAAGTATCCACCACTAAACCTGTCCCCTCGTTTGTCCGGTTATTACCCCCAGAATATTGCTCGATGGCATAAGCAGGCTCTCGACATCCTTTCATCACGTATGGAATGGATGATGCATCAGTGGTACCCTCTACTGACTGGACAAGCTCAGCTAGGATGGTTTCGGCTCTGCTCTATTCATACCGAAAGTTAGCACAAATTGGAAACTGTATTTTATATTCTCATTAAACACTCCTGATTGAGAATGAAGAGTAAAATGTTTACGAATATGTTTCCCAGGTATGTACGTGTCGTTAAACCAAACGGCTACAACTTAGAAAAAAGCAGATATTCAGGATTTAACATTTGCTAAAGGAACGTTTATCAAACGTATCACAAGTCGTGAATAAAGTTGTTTTATAGAGTGCTTCAAACTGTGAACTGAAATTCGAGGACACTGAAACTCCCGTATACACCAAATTGGCGAGCTGCGAATACACTAAGGTATGGCGTTCCGCCTGTAATAACGGGCTTACCTATAAGCGCTTCGTTTTCAAGGCGTTCTACTGATACAAAGAAGGTATCCATGTCTGAATGTAGCATTCCATCAGGGCTTTGTCAATGAGCTCAATCACCGCCACCAGCGGGTGTTGGGTCGGGACGCCCCGCATACTATTGTACTGCGCGATGCTGCTGATTTTCACAATCTCTTCCATGCCTTCTTGGTTTATCAGGACAAACTTACAGGTTCCGATAGGCCCTTATCCTACCGGCCTTCTCAATCAGTAATAATGGTAGAGAAACCCGTAATCTGTATACAGGATGGCTCGCCCGGCCGCCACAATTTTGCAGCTCAAAACATCCAACATGAAAACACGACAAATAGGAACCTCAGGATTAGCCGTCTCCGAACTTGGTTTCGGCTGCATGGGACTAAGCCACGGGTATGGTCCGGCAACAAATGAGACCGATGCCATTGCCCTCATTCAAAAAGCATATGAATCGGGCATTACGTTCTTTGATACCGCAGAAGTGTATGGACAAGGTGCTAATGAACAGTTGGTAGGAAAAGCACTGCACCATGTACGTGATCAAGTAATCATCGCTACCAAGTTCGGCTTTAAAAACGGCCGGAATACCGATGGGTTGGATAGTCGCCCGGAACGCATTAGGCAGGTGGCGGAAAACTCGCTCCGCTATTTGCAAACCGACTATATCGACTTGTTTTATCAACACCGGGTAGACCCGAATGTGCCTGTTGAAGACGTTGCCGGAACGGTAAGCGAGTTGATTGCCGAGGGCAAAGTAAAATACTTCGGGATGAGTGAAGCCGGCGTGCAAAGTATACGCCGAGCGCATGCCGTACAGCCCGTGACCGCCCTGCAAAGCGAATACTCCATGTTCTGGCGCGAACCGGAAAAAGAGATCATTCCGTTGCTTGAGGAATTGGGCATTGGCTTCGTTCCGTTTAGCCCGTTGGGTAAGGGATTTCTAACGGGCAAGATGAATGCGGACACCCAATTCGAGAAGACCGATTGGCGAAATGTCATGCCTCGTTTTAGCAAAGAAAACCGCGAAGCGAATCAAATCATTGTTGACCTTGTGGTCAAGATTGCCACCGAACATAACGCAACCGGAATGTCCCGGCGGGGACCCGCGGCCACACCAGCGCAGATCGCCTTAGCCTGGCTGCTGGCCCAAAAGCCCTGGATTGTACCGATTCCGGGAACCACAAAAATGTCTCGCTTAGCCGAAAATATAGGCGGTTCAGCCATTACCTTAACCAAGGATGATGTGGCCACCATCAATCAGGCTTTAGACACCATCAGCCTACAGGGAGAGCGCTATCCGGCAATCCTGGCAAACCTACAAGGCAAGTAAGCATATCATAATCAAGATGATAGATCTTCTCATGGCTTCTAAACAATAGATATAAATTGATGAACGTAACAATAAATAACGGCATAAAAATGCCGCTGCTTGGCTTTGGCACGTACTTGCTAACCGGTTCAGCGTGTGAGCAGGCTGTGCTCCATGCATTAACTATTGGCTACCGACTGATCGATACAGCGGCAGCCTACCATAATGAAGACTCGGTGGGTAGGGCGATTAAAAAAAGTAAGATCAAGCGAGAAGACATCTTTGTGACCACCAAATTTTTGCCTGCGGCTCCTGGGCATGAACTAGCCAAGAGTGCCTTTGACACATCGCTGAAAAAATTGGGGCTTGACTATATTGATCTATACCTGATACATCTGCCGCAGGGCGACGTAAATGCCTCCTGGGCAGCCATGGAAGAGTTGTACAAAGAAGGTAAAGTAAGGGCGATAGGTGTCAGTAATTTCAATATGGACCAGATTCAGGATTTACTGAAGCGGCATCGTGTGGCACCGGCCGTCAATCAGGTGGAGACGCATCCGTTTTCCCAGAAAACAGCCATGCAGCAAGCGTTGACGGCTCAAGGCATCCAGTTGGAATCATGGGCACCCTTTGCTCAGGGTAAGGCCCGTCTGTTTACGAATGAGCTGTTAAAAGCGCTTTCAAGCAAATACCATAAGAGCATTACTCAAGTGGTGCTACGCTGGTTAATTCAACGAGAAGTCGTGGCTATTCCCAAATCAACAAATACGAAAAGGATAAGTGAAAATTTCAATGTATTCGACTTCGAGTTGTCTTCTGATGATATGACAGCTATGAAATCGCTGGATAAAGAATGAAGTTATCAAGAAGCCCTTTCATATCAGTTATGACCCTTCCCAAGTTGGGCGCTTGTTACAGAAAACGGTCCGCCGGAGCGGTCTGATTGCGGCTATTGCCCCCAACGGCCCCTTGTATGTAATGGGGCAGGACCAGCCTTTTACTAGCGAGGATATTGGAAGCTTTGTGGCCGCTATCGCAAACCAGACTTGGTTGTCATTTGGCCGGGCCGCCGTAGCGGATGGGTTTTCATCCACCGCAGCGAAACGCTCAAGACTCTGCTACAAAACAAGCCCGGTCGGATTCATTTAGAACGTTTGCCTGCTTATAGTCCTGAACTAAAACCTGTCGAGTTGTTATGGAGCCAGCTAAAACGAAGCTTAAAAAATCAAGTGTTTGCCCATTTGGCGGAACTCGCAGTAGCAGTTTTGGAACAGATCGAACTTTTAGAGAAAGACCCGAAAGTAGTGTAAGCATTGCCCCCGCCAGTAGCCAAAATCGTCACGTCATCAATCGTTTTGCCGACAATCACCAGTGCATTGAGCAGGGCAGCTGCCGAAATAATGGCTGTGCCGTGTTGGTTATCGGGCAAAATGAGAATTGACAACTCCGCCTTGAGCCGTTCTTCAATGGCTAGAATTCCGGCGCTTTAATATCTTTCAGATTGACTCTTCTGAAGGTTGGCTCCTGTATTTTCACCATGCGGATGAACTCATCGACATTTTGGGTATAGAGTTCAATGTCGAATACATCAATATCCGCGTAGATTTAAACAGCAGCCCTTTGTCCTCCATCACCGGTTTGCTGGCTTCGAGACCAATATCACCCAGACCCAGCACCGCCGTTCCGTTACTGATGACGGCCACCAGGTTTTCTTTAGCGGTGTTTTTATACACATCTTACCGATTTTCAGCGATGGCCAGACAGAGTTCGGCTACGCCCGACGAATACGCTAAGGATAAGTCGGCCTGAGTGCTTTACTCTTTTGTAGGAATAACCTCCAGTTTGGCGTGGCAGGCCAGAGCATCTTCCCGGCGTATCTCTTGCTGCAGAAAATGAGACTTATTTGAAGCGACTTTATTCCGTTTAGTTTACAGGTAGGACAGCACCTGTTTACCGATGGCTTCGGTGCCTAATATTCGGTCAGCAGGTGTCGCCGAATCGGCAATATCCCGGGTCCGATAATTGTCTTTTAATAAGTGCTCAACGGCGCGGATCACCGTCTCCGATTCTTCTTTCATACCGAACGAAATGTCGAGCAAGAGGGCTACTGACAGGACCGACGCCAGCGGGTTGGCGATGCCTTTGCCGGTAATGTCATGGGCGGACCCGTGAATCGGCTCGTAAACGCCCGTCCCGTCGCCGACGGAAGCCGAGGCCAGCATACCCATCGATCCCGCAATCTGTGACGCTTCATCGGTCAGGATATCCCCGAACAGATTAGCGGTTACCACCACATCGAACCGGCGCGGATCTTTGATGAGTAACATCGCCAGGGCATCGGCATATTGGTGTTCGACGGCTACATCGGGATAATCCAGCGCCATTTTCTGTACGACATCCCGCCACAGACGACCGGTTTCCATCACATTTGCCTTATCGGCAGAACATAGCTTTTTCCGGCGGCTGCGCGCGGCTTCAAAGGCCTTCCTGGCAATCCGTTCCACTTCGTAGCGGCTGTATTCGGCCATATCGAACGCCGTATCGCCCCCATTTTTCCGCCCCTTTTCGCCAAAATAGACATCGCCCGTCAGTTCTCTAAAGAAGAGAATATCAGCCCCTTTCAATACCTCGGGTTTAATGCTGGAAGCTCCCAATAATTCATTAAACAGTTTGATCGGTCGCAGGTTAGCGTAGAGACCTAATTCTTTCCGCATTCGAAATAGACCCTGTTCCGGACGTACGGGTGCGCTGGGATCATTATCATAATCGGGATGCCCGACTGCGCCAAACAATACCGCATCGGATTGCCGCATTTTTTCCAGGGCTTCGTCCGTCAGGGGACTTCCGGTAGCTACGATGGATACGTGCCCAATCAGCACGTCATCGTAGGTAAACTCATGACCAAATTTGGCGGCAATCGCTTCCAGCACTTTTTTGCCCACCGCAGTTACTTCCTGACCGATCCCGTCACCCGGCGCAATGATGATGTGTTTTGTAGCCATTTTTTCTTCTCTCGTTGAATACGGGGTTAGGATACAGCAACCGAAGCCGGTTGGCTGGATAGGACAAAATCAAGGTTTTCGGTGATACGTTTTCCGTCGCTTACCAACGTATCCATATACAAACTGATTCGGCGTTTTGCTTCCGTCAGGTCCGTGTTGTTCAGGTTGATATTCAGCAGATCGATGTACCAGGGAGCCTTTACGTTGTTGAGAACGTAAACTTTCGCAATTTCTAAGGCAATGGGCAGCGTCGTCGTTTTGGAATCAGTAAAGACATCCTTGCTGGACGCCTTTAGTAATTTATCGTATTCCTCCTTCATCAACCGATGGAATATATCTTCCGTAAAAACATCGCCCGCTTTAGCCCCTGTCTCCTCATCGCTTTCGGTTAGCCGGGCATTCTTATGCAACCACTCCCAGAGAATACTCAACCGGATTTCGCCCGTGGCCATGTCCTCCATCAAGTACAAAATATTGTCGTCACCAAAGAAATCAGCGGATTTCAATGCGGCTGCCTGCATGCCCTGACCAAACGCGTTGCCATATTGTAAGGCCACGCTCAGCAGGTTACGCGCTCCCCGAATGTCGCGCGGAGCTGGCTCCAGCTCAATCAACCCATCGGCATCCTGCTGCGTATACGTCAATGGAGGGAACGAACGGCCTAGCTGGTTGGCATCACCCACTTTTTCCCAGACTGGCCGTACTATGTGCACCATTTTCCAATGAGCCACCCACTTACCACTGGCCCCTTCGCGCTGTTCGCGCTCGGCCCCGGCTATGGCTTTTGCCATACTGGCCGCCACCCCGGCTTCTGAACCGACCGGAATGTTGGGCTCCATACCACCCTGCCAGAGTGCAAAATTGCCCGTCTGGTCGGGGGTATTGACCGCACGACGGACGCGGTCTTCGTAATTTCGCATGTAGCCGTAGGTCATGGTAATGGCCTCGATGTTGGGATTGACGAAGTTCTTGTCCCAGGCCATAGCATCAGCCACGCTGTTGATGTAATCCCAGCGGCCAGTGTTGAAGCCAACAAAGTGCTTACCGAGTACCGCCCGAATCTCCATCAGTTGATGAGTAGCCTCTAACTGTTCAATTAGTACGTACACTTTAATGGTGCCAATAGGCAAGCTCAGATGTGTTTCCTGGGCACTCAGCAATTCGTTCCACACGCCCGCTTCTTCGGCAGTCTGAATTTTGGGCAGGTAGAGCACTATAGAAGAACCTGCCCCTTGAAGCGCTTCGTAGTTGTTGACGACGTAAAGCGTCAGGTCCACAATTGACGCGGCCATTGCTACCCCGTCGGCATCACGGATGTGGCGGTCGTCGAGGTGAAGGCCCCGCGCCCGGAAGATTTTGGTGGTAAAATCCAGTTGGCTTTCCCAGTCGGTGATGATCTTACGGCCTAGAAATGGCTCTGCCCAGCGGTTCATTTCGTCGGCTACCTGACGGGCAACGGATAGAAAGAGCGGGTCTTTATGGATAGCCAGTTTAAGATTCCGCTGGTTGTCGAGCGACATGGTGGTTATCTGTCCCAGAGCATCTTCCCCGTCGAACATCCAGCCATCAGCCCCCGACAGCAGGGCGTAGGCCACATTGCGGATGCTATTTTCGATAGGCGCATTGGGTTTGGCGGCTGGTCCGGTTCCCTGAATCCACTGGCGTTGCAGATCAGCCGGAATGGGTGCGCCGTCAAACTTGCCGTCGCGGGCGTCCTTCACCTTAATTTGGGTACCAGGAATCGTACTTTCCGGGTCGAGGAAGCCAATGCGGGTTTGGGTTTGCTGGCGGTCAGTCCGGCGCTTCAGCCGTGTTGCCATAACGGCTTTGATGCGTTGATTGAACGGGGCTAAAACCGCTAAAGCCTCGAGCGCTTCGGGTGTATACACGTCAGGATATCGGTCCTGCAAATGGGGCCGGATGGTGAATGTTGTTGGCATAGGAGTATACATGAAGATTAGTGATGGGCTGTCGATGACGGCTGGCCAGATGACTGACGGTTCAACAGAAAGACGGATAAAATAATTAACGCCAGCGTTGCGGCTAGGATAAGCAGATACGTAAACCCTTTGGCTACCTGCGAAACGGCCGTTGAGCCATCGGTAGAGAGCTGCGTGTAAGCGGGTATAATCCAGGTGAGCAGGTAAGCCTGGAAGGTAGTCAGCACACAAACCAGAAAGAGTAAAATGAAGCTATGCCTGACAGTAAATCGGAATAGTTCGGCTTCCCGGCCGGATAACCCAACGGAAGCCGTTCCAATCGCAATCGACTGGGGTGAAATCATTTTGCCCGTTACCCCGCCAGTGGCATTGGCACTCACGGTAATCAGCGGGTCAATTCCAATGGCTTCGGCCGATGTGCGCTGTAATTTGCAGAACAGGGCATTGGCCGAAGCATCAGAACCGGTCAGGAATACGCCCAGCCAGCCCAATACGGGGGAGAAAAAAGGAAACAGTACGCCCGTGCTGGCAATGGCCATCGCCATCGTGGCTGACATACCTGAATTATTGACCACAAAAGCAAAGCCGACAACCGAGGCAATGGTCAGGGCCGGAAACCGTAATTGTTTCAGCGTCGCCACAAAAATTTGGGTACCCTGCCGATAGCGCATACCTACCAACGGCATGGCTATCAGCGAAGCGAGCAGAACCCCTAAGCCAGAATTGGACAGGTAATTAAATTCGTAGGGTTTGATCAGTAGTGGACTCCCGTCTTCTTTGGCGATCGCATTTTCCAACCCCGGCATCATGAATTTTACTGTGCTAATGGAGTTCAGGGCATCCTTAACGGGTTGAAGCCCCCAGGCAACCACCATGAGCGTCATCAGCAGAAAAGGCGACCAGGCCCGCAGGATGGCACCCGCTGTATACCTCTGGGGGACGGTGGACGCGGGCGGCTCCTCGCTGAAGCGCCAGATTGTTTTGGGCTGCCAGAACCGTAAGAAAAGGATAAGCGCCATCAGGGAGGCTAATCCGGCCAACACACCGGGCAACATGGGACCTAGGTAGTTGGCGGTAAGCCATTGGACAAGAGCAAACGTAAAACCGGCTACCAGACAGGCGGGGAGAACCTCTACGGACCGTTTAACCCCCGCCATAACACCAATCAGATAGAAGGGCATAATGAACGATAACGTGGGCAGGGTTCGGCCGATCATTTGCGAAATGGCCATTTCGGGCAAATCAGACACTTGGGCCGCGATGATTACCGGAACCCCGACCGAGCCAAACGCGACGGGTGCCGTATTGGCGATTAAGCATATACCAGCCGCGTACAGGGGCGTAAAGCCCATACCCACCAGCATGGCGGAGGTGATGGCGACGGGCGCTCCCATACCGGCAGATCCTTCCAGAAAAGACCCGAACGAAAAGGCAATGAGCAGGGCTTGCAGTCGCCGGTCGGGGGTAATCGACGACATGACATTCTTGATAATCTCAAACTGACCACTGGCTACGGTTACGTTATACAAAAACACCGCCCCCAGAATAATCCAGCAGATGGGAAACAGCCCGTATAAAGCGCCATGTAGAGCCGACGCCAGGACCTGTGGTATGGGCATCCTGTAAACGATGACCGCTAAAACCAGTGCCAGCGCCAGGGTTAATACGCTGGACTGATAGCCTTTCATTTTTCGGATGATCAGCGCCCAAAAGATGAAAGCAATCGGTAGGAACGCTACCAGCGCCGACAGGGTCAGATTGTGCAGGGGATTAATGGGCTGTATCCAGGTCATTGTCGTCAGTTCAGTTTGCTGCCTTTTCTGGTGAATCGTTGATTAGAACCTGATGTCGAACGAAAGCACCGCGCTTCGTCCGTCGGAAGGCCAGATACCGCCCCCTGGGTACATCGTGGGGCGCTTAGTGACGTATTGTTTGTTGGTAAGGTTGTTGGCACCCAAGTCAGCAGCGAGCCGACGTTGCCCGTAACGCCCGCTTCGAAATTATAACCAAAGGCGTCTTTCCGATTTTTATCAACCCTTTCTAACACCGACCCCGGAATGATGTCCTTGATGACAACGGGTTGATAAGCCTGCGCTATTCCGGCATAGAATTTAGTGGTCGCATTGGATCGGTACTGCGCATTAACGTCCAAAAGAGCAAAACAGTGACTGATGCTACTCGGCAAATCAGCGGGCGCATAGTACGAAATAGAACCCTGCATATCGCTGACGCTCCCCTCTATACGTAAGTCCGGTGCTAGCGTTAGTTTGGGAGTAATGTACACTAAGTTCTCTACGAAGAAGGCAATATTTTTCGTCTTCATATACAGATCACGTCCGAACGTCTGATCAGTCACGGTCAGGTCGAAGTCGCTACCAGTGGTGCCCTTACCCAGTTGACGACGCCGGAGGTTGTTGTGCATGTACTGGACCCCAGCCGCTACGATACTGGTTAGATAGTTGGTCATGGGGCAAATAAGCGTTACGGCTGCGCCCCTTGACAGGCGTATCGATCTAGTCCGAAATTTGGTAAAACGAGCGTGTTTCATAGGACAGTCAAGGTCAAACAGTCAGTAAATTTCCACAATGCTCCCACAGCTGACCCGATTAGCATCCGGTCACTTATTGCCAATAAACAGGTTTTCAGAAAGAGATTATGCCATTTAATCTTCCAGGAAATTCAGGTCTTTACCAAAGGTTTCCTCCATCTTCCAAAGGCCGAGGAAAGCGGTCAGAATAGTTAATGCTCCTAACAAAGCGGCCCCATTGACAATGCCCAGCATGTCTCGGAACAGCAGAAATAACGGCGTCATGATGTTGATGCTCCCCCGCACAAAATTCGGTACCGTCGTCGCCACCGTCGCCCGCAGATTCGTCCCGAACTGTTCAGCCGCAATGGTCACAAACAAAGCCCAGTACCCTACCCCGAATCCCAGGGCTACACAAATGGCATAGAACGCGGTAGCCGATTGAAACGGTACGTATAAATACACCACCACTAGCAAAGCCGTCCATACCAAAAATAAACCCAGTACTCTTTTCCGACTGTTCAGGTATTGGCTGAAAACGCCACTCGACAAATCGCCGATAGCCAGCCCGATGTATTCCCACATGACAGCTTTACCAGCCACTATTGGTTCGCTGAGACCCAACGCTTTACCAAACTCGGGCGAAAACGTCATCAGGATACCCGCCACAAACCAGACGGGCAGCCCAATCAGAATGCAACGCAGGTATTTCAGGAACTGGGGACCACTGGAAAACAGGTGCAAAAAATTACCTCTGGATACCGTTTCTTTTTCCTTGACCTGGCTAAAAATACCCGACTCGAACACACTGACCCGCATCAGCAACAGGAGTAGTCCCAACCCTCCGCCAATGAAGTAAGCAACCCGCCAGGCGAACATATCGGCAATGAAATAAGCCAGTACCGCGCCCAACAACCCAACCGAAGCCACCAGCGACGTACCGTAACCCCGGATTTCTTTGGGCAAAATTTCGGCTACCAGTGTGATGCCCGCGCCCAGTTCACCGGCCAGACCAACCCCGGCAATGAAGCGCAGCAGGGCATACTGATCAACCGAGGTCACGAAGCCATTGGCAATGTTGGCCAGCGAATAAATCAGGATCGACCCGAACAAGACCGAGAGTCGACCGCGTTTATCACCCAGGATGCCCCAGAGAATCCCCCCCACCAGTAAACCTGCCATTTGCGTGTTAATCAGATAGATACCCTGAGGCAGCATATCCGCATCGGCAACGCCGAGGTCTTTCAGACTCTGCACGCGAACAATGCTAAACAGCAATAAATCGTATATATCGACAAAGTAACCCAGAGCCGCTACAATAACGGGGATCTGAAACAGTTGGCGCAGCAGCGAAGGCGAAACTGACAATTTGGGTTTGGTGATAGGTTCAAGCATAGCGTAGTTTTTTGACAGGATTCATAGGATAGACAGGACTTACAATCCTGTTTTCATCCTGCAAATCCTGCTAATCCTGTCAGAAAATGATTAACTGATGCCTCCAAAGCACAGATACTTAATTTCAGTGTAAAAATCCATACCGTACTTAGACCCTTCCCGACCAACACCGGACTCCTTAACCCCACCGAACGGGGCTACTTCGGTCGAGATCATACCATCATTGATGCCGACCATACCGGATTCCAGGGCTTCGGCCACGCGCCAGCAGCGGTTAATGTCTTTGCTGTAGAAGTAAGAAGCCAACCCATAAGGGGACGCATTGGCCTGCTCAATCACCTCCTGTTCATCCGTAAATCGGAAAATCGGAGCGACCGGACCAAATATTTCATCCTGGGCAATAATCATGTCGGCGGTAGCATCGGTTAGAATGGTCGGTTCAAAAAACAATCCCTCCAGTCCATGGCCACCCACCAGCACATGGGCTCCTTTCAACACGGCATCGGTCAGGTGACGCTTTACCTTTTCCAGTCCTTTTTCGTTGATCAGCGGCCCGATCTGCGAATCGCTGTCCAGACCGTTACCAACCCGAAGCGCTTTGACGGCTTTGGCGAGTTTATCAGTAAATTCGTCGTACACCTTATCATGCACATAAAGCCGATTGACACAGACGCAGGTCTGCCCGCTGTTGCGAAACTTCGAAGCCATAGCGCCTTTAACAGCGGCATCAATATCGGCATCGTCAAAGACGATGAACGGGGCGTTGCCGCCCAATTCGAGCGAAATCTTTTTCAGGTTCGACGCACACTGTTTCATCAGCAGCTTGCCGATTGCCGTTGAGCCGGTAAACGAGAGTTTTCGAACCTTGCTGTTTTCGCACAGTTCCAGGCCAACTTCCGTATTTTTCGAGGTCGTTATGGTGTTATAAACGCCCGGTGGAAACCCTGCTTTCTCGGCTAGGTACGAAACAGCTAAAGCGGTCAGGGGTGTTTCGGTGGGTGGTTTTACAATCACCGGGCAGCCAGCGGCCAGCGCCGGACCTACCTTGCGGGTAATCATAGCCAGCGGAAAATTCCAGGGGGTGATCGTGGCTGTAACGCCGATGGATTGTTTGATCACTACAATCCGCTTGTCGCGGGTATTGGCCGGAATCACATCGCCGTAGGTACGCCGGGCCTCTTCGGCAAACCACTCGATGAACGCAGCCCCGTACTCCACCTCGCCCCGGCTCTCGGCCAGCACTTTCCCGCATTCCATCGTCATCAACCGGGCTAGTTCCTCCTTGTTCTCCAGAATCAGGGCGAACCATTTTTTGAGCAGCGCTGCCCGCTCTTTCGCTGTCTTGTCGCGGTAAGCGGGCCAGGCGTTATGAGCGACATCAATGGCTTTTTGAACATCGTACTGATCCATGTCGGTCACCTGCGCAATGGTTTCGCCCGTAGCCGGGTTGATTACGGTGAATGTTTCGCCACTGGCCGCATTCACCCATTGGCCGTTGACGTAGGCCTGGGTGCGAATCAGCGAGTTCTGCGATGTGTTCGTTGCGGTCATGATCAGAAAGTGATAATCTGGCGAATCGCTTCGCCTTTGGCCAGTCGCTCAAATCCTATATTTACATCATCCAGCTTTAACTGGTGGGTCATCAGCTTATCGACGGGAAGGCGACCCGCCTGGTACAGCGAAATATAAGCCGGAATGTCCCGCGCCGGCACGCAGCTTCCGATGTACGATCCTTGCAGAGTTCGTTCATCCGCCACCAGTTTTGTAGGCGATAACTGCATCATTTTGCTGGGATGCGGTAATCCAGCGGTAACGGTTTTTCCACCCCTGGCTGTAGCCTGGTAGGTAAATTCGAGGGCCGCCACCACACCAGCAAATTCAAATCCGATATTTACACCCCCGCTGGTCAGGTCTTTGACCTGCTCGACCGCGTCGGGCTGCGAGGAATCGACGACCGCATCGGCACCTAATTCAAGGGCTTTTGTCAGCTTGTCCCTGTTGACATCGGCCACAATGATTTTACTGGCTCCCCCAGCCAGAGCGCCTAACAGCGCGGCAAAACCAACCCCGCCCATCCCGGTAATCAGCACCGTTTCACCGAGTGACAGTTTCGCCGTATTTATCACAGCCCCGACACCCGTCATGATGGCGCAGCCAAACAGGGCTGCAATATCGAAGGGTAAGGTCGAATCAATTTTTACGATGGATTTGCGGGATACGACACTGTACTCGGCAAAGCCCGACACGCCCATGTGATGATGAACAGGGCGCGCCTGACTATCCTGCAGGCGAAGACCTCCTTCTAATAGTTCTCCTTTGTTATTGGATGCCAGACCATTTGCGCAGAGCGCCGGACGACCCGTCATGCAGGGCATGCAATGACCACAGATGGGCAGGAATGAAAACACAACGTGATCACCCACCGCTAAATCATGAACGCCGGAACCCAGTTCGACCACCTCACCAGCCGCTTCATGGCCTAACACCATGGGCATCTGACGGGGTCGGTTTCCGTCAATTACCGACAGATCGGAGTGGCAAAGCCCGGCTGCCTTAATCCGAACAAGCACTTCGCCCGGCTGGGGTGGCTGTAAATCGACCGTTTCGATGGTCAGTGGTTTACTGCTGGTGTATGGGCGTTCTTTACCCATTTCATGTAAAACGGCGGCTCTGATTTTCATGCGTTCGGTATCAATATTGCCTGACTAAGGCTTTTCGCTCTTCTTACAAACTCACAACTAGTTGTGGTCGCTGCTCTTCGGTGATAAATAGCCTGGCTGGAATGATTTTGAAAGGTTCAACCCCTCCCAGCTACGGAGGAAGGGGAGAATCCTGAATTACCCAACCTATAAATGAACTGGTGGTGCCTGCTGCACATGTTCCTGTAAAAACTGTTCAATAGTCTGCCCCACTTTCTCCATGAGCAGCGTGCGGGATTCGATGCTCGCCCAGGTTACGTGGGGTGTCAGCACCAGCTTTTCTTTCTGCTTTACGTGCAAAAGTGGATTGTCCGGGCTGATGGGCTCCTGAGTAAAAACATCGATGCCCGCTCCGGCGATCAGGTTTTCGTCCAGTGCCTTGGCCAGATCAGCTTCAGACACAATACCACCCCGACCTACGTTAATCAGAATGGCCGACTTCTTCATCTTTGTCAGTCGCTCATAATTAATAAAGTTAGCCGTGTTCGCATTTAAGGGAGCGTGGATAGACACGATGTCGCAGGTCCGTAAAAACTCGTCTAATTCCAGGCGTTGATACGGTTGCTGATTATTCTGGCCGGAGGTGGAATAATACACGACCTCGCAACCAAAAGCATCGGCCATTTTGGCAACCTGGCGGCCAATGGCCCCCAGGCCAACGATCCCGAACCGTTTCCCGGTCAGCTCCCAGAATCCGGGACCAAAGTGCGTGAATATGTCAGTTTTCGCGTACTCGCCCTCTTTGACGTACCGATCGAAATAAGGAATATTCACTAGCAGATGCAACAGGATGGCAAAGGTTCCCTGCGTCACGCTCTGGGTCGAATAATCGGCGGCATTCTTCACCGGAATACCCCGGCCTTCTGCCGCTACCTTATCTACATTATTCGTACCCGTTGCGGCAATGCAGATGAGTTTTAAATTCGGTGCCTCGTTGATAACGGCCTCATCAAGAACCACTTTGTTGGTGATGACGATATCCGCATCTTGGATGCGCTCCCGCGTCTGCGACGGCAGGGTTGTTTGGTAATACCTTACCTGGCCGTATTTCTCTAATACATTTAGGTTGGGAACATTACCAACGGTTTTGGTATCTAAAAACACTAGTCGCATGGTATCTGACTGGAAACAATGCCCGAATGAACTTAACTTTAGTTGTAAAGGGCTGGCTACTTGGGGGTTACCCTTACTTTAACAACTACTTTTTTGACGCCATCGTACCCATCTACTTTGTTCGCCGGATTGTGCGCTTCAGTTGGCGTGACGATGTAGAAAACACCCGGTTCAGCTACATAGTAGTTACCCTGATCGGTGGTATAAAACGCAATGTCTTTGTCGGCACTGTATACCTGAGCCACATTCGATTTTACTTCCTCAGTCGGAATAATCCCGATCTTTTCCTTGCCCTTCACGACAAAATGAATGTCAGAGTAAGTCTGATGAGCCTCCCATTTCGAATTGGAAATCTCACGGGGCGGACCTTCGGAAATGGTAGCATATACGTTATCATCGTCGATGGGGTACTTGCCTGGCCTTAATCGGGTAAAATCCGTGTTTTTCAGGAAAGCAAAGGCCTTTTCCCAACCGGCTTTATTGGCGTGGTAGCGTCTGGCAAATTCCACCTTGTTGATCGGGTCGGCGGGTTTAGCGTTCAGTCCATTGAGCCAGTTCATCTTAGCATACCACTGCTCCGCCTTTTCGCCCGTCCACTCATCGGTCGATTGAGCACGTACGGCAAAACTGGCCAGGCAGGCAATGAGCAGGAGATATAGATTAGGGTAGTACTTCTTCATGCTACTTTCGGGGCATCAGGTTGACGCGTAGTGGGTTATCATATCCAGCCCACTTCAACCAGCAGGCTGGATACTGAAACCATCTGCTTAATTCCGGGCCATCTTTTTCACCTGACCGAGACCGAACTGATCACCGGCGGCAACAGGTTTACCCCCGCTGAAATGGATTTCAACCATTTTCTCGCTTTGCACATCGTTGTGCTCCTGATCTTCCAGATTGGAAACGATCTTCCGCGTTTTAACGTCGATCACTTCACCCGTTGCGGGATAGGCGTATTTACCATCCAGGCTAAACGTGATCCAGCCGGGCATGTCTTTGAGCGCTATCGTTGTTTTCTGGACCGGCGGCATCACCGTGTTGTCGAAAACATGTAGTCGCAAGTTGTGCCCGTCACATACCCAGAGTTCTTTTTCATCGGGCGTCAGACCAATACCGTGACTAGGGCAGCTGTGCCGTCTTACCTCACCCGCGTTCCAGCCTTCGACCACCACGCGATGCAGGAATTTACCCGTCACTAAATCGGCTACTTCAAAGCCAAGCAGGCCGTTGACATTCACGTACACCAGCGTCTGCGACCCGTTGATCGTAAATGGCCGTATTTCGGCGCTGAATGGGCCAACCTGCCGGCTAACCGTATGCGTTTTCGTATCGGCTACGTTCAGCATGGTCGATTTCAGACCAGCCATGTACACTTCTTTGCCGTCTGGTCCGTAAATCGTATTGTGCGCTCCGGAATTGGTGACAATTTTAGTGATTACATCCCCGGTTTTGGCGTCGACGACATTCCAGTGGGCTTTCTCCAGGGAAGGTGCATAAATAGTTTTGCCGTCGGGCGAGATGGAAATCCGGTCGACACCTCCTTCGTATTCTTTTTCCCAGAGCGTTTTTTCCGTAACCAGATCGATGCATTGAATGGCTTCCAGGGTGCTGATATAAATGCAATTGGTGGCCAGGCTCACATCAACCCCCTTCACATTGGAGGGAACGCCTTTTTTCGCCACACCCGTGGGGGATGGCATGTCTTTTCTTAACAGACCACCGGGCGTCTCGATGAACTTGACAAACTTATGGTTATTGTCTATGTCGAAGACCTGAATTCCGTGGCCACCGTAGCCTAAATAATTGCGAATGCCGGGCGTTACGACGTACAACAACCGTTGCACTTTTGGAGCTGGCTTTGGGGCAACAGTAGCCAGTTTATCGCCGGAGTCCGCCATCCAGGCAGTAGCTGTCAACAGGAATAAACCGCCTAGTAAAAGCGAAAAAACAGTTTTTGTGCGTTTCATAGTAAGGTTTGGTTCAGAATTTATCGATCAGAAAAATTGATTACGATTCGACGTCCAAGAGGCTGACGCCCAACCGTGATCCAATTAATTATAACCTGGATTTTGGGCGAATATGGCTGGATTGTTAACGATCTGAATCTGGGCCAGCGGCACGGGAAAAACCGTCATGTGGGGCTTCATGCCGAATTTCTGCATTACCGGATAAGCCTGTCCGGTTCGCACCAGATCAAACCACCGATGGCCCTCAAACGCCAGTTCCCGACGGCGCTCAACCGCGATGTTATTCCGCATGTCGGCCTGCGTCAGCGTAGCGTACGAGTCAATACCCGCCCTGGTGCGAATCTGATTCAAAAAGGGTAACGCAGCCGACGTTTTACCGTTTTCATTCAAGGCTTCGGCGTACATCAGCAGCACATCGGCATAGCGAATCACTTTCCAGTTAGCTGGACTATCATTGGCTGCTGTGATCTTCGTAATGTATTTCCGGGTATAAGCGGACATGTTGTTGGAGGAAATCAGGATGGGAATATACTTTCCTGTAGCATCGGTATAGCCCCTTGATGCCGTAATGTCCTTTCGTTTATCCTTGGTTTCAAATAGATCAAACAGCATCTGATGGGGGGTATTCTGGTCATCGACGGCACCTGTAATGCTGTAGAACGCGATCATGGATGTCACCTTCGGTGTAAAGCGGTTTGTGAAAACACTGCCTTCGGTGCCTAATCCCTGCTCATATTCAATGTCGTATATGTATTCGCTGTGGTGTTCGTTCTTGGTGTAATCCCATAAATCGGCCCAGTTAGGTAACAGCGCATAGCTCATGGTTGTCACTTCCTGCAGCTTGGCTTCCGCTTTGACAAAGTCTTTCCGGGTCAGGTATACTTTACCCAGCAGCGCTCTGGCGGCTCCTTTGGTAGCCCGACCGACATCCGCACCGGAATAACTGGCCGGCAGTTTGGCTTCGGCATCGAGCAGATCTTTTATAATGATATCATCATAGATTTTATCTACTTTTTCGCGGGGGGTTTTGTAGGCTTCATCAATGCTCAACGTTCTGGTAATAGCCGGTACATCGCCGAAGATACGGACCAGGTCAAAATAAGCCAGCGCCCGCAGAAACTCGGCTTCGCCCGTGTGCCGGTCTTTGTTGGTAACTACTTTGACATCGGCCGTGGGGATGCGTTCCAGCACGGCATTCGCGCGAGTGATGGCTTTATAGTAATTCCGCCAGGTGTCTCTCAGCAGCGGATCGTCATTGGCCAGCGTAAAATTATCGACGGCTCCCGCCGTTCCTTTCACCAGTTCGTCCCAGTTATCATCGCCCCGGATATCACCGAAGTAATACATATTCTGGTACTGGTCCTGGAATATACTGTAAACACCAATGACGGCATCCTGATAGTCTTTGTCCGTCTTATACAACACATCCACGGTTACAGTATCGAGGGGCTGGATTTCAATAAATTGTTTTGTACATGCCGTTAGCAGCAGACAGAAAACGGCGAGTAAGGTTAGGATCTTTTTCATGCGATGAACTGATTAAAAACCCAGATTAAGTCCAAAAATTACGCTTTTCGCGGTCGGGTAATCATACCGCTCCACACCGGGTGCGAGTGGGCTGTCAGGACGGCTAACATCCGGGTTGAAGCCAATGTATTTCGTAAATAGAAAGGGGTTGTTCGCCGTAAACGTTAGCCGGATAGTGCTGAATGTAAGCTTCTTCGCTACATTATCGGGTAATGCGTACCCGAAGGCGATATTGTTGATCCGGAGATAAGAGCCGTTGTCCAGCCAGCGCTGGCTGTAGGTTCCCCTGAAATTCCCCGTGGGTACGTCGTTAGGCCGAACCGAGTACCCATTGCCCGGATCAGACTCCGATTTCCAGTAATTATTCATGATCGCATACTGCCGGAACCGGGCCCGGTCATTAGCCGATTGCTCACGGGATAAAGCCAGCACACTGTTTCCCTGCACGCCCTGAAGGCTGACACTTAACGTAAAGTTTTTATACGAAAAGTTATTGGTCATACCATAGAAGAAATCGGGGTAGGGCGAACCCATAATGGTTCGGTCGAAACTGTTGATGATGCCATCCGGCACGCCATTGGGACCGCTAATATCGACAAACCGAACGTCGCCCACGCGCGAGGCATCCCGGCCACCGGGATTCCAGAGGGGGCCTTTATCCAGATCCGCTTTCGTCTGAAATATGCCGTTGGTCAGCCAGCCGTAAAACATCCCGACCGGTTGGCCGATCATGGTAATATTGCCACCCTGTGGCGAAATAATAGGGTCGCCCGAGGGACCTAACTTCGTCACCTGATTCTTATAGGTGGAGAAATTCAAGCTGGTCTGCCAGCGAAATTTTCCTTCGATATTGACCGTGTTCAACGCAAATTCCCAACCGGTATTTTTGACTTCACCGATGTTCTGTAAAGCCGTACTGAATCCTGTGATATCCGGGACATTCACGTTCAGGAGCAGGTCGGTATTTCTGGACCGGAAGTGATCGAGGGTCAGCGCGAACCGGTTATTTAAAAAACTGACGTCGAAACCGGCATTGATTTGCTCCTGCTTTTCCCAGGTCAGGTTCGGATTGCCCAGCCGGCTGGCTGAATAGCCGCCAATACCGGTATTTCCCAGTACGTATTTTTCGTAGTTAATAGTTGCCAACTGATCGTAGTTGCCAATGTTATTATTTCCCGTCCTGCCGTAACTAACCCGTAGTTTCAGCTCATTTATCTGGCGAATATTCTTCATGAAATTTTCGTCCGAAACGCGCCAGGCTAAGGCTAATGAGGGAAACAAGCCATACTTATTGGCTGAGCCAAAGCGGGATGAGCCATCTGTCCGGATTGAAGCCGTTGCATAATACTTGCTGTTGTAATTGTAGTTGATCCGGCCTAAATAGGACAACAGCGACCACTCGGCTACGTTGGATGATCCGGCCGTTAGGATGTTACTAACGGCACTCAGCGTCGGTACCAGGTTATTCGGGTATTTATTACTGGTCAGGGTATTGGATTCAAACGTTTCCCGCTGGGTTGTGTACCCAAGCAGTCCGGCGAAGTTATGCTTACCAATACTTTTGGTATAGTTCAGCGTCGTTTCGGTAATCCAGTTCAACCGAAGCGATGCATTATCGGACCCCGTTGCCAGTTCATTTAAGAAGGCCGGTAGCTGGGGTTTAAAGTAATTCCCCTTGATATTCATCAGGTTGATACCCAGCATCACATTTACTTTTAAATCGTTCCGGATGGCATATTCAAGAAAGGTATTTCCTAGAAAGCCAACCCCCTTTTGTCGCCCGTTCACTTCCTTTGCCAGCGCCAGTGGATTTTTGCTGGTCACGACCGCATCCAGCCCATTTCCGAACGGATAGTAGCTACCATCGGGGTTGAACAGCGATTGGTAGGTCGGGATAACGATGGCATTGTATAGCGGGTTGTTCGTAATATCGCTGTAGGAGGTCAAGTCTTCGGCTCCCACCCC
The DNA here is from genome assembly GCF_054777875.1 of Spirosoma koreense. NCBI lineage: Bacteria > Pseudomonadati > Bacteroidota > Cytophagia > Cytophagales > Cytophagaceae > Spirosoma > Spirosoma koreense. The sequence continues at coordinate 160,031 of NZ_BAAHAC010000013.1, read as the reverse complement.
TCCCACGTTTGTTTTGTCGGTATAGGTTGGGTTAAAGTTTACTTTTAGGGAAAGTTTCGGCGTCAGTTTGGCGTCGATATTCGCCCGGAACGAATAGCGTTTGAAATTACTGTTAAGAATGATCCCATCCTGATTGAAGAATTCACCACTTAGGGCATAGCGGATGTTCTCGCTGCCACCCGTAGCACTAAGCTGATACTGTTGCTGAGGGGCGGTGCGCAGAATCGCATCCAGCGGATCTTCATTGAACGTATTTTTTCCGGAGATTACGTCCAGTATGGTCTGGGGTACGGGCGATTTCCACTTCAACGGATCACCGGACACGTCGTTGTTTTCATCCAGGTTTCGGTTGCGCACCCCATCGTAATAGTGCTGGGCTTCTTCCAGCCCCGTTTGATAAACCGGTCGTTTGGCAATGGTCTGGAAGCCAAGCTGGTAGTTGAAATTGATGACGGCCTTGCCCGATTTGCCCCGTTTGGTATTGATGATGACGACCCCGTTGGCGCCCCGCGATCCGTAAATAGCGGTAGCCGAGGCATCTTTCAGCACGTCGATGGTTTCCACATCATTGGGATTCAGAGACTGTATACTGGAGATCGGGAATCCATCAACTACGTACAACGGCCCGGTACCCGCCGAAATACTACCCACCCCCCGTATCCGGATTTGCGGAGCCGCGCCCGGTTCGCCCGAAACAGGTTTTACCTGGACGCCGGCTACCTTCCCCATCAGAGCCTGGTCGACCCGGGGCACCGCCAGCTCCTGAATGGATTTACTGCCTACCGAGGCAATCGACCCAGTCAGGTCTTTCTTTTCAATGGCCCCGTAACCGATGACGACAATCTCGCTCAGGGTTTTGTTGTCGGTGGCCAGGGTTATATCCAGACTGGTACGGTTCCCCACTACAATTTCCTGGGAGGTGTAGCCGACAAAACTAAAGATCAGCGTGGAGGCTGCATTCGGCACATCCAGTCGGTAACGCCCGTTGACATCGCTGGTGGTTCCCTTCTGTGTTCCTTTCAGGACAATACTCACCCCGGGTAAGCCTTCGCCTTTTTCGTCGGAAACGGTTCCCTGAACAGCAATATCGGCAACCGGTGGCTTTTCAATAGTGCGGTCCAGAACTACCGATGACAGCGTTTGCTGACTATCCAGGGTAACGGGACTAATCAGGGCATTATCCGGAAATCGGGCACTAGTCGGGTCTTTCTTCCCCGCGGTTTCTTTGGCCATGACAACGTACCCGCCATTCTTGACCTTTTTGTAACGCAAACCAAACGGCTTCAGCAGTGTGCTTAAATTCTCTTCGATTTTCGCGTTCAGGTTGATCGCATCGGGCGCAACCATCAGGCCTTCCACATTGCGGTCGAAGAACAGGATGTCGGTGGCATAGTGCTCCTGAAGCATCTTGAGCATGTCCTTCAGTTGGCGGGGGGATGTTTTGGGGGTTAGTTCTCTGGCCTGCATTTGCTGAGCCCGGGCGAACGTCTGGGAAAATCCAGGCTGTAGGCGTCCCATGACTACTCCGATGAGGAGTAGAAGCTGTACTGATTTTTTCATAGGATTTAGGAATTAGTTAATCAAGGCTCCTGGGATATAAAGAGTGTATCTCCTTTTCGCTGGTAGGTAAGGTTGGCCGCACTGCTCATGGTTTCGATCAGTTCGTCGGCGTTCGTAGCCGTAAACGCGCCGGAAACTGTCCACTTGGTTAATGATTCGTCGGCAAACTGGAGGTGAATCCCGTAGACTTCTTTAAAGAGAAGGCTAACTTCGGCTAGCGTTGTCCCATCAAAAACCAACCGATTTTCCTTCCATGCCGTGTAATCCTGCGGCTTTGGTGTCTGTTTCAGGTTAGCCCTCCCCTGCCGGTCGAACGTAACCAGGTTGCCGGGCTTCATTATCAGTTGTTTGGTCGCTTTTCCTTCCTGATACCGCAGTTGAACCTTTCCTTTGTTAAGGACCACCTTCTGGCCGGACTCCCGCGTGTTGACCATGAATTCGGTTCCCAGTACCACTACTTCGAACTGTTTATCGGTCTGAACGACAAATTTCTGGTGGTTGGGCAGATGCTTTACCGTGAAGTCAGCTTCACCAGTCAGGGTAACTTTTCGCGTTTTTTCGCCAAAGCCAAAGCGGGGCACCCGCAAGGATGAATTTGCATTGAGTGTCACCCGGCTTCCATCCGACAGCATCAGGCTACGGGTTTCGCCAAATGACGTTTGATAAGACTCAAACAAGAGGTATTCTTTGGCGGGTGTTGCTGTAAACAGCAGGACTGCACTGACCGTAGCCGCTATAAACCAGCCGAACCAGGTGGGCAGGGTCGAACGGCTCGGTTGGGGATCAAAGCGCACCGGCGCAGCAGTCGACTGGCTGACTTCGCCAGCCATCCGTTGCCGGTGGCGGTCCAACGCTGCGTTGGTATCCACACTAAACTGCCTGTTCTGAGTTTCCCAGATGACCAGGCATTCGAAAAAAAACTCGCGGTTTTCCCCGACTTTTACCCACTCATCAATTTGCTGTTTTTGCAGAGCAGTAGCCTGCCCGGCAAAATAATTGAAAAGTGATTCTTTCGATATGCGTGGTTTCATGTGTGAATTCGTTAGTCAACTTCTAAGACGGTTGGGCGCCTAAAAACACGTAGTCATTGCCAAAAATAAATTTAGCTACAAAGTAAGGCGAGCAGGCAAACCAGACACTGCCATTTATTTTTCAGGGCATTCCGAAGCTGATGGATAGCCTGGTATACGTGTGTTTCAACCGTTCGTGGGGATACGTTTAATTCGTCGGCAATCTCCTGATATTTCTTCCCTTCAAACCGATGCAGAATGTAAATCTGCTGCCGTTTCAGAGGCATGGCATTGATGGCCTTCTCCACATCATGATACAGTTCTTCGTACTGCGTCATGGAATCCGGGTTTTGCGCGCCATGAGCCGGAATAAACTCAGCATTTTCCAGGGTAGTGCTCTGGCGCATCTCAGCCCGCAGGTAATCGAAGGCCCGGTTCCGAACAGTCGTAAATAAATACGCTCGGTATGAGCTCGTGATGGTCAGGAACCGAAGCTGACTGTGGAACTCGTAGAAAATATCCGACACGATATCTTCCGCAACTTCCTTCGATGAAACAAACCGGACAGCATGGCTACACAACACCGAGTAGTATAGCCGAAATAATAGGCTAATGCCCGCATCGGCATCCTGTTCGAAGTTCTTTCGGATAAACAGTTCAGTATCCAAACCGGGCCTATCTGCTGAATTATCGATAGGGGCATTTTCTTCCCGGCAGGTAGGCTCGACCATCTTTTGGGGACCATGTAACGGCTGGATTTGTCCCATTTCGGTTGGTAAGGGAAGACGGTAATTCATCAATGGATTTCCAGTTTGGATTTTGTCCTGACGTGGCGTTGCGAACGCTGTTTGCCACCCGATTTGGTAGTAAGACGATTGAGAGACAAAAAATACGTAGTCATATTTCAATTTTTTTTTGAAAAATTGTCTTTTACCGTACGAGCGACTAAAAAAACCTTGTTTAGTACTAAAAAATAGCCCTTAGAACGCTATTCACCCCTGTCTGGACATCTCAGTTGCATTTTTCCAGACAGGGGTGAATAGCGTTCTAAGGGATAAAAAAAAGCGGATAAGACTACCGGCTGGCTAAGTCCGGCAGTACTTAGTTAAGAACAAACGCATCGATTCGTATTTGTGGTTTTGGCGTAGAAGCCTGGGGACTAATTAACACAAAGACTATATCGCTGATCCCCAGAGTTGGCGATAAATCAACCAGAATATTTCCTTTTTGGTGGCTGGACGTATCCGCAGCAGGAAACAGGCGGGCCGTATCAAACGCCGTCCTGCCGATTAGCTTACCTGTAATTGAGCCTGATCGCACTTCAACGATTCCTGTCTGTATAGTTTGTTTATCAAGTGCAGTAACCTCAATGGTCAACTGGCTGATATCAGTCATATCCAGTTGAGCGTACCGCCAATAAGCGTTGGTACCATTGACGTATTGATGTTGAGGGAAACTCGCATCAGCCTGTTGTACCCGATCGGCCTCCTGGGGTAAAAGCACCGGACTGCGCAGAAAGCGAACTTTCTCGGCTCGAATCGGCCCCTCCGATTGAGTTCCTCTATCTGTGTAGGATGCCAAAATCCTGAAATACCCCCTGTTGTTATCTGTTTCAGGAATGGTAGGCGTGTAACTACCATATACAGGCAAAGCGGTTGCTGGACTACGCGCTTCTGATAAGCTCAGAATATAGGTGACAAGGGTTGAGGCATTATCCGGTGACAGTTGCGGGTGAGGGCTCATCGTCGCGTCACCCCATACCCCTTTTCCGCCGGAAATGATCTTCCGGGCGAGTCGGTCAACGGCACTGGAGTCGCCTTTATATTTCTGAGCAATTCGTTCGTAGGCAGGTCCAACCCCTGGCTTATTGATGCTGTGGCAGGCACGGCAATCATTCTCAACAATGAGTCGTTGGGCTAGGGCCTGCGTAGGCGTCTCGCCGATGTCGCGGGGCTTTGCCAAGGCGGTGAGACTGTCAAAACGTGTTGACATATACTCAATCCTAACCGTTACCCGGTCTGGACTAATTCGTCCATCCACCAGGCTACCGTCCTCTGGGTCTACGACCCGAACGGCATACTGAATCGGTTTATTCGGGAAAAAGAACATGGTATTCCCCTCGCGGATATCAATATCAATAGTAGGCGGTTCGTTTCCAGCTCTGACTACTGATTTTGTATACTCCTTTGCGTGTCCAGCGTTTATAACGGCCCATTGATGAAGTTTAGGCTGGTCAAACCTTTTGGTTGGTCGACGAGCAACTGACATACGATTTTGTTCATGGTTGACGATAAAGGAGGAATAGCTTGTTTTGAGTTGTAAAGGCATCGATTGTATGCACAATCGTCCATATACGGATAATTCAACGCAAATGAATAAGAGTATACACAGCCGTTTTTCCATGACTTGATAAGTTGACTTCAACCGGGGGTTGATTTAGTTGTCGCTCCGATGGTGAGAATCATTTATAGGAAAGACGGAATAGGCTCGAAAAACACGTAGTCTCTACTCGTAAATGGTTGATAAATACTCATTTTTCAAGTAGCTACACTATTGAGGATCAAACCAATTATTATCGGCTTTTATAAACGGGGCAAAACCGGCTGGACTGGATTGCCTTCATCTGGCAAGCGGTTGAGGTAACAGCCCGGCAGACGATTGATCAAATTACCCATACACAACTGCTAGTTGACCAAACGGTTGAGCAGATTCGAAACCAAGTTTTTAATGGTATATAACCACGAGTTATTTAGTGTCTTATTCGAGCTCCCCTCAGTGAAATCAAATATGTGGTTGACCGCCCAGAAATTGACCGCCGTACGCACTCCAAGTATTTGCATAGATTAGCGTAGCTGGTCATACTTCGAGCCGAAACGAAGTGGAAAGAAACCCTGTTAATTCGTATTTCCCTATTCGATTTGTTACGTCAATAGTTCAGATACCAACTAACTTTAGGATGTAGCTGATGTTGGTTCATTTGTGATCGTTTGGTCTGGATAAGTTGGTTGCCCGTAGCCGCATCACCACTGATCGCGGTGGTGATCCTAACCTGAGCCCATAAAGTAGTCGAGCTGGCCAAGCCAACCAGAACGAGAAGGGTACGCATAGAGTATTTCATGGTGTGACGAGATTAGAAAGTAAAGCTGTAAAAGAGAAATTCTTCTGTTGTATAATCTCGATCCTGTTACGTACTACATTCTGTAAGACATAAACAAGCAATGTCTTGTATTCTGTAAGCCAGAAAGCGAAGCCAGTAAGTTGACTTTTGCTAAGCAATCAGAGGAGCCGAGTTTTGAATAAGGCCCGATTTACAGATATCCAAATTTCTCTTCGTCTCAGGTAGGAAGGTTTGAAGAGACGCTCAATCACAAAAAATTAGCCTGACGTTTTGTACTTCAGCTAACCTATTGGCACTTATCCAACTACCGAGTTTTGTATGAATTGAGAGCCGGTGGCTTAATAATTCTACCTTTCACTCAGTTAAATCAGGCTGAACACAAGTGATTTTTTAAGTTTGATTTTTAAACCGCGCGACGCCCATTCTGACAGGCTGCGGTGAGTGGATGCCAAATGCCAAACTACAAACTTCTGTTACTATGAAAAATCTAGGGGTGTGTGGACTATTGCTGCTTACGGCAAGCCTAATCAGTTGTAGTAAGAAAGAAGCTCCTAAACCAGCCGAAAACCCGATAACTACCCTCCTCAGCGAGCAGTTGCAGACGTTGAAATTAGTGGAAATTCGGGAAAATAGCTTTCGAGAGTCGGGTGTGGTTTTTAGCAGTTCCGTCGCCGGTAAACTCACTCAGGTGGGTAGTAACCTGCCAGACGCTGGTTTTTATGTTATTACGGTCTGGGACTTCGATAGTGGACAAGTATTGCTACAAAAAACGGTGGAGCAACAGATCCCTAACAAACTATCGCTCACCAACACGGACGTAGTGCCGCTGACGATCAACAAGAAATACTTAATCAGCATCAATAACAAATCGGGCCAGCGCAGCCAGGGATCGTTCACCCAAGCTTTTAAAGCCAGCGGGGGTAATATTCTGCCAGCCACTCAAGGCAACATCACGATGCATGCCAGCCGCTCCGGCGGTGGCAGTATGGTTGCCTTTCCAACCTCCTCTTTGAACCAGTTCAGCTTACTTAATGGCTTTCCCGAGTTCACGTTTATCCCCGACTGAGCCACTGCTTGCTGGAAAGTTTTGCCTATAAAAACAGCGTTTGCTGAGAAAAGTAACTCCTGACTAGTAGTACATAGTATATACCGAAAAAATCCCTCGCTCATTCCCAATTTCGCCTTGTACAGCGGCCATTCCTGTTCGCTAAGGCTGCCTTGGCGACTAGCCTCACTTCGGCTGTTAAACCAAAACAAACCTGCATGAAACAGGTTTCTGCACTTTTATAGGTATTCGTTGAGGAACCGACCAAGCGCTTTAGCGGACTGGTTCCTGACATATTTCGTTTCCAGAAACCATTTCAGACTTATGAACCAATCCCGCGACAGCATCAACGACATCTGGGGGCAACGCACCCCCTACCAGGGAGACTATCCTGTCCGAATCGACCAACGCACTACCGAACAGCCCGATCAGTGGGTACAGTCCGCCTGTGTGCTGTGCTCAACGGGTTGTGGGGTAGACATTGGCGTCAAGGAGGGACGAATCGTTGGGGTACGCGGGCGGGGGGTAGATATAGCCAATTACGGCCGGCTGGGCCCCAAAGGGCTACACGGCTGGGAAGCCAACAACAGTACGGATCGATTGACAAAACCCATGATTCGTAAGCAAGGAAGCCTTCAGGAGGCAAGCTGGGATGAAGCCATGGACCTGATTGTCCAACAGTCCCAAAAAATACTGGAAACCCACACCAGTCTGGGCATTGGGTTTTATACCTCAGGCCAACTGTTTATTGAAGATTATTACACGTTAGGGGTAATTGGCAAAGCCGGTCTGGGTACGCCCCACATGGATGGCAACACTCGGCTATGTACCGCTACGGCAGCAGCGGCACTCAAAATATCGTTTGGCACCGATGGTCAGCCCGGTGCCTATAAAGATCTGGATACGACGGAAGCTATTTTTTTAGTGGGTCACAACATGGCCTCTCAGCAAACCGTGCTGTGGATGCGCATTCTAGATCGGCTGGAGGGCCCTAACCCACCCAAGCTGGTGGTCCTCGACCCTCGAACTACCGACACGGCTCAAAAAGCAACCGTGCATCTGGATCCGCTTCCGGGCACCAATATTCCGGTCTTAAACGGCTTGCTGCACTTACTGATTGAAGCGGGCCAGCTGGATATGCTCTACATCCAGGCCCACACGGTTGGCTTTGAGGAGCTCAAAAAAACAGTAGCCGAGTGGACGCCGGAGCGAGTAGAAAGCGTGGCGGGGGTCTCGGCCCAAAAGCTGCGGGCAGCGGCTGCCATCTTAGGGACTACCCCGTCTTTGGTGTCGACCGTTCTGCAGGGCGTTTATCAATCCATGCAGGCTACCGCTGCCGCCGTTCAGATTAATAATCTTCACTTGATTCGGGGCCTGCTTGGAAAACCAGGCAGCGGTATTCTGCAGATGAATGGGCAGCCCACCTCTCAGAATACCCGCGAATGCGGGGCGGATGGAGACCTGCCGGGTTTTCGCAATTGGGGGAACCCCGAGCACATCAATCAACTGGCCACCCTTTGGAACGTCGAGCCCATCCGGATACCCCACTGGGCGCCCCCTACGCACGCCATGGAAATCTGGCGGTATGCCGAGCAGGGATCCATCAAACTGTTATGGATCAGTGCTACCAACCCGGCGGTCTCCCTTCCGGATCTGGATCGAGTCCGCAACATTCTGGCCAAGGACGATTTATTTGTCATTGTTCAGGATGCCTTTATGACTGAAACCGCCGTCTATGCCGATGTGATTTTACCGGCTGCCTTGTGGGGGGAAAAAACGGGTACCTTTACCAATGTGGATCGTACCGTACACATATCCCACCAAGCGGTGGATCCACCGGGCCAGGCTAAAGCGGACTTCGACATTTTTATCGACTATGCCCGGCGCATGAACTTTCGCGATAAAGACGGTGCACCGCTCATCAAATGGTCAACGCCCGAAGAAGCGTTTGAGGCCTGGAAAGCCTGCAGCCAGGGAAGACCCTGCGATTATACAGGAATCAGTTATGCCAAGCTGAGCGAAGGATCGGGTATTCAATGGCCCTGCAATGAAGAGCATCCCCAGGGAGCCGTGCATTTGTACACGGATGGGGTGTTCAACACCCATATTGACAACTGCGAAAGCTATGGCTATGATCTGATCACGGGGGCTGCTTATACCCAAAAAGAGTACAAAAGCATTGATCCGAAAGGCAAAGCCTTCCTTAAACCCGCCGAATACGTAGCGGCCCATGAAGTGCCGGATGAGGACTATCCGCTGTGGCTGACCACCGGTCGATTAGTGTACCATTTTCATACCCGAACCAAAACCGGTCGCGCCAAAGCGCTGGCGGAGGCCGCCCCCGATGCGTATGTGCAGCTTTCCCGGCAAGACGCAGCGGCCTATGGCCTAGCCGAAGGGGATCTGGTTAGGGTCTCATCCCGCCGTGGCCAGATCACCGCTCCGGCCCGGCTAGGAGGCATTAAACCAGGGGTGGTGTTTGTGCCCTTTCACTATGGGTACTGGGACAATCCCCAGCGGAACCGGGCGGCTAATGAACTAACTTTAAGCGAATGGGATGCCGTCAGTAAGCAGCCGCATTTTAAGTATGCGGCCGTCAAGGTTGAAAAAGCCACAGAAGGTGTCCTGCACAAGCTGGGCAAAGCCATGGGTATCCTGAACGATCAACCTCAATCGATGGAGGTGTAACATGCACATTGGAACCTACCTTGAGTTAGTCTATCGGGGCCAACAGGATTTGGCCAAGGCCTTTGAGCTGGTCGCCAAAAAACACGGCGATGAACCAGATATTAAGGAAATGTGTCAGCTCCTGGCCTGCTGGTCCAACTCCCTGGCGGAACGAATCCACCCCTTTACCCAGCAGTATCGGGCCGAAAAGGATAACGAACCCGATCGGTTATTAAGTGCGTTTTTTGGTCAACACCGTACCGGTTCGCTGGCGTTGCTACGGGACCTGCATGACCTCTGGCTGATGGCCAACGAAGCGGAAATCTCGGCCGTTTTATTGCGTCAGGCAGCATCGGCCCTGCGCGACACAGCCCTGATTGGTGTATGTGATGAGCTGGAAGAAAAAGCAAGCCGTCAACTCGCCTGGCTAGTAACCCGGCTAAAATCAGCGGCCCCCCAGGTATTGATTGCGGCCGGTTAAAGGTTATCCCGTACGGAATGGTCGTGTTCACTTGCTAACTAAACGAATCAGCTCTGTTCAGGCGGGGCTGGGTAGGCTCTAGGCTTTGGGTTGACAGCTAGAAGACTCATGGGGCGCGTAAAATATGACAATCAGGACTTGATGGGGGTGGCATTATCAATAAAAGTGGGGGCGTGATTGGATTGTCCAACGTTTTTTGTCAAGCCCCTGACCCTGTTTTCATCTGGAGGGCCTGCCTGGCAGCAGCTCAGGACTTCGGGCCTGACTTGCCCGTATTACTTTACCCAAGTGCCCTACCGCTTGCATTGGCGAAGTCGATCGGGTGCACCGAGCTAGGACCTCTGTCGGTATGGCTCAAGCAACCTATGCTGGTTAAAAAGAACCAGCGGGTTAGGCTGGCGCGAGCAAGGTTCAATCACTAGCCTTAAGCCTAAGGATGGAAGCGCTATAGAATACACGAGTCAGGTTGAAGTATCTAATGAGCCTTTTATGAGAAGACTTAACTTTTAATGGCTTTAGAAGGGTCCGTTTGTTTTTGAGAAAATAACCAGTCCAGTAAGCCCGGGGTCTTGATGACTTCCTCCCAAACACTGTGAGCCAGATGGGCATACTCCGTGTAGCGGGGAGTACCTCCCGCTTTTTTGAGCGCAGTAACCATCTCCCGAGAACCACTCACCGGTACATTCAGGTCTTTAGCCCCATGAAAGGCCCAGACCGAGATTCCTGCCATACCAGGGGCTTGGCTAGGATCGCCTTCTCCGCACACGGGTATGGCGGCTGCAAATAACTCCGGGTGGGTGCCAATTAGATGCCAGGAGCCATACCCGCCCCGCGATACGCCCGACACGTAACGCCTTTGGGTGTCAATCGAAAACGCCTTATCCAGAGAAACAAGGGCCTCAATGGCTAGGGGAGCTTCCGAAGGCGTATTGGCTACACCACCCCAGCCAGAGTAGGGTGGACAGCGAGGCACAAACACGAAACAAGGATACTTACGCCTGTTTTCATCCGTCGCTAACCATTTGGCTATGGGGCAGGCATCGATCTGACGGATATTGTCTAAGCGGCAGGTGAAAGGGAGACCAACCACCAGAGGATATCGTTTCCTGGCATCGTAATGCAGGGGCTTTAAGAGTCGGTATAGCAACGTATCACCTTGGCGGCTGACATAGCTTCCTTCCTCAAAAGGCTGTGCCAAGGCCATTTCGCGGGCAGATATATGCGTATGGTTGTAATTATCTCCAAGTAGCTGAATAGCGAGTACCGTTGCCGAGATGGCAAGAATCACAACCATTCCTTTGGCAAGTAGCAAGCCGGCCGGTAGGTCAACGGGCTCCTTACCGTCAGGGGTGTTGGTTAACTCATCAACAAAATTAAACAGGAGTAGAACTGGAACGATCCGGTCAGCTAAGGAGAGCCATTGCTGGATTACATCAAGCTTGGCGGTTGGTGGATAAGGGGGGATATCGATAAACCACACCAGGACTGCCAACTGAGCTCCATAAAGTAATGCCATCGCCATACCTGCCCCTTTTAGCCAGGGTCTGCTCCCGGAGTGAGAAGCAGCCAGTGTAGTGCCATAAACCAGGTAGGCTAAAACGCCCAGCAATACAGCCACTCTAACATATTGACCCAGCAATGGGTAGCGTGAGGCCAGGATTAGATAGAGTAGGATTACAAATGAAAGTAGGGTGGCTACCAATCCAGCCCAGAATGTCGCCCTATAGTTTTTGCGATAATAGTAGGTTAGTAGCAAACTAGCCGTTAGGAAAGCAATGAAGTCAAAAACTAGAAACCAACTTCGAAAGGAGGCTAGCATATATAGATCAACGCCCCGTTGAAAATGGACCCAACTTTGAAATAAGCCAGCCGCCAGGGATAGCCCTAAGCTGGCGCAACTAGTTTGGTGAAACTGTTTAGTCATAAAGCTACGTGTTGAACTGTAAAGGCTTTATGCTAAAAGCTTTACTAGGGATGGGCATGGCTCAGGCTGCCCTAGGGGCTTCGGCTCAGGTGGGAGCAATTTGCGGAGCATTTAGGATTGCACATCAAGCCTAACCTTTGCGGTCCCAGTCTGACGAAGACACTCGGTCTAGGGGTTGCCCAACGCGACTAGCTTACAAAGCTAATCAGCTCAAAATAGCGAGGACACATAAAGGTAGTTTGTAGTGGCGAAATTGGTTTTAACAATACAGAAACCTAGTTTCGCCAATACAGGTAAACATAATGCCACTTATAGAACAGCGAAACTAGCTTATATATCCGAAGTCTTTTAGCTGCTGGACTGGATGCTCAAGCTGAATAGTACGACCACCCATGTTTAAGAAATAGATTTTGTCGCTAATCGTCAGCACATCCTGATAATAGTGATCTGTAATCAGAATCCCCTTTCTACTTTTCAGAGATACTAGCCAAGTCTTTAGCGTTTCAATGTGTACAGGCATTACGTTTGAAAACGGCTCGTCCAGGATAACGAATGGCGCTGGACTGGTAAGTACCATAACGGTTTCTACCAAGCGTTGCTGGCCACCGGACAGATGCTTAAAACAGTAGGAGCCTAACTCGTTTAACTCAGGGAGATAGACGCTAGCCTCTGGTAAATCGGATTGATAAAGATCTAAAGCTTGTCGGACTGTCAAATGACTAGGGACAAAGTGTTTCTGGGGTAGATAAGCCAGTACTCCTCGATGCTGGTATAACTTGCTGACATAAATGCCATCGATGCGAACGGAACTGTTTTGAGAAGACCTGCTGCCATAAATGATCTCTAACAAAGATGATTTCCCGCTGCCATTTCGGCCCAACAAGCCGACGATCTGGCCTTTATCGACTCGCAAATAGACGTTCTGTAAAATTTTATGGTTTCCATATTCTAACCAGATGCTATCGGCCTCCAGTCTGGTTACGGAAGAATGAGGCTTGCTAGACAAATGCATAGACTAAATATCAGGAGGTCAATAATATACACGCCACCAGCTAATTGGATCTCAGATAGTCCAAAGTGATGATAGAAGATAAACCCTTTCCGGTTAGTTAGTCGAAAAAGGTACCAGATCAGGAGCTGAGTCAGGGTACGCAGCCAAAAAAATTTCGTAATAAAAGACATGAATTTGTCCGACCCAAGAGTAGGGTATCCCGCTATTAACCACATCATTAGAGATGTAGCTAACGTCAACGGGCACATCTGTCTGTACAAGATCAAGAGGACACGAAGTGGTAGCATTTGGGAAATATAGACCCTTTGACCACAGGTAGGAAAAAATTAAGAAGCTTTAACGCTGAAAGCAGTAGGTCAAAACTGTATTATTCCTATTCACTCGATTTAACTATATCGGGATATACTCTTAAAGAAATTCATTAACATAATCTGAGTTTTAGAACAGACCTAAATTAAATACCAATAGTTAAGTCGTGTACCTTGTCTGATTAATTGTATTTATTTGAGTTTAGAGAAACGTAATTCATCAACTATTTCCTCCAGCCTGGTTTTGTTTATTTCACCATTTAAGTAAGGGTTGGCCAGTTCGAAAATCAAATTCTCCATTTGGCTATCTTCAAATTCTATATCATCCCGAGCTTCTAAGATATTAGCCCAATCTTCTAATTGGATAAACGATACTTCACCACTGATTGCCCTACTAAGAACTTGGGTAAGATCCTCTTTTGAGACTGTTACAAGCGGCTCATTGCTATCCCACGGGTAATAGTCAAGTTCAGTTTTCATTCTGTTCAAATCACTTTTAATTTGAATAACATCAGTTAATATAGAGGCTCGACCACGTATCATACTATTAATAAAGTGCAATTAGCTGTAGAACAGTAGGTTAGAATTATTTCGAGAACTGTTATATAACTAATTTTGTGTTAGTGAATTATTCCTGCTTTTAGAAATAATTCAAGCTTCTGCTGTTCTTAATAGAATCTATTTTCGGGATATTAGCCTAGGTACTGTTTAAGTACTACACGTTCTTTGAGCTCATCAGGCCATATCTCTATCAAATAAGTATCAGCTCCCCTATTCCCTTCGTACACGTCTGCACTACTAAGATTAGACGAATAAACTCTAACTCGATACTCACCTGGCTGTAGGTCAAGTCCTAACTCAACAATCGAATCAGGGCAATTAAGAATTTGTACTATACCTGAGCTGAGCACTAAGCTTGCTTCTACTACATGATCAAAGGTTTCAAAGCTAGATCTATTGCTCTGCTCTTTTAGAATGAGCAGAGTGGCCTTAACCTTACCGTAACTGCCAATGCCTACACCGATTATACCCGCTTCAAGAGTTAACCTTGACTCCAAATCCCAAGTATTAGTCCAGAACTCGCCTATATCTTGCGGAGACTCTTTGTCAGCAATAAAAAATTGAAAGTTGGATGTAGTAAACTCTAAATAATACTCAGACTGCATCTGTTGTATAAGTGGCATTATGATAACTCGTATGCATCGCCTAGATGCTTGAAATCCTGATTTAACCAATAAAGTGAATTTCCTATTGCTTCAACTGCCTTGGCTCGGTAAAAGGTGTAGATAAGCGATTGTTTGGTGTGGTGAAAGACTAGCCTTTGCCTCTGGCAGCATTGCTTATTTGACCAACAAGCACGGTTTTATGGGACTGCTGTATAGGCCGGCCACATTCTTGTACACTACGTCTAACTACCTGGAAACAGAAACTCACCCTAGTAAGTAAAAGTGGCTTTGGTAATGCTTCCGGTTAATTTAAAAACTAAGCATGGCTGGTAATGGCGCCAAAAGCAATCACAGAAAGCAGACCTAGTTGGGAACATAGAATAGGATGATACTCTTTTCAATTCATCTTTATAACCAATTGGCACACAGTAGTATACGAACGTAGGTAGTTTGATAGATAATTTACCGTTGGTACAAAAGGAAATAGATTCATTGCCTGGAGTTAATTAGTATTACTGGCTTCTCGAATCATTTTCATACTAAACACATCGGTTATGAATAAGACTCCTACGATTCGTTCATTGGGCTGGTTAATTGGCTTAATTCTGTTATTCTCCTGGCATGTGCAGGCCGAGAGCAACCCTCCAGGCCCCAATACCCCCATCAGTCTGACGGCTACCGCAGGCGTGCCGTTTAAGTACCAGTTACCGGCCTTACTGCCCTACATTAGCACGATTTACACCTCGCCCCAGCTACCAGGCAATGGCTTGGACGTGTCTTACGAAACATTACCCCCATCCATTGTCGGTACGCCAGACGCCACAGGGGTGATGAACCTAACCATCAATGCCAATCTTACTGTAAATGGGCAGCCTGAATCGGCCTGGATGGCGATTACTATCACGGTTCTTCCCCCTACCCCCATCAGCCTGACGGCTACCGCTGGCGTGCCGTTTACCTATGAGCTACCAGTGCTGATTCACGAAACTAATGCAGGCTACACCTCATCCCAGCTACCTGCGAATGGACTGGGGTTGTCTTATGATACCTATCCGCCTTCCATTAGCGGCACGCCCAACGCGACGGGCGTGATGAACCTGACCATCAACGCGTCGAATATCTCGAATGGGCAGGCGCATAGAGCCTGGGTGCCTATCCGCATCACTGTTATGGCTCCCACCCCCATCAGCCTAACTGCCACGGTGGGGGTGCCGTTTACATACCACATACCCGTCCTGTTGACTCCTAACAACACGTTCTACACCTCGCCCCAGCTACCCGCGAATGGATTAAGTACATCCTATTCGACCTACCCACCTTCCATCGTCGGTACGCCCCTATCCAGTGGGGTGATGAACCTGACCATTAACGCGTCGAATGGTAAGCCAGAATCGGCCTGGAAACCCATCATCATTACGGTCATTGATGCTCCCCCTGTTCCCCCTGTCCCCCCTCTCAATCTAACGGCTATTGTGGGAGTGCCCTTCCAGAAAACGATGCCTCTCTTAGTACCTCTCGATAGCTTATTTACCTATGATTTGACAGGACTACCCGCCAATGGACTGCATATTGAACTGGGCAGGCCGCCCGGCATTCAGGGGGTCCCACTGACCTCAGGGGTGATGAACTTAACCCTGGTCAACACCACCGTCAGACGTACGGCCTGGAAACCCATCATCATTACGGTCATTGATGCCCCCCCGACTCCCCCTGTTCCTCCCCTCAATCTAACGGCTATCGTGGGAGTGCCCTTTCAGAAAACGATGCCTCTCTTAGTACCTCTCGATAGCTTATTTACCTATGATTTGACAGGACTACCCGCCAATGGACTGCATATTGAACTGGGCAGGCCGCCCGGCATTCAGGGGGTCCCACTGACCTCAGGGGTGATGAACTTAACCCTGGTCAACACCACCGTCAGACGTACGGCCTGGAAACCCATCATCATTACGGTTAACCCAGCGCCAGGGAGTGCTCTGACGCTGCTGGCCCCCACTTATAACTGCACAACGGGTGCTTTTCACTTCAATACCAGCGGGGGCGATGGTAGCCCCATCACTTACTTCGCCATTGGCATCACCGGCCCCACGACCAATCCCGATCAGTTCGTCGACACCGAGCTGCGCACGGTTGCCGACGCTCAGCCCTTACACCTACAGGCCACTCAGAATGGAGTGACGGTGAGCTATATCTGGGACATTCGGGCTCAGTGCCCCGCCAGCCCCCCACCCTCGGGGAGTACCCTGTCGCTGCTGGCCCCTACCTACGACTGTGCAACAGGGGCCTTTCGGTTCAATACCAGTGGGGGAAATGGTTCACCCATCGAGTTTTTTGCCATTGGTGTTACCGGTTGGACTACGAATCCAAACCAATTTGTCGATACCGCCCTACGGACCGCTGCTGATGCTCAACCCCTGACTTTACTAGCTCGTCAGAACGGAGTGACGGTGAGCTATGTCTGGGACATTCGGGCTCAGTGCCCTGTCAGTCCTCCTCCATCGGGGAGTACCCTGACACTGCTGGCACCCACCTACAACTGTGCCACGGGGGCTTTTCACTTCAATACCAGCGGAGGGGATGGCAGCCCTATCACCTACTTCGCCTTTGGCATCACCAGCCCCACGACTAATCCTGACCAGTTTGTCGATACCGAGCTGCGCACGGTCAACGATGTACAACCGTTTCTGCTCCACGCCACCCAGAACGGCACATCCGTCACCTACCTCTGGAACCTGAAAGCCGCTTGTGGCCGGGCTCGGCTTAGTGCCCCTGAACCAGAGCGTAGCTTGCGTGTGAAGTTACTAGGCAATCCCGTCGTGGGCGACAGGGTGCACATTGAAGTGAGCGGAGCGGAAGACCAGCCCCTAGTAGTGACGTTGATCAACCAGCAGGGGCGCCCCGTTAGCGAGGCACGGATTGTGAAGGCGACGGCCGTTGAGCGACTTGAGCTAAAGCTGAGCCGTTCGGCTGGGGTGCATCTGCTTCAAGTGAGCACTCTTGATCAAACGAAAGTGGTGCGGGTGGTAAAGGCTGACTAATTTAGACAGTCTAGTTTAGGAGAAAATACCAAAGCCCGGATCGTTCTGATTCGGGCTTTTTGGTAGAGCCCCCAGCATAGGGGACATATAACTTACCGTTTCGACTGGAGTTTTGTGGGTTATTTCGGGCCGACGCTCTTCACGGCGGCCATCCCCGTGTGCTCGGTCTCCGACACGTCTCAGGCAGCCTCGATTCACACCATACCGGTGTGGCTGTTTCACGGCTCGGCCGACAGCGTCAACCGATCGGCATACTCCCGGCTAATGGTAGCGGCACTGCGCCAGTATAGAGAGAGTCCTATGTATACCGAATACCCTGGAGCTGGCCACAACATTGTCCAGCCGGCTTATGCAGAAGGGGGTCTATATGATTGGCTGTTTCGCCAGCACAAACGGTAAAAGGATTATCAGGTCTAAGGGCTCGACTGGTTCCGAAGGAAGCAGAAAAATCAGGTCTCCGGCATGGCTACCAGAAAATAAGAAAGAAAATGAGCGTTTTCTTGAGAATAGTAAAAAGGGAAATATTTGATATAGTATGGTTTGAACGGCTTCTCATAAATTGTATTTTGCCAATATAAGTGGTATAACTAAGAATAAGTTAATGGAATAAAATAAGAGAATTTTTCCATCAGGCGTAGCTCTTTGGCTTTATAAATGATATTTGTCGCTTCGCCAAAAGGAAATAATGATTAGAGATTTACAAACTGACATTGAGACTATCCAGGAAAATACTTCGCTGTGGAATGAAATGAATTTTGAGAGTCGACTACAGGCTTTAGACGACCTAGAATTCATCATTGATCAGCTAGAAGCTCTACTCCAACTCAGTAACCCATCTGAAGAATTGCTTGCCTTAAAGCAGTGTGCTCACCGAATAAAAAGTCAGTTAGAGGCCATTGATGAGGCCTTGTTTTCGCGGCTGCGGATAGCCATTCGACGCGGCTGTTATCAAGGTGTAGCACTGCTAGATTTGATCAATAAGTATGTTAGGAATAGCTTAATCAGTAGTCAGACGACTAATTCAGTTGTCTGTTATGATCATCTTGATGTGTTTACTAATTGTCTTTTCCCCCTTCAGGTTCTCCCTACAGCAACTCTAGAAAGAGAACCGGAAATGGTCTTTTATCAGAAAACGCCGACTCGAATTATTCTCGAGTTGGTAGCGAAAGCTAACTTAACCAACCAGGACGTTTTTTATGATCTAGGATCAGGCTTAGGGCACGTTTGTGTTTTGGTGAATTTACTAACAGGAACGACTGCCAAAGGTATAGAGCTGGAGCCTGCTTATTGTGACTATTCCACCGTCTGTGCAACTGATCTCAACCTATCGAATCTCGTGTTCCTTTGTGAGGACGTTCGAACAGCTAACATGGCTGATGGTAGCGTTTTCTTCTTATTCACCCCCTTTGAAGGTCGGCTTCTGCAAGATGTGTTAGATAAGTTACAGGTGATATCATGGAACAGACCAATCAGACTTTTCAGCTATGGGCCTTGCACCGCCCATATAGCTCAACAGAGTTGGTTAACAGGTACAGGTCAGTTAAAGGATTATCTCTACGAGATAGGCGAATTCAGAAGTTATCCCATTGATTAATACCCACAAATCTGTTTGTTGACACCGCCATTTTATTTAATGCAACCTGTTTAAAAGTGTTGTATAAGTGTCATGGCTTTTGCAAAAGTCGATCAATCTGAGATTTGTAACTCCTTAGCAGTATCACTAAAATCTCACGGAATACTACAGGGATTTATGAACAAAAAAATCGGATAATTTTAGATAAAATAAACCGCTTAAGGTGGTGCCATAGACCTGCGAGCCAAATTGAACCAGTCCGGTTAGCTCATTGCCTTGGAGTCCAGTGTTGTTCAGCTCTTTTAGACTAGTGCTGCCAGTGGTGTGTAGGGTAAACGTCTCCGTGCCATCATCAAGCCAAAAGAGCTGACTATGACCATAGGCAATTAGCTGACCGTTGATTTCTGCATAGTGTGGGGTAGCTGAAAAACTATAACGAGCCACAGTCTGCCAGGTTAAGCCACCATCCAGCGACCGAATCAAACTGCCCTGATTATCGCCCCCATACAGATGGCCACGGTAATAAAAATACGTACTGGGTATCAAAGGTGGGGTATTGATCTGCTTTAGCGTACCATCTTTATTAATAAGAGTCATGCCTTTTCCTTGGTAGGGGGAGTAGGCGCTGGCCACAAAATGATCGCCAACGGCGATAGAGTACCAAGTTTGTAGGTTTGCCAGTAAATTGGGTTGATAGCTGTTGAGCATTTGCTCAGGATAGCCCACAGAACTTGAATAACTGGCGAAATACCTGGCACTATCTTTACGCCTAACCAGGCAAGTACTCGTATTTGTATAGGAGGAGTGGATAAGTAATGTCTGCGTTGATTCGTTCATGGAGCCAAATGGGGTCGCTACCAAACTTAACCCTGGGTATAAACCAGTAAACTCTTGGCTAGGCATCAAGTCGTTAAAATATAATGAACTAGCTGATCCAGAATAATAACTCGTCATTGGCAGCGAGTCTCCGATGAGCGATAAGCCCACCATCCCTCCATCTGAGCGGATATTGGCATACAGATGATCGCTTATCACGGGCGTAGAAGTTGATTCTCCAACGAAGGATGCTTGACCTCTAGTACCATATCGACCAATCGTAGGGCCAAACTCACTGGGTTTCACAAACGAACTATCGCCCGCATCCATTTGGAAAAAGCCATTAATTCCTGCAATAACCAGCCGTTTTGCATTCGCATGAGTGGCAATGAGAATTTTGTTGCTTAGGACTAAATCGGGATGGATTTACCAGGAGGGGAGCGCTGTTGCTGTTGTGTCGGCAGGCCTAACGGGAGTCGGTTCGACGTGCTTACAAGCATTTAGGTAAATGCCCATAATGCTAAGTGCCCATAGTATTATGGCTCTTTTCATGGGTGCTACTCGTGGATAAAAAATGGCTTTTCTTACTGCTGGACAAAAATAGATGCTTACTTAATCGTATGTATCAATCAAGTCATTGGATCTGGTTCAATTTACCATCGACCATCTAGATTCAGAAACCAATTTGAAGGCCATTAAGCAATTGATTCAATTGGTTCAAAATACGCTCCCACCTAAGACGAGGGGTTTCTTATGGTCCGTCCGTAAATGGGGCATATCGTGAGACCAGCTCTGCTACTCTAATCTAAATTGATACACGTATCATCAGTGCGATTCGATAATGCCGAATCGCACTTGTCTTATAGCTATTGATTGGGGACAAGCTTGTTCAGTCACCATTATGAAAGCAGATAGCAGCATCGCTCATAAGGCTACCCATTAGCTTTTGGCGTAAACTTGATTGAGAAACTGCCCGACTGTAGTGGGCTTTCGGCCCAAAAAATTCGCCAAGGTAGGGTCGTCTACATCCATTGTGCTTTGTGATAAGGCCAAAGCCCACATAATAAACATACCGATGTATGAATCAGGTATACCCACGCTTTTTAACGTCGATTCAAATTCACTAAACGAGGGCGATTGGAAGGTGACGTCTTTTCCCAAAACATTAGCTAACTCACCAGCGATGTCATAAAAGGAAGCCGAGGTTGTATTGGTTAGTAGGTATACCTGGTTGAGATGACCAGCTGTAGTTAACACGTGAGCAGCAGCTTCGGCCAGTTCTTCACGCAGGACATAGCTGGCTTTGCCATCACCTGCTGGAAAGAAAATGATACCTTTCTCGGCAACCTGTGTGCCAGAAAAAACAGGTATCATTTCCAGATACATCCCATTTTGAAGAATGGTATAAGCCATCCCGCTGTTCTTAAGAAAGGTCTCCGAATCAACGTGTGATTGTTGAAAGGTAGCGATTGCGGACTGCTTAAAGCCCGGTTTTCTGACGAACGAGGTATAAATCAGATGCTTAACTTTAGCCTCTTTTGCCGCTTTGATCACATTGATGTGATGAGCGGTTCTGTTTTCGACAGCCTGACGGTCATTACTCGACACCAGTAATAACTTGTCTACGTTCTTAAAGGCTTGCACGAGTGAGTGGTGATCGGCGTAATCGCCCAGTCGAATGGCAATGCCTTTCTCTCGAAGCCCTTTGGCTTTGGCTGCGTCTCGAACTAATGCGGCAATATCTGAAGGATTAACTCCTTTTTGTAGTAAATGGTCAATGGCCTTAGCCCCAAATTGACCGGTTGCGCCTGTAACTAAAATCATGGTTCATTTATTTATTGACGTGCAAAAGTAGAGTTAGCACTATATTAAATATACTTTGTACTTATAAATTAGCAGTATACTTTTGTATATCGAGATAATTAAGTCATTAATTATGAGCAACTTTAAAGAGTATATAGGAGCGGAGAATGGCCAGAAGTGCCCCAAAAGCTACATCCTGGCTTTGACCGACACGGTGAACGTTATTCATGGGAAGTGGAAGCTACCCATCATTGCCTCGTTGTTGCGGGGAGTGAATCGGTTTACCGATTTGCTGGCTAGTACCGAAAAAATAACGCCCCGAATGCTATCAAAAGAGCTTAAAGAATTGGAAGTTAACGGGATTGTAGATCGGATCGTGTATAATCAGACGCCTGTCTTGATTGAATACCGGCTAACCGAATCGGGCCGAGACATTGCAACGGTGATCGATTCAATGATAGACTGGGGAATGCTTCACCGATCACACCTTATCCCTATAAATTCGTGAAATGACTCACTGGAGTTTTTTATCTCAAATAATGCTCCCTAATGAGACAAAGATGTCTTCAAGTATCGGTTTCAATAACTGGGCATTTCAAGAGAAAGCTTACTTTTCATAACTGGCAATTGATACCCCTGGCCTATAAATCGACTGACACATCCTTAGTTAGTCTACCACCCAGAAAAGAATCCATTATTATATTCCAATGAAGTATAATAATGGATTCTTTTAATATTAGAAGGGGTTTCGGGCAATTAAACGCTTCTGCCCTGGATTAACCGAAAAACGATAGCAATGACCGCAATAACTAACAGAATGTGAATAAGTCCGCTACCGGCAATGCCCGCGCCTAAAACACCTAAAAAGCCTAGAAGCCAAATGATAATCAATACCACGGCGACGATATACAGAAGATTGCCCAGATGGAGATTATTAGTGAAAGTAGGTGAATTGTCTAGTAGAACTCCGCTACTACAAATAGGTTATTTAATCTAATTGAATGGTAAAAATGGGGAATGGATAACACTTACTATTTCGTTTCTTTCAGGAGACTGCTCGTTACCGCTCGCTCAAATTACTTGAACATAGTGTGCTATGTCAGGTTTTGTTTGTAACCGACTAGGGTTTACTAGTTGGTTTACACAACAAAACCAAATCATTCCAATGACGACTCAACCAAGTAATACCAGCTTTAACGACTCATCATCAATCGACTCTTCAAGGCTGATGACGGCTATTTTTACGGATCGTGATGCGGCCGAAACTGCTTACGACGCCTTGTTAGCGCATGGCTTTTCGAAAGATGATGTGAATATCGTCATGACCGATGAGACTCGTAAGCAGCATTTTGATCATAGCGACACTGAAGACTCTGCCTTAACAGATAAAGCGATGGAAGGGGCTGGTAAAGGCTCGGCCATTGGGGGTACAGTGGGAGCGGTAGCAGCGGCTATTGCGGCAATAGGTACGACATTGGCTTTGCCAGGCCTAGGTTTACTGATTGCGGGTCCGTTGGCGGCTGGCTTAGCGGGTGCAGGAGCGGGTGGCCTGGCGGGTGGCTTGATTGGTGCTTTGGTGAATTCGGGTATACCTGAAGAAACGGCGAAAGCCTATGAATCGGGTCTAAAAAGCGGTGGTATTGTTGTGGGGGTTCACCCTCGGAATGAAGCTGATAAAACGTATTTGACTCAGCAGGGCTTTCACTAAGGCCAGACTAGGGGCAGGGCATTAATTGCTGACGAGCCCCCATCCGCCGATAGCCGATTAGCGGGAACGCCTTTTATAAAGACATTGCCCAGTCCTGATCAGGACTGGGCAATGTCTTTATGTGCTTACCTAACAGAGCTTAAACTAAAAGAGGAAGATCCGAGTGCTGAACAGGGACCGGCCTTAAAATAAGCGATTAGTAAGGCAAATACTTAGCGTTCACCTGTTGAGCGATGAATAGAATCTGGACCCAGACGCTTAAAAACTGCTAACATTTAATCGACCTCCGGTTAAGCATTTACCTGCCAGGGAGGGGGTAGCCACCGCACTACTTAAAATCGCCCCTTTTATGGTGGCCGCTGAAGCCCCACTATAGGTAGAAGCATATAAGGCGGCTCCACCCGTAACGTGAGGAGTGGCCATTGAGGTACCACTATAGGACCCGTAGGCAGAAATGACCTTTCCTTTACTACTAGCGGGTAGGGTGGAATAAATGGCAAAACCGGGTGCGCCTATATCAACCTGGGTCGCGGCATAATTTGAAAAGCTGGATAAAGAAGGATCATTTGAGTTGATTCAAGACGATACGAACCGCCACGGGTAGACTCCACAGCAGCGGAAAGCCCACGACTAGCATGGCCCAATGCGAGTGATGGGACCGCCACAGCCAGTAGCCAGCTAAAGCCGGTAAGCCCATAAACAGCACCCCCAAGCCCAAGAACCAGCTTCCAGGCCAGTCCTTGATAACCAGCCCCAGCAAGAGTAAGGCTGCCACGGCATCCAGGCCTATGCCGATCCAGAAGAGTCGTTCTACCATTTGTATCTACTGTTTGAGGCAAACTAGAGAAATAGATTGGGCCTGTCCTAACGTCATTAAATAACGAGTAGCTAAAGGGCAATAAGTAACGGAAAAACATCCTTGTCGTACGGACTATAGTCGTTGGCAGTGGATTGCTTTTTCGGCAGAATTGCGGCTGTGCTCTGCCGAGTGCATACAAAACGCTGGCTCTGATCGGGGCTGGCATTTTGTTAGTAGATGGATCAGTCGTTACTGTCTCGTCATGGTGTCGCGGAATAGAATTAATTGTCTCGCAATCGGCCCAACCTGCCCATGAAGTTTTGGCTTTTTTACTCTGCTTTTAACACGTTTGCCGGTTCAATTTGCCCCGCTCGAATGGTTTGGGATAGAACCGTCAGTAGTCCAACCAAGGCAACCAAACCAAAGCCTATGCTTACATGTATAATACCCAAATCAAGATAACTGCCCATTTCTTTTCTAAGTAAATCACCACAAAACAAGCCAGCCGGAACACCAATAAGACCGGCAATTAGGAGCAGAATGCCAAAATTCTTGGTAACTATCCACACCAGTTTTATATGGTTTGCTCCTAATATTTTTCTTATACCTAGTTCTTTCGTGCGGGTTTCTACCGAGTAACTGGCTATGCCTAAAATGCCCAAAGCAGCGATGATCATGACAATCAGGGCAGAGCCTCCAAAAATTTCCATTTCTCCACTGATTTCACCCGAATAACGATACGCTTTTAAGTTATAAAGATTGGCAGTTTTCTGAGGAAAATGGTCTTTCCATACCGATTGTATAGCCTTGGTCGCTTCCAGTTCTGTATATGGCTTTATTTTTATGGTCAAGGTGGTTATTTCATTTGGCAAATACCGATAGAGTAAAGGGAGTTGTTGGCCAATTAGCTCATTGGGTAGGATCCCAATGACTTGTACCGAAGCAGAGTCCAGCAAGAGGTTTTGTCCCACCAGGGTCTCCGATTTAGATGCCAGTAATTTTGCGGCAGCTTCATTGACCAACACATATTGCTCCGTACTTTGGGGCATGTTTTCAGGAAAATTTTGCCCAGCTAGTAAGCGGATACCTTCTGTTTTAATGGTTCGTGGGTCAATACTTACGTAATTTATTTCCAGCGTTTTATCGTTGAGCGTTACAGAATCCTTACCCATTTTAATGGGCTCATAGTACCAGTTCGTGGCCAACGTCGTTTCTACCTGACTTAACCCACTTATTTCGTTTTGCAGGTTTTGATAGTGTTCACCTTTTAAATCTAATGTCAGAACATTGGATGGCACGGTTGAGCTGATGATCGCCTTGTTTTTTCGATCATAATCGGCTATTATGACAACCAATATCATAAACAGAATGGTCACAGAAAATTGAACGACAATCAACGCTTTGTAAACAGCAACACCCCGGAACAGCTTTATATTCTTCATTTTACGCAAAACCTGTATGGGCTGAAACGCTGACAATAGCCAGGACGGAAGTGCTCCTGCCACTAAGCCGGTGATAAGGGCATAGGTTACCAAGCCTACTACTAAGGCTATATCCCAGGAGAATGTCACATCATCCATATCGGGTATATAGTGGGCTAAAATAGTAACACATGGCACTGTAAAGGCCAAAGCAAACAGCGCAACAAGGGTCGATTCCATTAAAAATTGACCGATAACCTGTCCTCTTGTTGCACCTATGGTTTTGCGAACTCCTACTTCTTGCGCTCGGGAGAACGCACGCGCCAATGCCAAACTGATATAATTGAAAGCAGCTAAAAGGGTTAACGATAGAATGATGAATAGCTGCGTTTTTACGTCTTCCCAACTAGTGCCCGCATTGGGGTTATTTTTAATAGCAATTTTTCCAGGGGTAATATCTTCGAGGGGTTGTGCCAAAAATTGAAGATTGCTCTTATCCAATTTCCGAGTATAGTTCTGGAGTGTTGCATTAAGTTGCTCCAAATTACCGTCTGATTCTAAACGAGCATAAATGGCTGAACTCTTGAAACCTCCCCAATCTTGTGAGTTACCAGGGATTGCTCCTTTTTTTTCAAGTAGTTCAGCAGCACGAATTGATAACATGGCCTCAATGGGCAGATGTGTTGCTAAAGGCGGGTCCTGGATTATTCCCCCAACGGTATAATAGCCTAAATTTTCAACTTGAACCGTATTTCCTAAGACATTGGCGCTGCCAAATAGTTTCTCTGCTGTTTTTTGGGTTAAAAAAATCGTGGTGGAATTATTGGCCAGGCTTTGTGCAGTACCTGACAACAAGTGAAAGCCAAACACATCAAAAAAAGAAGGCTCTGAAAATTTCAGGTCAATCGGTACATCACCCTTGTCGGTTTGCAGGTTATGTTTTCCTGCCAGACGTACTTTAACCGTTTTTTGGACAAAGGAGACGCTGTCCAGTTGACTCACCAAGGGCAATGGAGCGGTTGCCCAGTTGGTTTTTTCCCCCTCCTTTGTTTCCTGGGTGAGTATGCGTACGATTTGATTTAATTTGGGATGAAAATGGTCTGTATCAAAAGTGGCTTTCAGGCCTGTAAACAGAATAACGCCCACCGCCATGCTCAGGGACAAGCTCAGTATATTGACTACTGAGAAAAGTTTGTTTTTCCAAAGGTTGCGCCAGGCGATTTTGAGATAGTTGCGAATCATATCCGGATTGATTAGGGATGGCGAGAAGTGTTCAGGGGTAAAGTAAGGGCGGGTGGTAGCCCCTCGCTTTGGGAAGAAATTCGTTTGCCGGTTGGCCAGGCTGGCCACTCGACGCCGTAGGTAATAGGGCCGAATGACCTTCAGTGCTTCCAGGCCATACCACCAACGAGCCCGGCGGGGACCGACCTGGTCAACCCGCTCGGCAAACTGCTCCTGCAGATCCCCCTGCAACTCTTCCAGCAGATCCGTGGGCGTCAACCAGCTCAGCAGGCGATCGGCCCATCGGGGCGGCTGCCCGGAGTGGGGCGTTGGGTTGGGCAAAGGCTTGTTCATGGCTTACGAAAAGAAAGGGGTGGGTAAGGCCTCCCAAAATCCCATTCGGAGTTGACGCATCTCCCGCAACACTTGCTGACCCGCGGCCGTCAGGGTAAATAGTCGTTTGCGTCGTCCGCCCCGGGCCAGGGTAGCTCCGCCAAGCTCCGAGCCAACGAGGCCTTTTTCCTCCAGTCGATACAAGACCACATGTACTCCCGTGACAGAAGTGGTTCGCTGGGTTCGTTGCTGGAGTTCATCGGCAATGGTGACGCCATAAGCCCCCGTGGGTTGGCCTTGCAGGAGGGCCACGGCGAGTAAGACCAACTCTTCAAACTCGCCCAGATAGGTTCGACTCATAGCAAGTGGACTAAAAGGTAGATTTCTTTAGTACTTGTTGAACAAATAGAGTGCCAGCTTTATAAGCTGCTAATTTTCAGCCGTATAAATTTATACGTAGTATATAGTTGTCCGGGACCGTACAAAAGTGTCCGATACTAGGTAAGCCTGGGCCATTAATTTGATATCCGATTTGCACATGAGAACGTCCTCTTAAATGGCTCACACTTGAGACGAGGGAATACAAAAATTCGGGCGTTCTAAAGAACCACTTCCTCAGCATTAACCGCCTAACCTTATGCGATAGTCATAGGGGAAACGCCCAGGAAATAAGCAGCATTTTCCAGGTTCGGGTTTGAATGGGTTGTTAAAGGGTAAGTATACTTGGTTGGCGGTTATCACACTCTAACTAAGACACGCTTACCATACAGAAAGGACCACTTATTGAGTTGAACTAGTGAACCTCGGTGTCACCTCATAACAAAGCTCGTTCATGCATGGACGAGCTTTTTATGGTCAAAATTCAACGGATCCTTCCTGACGTTCTACCGCTCTGGAAAAGAACGAACCGTTCACGAAAGATTTCGCGGTTTGCCTCGCCTAACGTCGCAAGTTCGGTTTCGTATTCCTTCAGCAGGAACTGACTCCTGCTGAAGGAATACGAAACCGAACTAATGACAACCATTTAATTTGACGTTTTATGAAACCGCTGTATGCCTCAAAATCTTTTTCCTGTATCATTCTAGTTACGCTCTTATTGACGGGCTGCTCAAAAAAGAAGGACTCGACACCAACGCCGACAGTGGACGTATCGGGCAAGTGGGAGATGGTTGCGTTTGTGGTTGATCCCCCCTTGTCCGACGGCACCCGAGATTACCTGGCTTATCTTCGTCAGATTTTTTCCTACAACTGCTCCGACATAACCTTTTACTATAATTTTAACCGTGATCATACCTTCTCGGAAACCGACGAAAGCAAATGCATGTCGGGAAACACCACGGACGAATTAGTTACCGGGAAGTGGGCCGTAACGGGGACCAAACTGACCTTGACATCCGATGCAGGTACAGCCCAGGATATTGATATTGACTATCACCCAGGCGGAACGGGTAATT
Source organism: Spirosoma koreense (assembly GCF_054777875.1). NCBI lineage: Bacteria > Pseudomonadati > Bacteroidota > Cytophagia > Cytophagales > Cytophagaceae > Spirosoma > Spirosoma koreense. The sequence continues at coordinate 131,574 of NZ_BAAHAC010000013.1, read as the reverse complement.
ACACCCAACTAATCCTAACCTGGACCAATGCCGGCCAAAGCTTTAAAGTGACGTTAAATAAGGTGTAAATGGACCGTCTTTACTTGGGTAAAGGCACTCTTGCCACTCCTGCCCGTCAGGCTTTTGCCCGTTGACATTACATAGGCCGACCCAGACCTGGTTGTAATCAAATCGTCCTTTCTGCCGATACAGGAACAAAATTGCTTTTTAAGCTTATTTTAATGACTCATTTCCCCGCCCTGATCCTGCTTTATTTCGTTTCGCTCAGCCTACCCACCGCAAAATCGTTAAGCATCTCATAATCAATGCATTAACTACTAACCTATCTAGGAAGATTTTCTTATCGGACTCGCTGGTTGCTTACCTAAATGCCTACCGTATATCTACCCATCCAACCTGGTTCACATAATTAACACGAAAGCGGAACCTATAAACAAACTTCTTCACGTTGCGTTCTATGGCATACTTTCTCAAACTCTAACGGTATGAAAACACTATTCATGGTAACAGCGGCTACCCTGCTATTGGGTGGCTGTGCTTCCGTCGAGGAAAATCTCCAGCCCCAGGCGGTTCATTCAGGAGCCAAGACGGCTCCGCTTATCCCCAACCTCGAAGACTGGGGTGGCGTAACGCTACAGCCCGTGTATGGGTATGCCCCTCCCCCACAGCCTGCCCCTGTACTTTATTACCAAACTTCCTGGGTAGGCATTCCCATTAAGCTTACCAACATGAGTTATGAATTAACTGCCGGCTACGGTGTTGCCTGGGGGGATGTGGCCAACTATCAGGATTTGCACGATATGGGTGTCGATTTCGAAAGTGTAGGCACCGATGGCATGTTCAGCATGGTGCAATTGAATACCGGTGATAGTTATGGCATCAATGCCGTGGGCCGGGTGGAGTATGATGCCAACAACGTGTTAGGCCAGATTGACTGGTATCCTGATCCGGCTGAGTATTATTCAAAGCCTGACCCGGACCTGCGAAGTAAGTTTATTGAGGCCCTGAACACCCTGAAAGATTACTACCAAGGTCAGCAGGAATCAACTGAATTTGTGACTGAGGCCAATAAGATGCTGACCAACCTGACCAATAATGTCCCTCAGAACTCCGTGATGAGTGGCTACACGGACAATTCCTGGCTGATAGTGGGCCGGGTCGTCAAGAAGCCCGATGGTGGGTTTGGCATCGTTCCCCCTATGTGGATTCCTCCCCAATAACGACATCGAGCGCCCGTTTAACCGGGCAAATCAACGGGCAACATCACGTCTGGTTGCATTAAAAAGTGACTTCAGCCCCAGGTTCTCTATCGTTCGAGTCACTTCTTGCTGACACTCATGAGCCGAACTCCTTATTTTCGAAATCAGCTAGTTACTAAAGAGCACGTACATACTTTTTAGTCAAACGCAATGGCCAGGCCGTTTACCAACTGATCGGCCTGGCTATTGCGTTTGACTTGATACCAAAGCAAAAGCCCCGGCTTATTAGCAAAGGCTAACGTCACGAAGGTAAAAAACGCAATTGAGCGAATGGGTCATTGCTGAAAAGAATCCACCTTATCGGCATCGGTGTTGTTGTCGTAGGCCGCTTCGGTAAAACCTATCGGCAGCACCGTCCAACTGACCGTGAGCACGCCCGTCGTGGCCCTGGGTGGCAGTGTGCCGGCCAGCCCAAAACTCAGAACATCACCGGCCGCTACGCTCAGACGGCATTGATGGCCAAAACGCTGGCGGCAGGCTGAACTAATTTTCAGGATGCCTCATTCAGCCAGGCGACAACCAGCTTCTGTTCTGCTGATCAACTGGAATTATTTATCGGCTAGTGTAGGTTGGCCAGGCAACGGTCGAGTCAACTCCAGCCATAAAGTCATACCAGGCAGTAGTAGCCATCGGGTTGGCGATCGATGAGGTAGTGACGAGCGTAGCTTTGTGTTGACTTCGATAGGGCTGGCCCACCCAAAAGCGACCTTCTTTGCCTATTTTACCCGTAAAATATCCTGCCAATCTGTTGTATAGCAGGGCGATAGATACTGCCGCTTGTGATGCCAGGAAGGGTCAAACCCCGCTCCAGCGACTCGTACCTTGTCCCGCCCGTACCGATGGTTCAGTTTATCCACCACTTTTGACAGCTGCACCATCCGTCGATCGGGACCACTGGTGAATAGATCCTGTTGCTGAAAATCGTCCGGTACCAGGTTCGATAGAATCACCCCGACTTTCTGGAATTCATACCCGAACGCGAAGATCGCCTTTAGTGCTGCCTGGGCGTAACCAACTAATTCAGTTGTGCTGCTGGTCGGGTGCGGTAACTCGACCGTTCGGCTGTTGTAATACTGTTTGATCGGCTCTCCATTCGGTGATTTCTTGTATCGGTTCGTATGAATGAAGACGGTCAATGTGCCGGCAGCGGAATGCTGCTTCCGTAGCTTCTCGGCTGCCCGGCTGACATGCGTCGTCAGTGCTTCCATGGTTGTGGCCAGATCGGGGATCAGTTTGCCGAAGCTTGGCGCTGTGCAGATGGCTTTTTTCGGTTGGGGTTCCAGCTCCAGCAATTTGCAAGGCATGCCGCGCAACTCGTACGCCAGACGGAGGCCGTTCACGGTCAATTTCTTATTGATCCAGTCGTCGGGCAGATCACGGAATTGGGCAGCCGTGCGGATGCCGTTGCGTTTCAACATACCCGCATATCGCCAGCCGATCCCCCACAGATCTGCCACATCGAAATCCGTAAGCAACTCCTGAATCTTTGCATCCGTATCGACGAGTAAAACCCCGCCATGTTCAGGTTGCCGTTTGGCATACCAGTTAGCAACTTTACACAGAGTTTTGGTTGGAGCGATGCCAACGGACACCGGTATACGTGTCCATTGTTTAATCTTCTGACGAACTGTTTGGGCGAACTCGGTTAGATTTGGGTATACGCTATGGTAGCCGGTCAGGTTGAGGAATGCTTCGTCAATGCTGTACACTTCAATTTCTTCGACAAATCGGCCCAGCGACGCCATCACCCGCGCAGACATATCCCCGTACAGCGTATAGTTGCTACTAAACACGGCAACGTTGTGCTGCCTGATCAGCTCGTCAATCTGAAAAATCGGAACGCCCATCTTGATGTCAAGCGCCTTTGCTTCGTTACTGCGGGCGACGACACAGCCGTCGTTATTCGACAGGACAACAACAGGCCGGTTCTGTAGCGAATAGTTGAACGCGCGCTCGCAGGAGACATAAAAGTTATTACAGTCGATAAGGGCGTACATCGTGGCGGGGTGGTTTAAACAGCACATAGGTGACGACGCCGACCACATGAAACTCATCCCCATCCAGATAGTCGTCCGTTTTAGGGTGCACATAGATCGGTAAGAACCTGTCATTGGAAGAAAGCAGCACGACCATGGGCGCTCTGTCGACGTAGATTTTGGCGCAGTAATCCCCGTTGAGCCATACTACCACAATACTGCCGTCGGTAGGGTCCCGCATCGAATCGATGACCAGAATATCACCCGGGTGGATCCGGTCTCCGATCAGACTTTCCCCGGTGGCCCTGGCGAAATACGTCCCTTCAGAATCCACCTGACATAGCTCATTCAGATCGAGCCGCCGTTCGACGTAATTGTCCGCAGGGCTGGGAAACCCACAGTTGATCATGGACAGAAACAACGGAATGGCGTACCGGTTGGTCACAGTCGCCTGGACAATATCAAGGGGGTGTATTCGGTCGCTCTCTTCGATCATAGTAGTCTCCACAAACGCAGAAACCACTATATTATTACTTTGTTATATATAATACAAAAATATCTTATCAATGGAACCTCTTATAAACGAATTAAGCCAAAAGGATACTTTTGCTTAGACTGTCCGTCCATAAACACGGCCGGTAAATTACCCCTTCCCGATTGGCTATCTGGTTTGGCTTATCGCTTTACGGCGCCTATCCAGGTGTGACCCGGCCGCGCAACACCCATGGGCCGGCGCCTGAGTGAATCGGCTAAACACAGATGAGCACCTTGGATAAACGGATATCCTTCCGGTTAAACTGACGCTGCATTTCGTCGAAAACCCACTCAATAGCCTCATCCGGGTCAGCAGCAGCCACCGATACATCCCCATTGAGCCGAATAAGCTGGCCCATCCCATCCAGGACGTCAAAGACGACCCGGATCACGTGTTTCTTTGCGGTTGTCATAGTCGTTAGGATTAAAACGTCAATTGATTTGGTTAATCAGCCCTACAGGCTCATCAGCAAGGATCAGATCAACCGTAGCGGGGCAAAAATAGCAGCTTACTATTTTAGTTATATTATTTATAGCAAATTAATCGTATAAACTAGCGAATGTATACTCCCCTGGCGGCCAAAAGCCGGTACTTCATCCCGTAGATGATGGCCAATCCCAGCCAATGGCTGAGCCTTGGTCCTACGTTCTGGAGCGGTACGACTTGGGTATGGATGAGTACCTCTGTCAAAACCTGAGCGCAGAAGATTATGCATTTCACCAGGAAAGCGGAAAGCCACTAACCGATGAAGCTCACTAAAACAATGCGTTACTAATGAGTTACCGGGCAGCCGACTTCGAACGCCTTGATGACAGAACGGGCAAAGCTCCCACCGGGCGAATATGGCTGAAGGCTAACCAGCAGGTTAGCAAACAACTTATTCCAGTTTAAGCTGACGGTTCAAGTTCGTCAGGACTTCAAGCTAGTTGCTGGACCTTTCATACATAATATTCATAAGTAAGGGAATGAAAATTGTACTCAGACAGCGTATTTACTAAAAATTAACGTCGATATTGACATTAACTTTACTACTATTTTTAACGTCAATAATGACGCTAAAGACAAAGTATAACTAGCTATGAATCTATGCAATAACGAGCTGTATCATTTTCTTTTACTGACATGCCATATAGGATGATTTTATCCGCCGTTACTGTGATAAAAACTGGTGACTGATACAGGATGACATACTTAAAAGCTGCACTGAGGAAACTGTAAAACGAGTTAGCCGGAGAGTATCAGAGAGGCTATAACGGGAGATAGACAGAGCCCGATGCGCTATGATCTGCCTTTCTAAATACCCGCTCAACTACCTTGCCGAGCAACTTAGAAACCGCTGCCATATGAGGGAAAAACAAAAGCCAGACAACACGGAGTCACCTGGCTTTCTTTTCGCTCTGTGTGCAGACCTAGGGCTGCGTTTTAAGTGCATCTAGGACTACTTCGAGTGAACTATGATAGTAAAACTTGCTAGCCAGGAAATTGTTTAATCGTATAGACCATTTTTAGGCGTTATAGAAAATATAACCATCTATTTACCAATTAAGCAGATATTGACCAACGTGAAAACGCTAGCTGAAACCAATTTCAGTGCCCTGATTCGCTATCCATTTCACGACCTGTTGAAACATCAAGGCTACCGCAAGAAACGCTATAGTTTCTATCGGTCAACACAGATTGGTAAACTCATTAATATCCAGAAGAGTCAAGCCAGTACCAGGGATCAAATCAACTTTACTATCAATCTGGGTTTGTTTTCAGAATCCTATTGGCAACTCCTCTATAACTACACGGCTCAACCAGTACCCATCTTTCCCCAAGTCTCAGAGTGTGTGCTAACAAGGCGTTCAGAGTTTATTGTAGACCATTCCGACCAGTGGTACTCAATTGATCAGGAGACGGTTATGAGTGAATTAGTCGCTCAAATGGAGAATAACCTGACTCAATACATTCTGCCTTATTTAGATGCGGTGAAGACTTTGGACGATTTATTGGAAGAGCTGGGATCAGCGCGATATTTAGAACGGATAATTTTACTGGCTACTGCCAACCGAATGGCTGAAGCCCATTTAGTATTGGATCAGGCTTTAGCCGATCAAGTACAGAAAAGTTATAAAAGTATTGTACTTTCAAGAGCTAAAGATTTAGGATTGATCAAAAGTGAAAAGCTTACTAATTAGCCCTTTGGGTTAATATAAAACAGATTATACAACAGTAAAATGGTCTATTTGGAAAAAGCTTGGGGAGATTCAATTGAGGATGCTACTATAGATGATGTTAGGGTTGCTATTGATGAAATTCAGCAAATGGATGAGGAGCATGGAGCTTTCTGGATTGGATCTGATGATGGTGAAAACACTCTAGAAGTAAATAAAGACCTAAGTTTTAAGGGGTCTTTGATGGTGATCAGGAGACGCAATACAAGCTGAAGTGCAAAGATTGGGAAGAGGTAAAAACGCTTTATAAGTTATTCTTAGGAGAAAGGTATGATCTAGTAAAAAACGCCTTAGGTTAACATATTGCCACTTATACAACAGATTCGAGAGCTATTCCAACTCCTTAAAAAGGATACTGAAAGGGGTATCTTCTATACCTAATTCTTTCTTTTTGGAATTGAATTCAGAAAACGACAAGGGACCATAATAGTTACGATCTGTTGCTTTGGAGATCTTTTGTTTCAGAGGGATAATAAAATAGTTAGTTGTTGACTTGTCTACGTTTCTGGTTTCGTCAAGAGGATGTTGTTTGGCAATGATAAACTCATCGGTTTGGCTTACTGCAAAAACAGTAGCTTTAATTACGCCAACCCCATCTTGGCCATCTTGGATGCTTATAGACATATCCTCATACTCATCAACGGCATCTAAATAGTAAGGTCCATTCAATTGCTTTTCATAGATTGGTTGTCCGTCATTGATACACGCAACTAGTACGCAGGACAGTAGTATCGGAATAATCTTAAGAGGGGTTTTCATCACATCTATTCTATACCGAAATTATATTTTTCCGGTGGTACTTCTTAGTTGCCTGTTAGTCTACCTCTGACTTTAAGCACATAACATAAAATCAGTTATACAACAGGGCTGGAAATGATGCAAAAGCTAATCAGTTATTGATCTGGTTAACCTTTGCACTTTTTTAAGAATCGCTAGCTTCATCGCTAGTTGTGTTGTTGTCGAAAAATCTTGTAGATGGTTAATAGTGAAGACACTATGAAAATCGAAGATGGTATCCAGAATTGAGAATTTACTGAAGTGATTGGCCATATATTTCCAAATTTCTCGTATCTGTTATAGGTCCATAAAAGACCAGCCCACTGAGGGATAAGACAAGCTAGGACTAGCAACCAGTTCTTTTGTAGGCTTGGCTTGAAAACTACCCACCATAAACTGAACCAGCTAATCAACAATAAAAAGAAGGGGATCTTATCGGAGAAAGGAGCAGCTACAACAAAAAGAACAGCCCACATCAGTAAAGGCATCGGCCCTCCACGATCATAATCGGGGATTAATAAAAAGGCTAATAGCGATACCACAACCAAAATAGTAATCAACCGATCACGACCTACTAGGCGGTTGTTTTGCATATTAGTCTCCATGTGTCAAATCGAAATATACAGGGTCCGTATCGGTCATCCTATCAACTAGGAAAAATACAAGTAGTAGGCAGTGTATAGTTTGAACAAAAGTAAGCCCTGTTATACAACTAAGAATATGTTAATGAAGTATTCCCTCCTCTCAATAGCATTTATTAAATCCTGAATTGTAATTGTTCTTTTGTTCCAATTTTTCCAAAACTCAAGAAGGTAGATATCACCAATATTAAAGTTGTCTAGGTGTATGTTTTCAAGTGGAATTTCAAATGTTTCGCAAAAATCCCACAAAAGGTCCTCTAACTCATCGCCATAGAGATTGAGATCCTTTAGCAAAGATGTTGAAGGGGTAAGCTTATGAATCTTGTAATTGTACTTATTAGCTAGATACTCTTTAACCTTTGATAAGATATCAACGTCCATCACATTTTTGTTGTATAAGTGGCGTGGCTGTTGCAAAAGTAGATCGGTGGTTGATAGTGACGAATTTTAGCCAACAACTATGATACTTTTGAGCGCTGAAACAGACGCATAAGGCCTAAGAGATCCGTTAGTCTGGACTTTTGCAACAGCCACATTCCTTATACAACAGGTCTTAACATGAAATTCCTTATCACCTGGTATTGTCTGCTAAATCTTGGGACAGGTATTTATCGAACAAATGCTCAGTCAGCTAATGCCGCTCCTTGTGACCAAGTTCAGCAAGTCAAACTAGACACGGATGAAAATAAGCGGCGAATTTTACTCGACTTCATCCGTAGCTGTAAGGAAAGGTACTGGTTTAATAATAAAGGAATTGTCCTGTTGCGAGAACATCAAAACGCAGCAGGTAAACAATGCTGGTTACTCTTACCCAGTATCGATGATAGCTACAAGGATAATCCGCCTAGTCGGTTTGCCTCATTTACCGGAGATATTATCCTGATTTCTGACGCTTATTCAAATGGCAGGACTAAACCAACCCTAGGTGATAAAACCGGGTTAAATCAATGTTTAGAGCAAATCATTGGTGACCGCGTTTATGGTAGACCCACCATGCAAAGAGAAGCTTCTCGGATGTACAAAGGCAGTCTAATTATCGTCTTTAACCTTGATGGTAGTTACGAAAAGTTTCTACCTCTCTAGTATAATTTCGAGATAAGCTATCTTTTGATGTTCAGTCATATTCCTGGAAAGTATAACTAACATAAAGTTAGTAAAGACTATGAGTGTGGCGTAAATTCTCACGAATCATTCGTCTATTTATCCAACATTAACCGGATGCTCAAGCATTTTTAAACAGGCTCTAAGTCTAGTGGTTGTGGTTCCGTGCGGTTGCAAAAGTATGAACCGGATAAAACCGACTCAACTTATGAGTCTATTGTGAACCGATTCGGGGCTGAACATTGACTCTACAACGACTCGATTTATAACAACACTGACTTTTGCAACCGCACGGGACCACAACCACTAGACTTATGTTAAGCGACTAAAATCAGAATCAACTTACCGACTAGTTTTCAATACCTCTTGGAAAAATATGACTAGACTGATCTGCCTCAAAGTGACTTTTTATAGAACATGCGTATTGTGTAAGTAACTGTATCTTTGGCAAATGGAGGTAAAGTTGTTTGCTGAAGGACAGCAGTTTGGCGAATTTTACCCGTAAACAGCTCATCTTTCGCTAATGAGTAAATCAGCTGATTTGGATAATAGTTAGCTACTTGAAGATTCACAATAGGATCTTTCAAAATCCAAGTCCCCCTATCAATCTGTGTCTTCGCTATTTGGATGCTGTCAGCATTAGCCAAGTATTGCTCAGAAAAAGTGCCGTCACTAGTAAAAGTAAAAGAGGTGACATTTTGAGTAGCTGATAATAAGCCAGCTAAGTAGAATGTATCAGTAGTTGAAGCCACGAAAAAGGGAATATTATGCTTGGCTACATACCATTTTGGCAGGTTCGTAATTTCAAAACGGTCTATCACCCAAGATCCTACAATTGTGGCAGTGGGTGGGTCTATACTAGTTACCCGCTGGCATGAGATTACTAGGCCAACTACTACTACAAGTAAGAATGCGAGTTGAGTTTTCATAAACCAAGACGATTTTTAGGCTACTGCTTTAGCAGGATTACCAATTCTTACCGCCAGTAACGGTTTGGGACGAAAGCAGTACCAAAGCCCACTGGCGAAATAGACGTGCAGACGGGGTTAGCAAACCCTTTTATGCCGTATTTAACTCGACAATAACCCACGAGTCGCAGGTTTGGCAACGGGAAAAAGAACCCCTGTTAGTTCGTCCTGACGATGTGAACGTACCGGCCTATTATCCAGATTCGAAGACCGTTCGGCATGATATTGCCCGTAACCTCTCGAATGTCATGCGGATGGATTCGATTATGGGTAGCGTCATCAGGCAACTTAAGGACGACGGGCTTTATGACAATACGATCATCTTCTTTTATTCAGACCACGGCGATGGCTTACCGTTTGTCAAACGGGAAGTCTACGATCGTGGACTTCGGGTACCGCTGATTGTGCGGATTCCGGAAAAATTCCGTGTAAAAGGGTACCAAGGTGCTGGAACCACCGACGATCAGCTCATAAGTTTTGTCGATCTGGCGCCAACCATTCTTTCATTAGCCAACATCCCTTTACCGACTTACTTACAGGGGCAGGCTTTTTTAGGCGCTCAGAAGGCGGCCATTCCCTGGAAATACATTTTCGCCGGTCGTGACCGAATGGATATGCCCGTCGACCGGGTACGAGCAGAAGTTAGCCCTTCAGCCGGGCGATTTGCTACGGGTAGTTGCCCAGCGAATCGGTTATTTGCCGAGTACAGAGGTGCTATTTACCCAGTAAGTGTTAAAGTTAATAGTTTAAAATAGAGCCTTTTATAAATTACGAAACATGCTTATTGTCAGTCGCTTTACTCGAAAGTCAGTTCTACTTTTCTTATTTCTTTTTTCAGCCGAAGTCGCGTTTGCGCAATCGGCAACGCCAGGTGCAAATGGCGGAGAGCCAGCGTTGCACTTGTTTATGATTGGCAATAGTTTTTCGCAAAATGCGTCAAAATATCTACCTCAATTAAGTAAAGAAGGTGGTCATCAACTCATTATCGGACGCGCTGAACTAGGCGGTAGTTCCCTGCAACGGCACTGGGATCATGTGGCGGCTGCCGAACAGAACCCAGACGATCCCAAAGGCAAACCGTACGCAGGGAAATCCCTGAAAATGCTGTTATCTGAAGGTGTCTGGGATGTAGTGACCATCCAGCAGGCATCCATTCTTTCCGGCGATGTGGAAACGTATCGGCCCTATGCGCGTAAATTATATGATTACGTTAAAAAACTACAGCCTAACGCTACCGTTGTCTTTCATCAGACCTGGGCTTACCGCATTGATTCAAAGGATTTTAGCCAAATCGCGACGAACGATTCAGCTAAAACTTCTCAGGAAATGTGGGAGAAATCAAGGGCCGCCTATCATACGGTTGCTGACGAATTAGGGATTCCGATCATTCCAACTGGTGACGCGTTCTGGCGGATAAATTCAATGGCTAAATGGGCTTACAAAAAAGATGATGTGTTTAATTTCAGCCACCCACAATCGCCAAATCTGCCTAATCAAACTCATTCATTGAACGCGGGGTATCGCTGGGATAAAGGTAAGCTGGCGTTTGACTCCCATCACGCCAGTGCCGCCGGTTGCTACTTAGGTGGATTAGTTTGGTATAGTTTTCTCTTTAATGAATCACCAGTTAAGCTGACGTTTTATCCTGAAGAAATTGACCAAGCTTTTGCTAAACAGTTACGAAAAACGGCCTGGTCAACCGTTAAAAAAGAGCGAAAGAAGTCGGCTACAAAGTGGGCAGGCATCAAACACTAATCGTTCCTTTTATGGCCTACACGTTAAAAATAGCGCTGATTGTCAATATACTTACTGAGGCTTCCTTGGTAGTTTTGGCCAGGGACAAACACAGTTTGGGAAAGAAACCGTGAGTATGAGACCCTGCTTAGCAGCCTACAAAAGCAAACTGTCGAATCCGTTTACCGCTAAATAATTCGGCTTGGTGGCAAAGTGCGGAAGCAGTTTGTGCCGTGGATTCGGGACACTGTGCACGTTATGAAGGCGATGACGTATTTTGAGCCTGACTTTAGCCGTTTCTGGCAATACTATTTGGAAACCAGACGAGCGAAGGCTTTTATTATGATTATTACCATACAATTACGACACGGGCGAGCATTGGCTACAACAGGGTCCACCCTATGCAACATTGAATTAATTACCCCATTAAATGCACCAACGTAAGCGAAAACATAAACTTCGACGGGCCGCCGTTGCGATGAGACCTTTACAAAAATTAGGTATGGAATTGTAATATATGAGAGCTTCTTTCTAAGTATCCGAAATCGTTCAATTTAACGGTTATATTTGCCATTTTTTGAACCTTTCTACAACCTGTAAATAAGGTGGTTGGCATCGATTTGACCGTTCAGAAAAATCCGTTTAGTAAACCTCCGATTCCAATCAGGACAAGACAGAAACGGATAGGTGAGCGGCTCAGTTAGCTAGCAAAGCCAGCCGAAGATAACCTGCCGATTTTGCTTAAAGCCATTCATAGGAGCACTAGTAAGGTTAGCCAGTAATTCACCAGTTCGTTGAGATGAATTTTTCAGACAAGTAAGGAGTGGTCAGCCTAGCCGACGACTTGGGGCTAAAATCCTACTTATTCATGACTTGAGTACTACTATCGAGTTGCCCGCATACATGCTCATAATGGCCTCTGGAAACCGCCAGCCTGAGTCCATTCGGTAGTTGAATGGTTTTGGCTTGCCGAGCTGGACCTTTCGTTAGGCTTAGGACATGGGATGGATTGACTAAAAACGATTTATGGATTCGTAAGAAACCGGTTCGTGCTTGCAACTTACGCAGGGTGCTAGCTAGCATAAAACGCTGACCAGTGAGCAGATGAACGATGGTGTAGTTGCCAGCACCTTGCAGGTAAAGAACCTGGCTCAGCGCCATCGGAGCAAGACCCGGTAATTTTAGCGTATCAGGCTTTGTCATGGAGTAAAGTTGGTTGAAAGCAATTTCCCTTCGAGGCCTAGTCAGGGGTCCAGTACGCTTGGTCAGCGGGTAGGTTTGAAGCGACCCGCTGACCGGACTATTTTAGGAAACCTAGGGATATAATAGCCGTTCATTTAACGCACTTGGTTGCTGATCTCAGTCCTTTGATACCTGGGCTGTTAAGCTCATCACTGCTGAAAATACTCGATCTTGTCGGCATCGGTGTTGTTGTCAAGGGTTCCATCCCCTCCCCCCAACACAATCCCACTCACCGTCACCACCCCCGTCGAAGACCCTGCCGATAGCGTCCCCGTCAGCCCCACCGACGAGCTCGTGCCGGACAGCACCCCACTATGGGTCAACGTGTAATACCCGCCCGAGAGACCCCCAAACGTCCACTGGCTGTTCTGCACCGGCCTGCCCCCGATACTGCTCAAGCCCCCATCGAAGCTCAGCGTGAGGTTGGCATCTTTGGCGATTTTCAGCGTGATGGGACCACTGGTGGGAATGCCATTGATCTCAAACACATCGACCACCACGGTGATGGGCTGATTGCCTCTGGCCGTCGACGGACGCGCGTAGAGCATCAGCGTCAGGTCGGGCAGTTGAATCGCCGTCACGGTCACGGTGGTCGTCTGGCTACAACTGCCCTGACTGACGGTGACGGTAAAGGTTTGGGGCCCGGCGCTGGTCAGTGTGGCGGAGACGGTAGAAGCGGTGGCGGGCAACGTGAGGGTAGCGCCCGGTGGGGCGGTCCACAGATAACTGGTTCCTCCACTGGCGCTCAGGCTAATCACATCGCCCACCAGGGCCGTCGTGGAGGAAGCAAAGGCACTGGCCGCGGGCGGGGCATTAACCGTCAGGGAGGTGGTGGCCGTGGCGACTTGCCCTCCGCTGCTAACCGTTAGGGTAAAGGTCTGCACCCCCGAGCCACTGGCCGTCAGGCTCCGACTAAAGGTGGGGGTGGTGGCCGAGCCGCTGAGGGTGGTACTGCCGTTGGAGAGGGTGTAGCTGTAGCTGGTAGTGAGATTGCCCACGCTGGCCGTCAACGAGAGGGCTTGACCCGCACAGACGGGATTGGGACTGGCCGACAGACCGGACAAGTTGAGAGTCAGAGGAGGTCCCCCATTGAGCCGTACACTCACGCTGGCGCTGTTAGAATTAGCCGTCAACAGGTCCAGATCCCCGTCTCCATCCACATCCCCCAACGCCACGCTATAGGGACCACTGCCTACGCCAGGCTCCGGATTGATGGCCGGGGGAATGAAGTTGCCCGACCCATTGTTAAGTCGTACACTCACGGTGCTGCTACCATTAGCGGTGAGCAGGTCCAGATCGCCATCCCCATCCACATCCCCCAACGCCACGCTACTGGGATAATTCCCTACGCCAGGCTCCGGGTTGATGGCGGGGGCAGTGAAGTTGCCCAACCCGTTGTTGAGCCGTACACTCACGGTGCTGCTACCATTAGCGGTGAGCAGGTCCAGATCGCCATCCCCGTCCACATCCCCCAACGCCACGCTAACGGGATTACTCCCGACCACAATCTCCGGAGTGATGGCCGGGGGGGTGAAGTTGCCCGTGCCGTCGTTGAGCCGTACACTTACGTTGTCGCTGAAACTATTAGCGGTCACCAGGTCCAGATCGCCGTCCCCATCCACATCCCCCAATGCCACGCTTTGGGGGTAATTCCCTACCCCAGGCTCGGGGTTGACCGCTGGGGCGGTAAAGTTACCTCCTCCGTCATTGAGTCGCACACTTACGGTGTTGCCGTTATAATTAGCGGTCACAACGTCCAGATCGCCATCCCCATCCACATCCCCCAACGCTACGCTGTAGGGAGTACCTCCTACCCCAAACTCGGGGTTGATGGCCGGGGGGGTGAAGTTGCCCGTGCCGTCGTTGAGCCGTACACTTACGTTGTCGCTGAAACTATTAGCGCAGAGCAGGTCCAGATCGCCGTCCCCATCCACATCCCCCAACGCTACGCCCTGGGGATAATTTCTTACCCCAAGCTCCGGATTGATGGCCGGGGCGATAAAGTTGCCCGACCCGTTGTTAAGCCGCACACTCACACTGTTGCTATACTGATTAGCGCAGAGCAGGTCCAAATCGCCGTCTCCATCTACATCCCCCACCGCTACGTTTTGGGGATAATCTCCTACCCCAAGCTCCGGATTGATGGCCGGAGCGGTGAAGTTACCCCGGCCCGTGCCGCCCACCCCCGTGGTGAACCCGTAGACCTGCCCCCGGTCCAGCCGGTCGCCACCCGTACCCTGGATGGCCGTTGTGCTGGTCACATACACCGTCTCGCCGGGCTTGAAGTTGAGCGACGGGTTGAAGTTGAGCGTGCTACCACTCACGCTGGCGCTGCCCCCCTGTCCGTTGCGCAGCAAACCGCCCCGCTGGGCACTGAACACCCGCACGCCCCCCAGTGTGGCAGCATTGTTGCTGAGCGGTTGAGCGAAGGTTAGGACCACGTTGGCGTTCGCAGACGCCGAGCGGGCGTTGCGGGCGGGGCTCAGTCCGGTGAGGCTAAAGCATTGGGTCACGGTCAGGATGGTGGTAGCGGTGACTACTTGTCCTCGGCTGCTGACCGTCAGGATGACGGTTTGTGTCCCCAAACCACTGGCCATCAGCGTCTGACTAAAGGCCGCACTGGTACTGCTGCCCGTAGTGGTCGACGTACCACTGGTGAGCGTGTAGCTGTAGCCGACGCTGAGGTCGTCGAGTGTGACCAGTGTGGCACTTATGGTAAAGGGTTGGCCCACACACACAGGGTTGTGACTAGCCGCCAAGCCAGCCAGGGTTAGCGTGGGATCAGTCACCGTCAGTACATAGGGTGAACTGATACCCGAGCAGCCGGTGGCCATGCCGGTGGCCTTGGCTGTGATTGTGAAACTGCCCGCCTGGGTAGGCGAACCTTGTACCGCCCCATTGTCCAACAGGCTAAGACCTGGAGGCAGACTGCCGCTGTTCAGACTGTAGCTGTAGGAGTCATCTTCATTCGAAAACCTAAAAGATTGGGTGAAGTCTTGCCTGGTTGTCGCTGTAGTAACGGTTGGGTTAGTGATGGTCACGGTGGCGGTGCGGCTTTCGACCCTTGTGCTAGCCACGGCCGAACAGCCCATGGCATCGGTGACCGTTACGGAGTAAGTCCCCGCGCGGCTGACCACCACCGTGTTGGACGGACCAGGTACGCCCAGCACCCCACTCTCGCTGGCAAAGCGGTACGAGCTGCCCCCACCAGCCGTCAGCGTCACGCTGGTGTTGGCGCAGGTAAGCGGGCCACTGCTGATCAGCGTCGGGCTGGGCGCAGTGACACTAAACAAGGTAGTGGCCGTGGCCTGTTGGCCGTTGCTGCTGACCGTCAGCGTGACGCTCTGCACGCCCGGACCACCCGCCGTCAGGCGCTGATTGAAGGCTGAGCTGGTGGCCGTGCCGCTGGTGACGGAGCTGCCATTGGTGAGCGTGTAGCTGTAGCCGCCATTAAAGTTGTTCACTGTGGCCACAACTGAGACGGGTTGGCCCGCACAAACGGGGTTGGGACTGGCCGACAGGCCACTAACAGTAAGGAAGAATTCGCTATTCAGTCGCACACTCACGGTGTTCACGGAGTTCCTGTTCACATTAGCGGCCACAAAGTCCAGATCGCCGTCCCCATCCACATCCCCCAACGCCACGCTGAGGGGAGTAGTCCCTACCCCAGGCTCGGGGTTGGTGGCCGGGGCGGTGAAGTTGCCCGACCCATTATTGAGCCGCACACTCACGGTGGGGCTGCTCTGATTAGCGGTGAGCAGGTCCAGATCGCCATCCCCATCCACATCCCCCACCGCCACGCTACGGGGAGCATCCCCTACCGCAACCTCCGGGTTGATGGCCGGAGCGGTAAAGTTACCCGACCCGTCGTTGAGCCGCACACTCACCGTGTTGCTGTTCTGATTAGCGGTCACAACGTCCAGATCGCCGTCCCCATCCACATCCCCCAACGCCACGCTATAGGGACGACCCCCTACCCCAAGCTCGGGGTTGACAGCCGGGGCGGTGAAGTTGCCCGACCCATTGTTGAGACGCACACTCACGGTGGCACCGCTAGCATTAGCGGTCACAACGTCCAGATCGCCGTCCCCATCCACATCTCCCAACGCCACGCTGGTGGGAGCACTTCCCACCCCAGGCTCTGAGTTAGTAGCCGGGGTAGTGAAGTTACCCGACCCGTCATTGAGCCGTACACTCACGGTAGAGCTGAGCTGATTAGCAGTCAATAGGTCCAGGTCCCCGTCTCCATCCACATCGCCTAGCGCCACGCTAACGGGAACAAACCCTACCCCAGGCTCCGGATTGGTAGCCGGGGCGGTGAAGTTGCCCGACCCATTGTTGAGACGCACACTCACGTTGGCGCTGTTCCGATTAGCGGTCACAACGTCCAGATCCCCGTCTCCATCCACATCCCCCAAAGCCACGCTGGTGGGAGAACTTCCTACCCCAGGGTTGGGGTTGACAGCCGGGGCGGTGAAGTTACCCGACCCATTGTTGAGACGCACACTCACGGTACTGTTGTCCTCATTAGCGGTGAGCAGGTCCAGATCCCCGTCCCCGTCCACATCCCCCACCGCCACGCTAACGGGAAGACCCACTACCCCAGCCTCCGGATTGATGGCCGGAGCGGTGAAGTTACCCCGGCCCGTGCCGCCCACCCCCGTGGTGAACCCGTAGACCTGCCCCCGGTCCAGCCGGGACTCACCCGTACCCTGAATGGCCGTCGTGCTGGTGACCAACACCGTCTCGCCCGGCTTAAAGTTAAGCGACGGGTTGAAGTTGAGCCGGTTGCCAGCCACGCTGGCGCTGCCCCCCTGCCCGTTGCGCAGCAAACCGCCCCGCTGGGCACTGAACACCCGCACACCCCCCAGTGTAGCAGCATTGTTGCTGAGCGGTTGAGCGAAGGTTAGGACCACGTTGGCGTTCGCAGGCGCCGAGCGGGCGTTGCGGGCGGGGCTGAGTCCGGTCAGGCTAAAGCATTGGGTCACGGTCAGGGTGGTAGTAGCGGTGACTACTTGTCCTCGGCTGCTGACCGTCAGGATGACGGTTTGTGTCCCCGAACCACTGGCCATCAGCGTCTGACTAAAGGCAGCACTGGTACTGCTGCCCGTAGTGGTCGACGTACCACTGGTGAGCGTGTAGCTGTAGCCGGTACTGAGGTCGTCGAGTGTGACCAGTGTGGCATTTATGGTAAAGGGTTGGCCCACACACACGGAGTTGGGACTTGCCGACAGGCCGCTAAGAGTGAGGGGATATGGCCGATTCAGCCGCACACTCACGGTGTTGCTGTTCTGATTAGCGGTCACAACGTCCAGATCGCCGTCCCCATCCACATCCCCCAACGCCACGCTAACGGGAATACTCCCTACCCCAGGTTCAGCGTTGGTGGCCTGAGCGGTGAAATGGGCCGTGCCATCATTAAGCCGCACACTCACGGTGGCACCGCTAGCATTAGCGGTCACAACGTCCAGATCGCCGTCCCCATCTACATCTCCCACCGCCACGCTTTGGGGAGAATTCCCTACACTAATGTCCTGACCAGTGAAGTTGCCCGACCCATCATTGAGCAGCACAGTCACGGCGTTGAAGCCACTGTTAGTGTGGAGCAGGTCCAGATCCCCGTCCCCGTCCAGATCCCCAAACGCCACGCTATAGATACCATCTCCATACGCAATTTCTCGAGAAGTGAAGTTACCCGACCCGTCGTTGACCTCTAACCTCAGGTAGCATTGGTTGCCCGAACAAGTACCGACCACAAAGTCCAGATCGCCATCCCCATCCACATCCCCCAATGCCAAGCATTGGGCTTGATAGTCTATAGCATAGTTTGCCAAGTTGGTAAAGTTGCCCGACCCATTATTGAGCCGCACACTCACGGTGTGGTCGAGACGACCAGAATTAGCGCAGAGCAAGTCCAGATCCCCATCCCCATCCACATCCCCCAACGCCACGCTTTGGGGAGCAGCCCCTACCCCAGGCTCAGGGTTACTAGCCGGGGCGGTGAAGTTACCCCGGCCGTTATTGAGCCGCACACTCACGTTATTGTCGCCAAAATTAGCGGTCACAAAGTCCAGATCGCCGTCCCCATCCACATCCCCCACCGCCACGCTATAGGGAATAGACCCTACCCCAGGTTCGGGGTTGATGGCGGGGGCAGTGAAGTTGCCCGACCCGTTGTTGAGCCGTACACTCACGGTGGAGCTGAGATAATTGGCGGTGAGCAGGTCCAGGTCTCCGTCCCCATCCACATCTCCCACCGCCACACTGGCGGGACGACTCCCCACCCCAGGCTCAGGATTGGTGGCCGGAGCGGTGAAGTTGCCCGTGCCAGTCTCCCCCACCCCGGTGGTAAACTGATAGACCTGCCCCCGACTCAGCCGGGCACCACCTGTACTCTGAATGGCCGTTGTGCTGGTGACATACACCGTCTCACCCGGCTTGAAGTTGGTCGTCGGGTTGAAGCTGAGCGTGCTACCACTTACGCTGGCGCTACCCCCCTGTCCGTTGCGCAGCAAACCGCCCCGCTGGGCGCTGAACACCCGCACGCCATTTAGCGTAGCGGCATTGTTGCTTAGCCCCTGATTAAAGGTCAGGCCCACATTGGTGGTCTGGGGCGCCGAGCGGGCGTTGCGGGTCGGCGCTAGCCCGGTCAGGGTCAGCCCCTGACCGGAAACCAGTTGGACCAGGGACCACAGGGCCAGCAGCAGAACCAATCGGTAGTAGGTGTGTTTCATACAAGTAGAGTAGATGACAGAATTCTGTAAGGTTCAGGCGATAGAAGATGTACCCTAGGGCATTGTCGGCCACCCGAGTAGCCGACTCAGACCCGTGTTTTTCTCTTCCGGGACTGGATCAAAAGTAGGGCATGAGTACCCTGTCAGACGATAACAAATGATCCAAATACGATAACAAATGGTTCATCCTGGGCCAAAACGAGGTATTTACGGCTGTTTTCTCAGCCTTGGGCCACAAAGTCGCGGGGGCTCACCTGGTAGCGCTCCCGGAAACATTTGCTGAAGTAGGCCGCACGCTCGAAGCCCACCTGATAAGCCGTCTCATTCAGCAAGACGCCCGAGCGCAGCAGTTGGGCGGCTTGTTTCAGGCGGTAGTTGCGCAACAGCTCGTGGGCGGTAAGCAGGCATCCGGCAACTCCCTAGTGACGCGTGCCTTAGCCGCTGTTGGTAAATTAGACCAGGGTGATATCGTAGCCTAAGCCTCCGAACCGGTTGTTAAGATGATAGCAGCCGACTAGAACATTGTATTTTTCTTCCCTTTTGTACCATCAATACACCATTGGGCTGGAGTTTGGTAATCCAGTGACTGGTGTTTTGGTCTTAGTTATAAAAATGAAAATACTTGGTCAAACCACGCTCTAGAACTAAACCCTCTGAATAAGCATGTATATATATGCCGCTACGGCGGACCGTTCGTATTTTACGGTTCGCCACAGTCGCTTGATAAAAATATTGTCGATGGCTGGAAGCTCCTAAAAATCGATCGGATAAGTCACTCTGGAAACATCATCCTGCTTTTAACCTGAACCGCACCCGTGTTCCCATTAGTGTAACGGATGTTAACCGGGATAGACTGATGGATCTAATTGTGGACCAAAGACATAACTATGGACTGGATTGGTATGAACAAAAACGGGTCAATCAAACGATCACCTTTACCAAGCATCCCATCGACCCGTTTCAGTCGCAGTATCATACGATGGAATGGGGGGATATTGATCAGGATGGAGAGAAAGAGTTAATAACGCGGAAACGATACCGGACCCCACAACGGGAACGACCCAGACGCCATTGACCCCGTTGGCCTGTATTATTTCAAGTGGAATGGCAAGTCATTCACAAAGAATTTTATCAGCTTGGGCCGTATGGAGAAGGCAAAGGAGTTGGCCTTTACTTTTCGATTGCCGACCTACGCGGCACTGGCCGAAACGACATAATCGTCGCCGGAAAAGATGGGCTTGCCATTTTTTTAATGAAACCCCATAAGACAGATCGTTATTTTCTATATGTAAGTAGCTTTTTATGCTGCTCAGGATCGAGAACCATTGCCTATTAATAAACTCATTCATGCGTAAGCTGCTGATCGTATTAACCTATTTCTCAAGCATACTTTTTATAGGGCTTTGCCCAGTTGCTTCAGCTCAGTCTAAAGCGGCCTTATCGAAAACAGACTTTGAGCTTGCTGAAGGAGACCGGGTTGTATTTCTGGGCAATTCACTGATCGAAGACGATGTGCAATACGGCTATCTTGAATTGGCCCTGACCACGCGCTGGCCGGGTCGCAGCGTAACGTATCGCAACCTCGGCTGGTCGGGCGATAACGTGTTTGGCGACGCCCGAAGCTACGTAACCACGCCACCTACGCCCTACGAACTGCTCATTCAGCAAATCACCAACACCAAACCAACGGTAGTGTTTCTGGCATATGGTGGTATTGAAGCGCAGGAAGGCGAAGCCGGGCTGACACGGTTTAAACAGGGCTTGAGCCAGTTGCTCGACAAAATTGACCAGCTTGGCGCTCAACCCATTCTCGTGTCGCCCATTCCGGTATTACTTCCTTCTTCCGACATCGTAACGCAACGCAACGCCATGCTGGAACTTTATGCCAAAACCATTGCGGAAATAGCCGCTGAACGCAAAAAGCGTTATGTCGATCTGTTTAGACCAATCCAGGAGGCCAGTAAACAAACGGTACTTACCGACGACGGCTTACACCTCAACGAAACGGGGTATTATTACCTGGCGACGGCATTCGAAGGTGGCCTGGGGTTACCTCCCCGTAACGGCCGTATTACCATCGATCTGGCCAAAAACGCAATCGACTCAAGCGTTCCGACGAAACAACTGACGGTTGATAAAAGGGCAACAAACGTGAATTTTTTGGTCGACGAACCCTATTTGCCTCTGCCCTCACCGAAACAGGACGGGAAAGTCATTTCGGTCGATAACGGACAAACGCTGACCATTAAAGGCCTAAAAAAAGGATTTTACACGCTAACGGTCAACGGCGACGAGGTAGTTACGGCATCGGCGAAGCAATGGACCGAAGGGGTTACACTTCGGCAAGGGCCATCGTTTACGCGCTCGGCTGAATTACGTCAGCTCATTCAAAAGAAGAATGAGCTTCATTTTTTCCAATATCGTCCGCTGAATCAGACGTATATCATTGGTTTTCGGTCTTACGAACAGGGCCGTCATAAGAAAGGGCTGGAGGAGCAAAGCTTTATCATTACCTGGCTGGAAGGCCAAATAGCGACTACCAATCAACGCAAAACCACTACGTATCAACTCATTCAGCTTAAATAAATTGAGTGAAAGAGCGAAAAAATGACTCAATCGCACTCTCGCTCTTGCACTCTTACACACTTTCGCTCTTTAATCATGCAACTCCTATCCTTGCTGCGTAAATGTCTGATTATTCCAGTTCTGGTACTGACAACAGCGCTGGTGAATCAGGATAAAGTCCTCGATGTGCCTGACCCCGACGTACAAAAAGAACTCGAATCGTTTAAGGTTGCTGATGGTTTTGAGGTGACTTTGTTTGCCGCCGAGCCGTTGGTAGCCAAACCGATTCAGATGAATTGGGACGCAGAAGGGCGGCTGTGGGTGGTGAGCAGTACAGCCTATCCGCATCTAAAAACGGGCGAACAGGCCAACGACAAGATTTTTGTTCTGGAAGATACCAATGGCGATGGGAAGGCCGACAAATCGACCATTTTTGCCGAAGGACTACTCACCCCAACGGGTATTTTACCGGGCGACGGTGGCGTGTACGTAGCCAACTCAACCGAGATTCTGCATTTTGCCGATACCGATGGCGACGGCAAAGCGGACAAAAAACGCCGGATTCTGAGCGGTTTTGGCACGGCGGATACGCACCACCTAATCCATACGTTCCGTTGGGGACCCGAAGGTAGTTTGTACTTTAATCAATCCATCTATATCTACAGCCACGTAGAAACACCATCGGGTATCAAACGGCTGGAAGGGGGTGGTGTCTGGCGATTGCGTCCTGAGCAGCTTGACCTTGATGTCTATGCTAAAGGATTAGTAAATCCCTGGGGATTACAGTTTACGAACTGGGGCACTACATTTATGACGGATGGGGCTGGTTTTGAAGGAATTAATTACGCCTTCCCTGGCGCTACCTTCCTGACTGCTCCGGGCGCTGAGCGTATTATTCGCGGACTTAATCCCGGTCAGCCAAAACACAGCGGGCTGGATATTATTTCAGGTCGGCATCTGCCCGATTCCTGGCAAGGCAGCCTGATTACCAATGACTTTCGCGCCAACCGGATCAATCGCTTTAAGGTGGAAGAACAGGGTAGTGGATTTGCGTCAAAACAACAGGAAGATTTGCTCTGGACAGATCATGTAGCCTTTCGTCCGGTCGATATTTCAGTAGGTCCAGATGGAGCGATTTACGTAGCGGACTGGTATAATCCAATCATTCAGCACGGCGAAGTCGACTTTCATGATCCTCGTCGCGATCAGCAGCATGGGCGTATCTGGCGAATCGTGGCTAAAAATCGGCCACTGGTAAAAAAGCCACAGCTCGAAAAAGGCACGATTCCTGAATTACTCGAAGCACTACGTTTGCCCGAAGACTGGACGCGTTTGCAGGCCAAACAGGTTCTGAAAGGCCGGGGGGCGAAAGCGGTAACTCCCGAACTGGAACGATGGGTAACTGGGTTGGATAAAAAAGACGCCAACTATGAACACTTGCTGCTGGAAGCACTCTGGACTTATCAGACCCTCAACGTCGTTAATGAGCCGTTGCTGCTGAACCTGCTGAAAGCCGACGATCACAATGCGAGGGCAGCCGCGTTACGCGCCTTTCACTTGTGGCATGGACAACTAAAGGATGAGCCTGCCTTGTTAGCCAAAGCCGTGCAAGATCCGCACCCGCGAGTGCGGCTGGAGGCAGTCATTGCCTTACGAAAACTTCAGTCGGCCGAAGCGGCCCGTACAGCCCTTACAGCACTTGATCACCCAATGGATGAATTCCTGGATTTTGCGCTCTGGCAAACCGTTCGCGAACTCGAACCACAGTGGGCCAGTCGCTTGAAAGCTGAGTCGAACTTTTTAGGTGATGCAAAAAAAACAGTATTTGCCCTCAAATCGGTGAGTAATTCAGAAGCAGTTGCCCAACTAGCGCAATTGTATCAGAAAGGCCAAGTGACTGACGACTATCAGAAGGACGTACTGACGTCGATTGCCAAGTGGGGCAAAACCGCGGAACTGAACACGTTATTCGACATGACGGTTCAGCAGTCACAGGACAAAAATACCGTTGCTAGGCTGGCCGCTCTGGGCGATGCAGCTCACCAACGTGCCGTAAAACCGACAAACGACCTGAGCCGCATTGCTGGGTTTATGAGCAGCCCTGATGAATCAATTGTCACCAACGCCATTCGACTGGCTGGGCTATGGCGTATGGAAGAGTTGAGCGAACGGCTGGCGAGCCTGGTTCGGCAAGGCGATAAATCCATTAGAAAAGCTGCTTTGGCGGCACTGGCTGCTATCGGAAGCAATAAAACCCAACAAATGCTGGTCAATATGAGCGGGCCGAAAAACACACCGGACCTAAGGCTGTTGGCTACGGCCCAACTAGCGTCGCTGGATGCGTCCGAAGCCGCTCGTATTGGTACAGAAATCCTGCGAACAATTCCTGTTGAGACCGATGCTTCTGACTTGTTTCGAGCCTTTTTTGCTTCCAAAGCAGGTACGCAGGCACTGGCTGACGACATAATGGCAAAGAAAATACCGGAAACATTTGCCAAAGCTGGCCGTCAGCTAATGACCCGTAACATTCCCTGGAATCGGCAGAAAGCTGACGAAGTGCTGGCCCTACAAAAAGCCCTGGAAGCCGCTGGCGGTGCGTTACCCGTTGAACGAATGCCTCAGCAACTGACGAACCCTGAAATTACGGCGTTAGCCCAAACCATCAGCCAATCGGCCGACCCCGCTCTGGGTGAGCAGGTATTTCGAAAAAGTGAACTGCTTTGCCAGACCTGCCATGCTATCGGCGGAGCGGGCGGACGTATCGGACCCGATTTAAGTAGCCTGGGCACCAGTTCGCCGGTCGAAACCATCATCCGTTCGGTTTTGTACCCAACGCTGTCGATCAAAGAAGGTTATGAACTTCAGCGTATTGTAAAAAAAGACGGGACTGAACTAATGGCTTACCTGGTGGGGAATGGAACCTCGGAGGTCGTGGTTCGTGATGTAGGGGGACAGGAAATTTCAATCCCGAAAAATCAGATCAGCACGATTGAAAAAACGCCGGGTTCGCTAATGCCTCCTGGATTGACAGCAGGCCTGGACAAGCAGGAGTTCATTAACCTGATTGGGTTTCTTTCAAAACTGGGAGGTCCATACCGTGTCCCTGCGACCCGGTTTGTTCGACGGTGGAGCGTCGTTTCAGCCACCAGGGAATTATCACGAAAACTGGTTGAAGAAGGAGGAATCTATGTAGCGAAGGATAACGGGAAATTACCCGTCATGCCCATTTACAGTAAGGTATCTGGCGAATTACCCATTAATGAACTACCAATTGTGGAAGCAGGACCAACTAAACGGTTCAGTTTCGTGCAGTTCAATCTGGAAGTAGTCAGCAAAGGCAACGTTGAGTTACGCTTTACGTCAACGGCTGGTATAATGGGCTGGGCCGGATCAAGGCCCTTAAAATTATCCTCCAGCGGTGTAGTTGTCGATCTGCAGCAGGGCGTTCAAACCATCACGCTGGCTATTGACCGCACACAATTTAAGGCTGCTGAACTGGGAATTCAGTTGCAGGATGCTCCACAATCGCCCGCCCAGGCCCGGCTCGTTATGGGCCGTTAAATTAAAAGTGATTTTCCGTTGAGCAAAAGACGACTTTACTAAAAAACGTATGCTATGGATTATAGTTGATAGTTATTGTAACTGATCAATTCAACTTTCCCCCTCCTTAATGTAGAATCGTTCATAAGACCTGCAATCCTTTCGAAAAAAGGGACTGGTTCATAACGGGAATGAAGAAAGCAAGGTTGCCAGTGCCGCCTGAAAGGGAAATCACAGTGCTTGTAAAATCAAGTTCGTCTGTTCAACATTACTTGCATTGACCAGCACGCACTGCTCAGTTAAAACTATACTGCGCCCTAACCAGCCCTAACCCATATCCTTTCCGACGGCAGTCAGCTGATCTGCCCCATCACCTCACAGCAGGCTACCGTGGGCTGAGCCGCAAAATACACCCCCAACTGCTGAAACACCGTCTGGCAGCCATGGCTGCTTTGGGCCCGCTGACAGCAGTCTGCACTCACCCACAGGCTCACCACCAGACACCGATCCTGGCCCGGCTCGGTTAAAAACTGGGCCTCGATAAAGCCCGGCTGATGGGCCAGCACCCCACGGAGCGAGCCCTCAAACAAGCGGCTGACCTCCGGCAGGCAGCCTGCCCGTACCGACAGCCATACCAACCAGCCATAACTCAGACAGTACCGTGACATATTAGGAACGTAAAGCCATCAACCCATTAGCCTGATTCATGGTCCAAGCGGGTAGGTGGGTATTACTGCTGAAAGTACTCGATTTTGTCGGCATCGGTGTTGTTGATAGTATTCACCTCACCCCCACTCGTATTGACCAGCGTCGCACTAATGGTCAGCACGCCTGTCGTCGCACCAGCGCTCAGTGGCCCCGTCAGGCCTACACTCAGCATTCCACCGGAGGCAATGGATTGGGTTGTCGTAAGCACGTAATACCCAGCCTGCGAATCATCGACCTGCCAGACGCTGTTCTGCACCGGCCTGCCCCCCACCCTTGTCTGACTCGCGTCGAAGCGCAGCCGTAACCGGGTATCTTTCGTCAGTCGTAGCGTAACTGGTCCCTGGGTTGGCGTTGAGTTCAGTTCAAAGACATCGATCACCACCGTGGCCTGCGAACTGCCGTTGCTTGTCGAGGGGCGGGCATACAGCACCGGTGACAGGTCGGGCGTCGGTGGATTGACGATCAGTACCCCCGGCCCACTCAACGGCGCTCCAGACGATCCAAGCGCCTGGAACGGTACGCCCGCGGGTTTATCTTCTTCGATAGGGCCGATGATAATATCCTCGGTCAAGTCTCCCTCTTCAGTGGTTTTAACGACGACACCCCCCGTTGGAAACGTATCGTTGGTATAGATCATAGTGCCGATGGTCAGGCTGCTTACATTAGTGGGAAAGCTGGGGATCAGAATACCGAAAATGGGTGGGGGCGGCAGAATGATGGGGGGCAGCAGCAGCGGTGGAATAACGATAATAAAGCTGAAAGTGGGAAGTTTGATGGTTTTCGTTTCAGGATCGTTGTCGTTCTCGTCTTCGTTATCATAGAAAGGCACAGTAACCGGCTGGGGACTTGATTCTACTCCAGCCTGATCGTTTACAGAATAAGTAAAGAGGGCCGTAGTCGCACCCGTGGCGGTAGGCTCTAACGTCAATTGCGTCGGATCGAAGCGGGTGATGACTTGGTCGGTATCAATAGGGACGCTCTGGTAATAAAGAGTACCCCCTGTGGCCGGACTCAGCCTGACAACGCGCCCGACCAGGTTGCCAGGATACGTACCATCTTCGGGATCACTACCATTGAAAGCACTGCTATAGACCGGTGCCCGGTTGCCCGCCCCGGGATTGGGCTGTAGCGGAAGCACCGATGCTGTCACCTGGGGCCGCTGTTCGATGCCGAAGCGAATATCGCTCACGTCGGCGGTGCTGACCTGTACCAGAAGTATGCCATCCACAACTGCATCTAAAGCCAGCGACTGTTGCTGACGTAGCATGGCTCCTCCGCCGGGAACGACCAGGGGTTTGTTGGCGTCCGGAACCGATTCGCCGGTATTGACCCATTGGCTGGGTAACGACGGGGTCTGACTGCCACCCGACAGGGTACTCAGCACCAGCTTGTAGACTTTGTTGGCCTGCACAGACAAGAATTTAAAGAAACCGGCAACGCTAACGGGGACCGTCTCGATAACGGTCGTTTCACTGACCAGCGATACATACACCGGCAGGGCGGGTCCGTTGACGGAGGCCCCGTTGATCTGACTATCGGTCAATCCATTCCCATCATCGAAAACATTACCTGATAGACTTATGGCGGGGGAAAAGGGCAGTGTGATGGTAGCCGGGGTGGAATTGACTCCGGCATTGTCTTTGACGGTGTAGGTGAAGCTGACAGTCGTACTGCCCGGAGACGTCGGGTCCAGGGTCAGCTTCGTCGGATCGAAACTGGCGACGGTCAGGCTTGTACTAATCGCCGTGGTGCTATAAAACAACGTACCCCCGACCGCTGCACTCAGCGAAACGGCCCGGCCCGTCAGTTTGTTGGCATACTCACCATCCTCGCGGTCCGTGGCCGAAAACGCCGTGGCCGAAACGGGAGCCTGCGCGGTGCCCTCCGGATTGGGCTGCGAAGCCAGGGTAACCGATTGAGCAGTAGGCCGCTGATTGATACCAAAGTTGGCATCGACCCGGCTGGTTGATCCAACCGATACCGAAAGTTTCCCGTCGGGGGTGAAATCGTTTCCGGGACCAGTACCCAGAAATTCACCTGTATTGGTCCAGCCACCGGGAAGTGATGGCTCTACACTGCCTGACCGGTTTGTACTCAGCACCAGGGTGTAGGCCATATTACCCTGAACGTTACTGAAGCTAAACTGACCACTGCTGGTAATGGGTACAGTGGCAAATACATTACCATCAATTGTCAGACTTACATATAGTGGCACCGGGCTACCGGTAATGGATGGTATCGACGTACCATCTAGCGGATTAGGCCCCTGCCCGATCGGGTTGACCGTGTTGTCCGTCAAGCCGTTGCCATCGTCGAAGAGGTTTCCGGCAATACGAATGCCCGCTCCCGTATAGGGCTGACTGATGTAGATTGGCGTGGACGTCGGACCGGAGCCGGAACTGACCTGGGCATTGTCGAAGAACGTGTAACCGAAATCAGCCGTCGTGGCATCATTCGAATTAGGGTCGAGAGATACCTGCGTGGGGTCGAAGATGGGAATGGTCAGGGTGGTACTGACGGGATTTCCCTGATAATAGAGCGTCCCCCCCGAAGCTGGCCGTAGACTGACCGGTCGGCCGGCCAGGTTACTCGCATAGGTTCCGTCTTCCAGATCGGTGGCCGTAAAGGCACTGGCTGGAATCGGCGTTCGGTTTCCGCCACCCGGATTCGGCTGGGCGGCCAGCACCACAGATGTGCCTTCCGGCTGTCGGTCGATCCCAAAATTGGCATTGCCCACTCCAACGGTCGTAACGGCGATACCCGTCAGGATACCATCGGCCAGCCCATCATTGCCCGCCCCCGTTCCCAGGTGTTCGCCTGTGGCAGTCCAGCTGGTGGGTAGCGACGGGGTTACACTTCCCTGTGGATTAGTCGACAGGACTACCGAGTAGGTACCCGCGGTGACGGCGCTGAACGAATACGTCCCGGACGTACTGACCGGTTCGGTAAAGACAACGTAGGGGCCAATCGTTCCGGTGCCGACCAGGGAGGCATACAGGGGCTGACTACCCGAACGAAGGGGGTCAATATCGGTGCCGTTCAGCGGAGCAGGTCCCAGCCCGATCTGGTTGACGAGTCCATCCGTTAGTCCATTACCGTCGTCAACAACCGTTCCGCTTACCAGAAATTCGGACGGAAACCGGCCAATGCCAACAGCGGTGATACCCGCCACCATTGTGCCGACCAACGTACTGTTGTCGGTATTGAAACTGGCGTAGCTGCTCCCTGCCGAATAGGGTTTCTCGCCCGTACTTAAGTTAATCCACTTCGTTCCAGTCCAGCCCACCAGCCGAAGGCTGGCCGGCGAAGCAAAGCTCGTCAGGTCCGGAATCACGACGCGGATGGTCAGGCCTGCGCCCGTACCACTCAGGGGCACCCAGTCCCATTGCCCCACCGGGCTGACGGCCGTCAGGGTCTGGGTATCGAACTGGCTGGTGGGGTGCAGGGCAGACGCATCCGAGGGATCGGGGGTAGTCGTGGGGTCGCCTTCGCTCCAGGCGACGCCGTAGTGGTCGGTAGCGGCAGGTGGGGCACTGATGGTCAGAGGTCGGCTGTCGCTGACGCTGCCAACGGGAAAGGTAAAGCTGGTGCTGCCCACTTTGCTGACGTAGCCATCGACATGCTGGGCGTCGGTCAGCCCGCCGGTGTAACGGGCCCGGGTCTCGAAGCGCAGGGCCCCGGCTGTGGTCAGAGACCGTACCGTCGTGGTAAGGCCATTGGCGAACGTGGCCAACCCCCGCACGTTGGCTCCATCGGTATTGGTGATGGCGATGGGCTGACCGGCTCCATTCTGTAGGGTCAGATTAAAAAAGTAAGGCCGTACGGTGCCCGCTATTCCCTGCGGCCCCGGCTTGCCCCCGGGTCCCTGGAAGATATCGGTATGGTTGGTATCAGCGGTGAAGGAGCCCAGGTTGACCAGCGTCCGAATGGAGGGACCCTGGTGGGTAAAGACACCCTGTTTGGTGCCGATATAGGTTCCACCGGCCTTCACCACGAACGACAACTGCCGTTCACTGATGCGGTTGGCCCGGTTGGTGATCCTGCCGTTGTTGCTAAACTGCGCCTGCGCCGAAAGGGTCAGCAGCAGCAGCACGAGTGAGTAAAGAGATCGGTTGTTCATGCACAGAAAGGTTGACCACCGGGCGACTGGAAGGCAGATAGCGTAGCAGACCGCCGGATGACGGTCTGGTCATCCGGCGGGCAGGTTGGCAGACCGCAGACCGGTTAGGGCTTTTGGGTGAGTTCGGCGTTGACCGATGGGCTGGCAGGTACAGTAAATAGCGCGGCTTCGAGTCTGCTCAGCCGGTCTTCTACCTGCTGGCCTTGCTGGCGGGTGGTTTCCAGTTGGGTGCGGAGCTGGCCGTTATCGGCTTTGAGCTGCTGATTGGCGGCTTTAAGCTGCTCGACTTCCTGGATCAGGGCTTTGATAGCGATCAGATTGACTCCATCGAAGTCGGCCTGGTTGATAGCCTTGTCTTCCCCAATCGTGCCAAGCGCATCGTGACCAAAGGCGGCAAAGAAGTCCTGAGCCATGGGGCCGTAGTGACGGAGCGTTCGAACATCCTGG
The DNA here is from genome assembly GCF_054777875.1 of Spirosoma koreense. Classification (NCBI taxonomy): domain Bacteria; kingdom Pseudomonadati; phylum Bacteroidota; class Cytophagia; order Cytophagales; family Cytophagaceae; genus Spirosoma; species Spirosoma koreense. The sequence continues at coordinate 101,011 of NZ_BAAHAC010000013.1, read as the reverse complement.
CCTTTGTAGTTCCAGCTTCCCAGCCGCATCTGGCCAATTTTCTTAAGAAAAGATGCTCCATCGGCTGGCCGGAAGTTTTCCTTCCGCGTCGAATCCGACAGTGTCGTCCAGGCGTTCCCGCTGGGAGGAAGCGCGACCCCAGCGTTAGCATAGGGCAAATTGGCGGGGTCGGTCCGCAAAATATAGCCCCCACCGAAGTTCATGAGCATTTGATTATCTTCCGTATTCAGTGCACGAGAGTTGGTCCGGCCATCGCCAATGATAAACGAACCGACTTTGCCATTGGTCGATACCGAACTGCCCATGGCGGTCGAGTTTTTGCCGCTGGCCAGCACCTGGTAGCCAATGGCGATGGCATTCTCGCCCGTAGCCTGCGCTTGAAAGCCCTGGGCGGAAGAAGCCGCTCCACTAGCCAGCGACTGAAAGCCCATCGCCATGGCATAGGGGGCGGTAGCCTGTGTAGTGAAGCCCATCGCAGTGGAGAAGGGGCCACTGGCCAGCGTCGCAGTGCCCAGGGCGACCGAATTGGCCCCAATGGCCGAGGTGGATTGCCCCATACTGATGGCCGCCTGAGCGGCAGGTCCCGTTTGGGAGTTAATGCCTAAGGCGACTGAGTTGGGGCCATTGGCCAAAGTAGACTGGCCCAGGGCGACTGAGCCCGGGCCGATAGCCGAGGTGGATTGGCCCATACTAATGGCAGCTCCCGCTGCCACACCCGTCTGGGCATCGAAGCCCATGGCGACCGAATACCGACCGTTGGTGCGGGACAGGTAGCCCGCAGCGGTGGAATAGCGGGCCATGGCCATGGTAGATGTACCCATCGCCGTCCCGTCTGTACTGGCCTGGGTCAGATAGCCCAGCGCGGTGGCATTATCTCCACTGGCCAGTGTTTGCCGACCCAATGCGGTAGCAAAATTTCCCGTGGCGGTGGTGGACGTACCCAGGCTAATGGTGGAGACGCCGATCGCCTGGGCCTGATTACCGATGGCCGTCGACGTTTCTCCACTGGCGATGGAGAGATAGCCAGTGGCCATTGTATTGAGACCACTGGCCTGAGTCTGGTAGCCCATGGCCGTGGAGAATTGGCCACTGGCCTGAGCTTGATTGCCTAGAGCGGTCGAGCTGGGACCACTGGCCTGCGTCAAGTTGCCGATACTAAAGGCGGAGTTGCCAGCCGCATTGGCGGAGTTGCCGATCGCTACTGCGTTGGTATTATTGGTCTGGACAGACTGGCCTATCGCCAGTGAGTTCTCTCCGTTAGCCTGGGCTTTATTACCCAGCGCCATGGAGTAATCACCGCTGGCCCGGGCTACGTACCCAAAGGCAAAGGCGAACCGAGGTGTATCAAAAAAATTTCCGTTACCAGTCGGGCGATAGACATCCACTCTCGGATCAAATGCATCAGGATTAAAACTATCTCTTAGATAATCAATATTACCGGTAGCACTGCCGGCTCCAATGGCTACGTTATAGGAACCTTTCGCGAAGGAGTTATTGCCCAGCACCAAACTTCTCAGTCCTAAAGCGTAACTGTTGTTGCCCACACAAATGGCGAAAGCGGGCTCACTATCCGACTCTCCCGCGCTAACCCCGTTTTCGTTCGAAGAATTATCCGGAGTTCCCTTAGTGCTGGCTACTTTATAACCAGCGGCACTCTGGCTACCCAAAACGATTGATTGGTCCCCCACCGCCCAGTTCTTATAGCCCAGTGCGGTAGAAAAGTGACCCAGGGCCTGGGTCTGGTAGCCCATGGCCGTGGAGAACTGACCACTGGCCCGGGTGTTGGCCCCCGAAGCAAAGGAGAAATCACCGATCACATCCCGGGTACCACCACTAGCTATGGATTTAAATTCCCGGTTGTCCCAGAAACGTTGAAAAGACAGCGTATCGTAATAGTCCCGCTGGATATCCAGGGAAAGGTCAACAATGTAGGGGCTATTTTGCGATTGTCCTTTATTATAAGGGTAAGGAATATCCGGCCTGTTAGCAAGATTTGGTCGGCTCTGTCCCGTATAGACGCCCCCGGCCCGAAACGCGCCTTTGTTGCCATACCAGATCATTTTAGGCTCGATGGGCTGATTCTGGTACCGATAGTTACCCGCCGTGTTTGCTCCGTAGGCGGGGTCGAAACCCCCGTTTTGCAGGGCTCCCATTTTATCGAAGCGGGTGACCGTGGGCCGACCAGTGCCCCCCAGGGAGTCGACTCCGAAGAGAACGGTGCGCTTGGAGATGACGTTGAGAAAGGCTTTCCCCGAGTCGAGACCAACCCCGACGGTGGGGGCATTGAGTTCTTTGAGCGTTACCTGCGCCTGCACACCCAGCGAATTCAGCATTCCAAACATCAATAGCCAGCCAAGCCAGTTGGCTGACTTGTTGATGGGTCTCTTAAGAGCCAGTATGGAGGCTAAGCCAGCCCCCAGGGGAGCGGAATCTGACGGCTTAGCGTACAACTGAACAGACTGTACAACAAGTAGTGGTTGGGTCATTGAAGTAGCGATTTATTGACTTATTGCCGTTAAGGCGTCCCGCAAAGGTCCGAGACAGTTAATAAACCGACGGGTCTAAACTGACCAAATACCAGCCTGAACTGACCAAAGATCCTCTTTTTCGCATTTTATAGAAGCTACTCAGCCTTATCTACCTTTACTGCGGGAAATAGTCAATCTTGTCGGCATCCATATTGTTGTCGACAAGCACTTCCCCGCCACTGCCCTCAACGACGACTACCGACAGGGCCAGTCGCCCCGTCGTCGCCCCGGGGTTCAGCGTGCCCGTCAGGCCTACACTTAAACTCGCCCGGGCCATCATTACCTAACTGGTTGTCAGGGTGTAGAAGCCGCCTGAGGGCCCCGACAAGCGCCAGACGCTGTTGCTCAGGTGCAGGGGCCAATAAAAAGCCTTTAAACACCTATCAGCCAGCTGATCATGAGCGTACCCAATCAGCGGGTTTTGATGGACACCTGATCAAGCCGGTAGACGTAGATGTACTGTTGGGCTTGCTCACGGGCTTACCAGCAAAAGGGACATCTGATTCCGAAGTTAGTTGAGTAACTATCTCTATCGCTATTTTCAATAAACGCTCCTTCTTGCAACCAAAGAACTAGCCTGTCTCTGCTCCTTTCTCACGCCGAGCGAAAGGATTAGGTCAGTCGAATAAGCCACCGGCCAAATACTTCATACCAGAATCACAGGCAACCGTTGCTACAATAGAGCCCGGACCTAACTGGCAACCCAGATCCAACGCTGCCGCTACGTTAAGCCCGGTTGAGGTGCCGGCAAAGATGCCTTCACCAGCCGCCAGCAGTCGAGCTGTTTCTCGAGCCCGCGCTTCAGGTATAGCACGAACTTCATCATAGCTTTCAGGTGACAGAAGTGGGGGAATAAAACCCACGCCAACCCCATCAATGCTATGGCTACCTTTGACTCCCTGAGTCAACAGGGGCGATTCGGCAGGTTCTAGCGCTACTATTTTTAGATCAGGCCAGGTCTGTCTTAATTCCAACGATACGCCGGTCAGCATGCCCGCAGTACCAACAGCCGCTATGAAAGCGTTTACTGGACCTGGTGACTGCTGCCCAATTTCCTGGCCCAGTTTGCGGTACCCGGAAATCGCATCTGGGTTTTCAAACTGGCGCGTCCAGTAGTTCTGGGGGTGCTGACCTAATTCCGATGCTATGCCAATCATACGAGGAATCAAGTCAGGCGTTATTCGGCCGCCCTCGCTGGGGACAATTTGTATATTAGCGCCTAAGGCACGCATCGACTGGAGCTTCTCGCGGGCAAACGCATCCGATGAAATCACCTGGAAGCGATAGCCTTTCACGGCGCAAACAAAAGCCAGGGCGGTGCCGGTACTTCCGGCAGTGCACTCCACGACGGTCATTCCGGGCTGAAGCGTACCTCGTTCTTCGGCTTCTTCAATGATCGCCTGGGCCATGCGGTCTTTATAGGAGCCAGTTGGATTGAGGTACTCCAACTTAAGGTATATGGCAGCACAATGTTGAGGGACGATGTTGCGTAGCTGCACAAATGGCGTGTTTCCAATGGCGGAGAGCGCACTAAAAGCTGGGGAGGGCATAGTTTATTGCTTATTAGACCAATAACCAGGGGATGGCATTATGTACTGACGGTGGAAGACCCCCAAAGATGATGGGTCAACAGGCAGGAAGTGAAAATGCCTTAGTAAACGGTTAAACAAGGTTTATCCCTGTTTTTTACTTGTCAGTAGCTTGTTCAAGGTGTAAACACCAAAGCAAAGCACTCAAATATTGTTCTTCTCGTAAAACGCTCCCGCCTGAGACGAGGAGAGATTTGACTATCTGTCATTCGGGCGTTTTAAAAGATACCCTCTTGCTCGTTGTGGTACGTTAAAATGTGGTAGCTTTTCCCACTTTTGTATCCGTCCAGATCCTCGAACCGGCGCCAACTTTGCTTCATCAAATCAAACAAAGAATCTCATGAGCAAAACCATTTTGATTACCGGTGCCTCTCGCGGATTTGGCCAACTATGGACTAAAGCCTTTCTCCAGGCGGGCTACACGGTGGCCGCCACCGCCCGAAACCTGGTCAGTCTGGAGGAGTTGAAAGCCGAGTTTGGCTCTCAACTTTTACCCATTCAATTGGATGTGACTGATCGGCAAGCGGCTATTGGGGCTGTACACCAAGCCCACCAGCAGTTTGGCCGAATTGATGTGCTGATCAACAACGCAGGCTATGGCCTCTTCGGTAGCGTCGAAGAAACAGGCGAACAGCAAGCGCGTGACCTAATGGAAACCAATTTTTTCGGCCTGCTCTGGTTGACGCAAGCCGTCTTGCCCATCATGCGTGAGCAAGGCTCGGGCCATATCATTCAGGTATCGAGTGTATTGGGACTAATTACCTGGCCCAATGTGGGCCTTTACAATGCCTCCAAATTTGCCGTGGAAGGGTTAAGCGAAACGTTGGCCTCAGAAGTAGCCGATTTTGGCATTCATGTTAGCCTGGTGGAGCCTGCTCCCTATGCCACTGACTATGCCGGCTCCTCAGCCGTACGCACCCACCCCCTACCGGCCTATGAGCCCCTGAAGGCACGTCTGCAAGCCGGATATGCCGACCTGCCAGTCGGTCAGCCCGAAGCCACAACCGCAGCGATACTCCACTTGATTGAAAGCGAACAACCACCGCTCCGATTGCTACTGGGTAAGCTGGCTTATCCCTTAATCAAACAAGGCTACAACAGTCGGTTTGCCGAGTGGGACGCCTGGAACGAGGTGGCTACAGCCGCTCAGGGTGTTTAATAAACGTGCCCCGGTAGATCTACATCGCTTATAGTGTAGATTTACCGGGGCTACCAACTCAAGCTCCTTTTACGAACTCATGCGTCATTTCAACACCCTCAGTGCCATGCGCCGGGAGCTGGGCATGTTTCCACCCGAGCATCCCCAGCTATCCCTGGAGAGGGGTCTAAAAAGCTGCCCCCTGGATGGGGAGGCCTTCAGCATGGACTGTTACGGGGTTATGTTCAAAAAACTTAAAGCGGGTGTCATGTTGTACGGCCGTACACCCTATGATCATACCAATGGCTCCTTATCTTTTGTCAAACCCCGCCAACGAATTGAGTTCCGAAACCTGGAGGTGGAGGACGACAGTTTCCTTTTATTCTGGCACGAGGATTACCTCCACGGCCACCCGCTGCACGAGCAGATTGACCACTTTTCTTACTTCGATTACGAAGTAACCGAAGCGCTGCATCTTTCGCCACGGGAAGAACAAATTATTTGGGGCTTGTACAGCCAGATCGAAAACGAGTATTACAGTAATCCCGACGAATACAGTCGGCCGATTATTCTGACCCACTTAGATTCGCTGCTGACGTATTGTCAGCGCTTTTATAAACGTCAGTTTGTCAACCGTGCCGAACTATCGGGCAAAACGGTGTCTAAATTTAACCAAGCTTTAGGGGTTTATTTCAAGGATGGGTCACTGCAGACCAATGGCTTACCTACAGTTCACCAGTTGGCCACCCTATTAAATGTATCTCCGCGTTACTTGAGCGATCTGCTAAAGCAGGAAACGGGCAAAACGGCCATCGAGCTGATTCACATTGGGCTGATAAGCGAAGCTAAAAACCGGCTCAAGCAAAACGAACTGAGTATCTCCCAAATCGCTTTTACACTGGGGTTTGACAATCCATCTTATTTTTCAAGACTCTTCAAAAAAGAAGTTGGACTCAGCCCGCTCGGATTTAAAAAGCAACTTGTATAGTGGGTTGGGTAAGTATCCAGGAGCTTATTGCTCTTGGTGACTCGTTTGCTTCTTTCTCACAATTCGCTCGTTATAAACCCACTAGGTTTTAGATTCAGCTCCATTGTTTGCTACCCACCCAAAACTTTCCTGTGTATATTGGTCCCACCATGGAAAACCAAAACCCGATCCTTCGCTACCTGTCAACGGCTTACCGAGACCAGACGCCCGTCATGTCCAGCTCTAATGCGTGCGTGAGCCGACTAGCCATTATCGCGCAAGATCCTCTGCTGTTCGAAGTCGAGTTGACCATCGGCGCTGACCAGGTGCGGACGTACGCCATCCAGAAGCTGTCTACCGAGTCGATCGATAACCCCCTCTATCAGGTTGCACCGGTGCATCAAGGCGCAAGCGGGTCTTTCTCCAAACTATCCGAGTCGGACTTGTACTACATGGTTAGTGGTAAATCGTTGATTGACGAGGAGTAACAAGTTTCCTTCGACCAGCCCCGCCTTAGTCTGGCTGGCTCTCAACCCGCAATGAGCCCTCATACGACTGTCACCAAAGCGCATGGCGGAACGCTGCCACCCGAGATAAAGAGCGATTTGCGTATAGGCAATTCGGGGGTTTACTAAAATGACTTTTCGGGCTGAAGGCTACCTAACAGAGCTGATCGTGTTGATTAATGGCTATTCGATTGTATACTCATTAAGCAGCAACACCAGGCTTTAGCTTATTCCTAAGCGGCCGGTCAGCTGTAAAATGATCAGTCACTAGTGTCCTTGAACCTAATTCCAGTCAGAGCTTTTATTCGTACCCCTACCCACTCACCATTCTGTTAGCAAAAGCATTCAGGCTACAGCTTACTGACATAACCGCGTTGTTCACTTACCTAGGCAGCACATTAGCAGACATTTCGACCTGTATAATGGCCCAAATACCCACCTTACCAATCGTAGCCTTTTTCAGTGGCCTAACGATGACTAATCCATGAATAAATCTCTTCTTCTGAACGGTTTGCTATTGATGACCGCTTCGGCTAGCCTGGCTCAGGTGGGTATTGGCACGAGCACCCCCAAAGCCTTTCTTAGTGTACAACCAGGCCGTACCGTTTTGTTTGGGGCGGACACCAACCAGGTGGGCAGTGCCAACAAGCTCATCTGGTACGCCAGCCAGGGTGCTTTCCGGGTAGGCTATGTTGACACTGATGCCTGGAGTCGCTCCTCCGCTAACGACAACACCAGGGTAGGCCAGTATTCGTTTGGATCGGGTTACAACTCCACTGCCAGTGGTAAATACTCGACGGCCATGGGCGGTGGCACCACCGCCAGTGGTGACTTATCGACGGCCATGGGCTACTATACCACCGCCAGTAGTTTGGCATCGACGGCCATGGGCTTCTACACCACCGCCAGTGGTTTGGCATCGACGGCCATGGGCACTTTGGTGAGTACCAATCAACGGACAGGTAGTTTTATCATGGGTGATAATTCCAATACTAATACCACCAACAACGATGCCAACAACCAGATGATGATGCGCTTTGCGGGGGGGTACAAACTCTTCACCAACCCAGGGGCAACCATTGGTGTCTCCCTCAGCAGTGGGGGCAACGCCTGGCAGACGCTCTCCGACTCGTCCCGCAAAGAGAACTTCCGCTCCGTGGATGGGGCTGGCTTTTTAGAGAAGATTGCCAAGCTAAAACTGGGCTCCTGGAACTACAAAGGCCAGGATGCCAAACAGTACCGCCACTACGGCCCCATGGCTCAGGAGTTCTTTGCCGCCTTTGGCCACGATGAGCTAGGGGTAATCGGCGAAGACAAGTCCATCAATCAGGCCGATTTTGACGGGGTGAATCTGATTGCCATTCAGGCCCTGATACGGAAAGTGGAGAAATTGGAAGCGGAGAACCAACAACTCAAAGCTCAACTGGCCGTCTTTGCTCAACAGCAGCAGCACACTCAGGCGACCCTAGAGTCAACCCAAGCCCGATTTGACAAAATCGAAGCCTTCATGCAGTCGCAAACCACTGTGCCCCCCCCAACGTTTACCCCCTGACCAACATTGCTACCTGGTTAGCTTGTTGAGCATAAATATGAAGTAATGTTGCCTTTGTCAACTTAATCACTTGTTTATCTAATTTCAGAAAACGCTCCCACCTGAGACACAGGAGTTATCATGTATCTGCTTCAAAACTGAGCGTTATATGAAACGGATAATCTTCAAGTGATTTAGTAGTTGACCTGATCGTGATTCAAGGAGTAGAAGGGCCTTTTTTCTTGACCAGCACTGGGTTTCTAAATTCATTTTGCTGTCGAGTGGCTGAGTTAGCATGGACAGAGGGCATTAACTGTTTCGCGATGGCTGGTAGATGCAGTCTAACGATGCCTTTACATGCATAAATTTCGTTCTAGTGCTTTCCCAATTTAATTATTAGACATTATTGGCTTGTTCATCGGATTCACCTGCTCGTACCACCGTTTCAGTTTGTCTTCAGCGGTAGCTACCGTGAAACTCCAGTGAACCTTGACCGCCCGCTCGTTTCGTTCATCGGTCCACAACTCGATTTGACGAGCCAAATCGTCCAAGCTACCAATCCGTCGATTTAGGCATTGGCGTGCCAACGCTGAAAACTCAATGGCTCCGGCCACCCGGCTCGGCTGCGTTGAGCCAAGAACCGTGTTTGGGCGTAAAGTGAAACACCAGTTTACGACTCAACGACCGGGCCTGGCCAACCAGCAAATGCTCATAAAAAGAGCCGTACTTGTGGGTATTTAAATTATTCTGCACTAAATCAATATGTTCTACATCAGCGTAATAGGCAGACACTATTGCCTGCATAAATTCAGCGTAATCGGCTTTTGTTCGCTGTTTCCGCACCTGTCCGAATGCCTTTATCCAAGTCGTAGGCCAGTAAGACCACTGCCGTACCTTCTCTGATGTATTCATTATCCTCTCTGGCCGCTTTGCCGGGCTTGATCGGTAAGGCAGCCACCACATCGTTGAGCAACTGGCAGGGGCGTTCGTCAAAACAGATTCGCGCCCGATTGACCTGAGCGGGTTGACCGTACAGCCACAGAACATCCTCCATTTTTGCCAAATACTCCCCGTCTATCTGCCCAATGCACCATTGCTTTTTGAACCACGGCTTGAGCTTACTTTTTTTAACGCTAAACGAACTGACTCCTCATGAATGTGAATGTCGAGCTTAATCAAGCGGTCATTAATTAGGTTAGCCGTCCAGCGTACTGATCCATCAGGGGCTTCACTACAGGCAATGGCGGTGATTTCAGCTTCGACTTCAGCAGTGACTTTGCGGGGCTGGCCGGGTCGGGCTTTCTCGCTCAAGGCTCGTTCCAAACCGGCTTCCCGATATCGCCTACGCAAGTTATAGACGGTTGGCACACTGATTCCCAGCAACTCACTCACATCTTGGGGCTTGTGCCCCTGATGAGAAAACTGCAAGGCCCGTGCTCGGTTAAGTTTACGAGCAGACTCTTTACCTTTAGCCACTAACTGGTTCAAGGCGGTTAGGTCAGCGTCTGACAAAATGAAAGGTGTAGCAATTTGGCCCATGCCATAAAGCTATTAAATTTTCATATAATATCTATTTTGGTTAAACACTAGTAAAATAGGATGCTAGCCCTCATGGTTTCAATCGTTTTCGATCAGGAGAGAAAATTAAATCACCTTCAACCTCATAGTTAATTCCCACTTGTCGGACAAATACACAGGTAAACAGCCACTTAACCAGTCGATAATCATTTGTTTGAAAAGCGCCGACAGGCAATTTGAGTAGCACTTTATTCCACCCCTTACATAGCGCTACCGTCACTGGAGATCTGTTTTCGTAGGGCTCATTGCTATAAGGCGTTTCTAACTCCCCTGGGTGCAGCCCTGGCGTTGACCAGGCTGGCGGATCAACGGGTTTGTCATTGATCCAAATGCGGCTTCCCTTATAATCCCACATTCCTGCAGGTGGGGATGCGTCTTTCTCGGAGCGGCCGTAATTGTGAAAATCAATCCAGGCACCGACCTGCTGCTGGCGGGGTGAGTACACATAGGTATACGCATAAACGGTTTGGTTAGGCTGTGGCTGATTAACGTATGCGCGAACAACTTTAGGCCCCCAGGTATGTCGTAAATAAATCGTTGCACCCGTTGCCGGTATGCCATTAAAATCAGTCTGGCTCGTTTCGGGCGGAAACTTGGTTGCCAGATTTCCGCCGTTGGGATAGGGTTGGCTAAGCCGCCAGTGGAGTGCTGACTGACGAACGTAGGGGAAGATAAGCCTGCCAAAATGCATCCGTTTATGCGCAAGCAGGCGGCCTTCGTACTCCTCAAACGTGGCTTTATCCATCAGAACTGTTCCCGCCACATCTTCCGATTTTCCTCCGCCCCGCCAGGCGCGTTCGGCCAGGGTGAGCATGAGTGGGTAAAATCCGTTGAGTCGCTCGATATGGTCGACGTCGGTAAGTTTCCGGTCGTTCCAAATACAACCAATAGCGCCGAGTTTGGTCGGTGTAGCTTTCGGTACGTCGCACAGGTTTCGCTGAAACAGACTAATGAGGTCAGCCTGCGTGGCAAAATGATTGAAGTACAGATTTCGGGATTCAATAAATCGCATGGGGGGAATCGGCTTATCGTTGCGGATCCAGAGCTGCCGAATCGTGGCCGTGTCGAGCGAAGCGCCCGGGTACCAACCGATCACCTCTTTACCGCAGGCCCGCACGACAGCCGCCATTTCCGGAACAAACCGGGCATCTTTAAACGCTACTTCGTCGGTGCCAATGTGCAGGTATGGAACGTCGAATAGGGCGCAGACTTCACGAAGCAATTTCGTTACCCATACCTTACCCGAATCGCTTTGCATGTCGTAGCCCGTAGCCCGCTGAAAAGCCGCGCTATGGCCGGGCATGTCGATTTCCGGAATCAATAAAACATGGTGAGCCTTGCAAAAATCGACCAGGTCACGGGCCTGCTGCTTCGTGTAAAACTGTCCCGGAAAACGACGCGTGACGCTCGAGTCGGTCAGTTTGGAGAGGCTGTCACTCTGCAATCGCCAGGCCAGATCTTCCGTCAGGTGCCAGTGGAAGGTATTTATCTTGTAGCGTGACAGAATAGCAATGTGCTGTTTCAATCGGTCGATAGGAATAAAACTCCGGCCAACGTCGTGCATGAACCCACGGATGGGAAAAGCCGGAAAATCGACGATACGGCATCCTGCCAAAACAGGCTGGGGATTCGCCTGATTAAGCTGCTGAAGGGTCCGATACCCCCAGAATAACCCCCGCTCCGTGGAGGCATGGAGTTGTACCGATGAGCCGGAAACCCTGAGCGAATACCCTTCGGGCTGGTCACGAAAGGGCCCATTTGGCTCAAGTCGTATGACAATGTGTTTTGTTGTCTGTTGATTTTTAAATTGCTTGATTTGACGGACGCTGACTTTAGGAAAGCTCTCCAGCCAGCTTTTTATAGAATCGGCAATGGGTTGACCGTCGGCGGTATTGGTAGTGAGGTCAATGGTGCCCCGGATCGGAAAAAAATGACCCGTCCAGTGAATCTGTTGCGGGGCGGGTAACAGGGGGGGATGGCTGGCCAGAGCAGATGAGGTCAGCAAGCCCAGAAGCAGTACGGGATAAATAAATTTCATGGAAGCAGAATACGAAACGTTGATAACGGCAGTCCCTCAGCATTGACGACGTTGCCTTCGCTGAACGGCTGCCAGCCGTAGTACAGGTACGAATAAGTACTGACCTGCTCGACAGGCAACCGAATGGATGTACGGGTAAGTCTTACCCTCACGTCCAGCCGGGGACCATCCGCATTCCCTACCGAGAAACCCCGTACCCGCCCTCCGTCGGTCGTGCAAGGGCCCTTCCCTGTTCGGGATAGCGTCAGTACCCACTGACCTTTGCGTCGGACAACGCGGCTGATTGTGGGTGAAAGCGGCCAGTGCTGACCATACGTTTTTACCAGAATTTCGCGGGCCAGCCGTTCGCCCACCGTCTTCTTATTGGTGGGATGTACATCCCAGGGGTGACCCACATCACTGGTGACAGCCATGCCCACGTGCGCCAGACTGTCGGCCATCCGCCGTTGTCCGTCCCGAAAGAGCGGCCAGTAGGTAGACGAATAGCCCCGTTCAGTTCCGATTGACGACAGCTGACAGGTATAAATGGGTAAATCAGACCGTTGCCAGGTCGTGCGCCAGGCCAGCACCAGTTGCGGAAACAGCTGCTCATGTTGCCGGACGCGCGCGAGGCTGAGGGCGTTGCTTTCGCCCTGATACCAAAGTATGCCTTTCAGACCAAGCTGGTGGATAGGCCGCAAAGCTGCTTCGAACAAAAACCCCGGTTTAAATGGATGGTTGAAACCGAGCGAATCCTGTGGAATCCGATAGCCAGACCGAAGCAGTGAATCCAGATTCTGATGAGCACGTTGAATGCACCAGGGTTCGAGTACCAGATTCGACAGCCAGTCACCTCTGAAAAGGGAATCCAGCACCGGCTGGCGGTCAGCGACAGTAGCCGGCATCCAGGCTTCGGCCGGTGAGCCCCCAACGGCAACGTGAATCAACCCGATCGGGATACCCAGTTCATGCTGAAGTCGATCGCCGGTATAGAAGCCTACGGCCGAAAAAAGCCGGGCAGACAGCGAATCGGCGAGTTGCCAGTGGGCAGTCCGATAAAATTGATCGGGTTGTAAATGGGGCAAATCGCTAGGCTGGTAAGGCTGGTTATAGGTTGTTAGGGCCGGGACCTGATTGAACAGGCGCAACATCGGGTTACGGGCTTGGCGTAGCGTCTGGCGCGCGAATTGATCGTTGCCCATCGGAAACGCCATATTTGACTGACCCGCACACAGCCAGACATCCCCCAGCCAGAGATCCGTCAGTTGAAGCCGTTGGCTACCGCTCTGGACCGTTAGTGTATCCGGCTCAGCGGATGCTACACGAGCCCGAAACGTAACCAGCCAGGTTGAATCCGCCTGGACCGGGCCCGCCTGCTCTTCTCTGCCCAACCGAAGCCTGACGACCGATCCCGGTGTCGCCCAACCCCAGATACGGATTGGCTGGTCCCGCTGAATGACCATACCTGACTGCCACACTGGCCCTAACCGGAGTTGCCCCTGGACAGGACCGCCGATGAGCCCACCGATGAGCCCGAAAATCCATGCCAGTCGTCTAATGCGAAAGGCTCTCATGACTGAATTACTGGACTGCTCAGGGGCTCATCCACGGGTACATAATCGACGGTTTTGGGTTTAAGCCCAAGCAGCTGCAGCAGTAATGCCCCTACTACGATGAGCGCCAGCCAGGCAAAACCAGCGCCCAGTTTTCCCGCATCTGTCGATTTTCCCAGCCAGTCGGTGACCAGTGCTCCGGCGAAGACGCCCGTCATGTTCATCAGCCCGTAGGCTGTGGCCCGCCGATGTGCCGGCACGAACTGACAAAGAATCGGCATGTTGTTGGCGTCGAACATACCAAACCCAACCCCGAAACAAAGCGCAGCCCCAACGATATGCCCCAGGGAACTCCCGTAACCGAGTAGCAGTAGGGCTGGAATTGTCAGCGACAGTCCAATGGCGCTGGTATAGAGACGCCCCCGAACATTCGTCTGTACCCATCGATCGGAGAGTATTCCACCGAAAATAACCCCCAGAAACGAAGAAACGGCAACACTGATCGTAGCGAGCGGTCCCGCCTGGCTCATGTCGATGGCCAGGTTCGTTGCAAACAAGGTCGGTAACCAGTTTTTGGTAGCCCAGCCCGGTAAACTGGGTATAGCGTAGACCAGAAGTATTAACCAGAAGGATGGATTCGCTACTAATAATCCCAAGCTTTTTATGGGCGAAGTACTCATGTTCCTTGGGAGCTTCTCTGGTGCGGCTGGCTGTGTACCCCGGTAGGTTTCCCGCAAAAACAGGCTTAATAAGACGGCATAAGCTAATCCCGCCAGACCAAATACCTGAAAGGCCAGCTGCCAGGAGTAGGTTACCGCCACCGTAGCGCCAAATCCGCCCAGCGCCTGCCCGGCATATAAGCCGGTCATGTGAATCCCCACGGCCAGCGATCGGGTACGGGATGAGTGGTAATCGGCGATCAGCGCCAGTCCGGCGGGAATGTACAACGCTTCACTAATCCCCATAATCGCCCGCAAACTGTACAATTGCGCAAATGTGCTGGCGTATCCCATCGAAAACGTCACTCCCGACCAAACGGCCAGACTGCCAACGATAATCCATTTCCGATTCAGGCGATCCGCAATTAGACCCGACACCGGACTCATGAGCCCATATATCCAGAGAAAAATAGCCATTAATCGACCGAAATTTGTCGCCGATTGCAGCGCCTGAATATCCACCTGCATGGATGGCCGCATGGTCGCCAGCATTTGCCGGTCCATGTAGTTCAACATGGCCACTACCCACAATAGGCCCACGACAACCCAGGCGTAGGTTTGTTTGTCAGCAGTCGGTTTGAACATTGGTTTAGGGATTAGTGATGGTTATTACTCGTACAGCCGGTGTGCGAATTCCGGGCGACACTTCCCCGGACGGTAAGACAAAAGCGTTGTCCCAGTGAACAGCGGTGGTCGTAACGGGCGCCGGAAACGGCATACGACCCAGTACCGACCACCGCCGGGTATCGATCAAGAACTGCCAGATTTCCCGCCGAAAACCGGGGTGTTTAGCCTGCAGCTCATTTCGTTGCGCTATCCATGTGGCCTTCTCCCCGCTGTCAGGCTGTTTTGCGATCTGGTTATTCAGGGCTTCGATCTGCCGCAGCCGGACACCATCGTCACCCCCGAACAATACCAGCCGATTCGTTCCGAAGCCAACGGCTGCGTGAGCGGCCACACCTACCGGCAGGTTGGGAAGACGTGTCCAGCTGTTCTGCTTTGGATCGTACTGGTACGCATCGTTTAGAACCGTCGTCCGATTATCAATCGTTTGCCGACCACCCAGCACATACAGGTACGGACTATCGGACCCGGTCAGGGCTACCAGTGCCGTAAAGGCCCGCGCGGGACCGGGCAGGTCAGCACGGGTTTGCCAGCCGGCTTTTGAATTCAGAAGATTCAGCACGTACAGACTCTTTACCGGTCCCGGGTTAGATTCGCCCCCGAACACGTACAGTTCGTCGCCTAGTATGGCCGCTGACAGATTGTCCAGCGGCTGGGGTAACGGAGGCAATGGTTCCGTAAGCACCTGCCTGGCGTCAGCATCCCAGGTCAGGGTAAAAACTTCGGCATACCGTCTGCTCGCATCATTACCACCCAGGCCAATAAGCCGATCCTTCCAGACTACCGAAGCTCCGTAGGCCAATGGCTTTTCAAGATGACCAGCCCGTTGCCAGCGCATTGATTCGCCCAGCCGCTCTAACACATAAATGCTGGATTGCCAGACTTTAGACCCGTTTTGCCAGGGGTAACCGTTGGGGAAATTAGCTCCACCCGCCACCAGCAGCGCACCGTGGCTCGTTCCCACAAAGGCACCGGCTACACCCGGATTCGGTTTGCCGTCAACCTCGGGCAAGTCCGGCAGTTGACGATAGAGCAGCAGATTCGGCTGGGCATTGGTCGGTATATTCCCCAACAGGCTCATTATCAGCAATAGATTGATCAACCACGTTCTCATGCATCTCAGACCATCACCGGCACCTTTGACGAATACGTGTAAAAATCGATGGCCTGTAAATCAGCCAGGAAAGCTTGGTACTGCTCCTCGATCATGTTTTTAACCGGCAGACGGAACGGGCCACAATTCAAGCCAATGGCGCGCATGTACGCTTTGCCGGTGGCGATTCCGCCGTATTTACCCAGCAGACGCACGATGGCAATGGAGCGGTCCTGCATCTGCTGCGCCCGGGTTATATCGCCCGCGTCGAAGGCCGCCATTAATTCGTGGTAAACCGGCGCTGCGTAGTTGAACGTGCTCCCTACGGCCCCTCTGGCTCCCATCGCCATAGCCGCCACAAAGATTTCGTCCCAGCCCCAGAGCATGTCATAGCGCCCATCGCCGTAAAGCAGACAGCGTCGGTAATCCATCAGGTCGTTGTGGGTAAATTTGATGCCCCGGAAATTGGGTAATCGCCCATCGATGCACGCCAGCAGGTCGATCATCGGCAGATTCACGCCCGTCAGGGCCGGGATGTGGTAGAAATACAGGCCAATATCAGGGACGGCTTCGCCTATCCCGATGCAGAACTGGGCCAGCATCTCTACGGTGGCGGGTTTAAAATAAAAGGGCGCCAGCACAGCCACGGCATCGAACCGGTGTCGGGCGGCTTCCTGAGCCAGCAGAATACTTTCGGCTTGTGAAGTTCCTCCTACCAGCATGATTTTCTGTAAATCCGGTTCATCGACGGCTCCCCACGCCTGAATCAAGGCCTGTTTTTCGGGATACGAAAGCGATACGCCCTCGCCGGTCGATCCGCCGACAAACGCGCCTTTAACCCCGTTCTGCGCCAACATCCGGGCATACTGGGGAATGAGGTCGAGGTGAAGCTGTCCGTTGGCATGCATCGGCGTAAACGGAGCGGCTACCAGGCCGGTAATTTTTGAAAAGGTTGTCATTCGTGTTACTTGATTTAGTCAGCGATCAGGTTTCTCCGGAAAAATTTCCGGAGAAATCCCCAACTACCAACCTATGAAAAAAAATTATTCGTTTGTACAGGCTCTCTCCTGCTGACAAAGGAAGCTCTGAGTTGCTTCGTCCTTGGCAGGACAGAAATTACCCTAGTTAATAACCAGGCGTCTGAGTCAATTTAGGGTCCGTATTCAGCATGGCTACGGAAATCGGCAACAAAAGTTTGTATGCCTGCGAAGCGGGTAAATACGCCGGATTGACAGCATTGAACACGTACGCATTACCCGCCCGGCGCAGCGCCCACCAGCGTTTGCCTTCCCCGATAAATTCGCGCAGGTACTCATCCAGGATGGCGTTCATGTTCGCATCCTGGCTGCCACTTGTGTAAGACGTATAGCCGGTACCATAAGCCCGCGCCCGGATTGCATTGATCTCGGTCGATGGATCCGTACCTGATTTGGCTTTGGCTTCGGCCAGCAGGAGCAGCACGTCGGCGTAGCGGTAAATCGGGAAGTCATTGTCGTACAGCTGCGTACCTGCGTCGACCCGACCGATGAATTTCGTCAACAACACACCGGCCGTTGGGTTACCCGTCGTGTTGCGGTACATGACTCGAAACGACGATCGTATCCGGCTGTCTTTCGAATCACTCAGGCGATTGATCATGGCCTGCGATAACCCAACCCGGCTGGCCCCCGCCACGTAGGGATAGGCCGAACTGACCGTTACCGCCGGACCGGGCACAGGATCGAGCACCAGCGTACCAGCCTGCGTCGTGTTGACCTGAAAACTTCCGTAAGCACTCATCGTCAGTTCGTTCTTCTCAAAGCTGAGCGCGAAAATGATCTCCTTATTATTGGCTTCTTTAGTAGGATCGAAGACGTCAGCGAAGTTCGTTTGTAGCCCAAGTGTCGAGAGGGCTTTCACCTCTTCCAGCGCCGTTCGGGCCGTGGTCAGGTCAGTTGCTCCGCCCCCCAGGTTGGTGGCTGACCAGATGTACACATCCCCTTTGAGCGTCAGGGTAGCGGCCCGGTTCCAGTAGACCCGTTTGGTCGTAAACGTGTTATCGCCCGCAAACAAGTTCAGTGATTGTTCCAGATCACGTTTTATCAATTGCATCACGGCCTCCGGCGTTGCCCGTTCGCGGTACAGATCGCTCAGGTTATCAACCGACGTAACGCGATCGGTGGTGATGGGTACGCCCCCCCAGGTTCTGAGCAGCGTATAATACACATACGCCCGAAGTCCGTACATCTCCGCCAGATACCGATTGCGGGTACTTTCGACCAGCGGAGAGTTGGGGAATAATTTAATGACCGTGTTGATCCGGTCGAGCAGGGTATACAACCCTGCCCAGTTGGTGAAGGGCACATTGGTCGCGCTGATGTTCTGCGACCAGAGTTGTTTCAGGGTGCCGTCTTCCGATTCAGTATAAAGACCGTCCGCCCAGAGGTCGGAGCGCATCTCGCCCAGTTGAAACAGGGTCGCCTGGTAGGTTCGCAGGGAGGCATAAACGCCTGTATAAAGGGTCTGCGCTGCGTTGGCGTCCGACAGTACCAGCGACTGGTTGAGCGAAGTCTGCGGCACAACGTCATTCAGTTGCTGCTGGCAGGAAAAAAGGCCCGACGATAAGCTCAAACAGCCGGTCAGCGTCAGGACAAGGGTGTGTTTTTTCATGATCGTTCGAAGAGAAGGTTACAAACTGATGGTAGCGCCCAGCGTAACGGTACGGGGTAATGGGAAGCGTCCGACATCATTGCCGCCTACTTCGGGGAACGTGCCGTTGTACTTGGTAAAATACACCAGGTTGGAGCCCGTCAGGAACACCCGGAGGCCCTGAACTCGTTTGTGGGTCAGCCGTTCCAGCACCTGAGCGGGCGTATCGTAGCTGAGCGTCAGTTCCCGCAGCGCCACGTAGTTTCCTTTCTGCCAGAAGTTGGCCGGAGCCGTGGTGCTGCCGCCTGCGTCGGTGAAGTAGTTGCGGGCGTAGTTGGCCCAGTAGTAACGGGGCAGCGTGCCCGACGGGTTTTCCGGCGACCAGGTATTCGTCACGTCCACCGGCCCGTTCTGCGACCCCTGCACCTGCGACATCCCGCGCAGATACGACTGGTTGAGAATGACAAAGCCCAGTGAATAATCGAACTGGCCGAACAGGGTAAAGCCTTTCCAGCTCAGATTCGACGAAAAGCCTCCCTGAATGCTGGGCGTCGTGCGGCCAACATACACGAAGTCGCGGTAATCGAGCGTGTCGTTCCGGTCAAGATCGCGCCAGCGGGCATCGCCCAGCAGCTTAATCCGTTTGTTGGTATAAGGCAGGTACGAGTTGTACAGGTTGGCGCGGGCATCCAGATCAGCCTGGGTGGTATAAATGCCGTCGTAAACCGGGGCGTAGATCTGATCCAGCCCGATGCGCTGCCCTTCCTGCAATCCACCAACCCATACCAGCTGATTCGTCGTCGGATCGAATACCTGCGAGGCATTCTGCCGGTTCAGGGGCAGGCCATTGTTGGGAAGTTTGATGGCAAAATTTTTGATGCTGTAGAGGTTTGCATTGACCGACCAAGACAAACCACCTTCGCGCTCAGGCCGGATGATCTGCGTGCGGATGTCCAGTTCGATTCCCCGGTTCTGCAACTGCCCCAGGTTGGTAACGTAACTGTTGTAGCCCGTCCATGCCGGAATGTTCAGCGTGGAGATTTTGTCGTAGACATTTCGAATAAAATAATCGGCAATGACGGTAACCCGGTTGCTAAACAGGCCCAGGTCCAGACCTAGGTTGAGCGTGCTGGCCCGCTCCCACCGCAGATTGGTGTTGGTGATTCCGCTGGCGGCAAAACCGGGCTGCCCGTTGTAGATACCGACGTTGGCGTACTGGGGGGTTGTCGCGTAGTCGCCGATGATCGGATTACCGCTGGCGTCGAGCGGGTTGATGCTGCCGTTGACGCCCCAGCTGATGCGGGGCTTAAGTACGGATACGTACTGCTTCAGGGGCGAATTGGCGAAGAACGGCTCGTTGTTCAGATTCCAGCCCGCCGATACGCCCGGAAAGAAGCCGTAACGATTGGTAATCAGCTTCGAGGTCCCGTCGTAGCGCATGTTCATCGTCAGCAGGTATTTATCGGCGTAGCTGTAGTTGATCCGGCCAATTCCGGATGCCAGCCGCTGCCAGCTGCTGAAGGAAGATGTGGGCACGCCCACCGCAGCTGTGGAAGCCGACAGCCAGGGAATAAAGTCGGTAGCGGCTAAATTGGCCGCAGCGCCGTATCGGTACTGGCGGTATTCGTAAAACTCCCCGCCCCCCAGCACCGACACGGTATGCAAGCCAAAATCCTTATCGTACTGCAGAAAACCATTGTAGGTATACTGGCTGCTACGCACGTTGGCGAACGATGCGTTCCGGGTAGCCACCAGTGCCCCGCCCGTACCGTTGATATACGCTTTGGTAAACTGGTCATTCGTGTTGTAGAGGTAGTAACCCGATGCGCTGCCCAGCACTTTCAGGAAAGGCGTCAGCCGATATTCCACATTCAGGCCACCCGAATACCGTTGCTCGAAGGTGTTGTTGATGAACTTATCCTGGAAATAAGCCGGGTTACCCAGCGTGCTGCCATCCACGCCCGGCAGCTGTTCGCCCGAGCCATCGCGCGTCAGCCTGACGGTGGGCGCAATGCCTGTAAAGCGCTGGACAATCCCCCCAGACAAACTTCCACTGGCATCGGCCGTGAGGTAAGACGGGGTACTGGTGGCGCTGTAAGCCGCCAGGTTCAACCCGATGGTCAGGTTTTTGCCGACGTTCAGCCCCCCGTTGAAATTCAGATTGAGCCGTTTCAGACCCGAACCGATAATGATTCCCTGATCGCTCAGGCTACCTACGCCCAGCGAAAAATTGCCCATGTCGTTACCGCCCGATGCGTTGAGATAGTGTTCGTTCAGCACACCCGTCTGCAAAATCAGGTCCTCGAGTTGACGCTGGGTAGTGGATCGGTACAGGATGCTGTCCATCTGCGCCGAATTGAACGGATTCTGGTCCACCAACAGATGATACTGCGAATCGTTCAGCAAACTTCGGTTGGCATTCGTAAGTAGCTGGGTCGAATACTTGCCGTCGGGCGCCGTCCAGCCGGAGTTTAGCCCCCAGCCCCAGGCCCCGGTCAACTGGTTGCGGGTGTTGTTCATTTCGGCCGTGTTGTTGTCGGCCTGGGCCGCAGCATAGCGGCTGGCCAGACCCCGGCGGTTCCATTTAATATAGTCTTCGGCGCTCATATACTGCATCGGGTTTCGCCGGACGTAGTTGGCCGCATGCTTAAAGGTGTAGGTGACCGATGTACGGCCTTTCTTCCCTTTTTTAGTCGTCACCAGAATGACTCCATTGGCCGCCCTGGCCCCATAAATAGCTGTTGAAGCCGCATCTTTCAGGACATCCATTTTCTCGATATCCTGTGCATTGATTCCGTAGAGCGACGGAACGATGACCCCATCTACGACGTATAAAGGCGTCCCTGATCCGCTAAAATCCGTGCCACCCCGTAGTACGATGGTTGGCGTTGCGCCGGGCTGACCGGACGTTTGCTGAACCCGTAAACCCGGTGCAGTACCCTGCAGCGCTGTAGCAGCGTTCGTACGGGGGACCGACTTAAGCACCGTGTTATCGACACTGGCCACCGAGCCGGTCAGCGTCCGTCGGCTTTGCTGGCCGTAGCCCACCACGACAACCTCATCCAGGCTACGGGCACTTTCAGCCAGATCTAGGGTTAGTGTGGTCTGGTCGCCAACCGGTACTTCCTGAGTCGACATACCGATCTGCGAAATAACCAGCACATCTTCCCGTTGCGCAGGGATTGAAAACCGGCCGTCACTGTCGGTCACCGTACCCCGGCTGGTCCCTTTGATCGTGATGTTGACGCCGGGTAATCCTTCCCCGGTGCGCTTGTCCCGAATGGTCCCCGTGAGGGTGGCTGTCTGCGCCCAGCCCGGCAGATACATAAACAGGCCCATAATAAGTATTACATATAGCCTAGTAGATTTTGGATAAGTCGGCATCGCCTACCTGATTTTGGGTGAAACAAGGAATAAATCGATGCTCCAAAATTATTATGTTATACTTAATAATCAAAAATTAAGGAAATTTTTTTATTTATTCTTCTTTTTGCCGAATATTGTCGGACTTAATGTACAAGCATAATTTTTTTAAATCATACATAATATGAATTACGCTGGTATCCAGGCCGAATCAAGATCGCATGAGCTGAATACGCTTGTTGATAAGATCGAAGCCGATTTGCTGGACTTTTTCAATACCAATCAATTGAAAGCGGGGGATGCCATTCCAAAGGAAGTGGAGCTGGCTGCGCAACTGGGCGTCAGCCGAACGGTCATTCGGGAAGCCATGCTGCGACTCCGGACGCGGGGGCTAATCGAGTCCAAGAAGAAACGGGGCACCGTCATCACTAATCCCGACCCACTCGCGCTGCTCGAAAAAAGTATGTACCCCGGCATTTTAAATGACGAGACCCTGCGCGACATTTTCGAGCTGCGGATGGTGCTGGAAATCGGGATGGGCGATCTGCTGTTCGAGCGGATTACCCAGGCTGACATCGATGAGTTGTACGCTATTGTGGCTGAGGAACCGCTCAATACGCAGGAGATGGTGTTCGATGCCGAGCAGGAAATTCGTTTTCACGGAAAACTGTACGACATCACGGGCAACAATACCCTGCGCCGGTTTCAACGGATGCTCCTGCCAATTTTCAAATACGTTCATGAAAGCGGCCTGCTGAAAAAGCCGATCCAGCACAAAAAATTCGTGTCGCACCGGGGCCTGGTCGACGTGCTCCAGCATGGCAACCCCGAAACCTTCCGGAATGCGATGCGCAACCATTTCGAAAACCATTTCCAGCGGTTGTTTTAACGGTTCGTCTATGCGCTGTTTTTTTCTGATTTATCTGAGTCTTGGAGCCTGCATTTCGGCTATATACCGTCTGAGCGATGCTCAACCAACCGTTACGGCCACTTCGCCCGTCGCATCCGGTCTGCCTGAAACAGTCGTTTTTCGAAATGGCGATGGAGGTTATACCTGCTATCGAATTCCAGCCATTGTCAAGGCGCCAACCGGCGAGTTGCTGGCTTTTGCGGAGGGCCGCAAAACCGACTGTGGCGATTTCGGCGATGTGGACATTGTGGTTCGCACCAGTCGCGATAACGGCCAGACCTGGGGGGCTGTGCGTGTGGTGGCCGACTATGGCGTAGCCCAGGCGGGTAATCCGGCTCCGGTAGTCGACCGGACTGACCCACGGTTTCCGGCCGGACGCCTGTTCCTGCTGTACAATACGGGCACGGCATCCGAGAAAGACGTGCGGAACGGGAAAGCGATCCGGGAGGTGTGGTACAAAACCAGCACCGACGGGGGGATAAGCTGGTCCGAACCGGTGAACATTACTACCTCGGTCAATCGACCAAACAAGCCGGACGTCAATCCCCGATATGCTTTCCCGGAGGATTGGCGATCCTATGCCAATACACCCGGACACGCCCTACAAATTCAGAACGGCCGCTACAAAGGTCGGCTGTTCGTAGCAGCAAACCATTCGGAAGGGGCCGTTCAGCCCCAATTCCGGGATTACCGCGCGCACGGCTTCTATTCCGACGATCATGGAAAGACCTGGAAGCTATCGGCCACCGTTACCTACCCCGGCGGCAACGAAAGTACAGCGGCTGAAACCTCGACCGGTAGCCTGCTGATGAACAGCCGAAACCAGTCGGGTGATGTTAAAAGCCGACTGCTGGCCTTCACGACCGACGCGGGTGAAACCTGGGAGCGGGTCGAGGTGGCCAGCGACCTACCTGATCCGGTCTGCCAGGGAAGCATGATTGATTACCGACGGGGCAACAAGCTTGTACTGCTTTTTGTCAATGCCAACAGCCAGACTAAACGCGAAAAACTGACCATACGCTTGAGTCAGGATGATGGGAAGACCTGGTCGGCGGGCCGGGAAATCTACCCTGGTTCAGCTGCGTACTCGGATCTGGTTATTCAGCAGGATGGTCAGATCGGTGTTCTTTACGAGCGGGACAATTATACCACCATCACCTACACGCACTTTTCTTACGATTGGCTGGCCCAGTAACAGCTCTTACCCACTCATGACATCTACGACTTTTTCGCAATACGCAGCCCAATACCGCGATAACCTGTTGAACGACGTACTTCCGTTCTGGCAACGCTTTTCACCCGATCGGCAATATGGGGGCTTCTTTACGTGCCTGGACCGCGAAGGAAACGTGTACGATACTGACAAGTTTATCTGGCTGCAGGCCCGTCAAGTCTGGACGTTTTCGATGTTGCATAACCGGGCGAGTACTCTACCGGCAGAGTGGAGAGCTGACTGGCTCGGCATGGCTGAGCACGGAGCCGATTTTCTACGGAAGTTCGGGCGGGCCAGGAATGGTAACTGGTATTTTTCCCTGACTCGTGACGGTCAGCCACTGGTGCAGCCCTATAACATTTTCTCCGATTGCTTTGCGACCATGGCCTTTGGCCAACTCTCGCTGGCCACCGGCAACGACGAGTATGGGCACATCGCCGAGTCCACGTTCCGGCAAATCCTGGCCCGGCGCGATAATCCCAAAGGAACCTGGAATAAAGCCGTTGCAGGAACCCGACCGCTGAAGAATTTCGCCCTGCCCATGATTCTCTGCAACCTGGCGCTCGAAATCGAGCACCTTCTGGACAGGCCGTTGGTAGAGAAAACCATTGACGAATGTATTCACGAAGTGATGACAGTTTTCTTCGATCCGGCCCTAGGGTTGATTCGGGAGAATGTCACGCCCGAGGGGCGGGTATCCGATTCCTTCGAAGGTCGACTGCTCAATCCGGGCCACGCCATCGAAGCCATGTGGTTTATTATGGATCTGGCGGGCCGCCGTAAGGATCGGACGTTGCTGGAGCGGGCGGTACAAATTACCGTCGACACCCTCAATTATGCCTGGGACAACGATTTTGGCGGCATTCTATATTTCATGGATGCGAACGGCCATCCTCCCCAGCAACTGGAATGGGATCAGAAGCTCTGGTGGGTGCACATCGAAACGCTGATCAGCTTGCTAAAAGGCTATCAGCTCACCGGGAACCAGGCCTGCTGGGAGTGGTTCGAGCGCGTTCATGCGTATACCTGGTCGCATTTCCCCGATCCGGTCCATGGGGAATGGTTTGGTTACCTGAACCGGCAGGGCGAGACGCTACTACCGTTGAAAGGCGGTAAGTGGAAAGGTTGCTTCCACGTTCCCCGGGGACTATATCAGTGCTGGAATGTACTGGAAAAGATATAAGTAGAAAACTGGACAAGCGCATTGCTCCGTGTTTGAAAACCTTACATTTCGCCACTTTTGGTTAGTGTGAATAGGTTAGTATAAATACGCCTAAAGGCAGACTCACGCTAAAATCTGGGTGGTATACTCAGCAAATGCAGCGCATCGTGCATGATAACGCCAAAGGCAGTCATGCGCTTGATTAGCTTACCTTCTATAGGAATGATACACTGCTACATCGGTACAAAGAAGTCGAAGCCCATTCTTATGTCGAAGATCAGGCCCGGAACACAGTCATTGCAAAGTATGACACGATTGGATAGTTGAATTGGTACATTATTCCCAGTAGTCGATTAATTAAGGTTAGTCAGATCTGTAATCCTTACGGTTCAGCTCTTGATATGGTCATCAGTACGTAGACCAATGATAACTACTTGAAGGCAAAACTACATCCGTAACTGGCGGTACTCCTTTGTGTCTGTGTTGAAGATTAGTAGCGGTATGCTTAAACTAAACCAGCTAATTAGGTCTTACGCCACTGCACTTGATACCATACTGAGTACGTATGCGAATAATCCTTACGTAGAGAAAATCTATATCCCTACTGACATCTGTTACAAAGTTGACGAAGGGTATCTTTAGATCGTGGTATTTGTATAAAAACATGTATAAAAAGGGTAGTGACATCGTATGTCACTACCCTTTTTATATCTGGATAAATTGGACTATTCTGAGGGTTGTTGTATAAGAAATGTGGCTGTTGCAAAAGTCCAGACTGACGGATATCTTAGTCCTTATGCGTCTGTTTCAGCGCTCAAAAGTATCATAGTTGTTGGCTAAAATTCGTCACTATCAACCACCGATCTACTTTTGCAACAGCCACGAATCTTATGTTAAGAAACTTTTCCAAGAATTGACCCTTTTGTCACAGAGTAAAAAAAGCCATTCTACCCCTCACTTATGTCGCCATAAACGAAGCCCAGAACTCCAGGTAAGTAAGGTTGAGATCACGGCATAAGTACCTACTAAAAAACTTAGATTTTGAACACTTCGTTGTGGTGAGCTCGCTAGAACGAACAACGTAACAGAGCCTAGTACGACTAATCGGCCTATCAGGCTATGCTGCACCAGCCAATTCGCTCTGGCTGGCCTGGTCCAGCAAAGAAACCCTTGCAGCAGTAGCCCACCTATGATTACCCCAGCTTCAAGCCAACCCATGAAGTGATTACGGATGGCTGCCAGCGCAACAGCCAGCGTCAAGGCATTCAAGCTGATGTTGGTCAAGAAAGCAAAGGAGTATTTCATCAATGCTCGGATTTGACTCTGTAAGCCTAAGAAGTGGTTATGTTACTCACCAAGCGGCTAGCAACAATTTGAAAAGTAAGTATTTAGCTATATTGGCTTAACATAATCCAGATTATACAACAGGGAAATGGTGCAAAATATAGATAAGGAGCAACAGCAGTTATACGAATGGATAGATAAGTTGCTCTGGGAGGAGTGGGACCCTATTGGGGTCAATGATATACCTGAGGCCAAGGATGAGTATCAATCCTATACTCCTAGGTTGTTTAACTTAGCGATTGAGGGGGCAACAACTGAGGTTATGGCTAAAGAGCTTTTCCAAATAGAAATGCACACAATGGGCTTATTTGGCAATCGTCAGAGGTGTGAACTGATTGCACAAAAAATTGCAGATCAGGCAAAAAACAGCCTGGGTTAACATAATTGCACTTATATAACTATTAAATCTAACATGATCATCAGCCTTTATACAGTATTAAGTCTCCTTGGTAGTGCTGTTTGGCCAAATCGCTCTGCCATAGAAAATTTTATGCATTTTTTCCTTAACCGAGAGATAACCAATTCCAGAGTTAAGGTCTTCGATAAGACATTCAGTTTGTACTCCCCGCGCTGGAATCATATAAAATCCAAGGTCGAAAAGGAAATAGGCAAGATTGATAAAATGGATACTGTAACTACAAATCAAACTAAGGAGATTATTCCTATTAGTACTAAAGTGAACTATTCAAAAAAGGTTGACCAACATACTATTCTATTAATGAAGCCTGTTTTCAATCCAAAGGATTCTACTGTCATAGCTGGAATACTTTCTCAAGGCTCTACCGTCGTTGTTTTATACAAATTCAGCAAAGGGAAGTGGTATACTGTGAAGTCTTTATACTCAGAGTTAGGTAGCTAGAAGACGCGTAACTTATTAGATAATACCTAGAATGCTAAATTTTTGCTTTATACACAACTTCTGACTTTAATCTCTTAACATATTCCAGATTATACAACAGATTTTTTAGAGAATCTGCATACTTTAATCATCACTACAAGGCTGGTTGAGTACATTACTTCCATCATGATAGAGCTAAAGAAATATCCTATTCCACATATAGGCTGGACTAATAGCCTAACGATTACGCTATTAGTGGTTGCAAGTAGTTACTTCTTCTTATTGCCGCCTTCCTACTTAAGTCCAGAGTATATCAAACTTTACAATCAGTGTAGTACATGCCAGGAAGCACAAAAGCTTGCTGTACGTAATTTCGCCCGCCACAATTACCAGATCTTTAAGTGGGGCTTACCAGATCAGGACTCTCCTTCAATTGGAATCGCTGATGACTTAAAGGACGAGTTCGGTATTGTGACTCTTCATGGTGGGTGTGTATCTCCGCCCAGCTTGGTTTGTTATGACCGTAAGATGCGGCAATTATTAGTAGGCCGATATGGGTCAATATTCAGGTAGGTTAACATAACGGCACTTATGCAACACCCCTCAAAATAGTTTAATTTACTTAGGTTGTAAAACAGGGTGGTGACATCGTATGTCACCACCCTGTTTTTTCATCATAGATGACCTATCGTTCTACTCACCAGGTTAGCTCTATTGGGCTTACTTAAGGGTGACATCGGTGATTTTTACGCGAAAGTAGCCATCCCTAAACCGGGCCGTTTCCGGCATGCCATTCTGCAGACGATTATAAACGCCTTTATCCTCACTCAACGACAGGGAGAACCGGCCTTCTACCATACCCATAACTCGGTCAACCTTGGTTACCTTTACCCAACCCGGCTTGAGACCCTGGTAGACATAACGTTTGGTCAGTCCGCCAGCGTTGCCCACATAGGATAGGTGCGTGGACTCTTGCGGCTGGCCCCTTTGATTTAGTCTAGCCATCGACGTTCGCCCTTTTTTCAAGGGGATGTTATAAATCATTAGGATCTGGGTTCGGGTACACTCAGGATCTACGCACCCATTATTCGTATTGGTATTGGGGCCGCTGCCCATACCCGGATAATCAATATCAGTGTAGACAAGCAGATTAACTTGTCGAATATCGTCTAAGCGCTGATTAGGCGCTTTTAGGCGCAGGAGTTGGCCCGAGCCATACCAAACCGAGTCATTCAGACGGCTGGATACAGTAAATCGGCTGAATGCCGACAGGCGGCTTTGCCGGGCACAGCCGGCAGAGGCCAGCCAAAGCATCATGTAAAAGCCTAAACATCTCATAGCGGTTGTGGCTGTTGCAAAACTCTAATTCTTCTTTTGAAAGCATTAGATCTAGAATCGCCTTCCAGTGGCTGACATTCTCTGTAAAATGGGCAAATACTGTTTATAAGGTCGTACATCACCCACAATTTGAAACTCATTCAGTAAACTGTAACCAGAATAATAGGAAGCTGGAAGTGAGCCTAATGGCTTCTCATTTTCGAACACAAACGCAATGGGCAAAACATAGCCACCAGCGTAGCGGTGACTAAGAGGAGGCAACTTTTTGAAAGCTCTTAAGACCTGCGCTTCGAAATCAAAGCCTGTTTTTTGAGGGTTTAAAATCAAAATATCCTGGATATGACCTTCCTCGGTTACTGAAAAGCGCACATAAATCTTAGCCTGCATGCGTGTCTTTTCTGCATCGGCCGGGTAGATAAGGTGTTTGGTAAGGGTATGGATGAAGACGGGATCAAATCGAATGGTCTTGGTGTCATCTTGGCCAAAAGCCAAGCATTGGGCTAAGACAAGCATGGTAAATAATGTAATCTTCATTGCATCAGCCAACTACTATATTTATATTACAAAAGCAGCCAATTCCTATAACTACTACTAACTTGACAAGGGGTGGAATCAACTGAACTAAAGTAGCAAGGGGTAGCCACAGTATTCCCTGATTTCTGCAACAGTTACAATACTTATACAACTTGACCAGAATAAGTACAATTACCGCTAACGACTTATCTTTACTTTCTCAGTTAACATATACAATCCCTTACCAAAAGGAGGCACCCGGTACCGAGTCCAACCTTTCGGTACGTGCGTAATGATTACCTGACGAATGATCAATAAATAGAATGGAATGGACACCCCTTTGAAGTTGCTCGTCGTGGAGGACGACATGATCATTGCCGCCAACATCGCCCTGCAACTTACTAAACTTGGCTATGAGGTCAGCGGGATTGTTCCTCGGGGCGAAGAAGCCATCCTACACGCTGAAACCAACCGGCCTGACCTGATTCTGCTCGATATCAGTCTTAAAGGCGCACTCGACGGTATCGACACAGCCCATGCGATCCACCAGCAGTGGAACATCCCGATTATTTACGTCACGGCCAATACGGATGAAGAGACTTTTAACCGGGCAAAAAAAACCCACCCTTATGCCTTCATATCCAAGCCGATCCGGGCAATTGAGCTACAACGAGCCATCGAATTGGCCATTAGCCGCCTGGCCAGCGAACACCACGCCACTGTAGGCCCTGCTCCCGACGCACCTTTTGTACTTAGTGACCGGATTTTTGTTCGGAATCGGGAAAAGATCATCAAGATTTTCATCGCCGATATTCTCTACGTGGAAGCCGACCGCAACTACTGCCACCTCTACACGGCGGGCAAAGAATACCTGCTGACAACGACCCTGAAGGTGATGGAAGATAAACTCCCCACCAATTATTTTGTGCGGGTGCACCGGTCCTATCTGGTAAATCTGACGCAGGTCGACGAGGTGGCCGAAGGTTATATCGGGATTAAGGGTAAAACGATTCCTCTAAGCCACAATCTGCGCGAGGCATTGCTGAAACGAATCCAGACTATTTGAGCCTCAAAATCAGTCACTTGATCAACCTTAGCGCTATCTGTTTATTCCCACGGTAAGTAATTCCCGGCCTTCGGACAGTAAACCCGTGTGTTCGTCCTTTAGCACTTGGCTTGAGAGCATGTTGGCGGTAGTTTAGATTCGTTGTTGGCCCTATCATTTTGTCGAATCGATTGGGCCAGCCATTTCTAATCCACCCCAAAGCGTTCTTAACTATGCGGCTCCTTTTTACCAAGGTTCGTTCTCCGAAGATTTTTTGCTTTGTGTGGCTCCTGTCCGCTATGGTGCTACAGGCTCAGACCACGCGTACTAAACCGCAGCTCTTTCGCATCCACGAGGCCCCCGTTATGCCAACGATGGCAGACCAGTACGAACGTGTCTCGCAGGAGCTCGTCAGTCAATGCAGAAAACAGGGCATACACCATGGCTGGCTCACGATTCAGGACAATGACCTTCGGTATTACACCATCGCGCCAATCGAGCACATGGCCGACCTCAACAAAGACTCGCTGGCTCCCTTGCAGGAGAAGATGGGTAAAGAGGCCTTCGCTACTTTAATTGCCGATTTTGACAAGTGCTACCCCAGTTACCACGATTATATGGTGTACCTCCCGCAGTATTCCTACGCACCTGACCAAACCAGTCAGTCGGAGTACGCCTACCGAGGGTACGATTACTTCTATTACGAACCGCAGCATCAGCGTAAAGTAGAGGCTCTGTTCAACCGGTTTAAGGAACTCTATACCAGTAAAGCGGGCAAGATTCCTTACAACGTATATATGAGCCGGTTCGGTACCTGCGAAAATTTTGTACTGGTTGAAGACCTGGCCAAAAGTCAAGCCGACTTTAAAGCGAGAGATGGGGCTAATACGGAAGACTTTCGAACCGGGTTCAAGAACCTCATTGCCGAACTGAAGCCTTTCATCCGGCGCATAGAATCGAGAATTGGCCACTTCCGGCCTGATTTGTCGTATTCAGCAGCGAACTAAATACCCTTTCCTCAATAACCACATGTAGTCAACTCCTGCCGGCAACTATTCTTCCCGGCGGCTTAAACAAAGCCACACTTTATGCAAACGGTAGGTATCCTTGGCGGAGCTGGCTTCATTGGCAGCTACGTCACTCAAAAATTTCTGGCCGAAGGCTACGCCGTGAAGGTGTCGGCTTCTGACCCAGCCAATACCCAAAAGTACGCCCACCTGAGCACCCTCGACAAGGCGGAAAACCTAACTCTGGAAGCCTGCGATGTGCGCGACATGGCTACGCTGGAGTCCTTTATGCAGGGATGCGCCATTGTAGTACACGGCGGCACACCTTTTCAACTGGCAGTAGAAGACCCGCAGCGCGACCTGCTGGACCCAACCATTCAGGGTACGGAAAATTTTCTAACCATAGCCAGTCGAACCGAGGGACTCAAAAGTGCGGTATTTATCGCATCGGTGGCCTCCTGGAACACTTCGTTTCCAATGCCACCACCCGCCCTGGCACCCGGTCAGGTGTTTTCCGAAGCCGATACGCCCTGGTTCAGTGCGGAGGACCATCCCTACGGACAAGCCAAGTTTCTGGCCGATCAGGTTGTGCGAAAGTTTGTCGCAGAAGACCCCACTATTGGGTTCCAAATCACCTCGTTGGCGCCGGTTTCGGTGATGGGACCTCCCCTATCGGCCCGTACCGACTCGACTTCGCAGGAGTTCATGTACCTGTTCAAGAACAAGATTGCCCCCAATCCTTTCGTCGAGATGATGTTCGCTGCGGATATAGTTTTCGCGGTGGTGGATGTGCGCGATGTGGCCGAGGCTGTTTTTCAGGCGGCTACCCGACCGGGGTTGCATGGAAAAAACTACCTCATTTCGAGCGAGAGCTACCGCATCTCCGATTTATCGCTCATGCTGAACCAGCAACCGCCCGTAGCCGAAGCCGCCACCGTGTACAGCAATACGCTGGCCACCAGCGACCTCGGTGTTACGTTTCGTCCAGCGCAGGAAACGCTGCACCAGGTGGTGTAGCAACACTGGCTCATGAATTCCTCCAATCCATGCATATAACCCTACACGCTGTAGCTAAATCTTAAAAACCGAATCAAACTTCAATGAAACCCAATCAACTACCCCTGATACTGGCTGCTTTTGCCACGCTGCTTGTGTTTACTGTTAGCTGTAATGCGCCCGCCAAAGAAAGTGCCGTAACGGTCGATAATGCCACGCTTAAAAAAGAAATCGAAGCCGCCAATATTGAGTTCGCGGGCTACATCGCCAAAGGCGACTCCGTGGGCATGGCCAATTTTTATACTGAAGATGCGAAACTGATGTTTTCAAACGCACCGGCTATTGTGGGCCGCAAAAACATCCAGACTGTTATACACAACGTCCTTGGTTATGGAATCGCCAGAGCTGAGTTCAAGGCCATCGACGTGTGGGGAACCGGCGATTTTGTTTCGGAGGAGGGCCAGTCAAGCTTATTCGATAAAGCCGGTACGCAGGTGATCAAGGACAAGTACATCGTCCTCTGGAAAAAAGAAGCCGGTAAATGGAAACCCTTCCGCGACATATCCAACTCCGATTTACCCCTGCCTATGGCTAAGTAAGTCAATGAATTTAATCAACCCTGTTTGACAACTCCTTTTTAACCTCACAAACCCAAATGAAAACCAATCAATTACTTCAGATGCTGGCCGTTGTTATGGCCATGTTCCTGTTTGCCGCCGGTTGCAACACCCCCGCCAAAGAAACGGCTACCCAAACGACTAACGCGTCGGTCCAGGCATCTCAACCAGTCCAGGTAGATGAAAAGGAAATTGACACCCTCACGAAAGAATTTTTTAAAAACGTTGAGAAACTGGATATCGAGACATGCATGTCGTTCTTCGAGGATTCACCGGATTTTTTGTCAATTAATCCAGATGGCACCGTTGGGGACTACGGCTCACTAAAAAAACTGAATGCGGATGGATTCAGCCAGATGGCTTCGTTCAAACTTACGCCCAAAAAGGAAGCCATCCGGATACTATCCGACTCACAGGTTCTCTACGCTTTCAACCACAGTCAGGACGCTACGCTCAAAAACGGCCAGAAATTACACTACGAAAACGTGTCCGGAACGATGCTCTTCACCAAAATCAATGGCGCGTGGAAAGCGACGTTTTACCAGGAGTCTGCATCGCCACCGGTAGCCGTCAAGTAGCAAATACAGAGCGCTTATAAAACCTATCTCCTCGTAGCCTTTTCTCTATTCGATAGACCTATGAAAATAGACCAATTTATTCCTGTTTTTGCCGCCCTGATCCTGTTTACAGTCGGTTGCAATACCGCCCCCCAAAAAGCAGATGAGAAACCAGCGTCTCAATCCGATGCACCGGAGTACTTTCTGTTACGGCCCGAAGTCGAAAAAGCCTATGGCTATACCCACGCCGTTCGGATTGGCAATGAACTGAAAATATCGGGCGCGGTCAGTATGGACGAGAAAGGAAACCTGACGGCGAAAGGCGATCTGGGCCAGCAAATGAAAAATTGCTACGCTGATCTGGACAAAATCCTGAAGCACTATGGCTACAGCTGGGACGACGTTGTGGTAGAGAATATTCTGACCACGAACATGCCCGAATTTGTGAACCAGTCGGCTTACCGAAATACAATCTACAAAAAGCAGTTTCCGACCGGGTCGTGGCTTGGCGTGAAGGAGTTAGCGCTGCCCGGCCAGCTAATTGAGATCGAGTTAGAAGCCTATAAAGTGCGCTAATTCAGTTAAGCAAATTCGATGATGAGCCTCATCGTTTTCGACAGATTCCTGCCTGAGGTTATTCAAACCCTCCAGAACACATAAACGAGTGTTAGCCGCTATATTGAAATGACCTTTCCGCTCCCTCATACATCGGTAATCGAAGGCTCCCTCAACCCAGCGCCTTCATTCATCAAAAGCCGTATCGAGTCCATCGACGTACTGCGGGGCCTGATTATGATCATAATGGCGCTGGATCATACGCGCGATTTCTTCCACGCCCAGGCCTACACCGACGACCCGCTCAATCTCGATACCACCACACCGGTTCTGTACGCCACCCGCTGGATTACCCACTTCTGCGCCCCTACGTTTGCCTTGCTGTCCGGTACGTCCATCTACCTGCAGGGTTTACGAAAATCGCGCAGCGAGTTGAGTCTGTTTCTGCTGAAACGGGGTATATGGCTCATTGTAGCCGAGGTGCTCCTGATTGCACCGGCGGATACGTTTACCCTGTTTAATCCCATCACGCTGGTCGTTTTCTGGTCGCTGGGCATCAGCATGGTGTTCATGGCCGGGCTGACGTGGCTGCCGTTCCGGGCCATACTGAGCATTAGTCTAGCGATCGTTTTAGGCCATAATCTGCTGGATGCGGTGGAACAGGCACCGGGATTTACATCGGGTTTTTGGTGGGCACTGTTTCATGGTGGCGATCACCGTGTGTTTGAATACGCACCCGGTCGGGTCATTGTGGTACTGTACCCGTTTCTTCCGTGGCTGGGGCTAATGATGATGGGCTACTGCCTGGGCCGTCTGTTTGAGCCAACGGTTGCGGCCCAGAAGCGTCAACAGTGGCTGGTTTATCTCGGTGCCGGAGCCATTGGGTTATTTGTGGGGCTGCGTTTGCTGAATGGATACGGCGACCCCTTCCCCTGGAGCGTCCAGAAAAACGGTCTCACAACGCTATTCTCGTTCCTGAAGGTGCATAAATACCCACCATCGCTGCTGTACATGTGCATTACGGTAGGGCCGGGACTGCTGGGACTGGCGTTGCTGGAGAACATACACAATCGCATTACGGCCGTGCTGCGCATCTACGGACGAACGGCCTTTTTTTATTACACGATCCATTTTTATGTCCTGCACACCCTGCGCATGCTTGTCTTTTTTGCCGCTGGCCATTCCATGACGGAGGCCGATAAATCGCTGCAAATCATACCGATGCGGTTTGTGCTACCCGGCGATGGAGGCTACAATCTTGGGGTGGTTTATCTCATTTGGCTAGCTGTTGTCGCGTCGTTGTATCCCCTGTGTCGCTGGTATGATGCCTACAAAACGACCCACAAAGAGCAGTGGTGGCTGAGCTATCTGTAGAAAGTAAAAAACCAAAACCCAGTCAGGAAATGAGCAAAAGTGAAAATGTAAAAACAAGAACGGTTGTCATTCCTGACGACCTGGAAGCCGTTAAAAAATTATGGTTTGACTACTTAGTTTGGGGTAACGACAGAATGCAGGAACTATATGGCGTCCATCCTCATAATCCCAAAGAAGCAGTTGACCAGGATATCCAACAGATTGGCAAGTTTCAACCTCCTTACGGACAGCTAATCCTGGCTATTTACGAAGGTGAAGTATGTGGGCTTGGAAGTCTGAAACGTATCAACTCCGACATCGGTGAAATAAAACGGATGTTTGTTGATCCAGCTACTAGACGAATTGGAGCTGGACGAGCTATCCTTGACCGACTTTTACTTGAAGCAAAAAAAGTCGGTTATAAACAAATTCGGCTTGACAATCCGAAGTTTATGGAAGCCGCTCACGCCTTATATAGACGTTTCGGATTTCGTGACATTGACGCGTATCCGGAAATGGAAATCCCCGCAGAGTTTAAAGACTATTTGTTGTTTATGGAATTGGATTTAACGGACGACGCTACGTAAGTCCGAACTGATAAGGACAGATAAACCCAGCCTATACTGCCGGGGGACCGATCTTAAAACAGTCAAACTAACCAATCAAACCCATGAAACAATTCCTGATTTCCCTGGCTGCTCTTTGGCTGCTGGTTAGCCTCGGCATGTCGGCCTCTGCACAGGCTCAGCAAACGGCAACGACTTCGCTCAAAAGTATTCACCTTTTCGATATGCCAGCGGGTGTAACGGAGGCCCAACTGTCGGCGTTGATTGGCGAGCTGAACACGATCATTAAACGCCTGGGGTACAGTAACGCCGGATATACACTCTACAAAGTAGACGGGAAAGGAGCCGACAAATACCACTACTTCTTTGAGGGCAATTGGCCCAATGCCAACGCGTACCAGAAAATCCACGACGACAAATCGTTTCAGGAAGCAGATAAAAAACTTGGTACGGTGTACGAGAAAATAAAAGCCGTTGAACTCTACCGTCGCTTAGTGAGAGTACCTTAATCGTCTAACCATCAAAAACTTAATGAAAACCAATCCATTTACCCTACTCCTGACCATTGTTGCCCTTACGTCTATCTGCGTTACTGGTTGCAACGCCCCCGCCCAAAAAGCAGAAGCTACCACTGAGCAGGTAGCGGCTAAACCCGATATGGCCGCCATCAAAACGGAAATACAAGCCATTGAAACCGAATGGGCCAGCGCCACAACCGCTAAGGACATCGACAAAGTAATGGCACTCTACACAGACGATGCCATAGAAATGGCCGACGACGAACCCATGTCCGTGGGAAAGGATGCCATCCGGCAGGTGTTGCTCAAAAGTATGAAAGCGCGCAAGGCCGGAACTACGGTTTCCTACGAGACGATGGATGTGTACGGCGATGGCAACGTAGTGACCGAAGTCGGGAAGACAACGGTGAAAGACGCGGCTGGCAACGTAGTGAGCACCGGCAAATACATGGGAATTTTCGAAAAACGCGACGGAAAATTTATCTGCATCCGCGATATCAACAACGAGGATCAGAAGGATAAGTGAAGTAGCTTGGGCTAACAAACAGGTCAACATGAATGGATGCGTTGTTTTTGGGTGGCTCCTCCTGCTAGTGTGCCTGTCCGCGTCCGCCGGGCAGGCACAATCCACGGTGCTTTACTTCGACGAACCTCCCAAAGAGACGCTGGGCCGCAACCGGAATCAACTAACCATCAATCGATTCTTTACCGACCGCGACGAATTTCTCTGGTTCGTTGGCGGCAGTGGCCTGAACAGGTACGACGGCCATGAGATCGTAACGGTACACTCTGATCCGGCGAATTTGAACTCCCTCTCCTCGGCGCGGGTGGCGGATATGATTCAGGACGAGCGAGGCACGTTCTGGATAACCACCCGCGACGGGGGCCTGAATGCCTACAATCAGCGAACCGGCAACGTGGCCCATTTTCGACACCTGCCCACCAACAAAACCAGTTTATCGTCGGATAAGCTTCGGTTTCTTCAACGCGATGAATCTGGTTATCTCTGGATCGGCAGCGATTATGGCATGAATCGGTTCGACCCCAAAACAGGCAGCGCTGTCCGTTTCTTGCCCAAACCAGGCGAGGCAGGGCAGTTGCAGGGCAACCCGCTGTCGCCCATTCTGGTGGCACCCAGTTATGTTTATGTTTGTACAACAGCTGGTTTCGAGCAGTTTGACCGAACCAGTAACCGTTGGCGGTGCTTTCCGACTGTAAACAAATCAGGGGTGCCCGTCATCAACGCTACCGATGGCCTCAATGTAATTAACGGCCTCTGCAAAGATCGTCGGGGCCTGATCTGGATGGGTGTCCCGGACCAAACCGGGCTTCGGGTTTTTGACCCCAAAACCGGGCAAATCAATTGGTTCGATGGTCGAACGGCCGATGGCAAACCCATTCCGTTTCCAAATGTGATTCTGGAAGATCGGGCGGGGCGGCTTTGGCTTTGCTGCGATAACGACATCTTCCGCATTTCAGCCGACCGGACCGTCGTGGAGCATTGCACACCCGTAGCCATCAGCAATGGGGAACAACTCAAGGAGTTTGTAACCCTCTACGAAGATGGACAGGGGTTAATCTGGCTGGAGCGAGCGAGCGACAAAAATCCGCTTTTTTTCGACCCCCGCCAGGAACGCCACCCCAACATTCCACTGCCCAAATTGAGCAACTCCGCCGGTGCCGTTCCGACCCGGCCTGGATTGGCCCGACCCGTAACGGAATCCCTCATGCCCGACTCGGAAGGCTTCCTTTGGATCAGTACCGATCTGGGCCTGATTCGCTATAATCCGGTCCAGAATGAGATGAAGGTTGTCTTAAAACAAGCCCTCACCTATTTCACCCTCACGCTGCCAGGTTCGACCCGAACCGA
Organism: Spirosoma koreense; assembly: GCF_054777875.1. NCBI lineage: Bacteria > Pseudomonadati > Bacteroidota > Cytophagia > Cytophagales > Cytophagaceae > Spirosoma > Spirosoma koreense. Next base: position 62,775 of record NZ_BAAHAC010000013.1, on the reverse strand, counting down.
CTACGATCCATACCTGCTGGTTGGTGCGGAGGCTGGCCTGTTCGTATACAACAAAAAAACGAGCCAGCTCATACCCGTCCGTTTAGATAAGGCCGGGAGTAAGACGATCCCGAACGCCATCGCTTCAGTTATTGACCGGGATGGTGACCTTTGGATTTCGACCTGGGGGCAGGGGCTTTTCCGCATTCCGAAGGGCAGCTTATCGGTTGAGACGGGGCTGGTGAATACGTATGAACAGTGGAAAAACGATCCCACCAACGCCAACAGTTTACTCTCGAACACGCTCCAGAAAATTGCGGTCGATGCCCACAACACGGTGTGGGTGTGCGGAGCCGCTCATGGGCTTAGTCGGGTAAACAAACGAACCCGGCAAGTGCAGCGGTTTGTACTCCGGCAAGGCGACCCCTACGGACTGGCCAGCAACTACACCTTTGCGCCCGTGATTGATAAGCAAGGTGATGTGTGGATAACGAGTGGATATTCGGCTCCCTTACAGAAGCTTTCGGTCAAAACAGGACGATTCAAAAAATATAGTGCAGCAGACGGGTTCACGGACGATTATTTTGCCCACGCTACCCTCGACAGATCCGGCAAAATCTGGTTCAACCAGAATCAGGTGGTATCCTGTATCGACCCCCTTACGGAGCGCGTAACCACGTTTCCGCAGTTTGTAGGCAACTCGGCTTACTCCACGCCCATTACCGCACTGGCCACTACCGGCGAGATTTACTTCGGTTGCCAGAACAACTTACGGCGGTTTGGGCCAAACGATACCATCCACATCATTCCTAAAGCCTCATCACCGCTGCGACTGGTGGGCGTTTCCAGCTTCGACACCGACGGCGCGCAAACCATGCGACCCATGCCCCCGGATCGCTGGCGAACCAATGAACTGGCACTGTCGCACCGGGAAAACACCCTAGAACTAAAATTTGCGCTGCTGGATTACCGCAACACCAGCAGTCGTGCCTATGCCTATTCCCTGACCGGGCCGAATGACGAGCCACAATGGGTGAACATTGGCCTGAAAAACACCGTCGATTTTGCCCAGATGAAGCCGGGAACGTACCTGTTCCACCTGAAAGCCCGCAATAGCGACGGAATCTGGACAAATCTGGCGCCCCTCCGCATACACATCAGCCCACCCTGGTGGCAAAGTCTTTGGGCCTATTCGGCTTATGCGCTGCTGATGCTACTCGGCTTTTGGTACTTATTGAAGGTCCGTCTGCGTGAACAGGCCCGCGAACTGGCCCTGCAGGAAGCCGTCGTCATTAAACACCAGCGCGACGAGATTGCTCAGAAAAACGCCCAGAACGAACTCCTGCTGAAAGAGATCCACCACCGGGTCAAGAATAATCTGGAAGTGGTGTCGAGTTTGCTGGCCTTGCAATCGGCTAAAGTTACTGACCCCAACGTACAGGAAGCCATACAGGCCAGTCAAAACCGGGTGCAGAGTATGGGCATCATCCACCAGAAACTCTACCAGGGCAAGCAGTTAGGAGCTATCGAAATGTGCGATTATTTTCACAATCTAGGCGAAAGCATTCTCGATTCATTCGATGCGGCCGGTCGTATCACCATCGTCTGTTCGATGCCCGAACTGGTACTGGATATTGACACGGCGGTTTCCATAGGTCTGATAACGAATGAGTTAATCACGAACTCGCTTAAATATGCATTTATCGGTAAGGACAGTGGCACCATTCGCATCAGCCTGACGCGGATGGGCGACGATTCGTTGCTATTGATGGTAGCCGACAATGGTATCGGTAAACAGCCTGTGGAAGCCATCAAAGAAACGGGCTTCGGCACCCAGTTGGTGGAACTGCTTACCCGCCAGCTCGATGGTGTGCTGACCTACGAAAACCAGCATGGGACGTTGGTCAAACTCCGCTTCAACCGGCCAGCCATTACCTAAGTCCAGTCAAAATCAGAACCCTGTCTTCGACCGTTTGCTTCTCTGGCAACCAATTTCCGGCTTTCGATTGGGGTCGTTTTTGTTCTGTAACGGACCTGTTGATTCCCGTACCTTTTCGTCTCCTCCTGCTGGCCGTTTCCGACCACTAAAAAGGTGGCTTAACTGGTCAAATTTCTACACAATTCACTAGTATATAGTAGTTTAGATTATTTCTAGAAGCTATAAAAAAACGTCCATAGAAACGTCGGTCAAATCAATAGGGATCCACCGTGCCATCGACGTGTGACCGGCTCAGTAAGCTAGCCAAGCTAGCCGAAGATAACCTACCGATTGTACTTTAAAAGCCATTCCTAACACCAAGCAGGAAGCAGGCCAACCAAAAAACCAGTCGAGGTGAATTTTCAGACAAGTAGGGATTGGTCAGCCGGGCCGTCAACTTGGGCTAAAATCGTATTGACCCATTAGCTTGGGATTGATACGTTCAAGTTGCTGGCACCACTTGTTCATACTGGCCTCTGGATACCGCCAGCCTCAGCCCGTCAGGCAGTTGAATGGTTTTGACTTGCCGGGCCGGACCTTTCGTCAGTCACAGAATATGGCATGGGTTGACTAAAAACGATTTATGGATTCGTAAGAAGCCGGTTCGTGTTTGCATCCTCCGCAGGGTACTGGTCAGCATCAGACGCTGACCCGTTCGCGGATGAACGATCGTGTAGTTGCCGGCACCTTGTCGGTAAAGTACCTGGCTCAGCGCCATCGGAGCAAGACCCGGTAATTTTAGCGTATCAGGCTTTGTCATGGAGCAAATTGATTTAAAAGTACTGTTCCTAAAACAGCCTCCTCAGCGGGTAGCTCTTAGCCCACCCGCTGAGGAGGCTGTTTTAGGAACACCAGGGGATTCAAAGACCCGTTGATGTAACACGCTTGTTTGCGAAACTCAGCCATAAGCCAATCAGTAGCTGCCAATCAATCAGCGTCCGATAAATACCGGAAGATTTTTAACCCCGCGCCCACATTGGCAACCAACACCAATGTTGATCCATCCTGCCGACGAATGCGTGTTATGGCTTTCGCTTCTTTATCGGCCAAAAGCCCGCTGGTTGGTCTGACTGTAAAGCTCCCTTTTCCGTTGCCTACCAGTAGGGTCCCTTTCGATGCATCGTGCCAGCCGCCGATGGTTTCAGACGCGTAAGAGTTACCAATAAGCAGGGCATCCATATGCCCATCCTGGTTGAAATCACCTGGCAGAATGTCCATTACTGGAGCAAACTGTACCTCCTCGGGAAGCTGATGCCGTTTGAAGCCCTGACCTGTATTTTCGAAGTATAGGGTCTGGAATTCGGTGCTGCTGAGATGATAGGCGGCCTGGAGTTCCTCACTCGTAAACGACTTCTCAACGGTAGCTCTGGCGTATGAGTTGAAATCAGGGAATCGTCGTTTCATGGATGGGATTTGAAACGTCAGTAAGTCGCGGGGGGCTCGCAGCCACCGCTGGTTGTTCATATAATGAGTTAGTACAGGGTCGATATGGCCGTTTTTATCAAAATCGGCGGCATACAGTTCAAGGGGCTTATCAGGTGAGGCTTTATATTTGGTGTTTAGCCCCAGGTTACCGGCCATTAGGTCCATATCGCCGTCTTTGTCGAAATCGTCAGTAACGAGGGTGTTCCACCAGCCATTGGTCTGTGCGACGGACTGATTGAACGTATGCCTGAATGGCTCGGTGGTGAATTGGTTTCCATGATTATTTTTCAACACCGTAATGGGCATCCATTCGCCACAGAGTGCGAGATCCTCCCAGCCATCGCGATCAAAATCGGCCCAGACAGCCGACGTGACCAGACCAATTGCCTGAAATTCAGGAGCTAGCTGAGCTGTTGCATCAACGAAATGACCGTTTTCGTTTTTCAGCAAATAGCTTTTAACCGGCATGGGATAACTTCCCGGATTGAGTCGCCCACCCCGAAATAGGTCGAGGTCACCGTCATGGTCTATATCGCAGGCAAGCACGCACGAACCACTGATGGCTATTGGAGGCAGGGCTTGTTGGTTCAGCTCAAAGTTGCCATTGCCTTTGTTTAGGTAAAGCCGGTCCTGATAAGCCGTCGATGCCCCTTCGGCATGACTTCCCCCACTAACAACGTACAGATCGGAGTCGCCATCGTTATCGGCATCGAAAAACAAGGCACCGGTATCTTCCTGATTGGCCTGTTTGGGCAGCTCCGACTTTCGGAAACGTCCGTTTTGCTGTTGCCAGTAGAGGTAGCTTTTCTGACCAAAATCCGCCCCGATAAAGACATCCTCCAACCCATCGCCATTAGCATCGGCGACCGCCATGGGTGGACCATTCTGAGAATGCTTATGGGGCAGTAAAGGCGTTCGGGCAAAGTCGTTGAACTCACTTTCGACATGCACATAATCCAACCCGATTTCAGTAGCCGATATCTCCTGAAAAGTTGGTTGGGAAGAAGACTTTCGGGGAGTATACGTGCCTGTAGGTCGATACGCAACATGAATCAGCTGGTTTGGCGTAACGTTTTTCAAAACCTGATACCGACCATCATTCCAGATCACCTCCGCTGAATCGATGATCGACTTTTTCCCTAGCCCAAAATGAAGATAAGGCTCCACCGATGACACATAGCCTCGGGTTGGGTTAAATTCAGCGGTTTGTGCCTTACCACCGTAATAGAGGTTAACCTTTGTGCCCTGCGCCGGATTCCGGTCGAAAGCAAGTCGAAGCCACGCATTCTTTTCATCGGCCTGCTCCTCTTTTTTCGGCTGCTCCAGCGTGTTCTCATAGACAAAGGCTTCGTCGTCAATGGCATTGATTACAATGTCCAGGTCGCCATCGTTGTCCAGATCGGCGTAGGCAGCTCCGTTGGAGAAGTTTGGCGCATCGAATCCCCATTGTTCCGATACGTCTTCAAACGTTAAACTTCCCTCATTTCCCCGATTTCGGTAGCAGAAGTCAGGCAGTTTTACCTCGGGTAGCGTCTTAAGCTGTTGATAGGCTTTGGCATTTTTCTGTTGCCTATCGCCGAAACCGCCCGCGTGTAGATCGGCCAGATAGGCCGTAAAATCCAGGTTTGTTACATCTCGACGGTAGCCGTTGGTAATCAGCAGATCCCGATAGCCGTCATTATCGAAATCAGCAAAAAGCGGTGCCCAGCTCCAATCCGTTTTGTCAACACCCGCCAACTGGGAGATTTCAGAAAAAAGGGAGGAAGGCGATGAACCTCGGTTCCCTCCATCCTCCCTCTTGTCTCCTTCCTCCTTTCCTCCCCTATTTAACTGCAACGTATTGCGCATGAACTGGGGTTGGTAGCCCATCTGTAAATCCATGCGAAACCGGTCGTAGTTATAGCCCGGCACCATCATTTTTTGCCGCTCGTTGGTATTCGGCAGCATGTCAACCACCATAATATCGGGCAGCAGATCATTGTTAAAATCGGCAATATCGACCCCCATCGCGTTGTGCGTCTGATGGTTGAGGTAGTCGGCTGAGTGGTTGGTAAATGTGCCGTCCTGATTATTCACCCAGATCAGGTCGTTGGACAAAAAATCGTTGGAACAATACACATCTTCCCAGCCATCCCCATTCAGGTCACTGATAGCAATACCCAGCCCATAGCCTTCGGTCAAGATGCCAGCCTGGCGCGTTACGTTGGTAAAAACAGGATGACCGGCTGGGCCCTTACCCTCATTCCGGTACAATCTATCGTTGGAAGGAGCCTCGCCATTCACCCGTTTGGGGCGGAGGGCGTTGCGGTTCTGGCGGTCGAGGGCATTGGTGAGTACATAGGCATCCAGGTCGCCATCGTGGTCATAATCAAAAAAAGCGGTTTGGGTGCTGTAGCCCATATCGTTCAGGCCATAGGCCCGAGCCATTTCCCGAAATTGGACAGGCTTCCCCTTCGCTCGTGTTTGATTGACGAACAGCAGGTTAGCCCGTCGGGTCGTGTCTTGATCGAAACCGGCTACACTCACGTAAATATCCTGCCAGCCGTCCTGATTAATGTCGACCACCGTTACGCCCGTACACCACGCCTTTGTGGTGACTCCCGCCTGTTGGGTTGCGTCGTCAAACTGAAGCTGCGTTTCGGGCGTGTTTCCCCTGTTGAGATATAACCGACAGGAAACCTGATTTCCGGTGAAGAAAACGTCCTGGAAACCATCGTTATTAAAGTCGCCGATGCCCACGCCACCCCCATTATAGAGGTATTCGAACTGTAATACGTTCAGCGAGTCGGATTCCTGTATCCGGTTGGCAAAGGTGATACCGGTTTGCGACGAACTGAGTCGATTGAATAATTTGTGGGCTGATGGCTTACGGGCGGTGGTCCACACCAGAGAAGCCAACACCGGAACCAGTAGTAGAAGAAATGGACGCATCGGTAACGCTTATAAAGACCCTCGCTGAATGAACTGCATCGGAATACGAACGCTTTGCTTTCGGTTTTGACCGATGATATCGCTCAGGCTTCGCCCAATTGCCGACACATCCGTTTTAATCACCGAAATGCCTCCTGCTACTACGGCCTTGTACCGGGCATCGTTGAAGGAAACAATGCCTACATCCTGTCCCAGAACCATTCGGTTGCGGTTGGCTTCCTGAATGGTGGTTACCAGCGCATCCTCATCAAAGAGCAAATAGGCCGATCCTTTCTGAAGCGGAGCTTCCTCGACCGAATCCAGTACCCGACCCTCCAGGCCGTATGTTTCAGTAAATCCAAAAAAGGCACTGTACCAATCCGCAGCAATGTACTCGTTATCTGTCGTGACAAAATTCAGTTTTTTGTATTTCCGGAACAGGAATGCGTTTTGCTCCAGCACACTCCTGAGCTGGTCTCCGCTGCCCACACATACCGACGCACAGTTTCGTGGATGGGCCGTACTGGAGCCATCCAGCAGGATAAGCCGTTCCATCGGAATCTTCTTCAAGACCTTTTTCAGTTCGTCGGTTTCAGCCAGGTGATGCGGCATCAGAACGAAATAATGGTAATTACCCGCCTGATTTTCGAGGCTATCATAGAGGTACTTACGTTGGTACTCGTAGGCATAAATGTCTACTTTATAGTCTTTTCCAAGCTGGGCGCTGACGGCGTTAACAATAGCCCGGTTGCTCTCGTTGAGCTGACCCGTCAGAAACAAAACCCGTTTCAAGGTCTTGCCGCTGGCAATAAAAAAACCTTTGCGGTATAGGGATGTGATATAGCCGCTCTTCAATAAGTTGCAATAGGCCTTCTCGACCGTAGCGCGGGCCAGGTAATATTCGGCGCTGGTTTCGTTAATGGACGGCAATCGGTCGCCGGGTTTAAAAGCCCCGACCTCTATTTGGGATATGATTCCGTTAACGATCTGCAAAAATTTGGGCGTTTTCTCTTTATCGTCAATGCGCAGAAAGCCCGCTCGTTTAACAGTGGTTTCCCCAATCATATGTTTTCCGGTTTGAGTTCTGTCATGTCCAGTCAATGTTCAATCGCCGTACTACGGGTAGAAAAATGAGCTGGAAAACAGAACGAAGGTAGCTGGTGGCCGAAAGAGCGAGTTGGATGTTTTGTGCAAAAACTTGGACGTTAGTTGCACAACAGGCTCATTTTGAAGCGATTTTCAAGAATATAGCCCGAAAACAGCGTTTCCGGGCTATATGAATTTAAACCTAATACTATCATGCCTGCTAATAGCCCGGGTTCTGGACTACGTTCGGGTTCAGGTTCGTTTCAATGTCGGGAATCGGGTAATACAGATTCTTGACAGTGAACGACACATCGGTGCGGGCCGAACTCCAGTCCCAGCTACTGAGGTTGATCTTGCCACCCAGATGCCAGCGACGCAGGTCGAGCCAGCGGGCGCCTTCTTCACCCGCCAGTTCGCGGAAGCGTTCATTCATAACCCAGTCGGAAATTTTAGCTTTGTCGGTTTCGGTCGTAGCGAAATTGGCCGGTACGGTACCGCCTTTCACCGTTTCACGGGCGCGGGTGCGCACCTGGTTGATGAGCGCAATGGCATCGGACGTTGACCCACCCGACTCCAGAAGAGCCTCGGCTTTCAGGAGCAACACATCGGCATAGCGAAGAATACGGGGATTGTTGACCGAGGCTACTCCCGACTGCGATTTCTGATCGCCCGTATGCCAGTACTTATAAAACTGGAGTGTCTTCGGATCGAAAGTCGAGGTAATGCGGGGGTCGCCCGTTTCAAAGGCACTGGCTAGTTTTTTTGTGGCGATAAAAGGAGCTTTACCGCTCAACTGCGGGGAGTTTTCGTACCAGCCCCAGAACGTCGACGTGGAACCTACCCCATTTCGCTGGAAGTCGTTAGCAAGCCAGACGTTATCAAAATCGGGCTGAGACGCCTGAAACTCAAACAGCGATTCGGCGTTGTTCTCTGTTTTTACATCAAAATTATCGTTGAAATTCGGGACCAGGCTCACGCCCGTTATCTTGTTAAAAGCCGCAATGGCTGCAGTATAGTCGGCTGCGGCTTTCTTCACCGATCCCCGAAAGACCAGCGCTTTCCCCAATAAACCGTTGGCGGAATTACTGGTTACCCGGCCCCGGTTTCCGGCATCCCAGGTGGCAGGCAGCAACGAAGCGGCATCGGTCAGGTCCTTAATGGACTGATCCAGCAGGTCGGTATCTTTTGAACTGGGTGGCGTGATTTTATCGGCCGATTGAATACGCTCCGTAACGAGCGGGGCCGTTCCGTAGTAGTTCCAGAGGAGAAAATTGGTGTAAGCTCGCAAAAAGAGAGCTTCGCCCCGCAGACTGTTTTTCAGATTGGCCGTTTTGATTACCCCTTTTTCTTCGTCTAGCTTCTGTATAGCGATATTAGCCCGGTTAACAAGTTGATAGGCAATCCGGTAAAAATTCCGGCTATCATCGGTTGACGGTTGTAAGGTTCCGAATATTTCGAATGCGTAGGTACCTGTCGAGGTAATGTCATCGCCGGGCAGTTGCCAGAAGCCCTGCATGGGCGAACCCGCGTTAAACCAATAGAAATCCGTCAACTTTGCATAAACCCCCAGAATGGTCTTATTGTAATCGTTCTCCTCGGTGAAGTACGATGCTTCTGTGGGCGTAAGAGGTTGCAGGTCAAGATTTTTTTCGCTGCAACTAGCGTAAAACAGGGCCGTAAAAACGACCGTCAGCAAAAGGAATATCGAGTATTTTTTCATGTTCAGGAGTTAGAAAGAAGCAGAAACACCCATCGTAATGGAACGTACCGGCGGAATCAGGTCGGTGCCACCCCGGTCGATATCTTCCGGGTCGGGACCCGTCCAGGGCGTAATCACAAACAGGTTGGTCGCTCCCACATACGCCCGCAGGCCATTAATAAAGCCCAGCGAACGCGTTACCGACGAAGGAAGCGTATAGCCGAGTTGTACGTTCTTCAGGCGTAAAAAGGCGGCACTTTCCACAAAGCGGTCGGAGAAGCGGTTGTTGTTGGCCGGGTCCGAACGCACCGCTCGCGGCATGGTGGTCGATGGATTCTGGGGAGTCCAGCGGTTCAATGTGGTTGTCCACTGGTTGGTGCCGGTGCTGCTCATGTTTTCGCCCGCTGCCCGCCAGCCATTGTAGCGGTAGATATCCCCTACCCCCTGGAAGAAGATCGACAAATCGAAGTTTTTGTAACTGCCACCCAGATTAAAGCCATAGTAATAGCCCGGAATCGTGCTGCCCAGAAAGGTACGGTCGTTGGTATTGATTTTACCGTCGGGGGTTGGTGAAACCGTTTGTCCGGCTTCGGTCGGGTTGCCGTAAACATCCTTAAAGTACATATCGCCCGGCGCAAAGTTGTTGTTATTGGTGGCGTCGCTGTATTTAGCTTTCCAGGCGTCGATCTCGGCCTGGTTCTGAAAAATGCCCCCTTTCTCATAGCCCCAGAGGTAGTTCATGGGCTGACCCACTTCAATACGCCCAAATTCGTTGCCGAAGGGTAAGTTCTGGAAGGTCGACTCAACCCGGTTTTTCACCGTAGTCAGGTTTCCTGAGAGAGTATACCGGAAGTCTTTACCTACCGAACCATTATACCCCAGTTGAAACTCCATGCCGCTGTTCCGAACGGAAGCGATGTTCAGAATGGGCTGGTTCTGGTTTCCCACGCTGGCCGCTAAGTTGGCCGCCTGCAAAATGCCGGACGTTAAGCGGTTGTAGTATTCGATCGTAGCGGTCAATTTGCCTTTAAAAAATGAGCCGTCAACGCCCAGGCTGGTTGTTTTACCGATTTCCCAGGTCAGGTTTTGCACCGGAAAATCGGGCAGCGAGACGCCATTCAGCAGGGTTCCAATGCCGTTTCCGTTCCCCGAACCAAGGGCATAGTCGGGCGCATCGGAGATAAGGGACAGGTAAGCGAACGAACGGGTTTCCTGATTACCCAGCTTGCCCCAGCCGCCCCGGATTTTCAGATCGTCGACGAACGTAGCCGATTTCATAAACGGTTCAGCGCTAATTCGCCAGGCTGCCGAAACCGCCGGGAACGTACCCCATTTGTAGCCGGGGGCAAATCGGGAAGCCCCATCCCGCCGAACGGTAGCATCCAGGTAATACCGGCTTGCATAATTGTAACTCACCCGGCCCAGATACCCCTGCAGCGCGTTGATTTCACGGAAGGAGCTTGCGTTGGTGTAGGGCTGTACGTTCGTCAGGCTGCGAAACTCCGGTTGTGAAAACTGAATCTGCGAGGCACCGCCCTGTAAAAACTCATACACATACCGCTGATCCATCGCATTGGCCAGCAGGTCGATGTGGTGGTCGCCATAGGCATGGGTATAGTTGATACTGAACTCTTTCACAATGTTCGAGTTGCGCGTGTGCCGCTCGCCATACGTGCCTTTCGACGTGCCATCGCCCACCGTATAGGGATTACCCGGATTTTGCAGGAACAAATAGTTTTCGGTGGCCGTCCAGTCGTTTCGGCGGTTGTAATACCAGTCAGCACTGAGCGTCCCTTTAAATTTCAGGCCGGTTATTGGTTCTACCTGAAGGTAGGCCGTTCCCATATTACGCAGTAACGTATAGGTCCGGTCGGTGGTAGCCGCAACGCCGTAGATGTTATTGTTGGTTTCGGGGCCCCACAGCAGAGTTGTAGCATCAATGACCTTAGGCGGAATAGCCGGCAAATACAGCGGGCGCGAGGCAACGTCCGAGCCTAAATCCGGATTCGGCTTAAACGTCACATTGACCGCAGGCGCATAACCCTGCGGGCCATTCGGATCATAAATAGCCTGCCAGGGCGAGGTGTCGGCGGCATATTGCAAAGCAGCCGGCGTTTTATCGACAGCCTCTGAATAGGCAAGCCGGTAGGTAAGCCCCGCCGAAACGTACTTCGAAACCTTCGTATCGAGATTGGTTGCCATCGAATACCGTTTCAGGTTATTGAAAATCAATGGGCCTTCCGTATTGGTGAATCCACCCGACACATAATAGCGGGTCGCATCGTTGCCACCCGATATCCGAAGACTGTAATCGGTGTTGGGTGCATTTTTATTCAGCAGGGGCGTTTGCCAGTCCGTGGTGGGCCGATTGCCTAAATAAGCGGCATTGGCCGGATCGAACTGAACGGGCAGATTTTTGGCTTCGTTCGGATTATTGGCATAAGCCTCCCGGTATAAGGCGGTGAACTGGTTCACGTCCAGCATCTTCAGCGTTTTTGTCACGTTCTGGATACTGTGCGAAATCGACACATCGACCTTAGGCGTGCCTTTAACGCCTTTTTTGGTCGTAATCAGCACGACACCATTGGCAGCACGCACCCCATAGATTGCCGCTGCCGACGCGTCTTTCAGAACAGACATCGACTCAATGTCGTTGGGGTTGATCATCGACAGCACGTTTACATTTCCCCGGATGTCGCGCGTAATAGAGCCCGACGCGTTGTCTGAACCGGAACCGTATTCCGTTAAGGGGATACCATCCACAACATACAGCGGCTCGGCATTCCCGAACGTACTCACCCCCCGAATCCGAACCTGTGGCCGGGCCAGCGGGCTACCACCGGGGGTAGATACATACACGCCCGCCATCCGGCCCTGCATAGCTAGTTCGGGAGCCTGCGCAATACTTTTGCTGATCTCTTTGGACGATACCGTCGAGATAGCGCCCGTCAGGTCTTTCTTTTCCCGGGAACCGTAGCCAATCACCACCACCTCGCTCAGCGAACCTTCTTCAGCGGTCAGGGAGATAGTATAGTCGCTGGCGTTGGTAATGGGCACTTCTTTCCGAAGATAGCCAACGAAAGAAACCACAAATCGCTGGGCCGAAGTCGGGGCAGACAGGCTAAAATTACCATTCGCATCGCTGGTGGTTCCCTGCACGGAACCTGCCAAAACAATGTTGGCCCCCGGCAGAGGCATGTTATTGCCCGCGTCGAGTATTTTACCTTTCAGCGTACGGCTTTGGGCGAATGCCCCGCCAAAAAACAGGAGCAGCACCACTACCGTAAGCAGTGTTCGGGGGCTCGGGTAAAGTCGATTCATAGTAAACTAAAGTCAAAATTTTATGTTTCAGCGTTTAAAATTGGTACCTTTAGAAGATGCCTTTGTCCTATTCTGTCATAGGTATGTCAGCGTTGAAACGGATACTTTTTCTGCTTTTGGTAGGGTTACGAGCCTATGGCCAGGTTGCGTTTGAGCATCTGACAACGGCCGACGGACTTTCGCAAAGCACAGTCTGGAACATCGTGCAGGACAAAAAGGGCTTCATCTGGATGGCGACCTCCGATGGCCTGAACCGCTATGATGGCTACAGCTTTACGGTTTTCAGAAACCAACCCGGTCAACCAGCCAGCCTGCCCATCAGCAACATTGCTGCGGTTTATGCCGACAGCCACAATACCATCTGGGTGGGTCCGCGCAACAACGGCCTTAGCCGACTTCGGGAGGATGGGGAAACCTTTGAGCATTTTCAGCTTGATGCCGGAAACGGGCAGACCGAGCAGGTCAGCATCAGTTGTTTTGCCGAAGTAGATCGTCGATTATGGATAGGTGCGCCCGATCAGGGCTTGTTTTATTATGATTACGCCAGGAAACAGGTTGGCCGGTGGAAAGATCCACGTATCGGCACGTCGGTAACGGCTTTATATCGCGATAAGCAGGACGTGCTCTGGATGGGCACCAACGAGGGAAAGCTACTGGCTTTTTCTCCGAAGACGGGAAGTATAACAACCCACGCAATCCCATTCCCGACCAACGTAGAAGCCCATCACCGGGTAATAAATGTTATCAAAAAAGACCATCAGGGTCGATTCTGGATCGGTACCCATGGCGAAGGGCTTTTTGAGTTTGACCCGGAGCAAAAGACGTTTCGGCGGGAGTTAATTAGCCCTAAAGCCTATGAAACGGTTAATGTTATTACTGATGTAGTGGACGATAAGGCCGGTAACTTATGGGTTTTTACCGATTTTGGAGCCTGGTTTTATCCGCAGGGCGATCGCGCCAACCGGCAGTACCTTCTGCCGGACAGTGAGAATGAACACAGCCTGAGTACGCACGCCCTGAAAAAAGCACTTTGCGATGCCACCGGTAATCTCTGGATTGGCACCTGGCAGGGCGGGGTCAACATTGTATATGCGCAACCCGAACGGTTTAGTTCGTTCCGGCATCAGCCTTATAACCCCCAAAGCTTACTGACCGACCGGGTAACGGCCGTGACGCTCGATGGCCAGGGACAGCTCTGGGCGAGCTCAACGAAAGGATTGACCGTGATTTCGGCCAACCGGAAGCAGTTTCAACGGTATACAATGGCCAACTCAGCCCTGGCCGCCAATGACATCAACACCTTGTTTACAACGCCCAAAGGCAACGTACTGATCAGCACCTGGACGGCTGGCTTTTGCCTGTATGATCCTGTGAGACGGCTGTTTAAACCGTTTTTATTGCCAGGGAAAAGTAAGTCGGTTAAAGCCTTTGCAACGGCAGCCTCGGGCAAAATCTGGATTGGCACCCACGAGCGGGAACTCTATCTGTTCGATGAGCAAACCAACCAGCTACAACGGGTCAACGCCGAACCGCTGGCAGGTTTTTTTCAGAAACTGGACCTCAATACACTTTGTGAAGACGCAACCGGGAACCTCTGGATTGGCACTTACAATTCGGGCTTGTTGCGCTGGAAGCCCAATACGGGCCAAATCCGCCATTTCACGCGGGGAGGCACCGGAACACTGGGCAGTAACAGTATCACGACCATGTACGAAGATAGCCAGAAACGACTCTGGATCGGTACAAATGGCAGTGGGTTGCAGAAATTTAATGCGCAAACCGAGCAGTTTAGCTCCTTCACAACCAAAGATGGGCTGGCCAACAACTACATCGCGGGCATTAGCGAAGACCAGAGCCATAACCTCTGGCTCTCGACCAATGGCGGGATTTCCTGTGTTAACCCGGCCACGAACGTAGTTGAAAATTACGACCAGAGCGACGGCCTGATTGGAAAAGAATTTTTACCCGATGCCAGTGCTCAACTTCCTTCTGGCGAGTTGGCTTTCGGGAATATGCAGGGCTTGGTTTTGTTCCAGCCCGAGCGGGTGCGGCAGAAAACAGCCCCGCCCAACGTCTATCTGTCGGACCTGAAATTATTCAATCGGCCGGTTAGCCCAACCGAAAAAGACGCGCCAACAAAAATCAGCCTGACCGATGCTACCAGCCTGATTTTCCAACCGTTTCAATCGGTATTTACGATTGATTTTACGGCCCTCTCGTTCCTGCCCCACCGAAACATCAAGTACGCTTATCAACTGGTAGGCTTTGACACTGACTGGAACTACGTGGGTTCGCAACGGTCGGCACCGTATAGTAACCTACACGAAGGTGAGTATACGTTTCTGGTCAAAGCCGCTATTGGCAACAGCGCCTGGAGTCTGCCCAGAGCGATTCAGATAACCGTTCTGCCGCCCTGGTATCGTACCTGGTGGGCGTATGTGCTGTATGCTTGTCTGTTTCTGCTCGCGCTGTATGCCCTGCGTCGGATTATCCTGATTCGGGAGCGATTCAAAGCCGACCTACGTATCAAGCAACTTGAAACCGATACGATCAAGGCGCTGGACGATGCCAAAACCAGTTTTTTTACCAATATCTCCCACGAGTTCCGAACGCCCCTGACACTGATTCTAACGCCCCTGGATAAGCTAATTGCCGAACCCACCTTCAATGACCGGCTTCAACACCAGTTCCAGACTATTCAGCGGAATGCCCAGCGCCTGTTGCGCCTGATCAATCAACTGCTGGATTTATCAAAACTGGAAAACCAGAGTCTGCAACCCGATATTAGCCGGAACGACATCGTTCCGTTTGTGGAGCGAATTGTCCAGAACTTCGATGAACTGGCCGAAAGCAAACGCATTGCCCTGATTTTTAAGACGAACTTCGATGCATTCGATGGCTATTTTGACCCCGACATCGTCGAAAAAGTTGTGTATAACCTGCTGTCGAACGCGTTGAAGTTCACGGCCTCGGGCGGAGAGGTCCGCGTGTCTCTGACCATTGACCCTGCCGAAAAAAATGCATTACTGACGGTTA
This sequence comes from Spirosoma koreense, assembly GCF_054777875.1. NCBI lineage: Bacteria > Pseudomonadati > Bacteroidota > Cytophagia > Cytophagales > Cytophagaceae > Spirosoma > Spirosoma koreense. Next base: position 47,341 of record NZ_BAAHAC010000013.1, on the reverse strand, counting down.
AAGACACGGGTATTGGCTTATCGGACGAAGCACAGGCGCATATATTTGAGCGGTTTTACCAGGCGAATGACCAGCCCGCCCAGAAAAAAACGGGGAGCGGCATCGGTCTGGCACTCACCCGCGAACTGGTCGAACTGCACCGGGGGCACATTACCGTAGAGAGCACCGAAAACGTAGGCACGGCTTTTTCGGTACACTTGCCCCTCCATGAAAAGGCCTTCCCCGTCGAGTGGCTCTCACAGCCAGCCGATTACGCAACCGAGTCAGCGCAGCCCATTCTGCCTATGATGGTTGCCGAACAGGTCGTTTCGCTGCCCCGAAAATCCCTCCCTATTTTGCTGGTGGTAGAAGACAACGAGGAGCTACGGCAGTATCTCAAAGAAAGTTTCGCTTCCACCTATCATGTGCTAACGGCCGCCAATGGACATCAGGCTATTTCGATGGCACAAAAGCACATTCCCGATTTGATCCTGTCGGACTGGCTCATGCCCGTTCAGGCCGGGCCCGAAATGGACGGCACCGAACTTTGTCAGGCGATTCGTACGAACGAAAAAACCAGCCATATTCCGTTCCTGCTCCTGACTTCCCGGTCGGCCAATCAGAGTCAGATCAATGCGTTCGGGACAGGTATCGACGATTACATGACCAAGCCGTTTAACCTGGCTATCCTGGAAACGAAGGTGAAAAGTCTGATTCAGAACCGCCAGTTACTCCGCGAGAAATGGAGTAAAAAGTTACTGGCCTCTCCATCTGAATTTCAGCTTCCGCCTATGGAAGAGCAGTTTATTCAGAAGGCGATTGGCATCATCGAAGCACACATCGACGACGCCAACTTCGACGCCGAACGGCTCGAAGAAGCCATGAACATGAGCCGCATGCAGTTTTACCGCAAGCTGAAAAGCATCGTCAATATGTCGGGTACGGAGTTTATCCGGCAGGTGCGGCTAAAACGAGCGGTTCAATTGCTGGAAAGCGGACATTACAACGTATCGGAAGTGGCCTGGCAGGTTGGCTTCAACGACCCGGCTTATTTCAGTCGTTGTTTCAAGAAAGAGTTCGGCAAAGCCCCGCAGGAGTATCTGGCGAGGGTTTGATTGCTTATTGGGCCTCTTGGGAACCGTTAGAGCCTCTACAGGGTGGTGTCAGTTTCTTAAAACGGACCAAGTAGGTTTCTTAAAACCTACTGGATATGCTTGTAACTAACGTGAATAATGGATATACCCCGAAGTTATCAACTAATTGTCAGCTATTTATAGTATCATTTTTTGTCATCCCGACGCCAGGAGGGATCTTCGGTAAATAACCCGTTGCCGAAGATCCCTCCTGGCGTCGGGATGACAAAAAACTAGTATAATTCTACTCGTAAATCTCCCATAATTCACGTTAATTAAACAAGGTTTTGAGAAACCTCACTTGCCAGTTTTAAGAAACTGACACCACCTCAATCCATGACAAGGCCTAGTATAGTATAGCCCTGTTTTCACAATTCTCTCACTATTTCAAGGTACTCAAATACTCGACCAGATCGACCAGTTCGTGTTTCGACAGGGCTTCGCTGAACGAGGGCATCATGGACTGGGGTGTCTGCGTTTTCGACTGAATATCGGCCTTCCGTATCGTTTGCGTTAACCCACCGGGCAGTTTCAGAACTACTTCATCCGTAGATTCACTGCCGATCAACCCCATAAGCTGCCCCCCATCGCGAGTTTTAATCTGGTTGGTTTCATACCCATGATTAATGCCTTCGTCGGGATACAAGATGGCCCGAAACAAGCCTTCTCTCGGCAGTTTAGCCCCAATTTTTGATAGTTCAGGGCCAAACAGAGCCCCCGATTGTGCTACCCGATGGCAGGTCTGGCAGTTCTCCGCAAAAACGATTTTACCTTTACTCGCCACGCCTTTTTCATACACAAGCAAATAAACCGGAGGCAGCACCTCGCCATTTTTACCGGCTGGTTTGGGCAGAAACTCGGCCGCTTCGCGCTTGATCTCGTTCCGGAAGGCACCAAACAATACACTGCTGGCGGCCGGTTTCAGAACATCGGGAAAGGTTTTTTTCCTGACCTCATCCAGCAAAAACCGCTCTCCTACCCAGCTGCTGCCTAACAGGCGGGTGGCGGTTTTACGGAGTTCGACGGGGCGGTGTTCATCCAGCATAACCTCGGCCAGCAACGTCAGCACATCAGGACTCCCATTGCCTTTGAGGGCCGTCATAATGGGCAGGGCGGTTGAATCGTCTTTCATCTGGCTACGTATGTAGTCTTTCCCCCCAAACTTCCACAGCAACTGCATGGCTTCCACGCCGGTTTGTTGGGTGGCGCAACAGCAGACCAAATTCAGTAACTGGCTGCGTTTGTCGGTTAGTTTAAACTTGTCGACCAGCCGAACGTAACTTTCTGTTTGTCCGGCGGTAGCCAGGGCCGTTTCGAGTGCCCGATTTAGGGCCGGTGTCCGCACAACCGTTTCGCCATCCATATGCTCCAGCGCCAACTGCTGAACGGCAGGCCGGGTATCCGTCAGGAGAGTGGTCAGCACTTCGTTTTTTGTAGCCGATGTATGAAAATCAAAAGCCCGAAAATACCGTGCTGTCTCGTCAACATTCTGGGTTTGCCGGATCAGTTGCACCAGCATGGGCATGGCTTTTGCCGAACGGGAACGCCAGACAATGTCGCGACCCGCCGGACTATTCCAGGTACTGCCTACCCTGCGAAGCCAGGCCGCCAGACAGGCATCGGCATTCAGGTCGGAGCCAATACCGAGTGCCTCCAGATACCAACGATCCTGCCCTGTGTACTGCATGGCCAGGGTAGCCCATGATTCGGCGGCTTCGGTTGTTTTAAGGAATCGAAGCGCAATGGCCCATTCACGCCGAACCTCTGGGGCGGGGTCATTCGCCAGCTGCGCACAGGCCGAAAACGGAAAAGGAACTTGTTGCCGGGCGGCTCGCAGCGCCGTCATGCGAATGTCAGGGTTAGAATTACGAAGGGCCGTAGCGATGTGTGTCGTTGCGTTGCCGTCCAGCCTGGCGAGTAGCCACAAAGCGCGGGCTTGCCAGACCGGGTTGGCCGATTGATACAGTTTTTGCAAAGCAGGCTCAGCCGAGTGTCCCGATTTCAATAAACTTACCCAGGCTTTCCGGCGAGCAGCCCAGTTGGGGCTTTTCAAGGCGTTAGTGGCGGCTTCGGGTGTATCGAGACGATAGGCTGGCGAACGATAAGCGCGGTTGTTGCCATAACTGACGCGGTAAATCCGGCCTTTGTTGGCATCGGCCGCCGTGCCACCGCCAATGCCGGGATCGTACCAGTCGGCCACCAGCACCGACCCATCGGGGGCTACGGCCACATCGACGGGTCGGAACCATTGTTCGCTACTTTTCAACACGTTCTGAATCGTAGCCTGATAGCCTGCACCGGCTTTTTTGGTTATATACGACCGGACAACATTGTGCAGTGCTTCGGCATGAATGGGCTGATTTCGATACAAGGGCGGAAACTGATTGCCTTCGTAAAAACAAAAGCCCGCTGGCGAGCCTGCTCCGGTAATGAGCACATTGGGCACAACGCCGGGATCGTTCTGATGCCAGTGGCGTTCGGGAATGGTTTTTTCGAGATTGGTGCGAGAGGTTGTCCAGGCGGCCCCGGTCATTTCATCACTGAAGCCATAGTTGCCGTACTCCATGACATAATTGATGCGGACCGATTCATTTCCATCGTCATCATTGTCAGTTACCCAGAGATCCCCGTACGAGTCCAGCGTTGGTTCGTAGTGATTCCGAAAATTGTGGGCAATGGTTTCCAGCTCGCTCCCATCGGGGTTGCACCGCAGAATCAAGCCATTCCGATAGGGGTTTCCTTTGCCATTGACCGGGTTCCCGGCCTTGTCCAGTACCGCTTTTCCGTGTTTGTCCAGCACCTCCCCGCCATGATTGCCCATCGAAAAGTACAGCTTACCATCGGGTCCCCAGAACGGAGCGTGAATGCCGTGGTCCCGTTGACCGAACCCCGAGAACAGCGTATCCACCCGGTCGGCATGGTCGTCGTGGTTCGTGTCGAAGAGGGCCAGCAGATAAGGCGCCTGAGCAACAATTACCCGATCTTCGGCCAGCAAAAGCCCCATCGGTGCTTTCATGCCCGGATGTTCAAAGAAAACCGTTCGCTTGTCGGCCCGGCCATCGCCGTTCACATCCTCCAGAATAACGATTTTATCTCCCTTCCGATCAAATTCGGCGGGGGCCACATCATAATTGTGCGACTCCGTTACCCAAACCCGCCCGCGTTCGTCGACTTCCATGTTCGTCGGATTCGTCACCAACGGTTCGGCGGCAAACTGCTGCACCACAAATCCGTTGGGTACGTGCATCGTTGCCAGCGCCAACCGCGGATCGTGCGGTTCGGGCAGTACGTTGACAAACCCGGATACCAGCGATACAACAGCTACTGAGGCAAGGAATAACCTTCTATTCATGTTAACACTGTTCATTACTTTAACATCACCTCGCCCGTTTTCATATCCATCAGCACCGTCGATCCCTGAGCGAGCGGCACCCGAATCGACTTCCCGTTTTTCAACTGAATGGTCCGGGTACCTCCTTCTTTGGTGTGCAAGAGTAGTAAACCCGAGTTGGCGTAGGTGAAGTCGTTCTTTTCATTGTAAATATGGCAACCCGCCTGCCTGAAAATTTCCCGGAAGCCATCGGTCCCATTGAGCGGCAGACCACAGAAAACAGTCGTAAACCCGTTGCCCTGTTTACGGGCGATGATCGGCTGATGGGTGCCCTCCAACTCAGCCACTGGCTGAGCCGTTTTATCATTCACCACCACCAACGGCTCAACGGGACCGCTAAATTTGTAGGTGTAATCCGGTTTCAGAAACTTAACAACCGGCGCTTTATTGGCCGTGGTCCGTTCCAGTTGTAACCCCGACAGCGATTTTACGAAGTTCAGGTCCAGCCGCTCGCCGTTGGTGTAGCCCGTCAGGTAATTCCAGATCAGGGTTCGCCCGTTTTTAGCGACTTTCTCCTGAATGAATTTCCGCTGAGTATCGGTAAGTTTGTAGACGTTCATAAACACTATGGCCTTGTACTGATCAAGATTAACCCGGTCGAGGTCGAAATCATACACCTGATCGCCCACCGTTCCTGAGCGCATGGCCTGCTCAATGGAATGGTCGAGGACGTTTACCGTAATGGGCAGCGGAGCCGATTTCAGGTAATAAAACACATCCTGACTCCAGACATACAGTACGTCGGCTTCGGATTGGTAAGGCACCGTCAGGCGTTGTTCGAACAGTGCTTTCTCGGCTTTCATAGCGGCCAGGTAGTTCGGATCATCCCACCAGCCGAAGCCTTTCTGTGGACCGAAATCATAGAACCAGAAGCCAATGCCCCGCATGAGTGGCAGTAGCGCACATCGTTTCATGATGTTGGCGTAGGTCGTATCGTAGCGCGATGTATAGCGGATATTCTCGAAATCATTTTTGAACAGATAGCCATTGTCAATTTCATCGAACCAGAGTTTTCCATGCAGGAGTGTCGATTCGATAATACCCCGTGAATTACCCGAACCACCCGCCTTCCGACTATCGGGCCAATACGTCTGGGGCGCCGACAGGTAGTCGATATAAGGACTGTCGAGCACCTGTTTGATGAATAAATGGCCGCCCACCGTTTGCCGGTTGAAGGTCATGTGCAGGTAGCCATAAAAAATACCGGTGATGATGGGCCGGGGCCAGGTGTCTTTGACCAGTTTACAGAAATAGATGGCGTCGTCGGCTACTACCTGCTGCTGGGCTGTAAAGTAGTCGATGGTGCGCTGCTCCTGCGTGGGGTTTTTAAAAAAGCCATCCTGCGTTTTTAGCCGCTCGGCGGTGTTAGGCACGGTGGCATTATCGAGCGTAACGCTGGTGGACTGCCAGGCTTTTTGCAGGTTTTTTGTGGTTTTGTATTTATGGGTGAGCCAGCTATGAAAGTAGGTCGTCATGGCCGGGCTGGTGTCAGGATCATGGTCAATAAAGCCCCAATAATGCCACTCGCCGTAGATGCCGCCCGCTACGTGCATACCGATGACGGCATTCCCCTCCGGCGTTTTCGACAGTTTCTGACAGAGTTCCACCAGTTTCTGACCTGACTCCTGCTTCCATTTGGCCGACGCCAGACTCGCCCGCAGGGCGGCATGAATGTCGTGTTCTTCGTTATGAAAAGGCGGCCCCGCTTTCAGGGTCGTATCGACGGGCGTATCGGCAAATTGGGTGCATTCATCGGGGTGGGCTTTGTTCCACCAGAAAGGCGCGTTCACATGAATACGGATGACAACACCGGCTTCGGGGCACTGGTCGAGTACACCCCGAACCTGTCGTTGCGCTTTCCGGATGTCGAGCGTATCGACTTGCTGGTGCCAGATATCTTCGAGCCACAGATCGACCTGAAACAGTCGAAAACCGATCTGACAAAAATTATTGATATTTCGGGCGGGCACTTCTTCCCACGACCAGCGTCCGCCGTAAGCATGGGTCAGTGCATAAAAGGCCGGTGCCTGAGGGGTTCCGTTCACAAAAAGCGTGGGCCGCCCATTCAATGGCTTTACTTCCGCCGATTTAGGCGGTTGGGCCTGGAGAAACGAGCCACTTAGCCAGAGGATTATGTATAAAACGAACTTCATTGATATAGCGGAAGCAAAACGAGAAGTATCGGGCGTGTCGGCTCATACCGCAAGGCCAAACGATGGCAAGTTACCTTAACCAGAAAACCGTTCTGTCCTACTCTATAATGGTTATGTGGATTGGCCAGGGCTTATTTCTTTGCTTTTGTCTGTAACCAATCCATCAACAGCGTCTGGTATTCACCCAGATAACTATGGCTTACGCCTTCAATTTCTTTCCACCAGAGGTTGACGCCTGCTTTCAGGAAATCGTCTTTGAGTTTTCGGTTTTCTACATTCAGCCACTCCTTTTCGCCCCACACCATCCAGACCGGTGTCTGCTTAAACCGGACCGCTTCGTTGCTGGTCACATCTTTCCCCAAAGCCGCCGAGTACATGCCCACAGCCGCCCAGCGGTTCATCGATTTCTGAGCAATACGAAAGGCCCCTCCACCGCCCATCGAGAAGCCATAGATATACTGCCGGTTAGGATCGGTTTTGAACATAGCGTCGAAATCAGCCATACACTCAAAAATATCGGACTCGGCTACATCCCTGTAGCCTTTGTCGCCCCGGCCCCAGGGCAGAATCATGAACCCTTCCCGCCGGCTCATTTGCGCGGTTGCCCCGGCTGGCTTGGGTTGCAAATAGTCATACAGCATCATCCAGGGCGAATTATTCACACCGCCACCGCTACCGTGCAATTCCAGGTAGAATGGAAACGTGGCTGTAGCAGGCGCAAACCCTTTGGGCAAAAAGAGCCAGTAGTAACTATTTCGGCCATCGGTTTTTGAGGTAAACGTCATAATAAGGGGCCGGGTACCTTCCAGATACGTTGCCCATTCAGCGCCTTCATGCTGGAAAAACGACAGCGTTCCGGCGACTGCTTTTAAGTTGGCTTCGGTGGGTTTTAAGCCGTGTGTGGAATCCAGACTCATTCGGGCAACCGACTCAAAATGACGCTTCAATATTGGATTTTTCTCACGGGAAGCCAATTCAGTTAATCGCGCAACTAATTGATTAATTTCGGGATAAGGCTGTGAAAACGACGGCTGGGTTAGCGTACTTATCAGGATCATCAAAGCGATGGGAAGTGACGGCTTGTACGATGGGTTCATCGACATAAGAGAATAGTTCGTAAACGTATGCTTTTGCAAATAAGGCTAGCAAAACAATGGATCTATCCTGTGCTATCTCCGGGTTCGGCAGGTCGATAAAGCAGGACAACGTTATGACTTAGATCCCTTTTATTGCCCTGGATTTACTACCTCCAGCGTGGCCTTTATGAATTACCGCTTAAAAACAACCTTGATTATCAGCCTATTCATTAGTAGTTTCTGCTTGAGTTTCGGCCAGCCTAAAACGCAGTTTGGTAAAGGAGCGGGTGAGTACGCAACTCTCTTCAGTAGTCTGCAAAAGCAACTGGTCGAAACAGAGTACCGTAAAACCGTTCGATTTGGTGGCAAGGAGCGAAACCAGTTCGTACAATGGATTCGTGACCATGTTCATGTGATGAAGGCCATGAAGTATTTCGAACCCGAGATCAGCAGTTTCTGGCAGTTCTTCATGGAGAATCAGACCCGCGAAGGGCTCTATTACGACTATTACTACCCTATTACAGCCCGGGAAAACCACCGGCTGAACCTGTTTGATAAACGCTATTGGAAAGTATTTGCACGCGATTCCATCCAGATGCATCGGCTACCGGTTGAGGCCGACCTGGAATACCTGATGGTCGAAGGCGGCTATTACATCTGGCAGGCCACGGGCGACACAACTTACATCAGGCAGTGGATCGATAAACTGGAAAAAGGCATCACCTACTCCATGACCGACCCGCTGCGATGGTCAACGAAATATCAACTCGTAAAACGGGGATATACCCTCGACACCTGGGATTTCATGCAACTGCCAACCACCCGGGCAGAGTACGTCAAACAGGGGAATGATGTGCAAACGGGCATTTTCAACATCGACGAGAAAACGCCGATGGGTATCATGCACGGCGATAACAGCGGAACCTACGCGGCCTGCCTGCAATTGGCAAAACTGTATACGGCCCTGGGCAATAAAGGAAAGGCCACGTACTGGAGCGATCAGGGCGCAGGCATCCGCAAACGCACGAACGACCTGTGCTGGAACGGCCGGTACTACGCCCATTTTATTCCCGACGATCCGATGCCAGCCTACCTGAAAATGGATCAGAAAAATACGCTGAGCCTATCGAATCCTTATGACATCAACCGGGACCTGCCTACTGAAGAAATGGCCCAGTCGATCATTAGCACCTATCTGGGGTTGAAAGATAAAAATGACGAACATGCCTTTGCCGAGTGGTTTGGAGTTTACCCACCTGTTGAGCCCAGTTTCGCCGACTATTTGCCCGGTTCGTATATGAATGGGGGCGTCAGTACCATTGTGGGGGGCGAACTGGCCAAAGCTGCCTTTCAGCATGGGTTTGAAACCTATGGTGTCAACGTATTGAACCGGATGGACAGCCTGATGAAAACGCACGCCGGAAAGCTGCCCGTATCCTATAAACCCGATGGCACGGTCGATGCCGGTATTCCCGACAACTGGGGGCAGGCAGCCGTGTACAGCGCCATGATTGAAGGGCTGGCCGGGGTAGTAGACAAAAGCATGCTATTCGAATCGGTTGAGCTGTCGCCCCGGTGGCTGGCGGCTGGTAAAAACGAGGTGGACCTCACAATTGCCTATGGACCTTCCGGGAAATCAGTGAGTTACACCTATCGGCACGAGCCCCAGCGTAAGACCATTTCGCTGGCGGTACAGGGCGATCCCAAACAGTATACCGTCCGGCAGCTTCTGCCTGCGGGCAAGCAGCTAAAACGAGTTACAATAGATGGAAAAACGAGCCCTTCGACCACAGAGCTGGTCCGAAACAGCCGGTATGTCGTTGTTAAGGCCGTATCAGGTGGAGCACACACGATCAAAGTTGATTATAAATAACGTGAATAATGGCTACCATAAAAGTTAAATATATGTATATCAATCAGTTGACTAGAGATGGTTTTTGTCATCCCGACGCCAGGAGGGATCTTCGGTCGAGACCAAGCGTTCCAACTTACCGAAGATCCCTCCTGGCGTCGGGATGACAAAGGTCGTCTCTTATTAAATATCTGATTCTCAATAGTTTATTTTTTTAGAATACCCGCTATTCACGTTAAATAGCTTTTATCCCTGTAGCCACCGCTTTTCTAAGGTATGCTACTAACCGACTAATTCGTAGCCAACGTCATGATTCGTTCTTCGGTTGCTTCCTCGCGGCTTAGTTCGCCCGAAAACTGGCCGTCACGAATCACCAGAATACGGTCGGCGAGAGCCAGTAGTTCCGGAAGTTCGCTCGAAATAAGCAACACGCCTTTGCCTTGAGCCGCCAAACCCCGGAGGATGGCATATATTTCTGCTTTGCCGCCCACATCGATGCCATGCGTTGGTTCATCCACAATCAGTAGGTCGGGGTTGACCAGCAGCCAGCGGGCCAGCATTGTTTTTTGCTGATTTCCTCCGCTCAGATTACCCACCAGTTCCCGGACGGAAGGCGTTCGAATGCCCAGTTGATGCCGGAATGATTCGGCTACGGTCGCTACCCGGCTGCGGTTATACCAGGGCCCTGTCGCTGGCGACTTAGCCGTAACCATATTCTGAGCAACAGACTGTTCCATGAACAAGCCCAGTTTTTTACGCTCTTCGGGCAGGTAACCAATCCCGTACCGAACGGCATCGGCCGGGTGCGCAATAGTCACTACGTTTCCGTGAAGCCGGATGGTGCCTGAATCGTGTTTGTCGATCCCAAAAATAGCCCGCGCAATCTCCGTACGTCCGGCCCCTACCAGGCCAGCCATACCCAGAATTTCACCTTTATGAAGTTGAAAACTGATCTGTTTAAACCGCTCACCCGACAGGTTCTGAATCTGAAGTAACACGTCACTGGTAGCTGATGATGCACGTTTCTCCGCTACTAAACGCCGACCAACCATTCGACTAATGAGCGTATCGGGTGTGGTATTGGTCATTTGTTCGGTTCCCTGGTAGCGTCCGTCTTTCAGCACCGAAACCCGGTCGGACAGTTCGAACAGTTCGGGGAGCCGGTGCGAAATATAAACGATGGCTTTGCCCTCCGTTCGTAACTGCCGTAGTAACGTAAATAAGGTAGCCGTTTCCCGGTTAGTAAGGGAGGCCGTTGGTTCATCCAGTAGTAGGATTGCCGGATTCTGAGACAAGGCCTTGGCAATTTCTACCATCTGCTTCTGACCCGGCGACAACTCACTCACCAGTTCATGCGGCCGGATATCGGGTAAGGCCAGCTTAGTCAGCAAGGCTTGCGTATGGGCGTATAAGGTCTTATACTGGATTAAACCGAAGCGGTTTTTAGGCTGGCGATTTGCATATATATTTTCAGCGACGGTCAGACTGTCGACCAGACTCAATTGCTGGTAAACGATAGCAATGCCCAGTGCGGTTGCATGGGCCGGGTTATCGATCTGAACCAGCTGTCCGTTAAGCAGAATCTGACCGGAATCGGGTTGCAGGTTTCCCGTCAGTATGTTCATCAGCGTGCTTTTACCAGCTCCATTTTCCCCACAGAGCGCATGAATTTCGCCCGAATCAATGCTTAGGGATACGTTCTCAAGCGCCTTTACGCCGGGAAATTGCTTGCTGATGTTGAGGAGCTGGAGCATACACGGGTGGATCAATTTGTGAGGTTTACCACTTCATTCCGCCGGGCCGAATCATAGGCGGCATAGACCAGTCGGATCGTCTCAAAATTATCGGAACCTGTAGTTTCGGCAGGGCCAGCCAGGGGTTGATTTTTCCTCTGTAAATCAGCGAGTAAGTTCTGATTGCAGGCAACGATGGATGAATGAACGAGCGCATACGCCGGATCGGCCCAGGCATAGTTGGGGAGAGTCGCCATGGTGGTGGTCGTTCCGGCAGCGGTAGTTGTTTTCAATACATAGTCGTTGGTCAGCACCAGCGAACCGGCTGAACCTTCAATGCTGACGAGCGTTTGCGGAAACGCTTCTTTTTCCAGAATAGAGGCATACGACATCTCTACGTAGCAACTCAGGCCGCTTTTCATACGGAGCAATACGTTGGCTACATCTTCTCCATTTATGCGGGGATTTACGCGCGCTGTCTGGCAATAAATCGACTGTGCTTCGCCGAACAAAAATCGGGTAATGTCGAGAATATGAGACCCAATATCGGTTAGGATAAACTGCTCCAGCTCGGCCAGAAAAGGTTGATTCTCAAAGACCGGAAAAGCCGAGCAGAAACTAACCCGTGCTTTAAACGGCCTGCCAATTACGCCCGACTCAAGGGTCGCCCTGATGGCTCGAATAGGGGTTTGCCAGCGAAAATTTTCATGGATGTATAGTCGGGTTCCCGCTTTTTGGCAGATGTCCAGCATTTGCCTGGCGTCATGGAGACTTGGCCCCATCGGTTTCTGGCAGATCACATCCAGCCCCCGTTCGGCCGCTTTCCGGGTGAAATACAGATGCGTATCCACATCCGTGATAATATCCACGAAGTCGAGTTCATGTGCATGATGGTCCAGCAGTTCATCAATCGAATCATACACATTCGGGACATTGAACTGCCGGGCAAACGCATCGGCCTTGGCTCTGGTTCGGTTATAGAGCGCAATCAGTTCAACTCCGCCAACGGTAAACCAGGCAGGAATCTGGTAGTTAGCCCAGAATCCCGTTCCGATTACGGCAAATTTTAACGACTTCATTTCGAGTAAAGTTTTTCTACGTAGTAGTGTTTGTAGAGTTGCAAGCTGTTACATCCACCGATAGTGAATGGCTCAGCAACAAATATTTTTACTTTTTAGACGATTTAGTTTGACTATTTCAAAAAGGCAGTACATTTGCCTCACTGTACTCTACTCTACTGTACTGCTTAAGTTCTGAAGCAAATGTAGCTTCTTTTGTCTTCTTCACAAGAAAATCTAAAAAAAGTAATAGGGGGTATGCAGGATAGCCTAGTCGATCCACCAAATGTGGCCCAGCCAAATGCAGCTCAACCAAAATATCAGCAGTTAATTGAAACTGTTCTGGTGGGTATCGAGCAGGGAACACTGGAACTGGGTCAGCAATTACCCTCCATCAATGAGTGGGCCAGTAACCAGGGCGTAGCGAAAGTGACGGTAGCGAAAGCTTATGAAGATCTTCGGCAACGGGGTGTCGTACGGTCGCAGCATGGCAAAGGCTTTTACGTTGCCAGCACTAACGTCCGGACATCGCTGAATGTGCTGATGATTTTCGATACACTCAATGCCTACAAGGAAACGCTGTACGATGAATTGAAAGCCGCCTTGCCAGCCGACGCCAGCCTAAGTGTATTCTTTCATCACTACAACCCCAGCGTGTTTGAATCGCTGATCCGGAACAACCTTGGCCGATACAACGCTTACGTACTCATGCCCCATTTCGATAGTGATGTAACGGACACCGTAGCGCTGATTCCGACGGATAAACTGTTGTTGCTGGACCAGCTATTGCCCAACCTGCCAGGCGATTATTCAGCGGTGTATCAGGATTTTGAGCAGGATATTTACCAGGCGCTGACTGCCGCGTCTGACCGGTTGAAACAATACAGCAGCCTGACCCTGGTGCAGTCGAAAGACCGGTTTCAATATATTCCGGCGGCTACGCTGGCGGGTTTCCAGCAATTTGGGCGAGATCATAACTTTCCTTGCCATGTTGTCGACGCCTATTCGGATGCGTTAGTACAGGCAGGTGAGGCCTTTCTCCTCTTTGCCGACCGGGATCTGGTCTCCTTCCTGAAACAGGTTGACCACCTGGGTCTTAGACTGGGCCAGGAAGTGGGACTGCTATCGTACGACGATACGCCGATGAAAGAAATTCTGGCTGGGGGCATCAGCGTTATCTCGACCGATTTTGCGCAGATGGGAAAAACGGCCGGCCGCTTGCTGACCAGCCGCCAGCGGGAGAAAATTGCCAACCCCGGCGGATTAATCCGGCGAAACTCTCTGTAGGCCATGCAGCTTGGAATCGGGACATATACGTATAGCTGGGCGGTAGGAACACCTGGCAACAGGCCAGATCGCCCTCTCGACGAATTGGGCCTGTTGAACCGTGCAGCCGCGTCGGGGTTCAGGCTAGTGCAGATTGGCGACAATTTGCCACTGCATACGCTGTCAATGGAACAAATACGTGCCTTTGAGCAACAAGCTCAACAACAGGGCATCCGGCTGGAAGTTGGCGCACGCGGGCTAACCGAAACCAAACTTGACCAGTACATCAACCTGACCGCAGGCCTGAAAAGCCGGTTGCTCCGCTTCGTCATTGATTCGACTGCTTACGAGCCATCCCTAGATACGGTCATTGGGATCCTGAAAAACGCGCTGCCCAGCCTGAAGAAAGCGGAAATTACGGTAGGTCTGGAAAATCATGATCGCTTGCTGGCTCGTGAGTTTGCTCATATTGTTGAACAGGTTGGGAGCGAGCAACTGGGCATCTGTCTGGATTCTGTCAACTCGATGGGCGCGGGCGAAGGCCTGGCCGAGGTCGTACACACATTGGCACCGTATACGGTCAATCTGCACCTGAAGGATTTCGGTATCCGGCGGTTACCCCATTTGATGGGCTTCCAGATTGATGGGCGACCTGCCGGGCAGGGCCTGTTGAACATACCGTGGCTGGTGGAACAGGTAGCCGCGCGCGGCCGCTGTCAGACCGCCATTTTAGAGCAATGGGTAGTGCCCGAGTCAAGCCTGTCAGCCAGTATCGACAAAGAGGAAAGCTGGGCGGCCGACAGCATAAACTACCTTACAAACAGCAACTTATTTACCCGATAAACAACTTTTTCATTTTTCAACGGATCTACCTAAAATGACTAAACTAGCTTTAGTGGGCGCGGGCGGCAAGATGGGCTGCCGACTAACCGACAACTTTTTAAAACTGACTACGTACACGGTTTCCTACCTGGAAATAGCGCCACAGGGCATTGAAAACCTGTGGCAGCGGGGCGTATCGGTTAGTGAACAAAGTGCCGCCATAGCCGATGCCGATGTGGTTATTCTGGCGTTACCCGATGTGGCCATTGGCAAGCTTTCAGAGGAGATTATTCCGCAAATGAAGTCCGGTGCGCTTGTGCTGACGCTGGACCCGGCGGCTCCACTGGATGGGGTGATTGCCCACCGTGACGATCTGGGTTATGTGATCGCGCACCCCTGCCACCCGTCGGTGTTCAACTGGGAACCAACCGAAGCGGCTTTTCGGGATTTTTACGGCGGCATTTCCGCCAAGCAATCCATTGTGGTTGCCCTCATGCATGGCACAGAAGCGCACTATGCGCTGGGCGAACAGGTAGCGCAGGACATGTATGGACCCATTAAGGATACCCATCGAATTACGCTGGAGCAAATGGCCATTCTGGAACCGGCTATGGTGGAAACGCTCGCCCAGACCTGCATGGAAGTGGTGAAAGAAGGCTTCGACCGAATCGTAACCCTCGGCGTTCCTGAAGCGGCCGCCCGCGACTTTGTGCTGGGTCATCTCCGCATTCAGATTGCCGTACTGTTCAGGGAGGTCAACGGGACGTTTTCCGATGCAGCGTATAAAATCTCGAAACGTGCTAAACCCATTCTGTTTCGCGAAGGCTGGGAACGCATTTTTGAGATGGACGACATCCGCGAGCAAGTAAAGGATATTACAGCCCGCTAGTGTTAAGTCAACTTACGGGATATACCGGCCCAATCTCGTTCATTCCTAAACCATGAAAAAGTCTATTTTTCTACTCTTGTTTGCCGCTATTCAGAGCCTCGCTATGGCGCAGAAGCCCTTTACGGGCGGGCGGTTGAAGGTGTCTGACAACAAACGCTACCTGGTTCATCAGACCGGTACGCCTTTTTTCTGGATGGGCGATACGGCCTGGGAACTCTTTCACCGGCTAAACCGCGAAGAAGCGGATCAGTACCTCAAACACCGCGCTGAACAGGGCTTTACGGTTATTCAGGCGGTAGCTCTGGCCGAGTTCGATGGGCTCAAAGAGCAAAACCCCTATGGTGAAGTACCCCTTCTGAACAATGATCCCACCAAACCCAACGAAGCCTACTTCAAACACGTCGATTACATCATCGACAAAGCGGCCGAGTATGGTCTGGTAATCGCGTTTTTACCAACCTGGGGCGATAAAGTCTTCAAGGATAAATGGGGCAACGGCCCGGAGATTTTCAACCCCGCCAATGCCAGAACGTATGGCCAATATCTGGGAAATCGCTATAAAAACCGCGAAAATATCGTTTGGGTGCTGGGTGGTGACCGGCAGCCCCGCGAGGGTTCATCGGATGTAGAAACCTGGCGGGCAATGGCCGCTGGCATTCAGCAGGGCGTTGGCGGTACGGCAAAGCCACTCATAACCTATCATCCACAGCCTAACGGCCTGGAGGGAGGGGCAGCAAAATGGTTTCAAAAAGATGACTGGTTCAGTTTCAACATGCACCAGAACGGCCACTGCCGCAATACGGCTATGTATGACAACATCACCGTATCCTACAACCTCCAGCCCACCAAGCCCACGATGGATGCCGAGCCGATCTACGAAGATCATCCGGTTTGTTTCAACGTTAAAGATCTGGGAACCTCCAATGCCTATGACGTGCGTTTATACGCCTATCTGGATCTGTTTGCGGGGGCACATGGCCACACCTACGGATGCCACGACATCTGGCAAATGTATAGTGCGAAACGGCCGGCCGTCAATGGACCACACATCTACTGGCAGGAAGCCATGGACCTGCCCGGCGCCAATCAGATGAAACATGTTCGGAAGTTAATGACGGCCCGCCCGCTGCTTGACCGCGTGCCCGACCAATCGCTCATTGTCGAAAACAACCTGAGCCCGGCAGAACGTATTCAGGCCACCCGAGGCACCGACTACGCCTTTGTGTATTCTGCCGTTGGCAAGCCTTTTACGGTGAACCCCGCAAAGATTTCCGGCAAAAGCATTACCGCCACCTGGTTCGATCCGCGCACGGGAAAAACGCAGCCGGCGGGTACGTTCGATAATCAGAAGCCGCTTCAGTTCAAACCACCCACGCATGGGTACGGACAGGATTGGGTATTGGTGCTGGACGACGTTGCCAAAAATCACGCTGCTCTGTAACTAAGTTGAGCGTTTGCTGACCAACATGTATAGCTAACCGGATGCGTATACTTCTTCAGGAACGAATTTATTCGCTGACACTAACAATTTTGCTGGTGGGCATTGGCGCGACCATAGCTTTTCCGCAGACGTTTCCAACAATGGGCAACTGGAGCCAGCTCTTGCTGAACCTGAGTAACGATACCATTGTGGCCATCGGCATGATGCTGCTTTTAGTATCCGGGGCTTTTGATTTATCGGTCGGCTCGGTCGTTGCGTTTGCGGGTGGCGTGGCGGCTTATTGTATGATGTCGCTGAACCTGCCAATCCCCCTGGCACTGCTCGTAGCGCTGGCCAGCGCCGGGCTGATTGGGCTCGCGAATGGCTATCTGATTGCCTATCAGGGTATAAACCCGATGATTCAGACCCTGGCCACCATGGGTATCGTTCGGGGTGGAGCGCTGCTAATGGGTGGCTCCGGTATTCAGAATCTGCCCTACTGGTTCAACGCCATCAGTCAATCCCGCCTGCTGGGGGTGCAGATGCCCGTTTGGTACATGCTGTTGCTGGTGGGTACGTTCGCTTTCCTGATGAACAAAACGGTATTTTTTCGGCGCTATTATTACATTGGCGGCAACGAACGGGCAGCCGAATTGTCAGGAATTCGCGTCAAAAGGATGAAGCTCTGGGGCTTTGTCATGACCTCTTTACTAGCCGGAGCAGCCGGTATTCTGCTGGCTTCCCGACTTGGTACAGCCTTGCCTACCGCAGGCCGCGGACTGGAGCTTAGGGTGATTACGGCCGTCATTCTGGGGGGAGCCAGTTTGTCGGGTGGGCACGGCAAAATCCCCGGTGCGCTGCTCGGTGCTGTATTTATGGGGTTAGTCAGCAATGTCATGGTACTTGCGCGGGTGTCGGGCTACTGGCAGGAGATTATTCTCGGCTTGATTTTAATTGCCGCCGTCTGGACCGATAAAGCTCTGCAAAAGCGGGCAACTTAACCATGAAAAAACTCCTGTTATTCAGTCTCCTAGGCATTTCATCCTGCGAACTTCCACCCCGCCAGGGTTCGACCGATGGAGTGGCGAACACCGTTGCCGAAACAGCCCCAACAGGTACTACGGAAGAGTACGTCATGGTGACAACCGCCGTGTCGATGCCCATGTACGTTAACCACGATCAGGCTACGTTCCTGCGGTGGGGCCGCGAACACAAGGTGAAGGTATCCATTCTGGGACCTGCTGACTGGGATGTTCCGGCACAGATCAACACGATTGAGGAAGTGATTGGTACCCGTCCGGCCGGGCTGCTCATCAACGGCACCGATCCGGCCATTGGACCGGCTCTTAACAAGGCGGTGGCGGCTGGTATACCTACGGTCGTGTACGATTCGGATATACCGAATTCAAAACGCCATGCCTTTCTGGGTACCGACTGGTATGAGATCGGTAAGATGCAGGGGAACGAGATGGTACGTTTACTGGGTGGAAAAGGGAAGATCGCGTACATGGGTATTCTGGGCCTCACCAACATGGAAGCGGGGTTTCGCGGGTTGCTGGATGTGGTGAAGAACTACCCCGGTATCGAAATAATTGGAAAGTTTGACGATAAAGCCAACGTGGAAGATGCTGCCCGGATCACCTCCGATCTCCTGGCGGCCCACCCTGATCTGGCCGGTCTATGCGGATTCGACTCCAATTCAGGGCCGGGTATGGGGTTGGCAGTGAAAGAGGCCGGGCGCGTTGGACAGGTAAAAATCACTACGGTCGACTGGGAGCCGGAGCACCTTCAACTGGTTCGGGAAGGAGTTATTCAGATGCTTGCCGGTCAAAAACGGGAGTTATTTACCTGGTACGGTGCTCAGTTCCTCTACGACATGGTTCATCAAACGAACCGGCTTTCGGCGCATGATGAACAGGCTGGCATCACCAATATACCAACCGCGGTGAATACGGGTTTACTACGTATCACAAAAGAGAATGTGAATGAATTTATCAGCCGTTCGGCCAACTAGTTTTTCTGGCTTACTGGGTCAAATCTGGGGCATTGAACGCAACATCCAGCAATTGCCGAACACGGCTAACGACCCGTTGATTATTTACCCATGATCCATCCAGTTTCATGGTTACCTGGCTGGGGTAGAAGATTTGTCCTTATTTAGCTTTGACTACGCCGGCTCGGGACGACGAGCTGTGTTCGATAATGAATACAGTAGTGTTTACACTAGTAGGCTTACAAGGGCGAGTCAATATCAAAACCGTTCAGGAAAAGGTATGGATACGGCCATCATTAGTTGTTAATACATTGATAGTAAACTGTTTATTTGTAACGCTGTTCGATTTTAGATCGTCAATGAAAACGTTCGATGTGAATCTGGACACGATGCGCAACATTTTGATATCTGTAAATGATAATCAGTCAACTACTAGATCGAAAGAAGCAGGCTAACAAGCCTGTACTGCTCGGGTACGGTGGCCAGTTGAATCATTAAATACGCCTACATATAAAACAATTCCATCGCTCTTAAGTCTAATGAGTTACATTAAAAATAACTTGTTAACGTTATGAAAGCAATTCGATTTAAAGTGTTTGTAGCGGTAGGCTGTGCATTTCTGACTGTCAGTGCCGCTGCGCCCATGAAAGCCTCATTGACTACGAATGTTCTAGATTCGCCGATAGCTGGTAAAGTGGTTGTTGAACAATCCATCGGGCTACCTACTCAAGCCGCTCTCCAGGATAGCGCTACGACTATCGCTCACCTGGATAATGCTGTTGCAGCCCTGGCCAAAGGCGATACATCCGCCACGACTCAGGAACTTCAGGCTGGCATTTCAGGTATGGAAACGGCTGCCCAAACCAAACCGACCTCCTTCAAAGCTAAACTGTTGGCCCAGGCGGGTAAGCTAAAAACGCTTTTACCGCTAATCCCAACGGGTGCCCTGGGTAACGGTGTTTTAGGTAAAGCGGTTAATTTGGCTAAACTAGCCTTTGGCGGCAACCAGCTCGAAGGACTCTTGAGCGCAGGTTCTCTGTTGGGCAAAGGCAGTCAGTTAACGACTAGTTTGTCGGGCATTAGTAGTGCCTTATCGGGCCTGGGAGGTGGCAAGCAGGCTTCAGGCAATTCCTTAGTGACGCGTGCCTTAGCGGCTGTTGGCAAGTTAGACCAAGGCGGTATTGTAGCGCAGGCCTCCGAACCGGTCGTTAAAACGGAAGTAAGCAGCTTGCTTAAGCTGGTAAAAGGAGTCTTGTAAAAATGAGGATCTCGTAGCCTATCCCAAGTTAAGAGATTGCAAAAATCGTTCAGAAAAACGTCCGATTTATAGCCTGCTTTTCACGACTCACCGAGCCTTGCCCACAGGTATCGGATCAATTGTTCCTGCATGAAACGCATCACAGATCAAGCGCCGAATACAGTCGGTCAGACATGGGCGCGACGCGCTCCTTCTTTTTGCTGATTTCCCGCTTCTTCAGGCTATTGATTTTGATCACCTTGGCGCGAAAATCGCATTCTTCCCAATGGCGCTTTCGGGCTTCGGTAACTCTCATACCGCCATCGAGCATCAACAGAATCATCACTCGATGCCTTGGCTCCTTCACGGCCTGTAACATTGCCTCCTGTTGCTCTCGGGTGTGAAATTCAACTTGTGCTTCCATAGTATTCGGCCGGTTCAAATCAATTTGCAGTTAGTGCATTTATTGATCTAACCTGCGACCAATATAAGTAACAGTAGTCATATGTTTCACCATCTAGTTACATCGCTATCCGGTCACGATTCCGTATAAGACACAAAAAAGCAGGCCAACATCGTCAGCCTGCTTTCCGCTGCATGGGCAGCCCCGTTCTATGCACACCATTCGAGAATCAGTAGATCTCCGTTGAAAGAGCGTATTTAGTAGTAATCCACGGAAAGGCCATGTTCCTATAAATCCGAAATGACATGCCGGTACGTCTACAGACGACAGAGTTGCGAACGCTGATCGATAAAATTCTCTCCGCTTATCTTGAGCAGCTCGAACCAGCATCCGTGAAGACTTTTTCTGGGTCATTGAACAGGAGAACCTGTATGACCTCGCTCAGGATCCGAAAGATTTTACCCTAGGCTCCCTGCAGGAAATCGTAGCAGAGCTACAAAAGCTGGCCAATCAGGAAAGCAGTTATGTTTCGACAACTATTGATCTTCGTCGACTCTCATTCTTGTTGAGATATCTCTCGGGGATTTGACAGTGAGATAAACTAAACCAGGTTATAAGACAGTAATTGAGGCTTTATTTTGTAGTCGATGTAGGTATAATATAACCCTACCAGAGTTAAACTCTAATCAGAAAATGACCTTAGTGGATCTACGTAGAAGCGGGCTTGGTCTACATGCTGTCAAGTACCTACTCGACTCAAGTGGTGTAAATCAAACTCAGGCTAAAGCTATAGTTTCCCATCTTACTCTTGAGCCAGGCAACTGTCATCGATGCAAGTTTGATACGTTGCCAGGAGGAAGCACAGTATGTCCAAACTGCAAGTCTGTTAACCTCAATTGGTAGGGTCAACATAAAGCCATTCATATAACAAAATGAGCCGCGTAGAAAAGCTGCTAACTCAAGCTAGTGAGTGCTTATCAGCTGATATGCAAATCGACGCAGAAGCAACGGTAGCCAGAGCGAATGATTTTCATGAGTTTATGAACCATCATGAGTGGGAATTAGCCATGGAAACTTTAGAAGAGGGGTGCTTTTGCCGTTTCGTACCGCAACGGCGGACCGTAAAATCCGTCACTTGACTTTATGAACGCGATTCATCGTCTTATTTCGGGGAGCGTTTTGGCAAGACAATGGTTTTTTATTATTAGTCCGACTCAATCAGTAATATACGCTGATTCTTGATTTGCTGAACTTATACGGGGATTTGCATACATCTCGGTCGTGAGCGCTTCCGACCTTTGTGCTATGGAAAACAAAAAAATAGCATTGGGAAACCAGGGTTTACTAGTACCCACCATCGGTTTAGGGTGTATGGGTATGACCGGTTTCCAGAAGGGCCATATGTATGGCCCTGCCGATGAACAGGAAGCGATCGCCACGATACACCGTTCCCTTGAACTGGGCGGTAATTTTTTGGATACCGCCGATCTTTACGGGCCTTTTGAGAATGAACGCTTGATCGCTAAGGCTATCGCTGGCAAACGAGATCAGTTTACTATTGCCTCAAAGTTCGGCTGGGAGATCAATGATCAGGATGAGCTAACCTGGAAGATCAACGGCCAGAAAGACTATGTTAAGAGATCCATAGAGCGCTCACTAAAAAATCTGGATACCGACCATATCGAACTGTATTATATGCACCGACTGGATAAAAATACGCCCATCGAAGAGACGGTAGGGGCGATGAGCGAATTGGTCAAAGAAGGCAAGATCAGCTATATCGGTCTGTCGGAGGTATCCTCAGAAACGGTTAAACGGGCGCATACGGTACATCCTGTTACGGCCGTACAAAGCGAGTATTCTTTATTTGAACGGACGGTAGAAGAACGGGGCGTGCTGAGAACGTTGCGTGAATTGGGGATTGGCTTTGTGGCCTATTCACCTTTGGGGCGGGGTTTCCTGTCGGGTCAGATCAAAAGCATCGACGACCTGCCTGAAAATGATTTCCGCAGGGCCATCCCCAGGTTCCAGGGCGAACAGTTCCTGAAGAACATCAGGTTGGTCAAAGCGATCGAAGCGATGGCCATGGCCAAACAGGTTACCCCTTCACAGCTTGTGCTAGCCTGGATCATCGCGAAGAATATTTTGCCTATACCCGGCACGAAGCGCCGTAAATACCTGGAACAAAATATGGCCGCTATACAGATTGAGATGAGTGATGCCGATATGGCCCAACTGGAAAGCATCGTGCCCCTGGGTACCGACACCGGCGCGCCTTATGATGAGTTCAGTATGGGCTTAATTGATTAATTTTAGATCATGAATGCCATTCCATCGCTATCAGAATTTCATAGACTGCTCTCCTTACCCGAACCTAAGCACCCACTGGTCAGTGTGATCAACCTCTCGGAAAGCGTCTTCCTGGACGATGCTATCTGGAAGGGTTTTGTCAACCGTTTTTATTGCATGGCGTTGAAACGGGAGGCCAAAGGCAAGATCCGTTACGGGCAGCAACACTATGATTACGATAAAGGCGTGCTGAGTTTCACTGCCCCTAACCAGGTGCAGCACCTCGACCTAGCGCAAATGGAATGCGGCTCCGGGTACCTACTGACCTTCCATCCTGATTTATTGTTAGGCCATCGTTTGAGCGGTGCAATAAGTAACTACGGCTTTTTTGATTATGCGGTCAATGAAGCGCTGCACCTTTCGGCTGATGAAGAAAATGATCTGATCTCGATCCTGCAAAAGATCAATAAGGAGTGTGTACATATTGATAAGCATACGCAGGAGATCATCCTCAACCAGATTGAGCTTTTCCTGAATTATTCGGTGCGCTTTTATGAAAGGCAGTTCATTACGCGTAAAAACAACAATCACCAGTTATTAACCCGATTTGAGCAATTGCTGGATGCGCATTTTAACCAGGCTACCATCAGCGAACTACTAACGGTACAGACAGTAGCCGAGCGGATGAATCTGTCACCCAATTACCTGAGTGATCTGCTCCGGGTACACACCGGTCAGAATACTCAGCAACATATACACCAGAAACTGATCGTGAAGGCGAAAGAAAGGCTTTCTACGACCAGTATCTCGGTTAGTGAGATCGCTTATGCTTTAGGATTTGAGCATCCACAGTCGTTCAGTACACTTTTCAAAAAAAAGACGGATTTTTCTCCGTTGGAATTCAGGGCATCGTTCAATTGACCTATCATCGATCCAAGCCCTGCCAGCCATCAACGAGCGGATCCAACTATAAGTAGGAAATAGCATCTCTTCTTAGGGGATGTTGTAGTATACTCACAACACTTTTCAACAACTACAGGCTGGAATTACTGTTAAAATTTGGAGTAGACAAATACCACTCGTCTCAATTGGGAGCGTTTACTGAGACCAGATTCGGAAGGTAGCGGTTGATAAAGTAAATTAAGATTGCCTCCAAATCTATTCTCCCTGGATGAGGATCCCCAAAGACAGCAGAACAGAAGTACAGTGGACTGCTCAGCAAACGGATTTGAACTGTTCAGGAAAACCCTGCCACGAAACGTACTCTACTTGCTTGTCGCCACTTCAGTAGGGGTTTTTCCAAAGGTCTTTTTAAAGACAAAGGAGAAATGAGACAAGTCTTCAAAGCCTACTTCCAGATAGACAGCACTTGGTTTCTGGTGTTGACGGCTAAGTTGGAAATACGCTTCGTCCAATCGTTTCTTCAGCAGCCAGCTACCAGGTGTCATGCCAAAGGTTTTTTTGAAATCCCGTTTGAATGATGAAACACTCCGTCCGGTCAGAAATGCAAATCGCTCCAGACTGATGTTGAACCGAAAATTTTGCTGCATGTACTCCTCTAAATCAATTTTGTGGGGGATGCTAAAATTGAAAAAGATGGACGCCAATTCGGGTTGTGACCTTAACAAAATCAGCAAAAGCTCTTCCCGTTTAATATCGGCGAAGGTTTCGTCTAGCTCTGAATCGCTGGAGTAATACGGCTCCAGCGATTGAATATACTGCTTGATGAATGGATTCTCGTTGACATAAAGGAACGAATCACCGTAGGTTGAGGGGCCAACCGGGTAAGCATGTCGTTGGGTAAAGCGTTTTAAAAATGGCTCATCCAACGTGATGATAATTTTGACAAACTGATCATCTTCCTTGAACTTAGTATAGCGAATCAAATGATTTTTCCGGGCTATGAAGCAATCCCCGGATTGCATACTATAGCGCTTTCGACCGTCATACGCTTTCATTGATCCCTTTAGTAGGAACATGAAGTAATGCTCTGAAATAAACTGCTCCGGTGAAAGTTCAGGTCCTAAATGACAGGAATGGATTTGATTGGTAGTCATTTTTTGAAGGCTGACGGTAGCGCATAAAGTTACACCGGAATCTCACTATCCAGGCTGGCCAAAATAGCCTCTTCTTTGCTTCGTGGGTGCCAATCTAACCTATCTTTGGCTTTCTGATTCGACATGGCAATGTAATACGTCGGATCAATAGGCTTCAGATCGGCAATCCGACCGGCTTTTTGAGGGCGTTCTTTTTTGATAAGCTGTGCCACATCATAAAAACTGACTACACCGTCTGAAGTTGCCAGAAACCGTTGATCTTTGGCTTCAGGTAGTACCATCGCTTTGATATGAAGATCGGCCACATCACGGACATCAACCACCCCAAAGGTAAAAGTGGGATTTTCGGTAACTGTACCGTCAACGATCGCTTTGATCACTCCCTCATACGAAGCCGGAAAAATCCCGCCAATAATGGGACCAAAAATGCCTACCGGATTGATAACCGTCAGTTCCAAGCCCTCTCCCTGATCCCGAATAAACTCCCAGGCCGCTTTCTCTGCGATTGTTTTGGATTTGATGTAGGCTTGAACCGGGGTATTTTCATCAGTCCAGTCGTTTTCGGTAAACGTATGCCCGTTGGGGTCAGTACTGTAGCCAATGGCGGCAAATGAAGAGGTCATCACCACCCGTTTTACGCCCGCTTTCCGGGCCGCTCTCAAAACCCTCAGTGAACCATCCCGAGCCGGTATGATGAGTTCGTTCTCGTCTTCAGGCTGTCCTAATGGAAAGGGGAGGCTACGTGCAAAACGTAGGTACATCCCTGAACTGCCTCCTCCCAGCCCTCATCGGCGGTTAGGTCGGCTTCCACATAGGACAACTTTTCCAAGTCGACCATTCCGGATTCGGTTAAGGCATTAACGATAGCTTCTTTTTTAGCCAATGAGCGCAGTGTCGTTTTAACGGTGTAGCCTTTTTGGAGCAATCTCAAAACTGTGTGAATACCCACAAACCCCGTGCCCCCGGTTACTAATACGGTTTGATTTGTCATTGTTTCCTGGTTTAAATACAGGGCCAAAATTGGGGAGTAAACCAGTAGGGAGGTTTGTTGTAAAGGTCAAATTTTGTTTGTTGTGAAGGTCAACTTTCAGTAAGGACGAACGAAAACATGGGTCAACTTTGAGGCTGGTGACTCGTAGCCACCTAGTAGCTAAGCTGCTTTTAAAAGCGGCCTTTGTAGACTTTCAAACAGCCCTTTAATAGAGTAGACGTATTTGGCTATTAGTTATTTACTGTACTACTTTCAGATGACATGAAAGTAGATTGATTTCTTATGTCAAATAATGCCCGGATTATTGATAATCAAATCTCTCTTCGTCTCAGGAAGGAGCGTTTTAAGAGAATAAGTTGACGGTGGTTAACCGGTGAAATCTGTTATTTTTTAGCTTTCTCTCCATTAGACTTTTCCTTGTCAAGTTGTATAAGGAATCTTATGTTAAGAAACTTTTCCAAGAAAAGGCCCTTTTGTCGCAGAGTGAAAAAAGCCATTCTACCCCTTACCTATGTCGCCATAAACGAAGCCTAGAACTCCAGGTAAGTAAGGTTGAGATCAGGGTATAAGTACCTACTAAAAAACTTAGATTTTGAACACTTCGTTGTGGGGAAGTCGCTAGAACAAACAACGTAACACAACCTAATACAACTAATCGGCCTATCAGGCTATGCTGCACTAGCCAATTCACTCTGGCTGGTCCACTCCAGCAAAGAAGCCCTTGCAGCAGTAGCCCACTGATGATTACCCCGGTTTCAAGCCACCCCATAAAGTGATTACGGAGGGCCGCCAGCGCAACGGCCAGCGTCAAGGCATTCAAGCTGATGTTAGTCAAGAAAGCAAAGGAGTGTCTCATCAATGCTTGGATTTAAGTCTGTAAGCCTAAGAAGTGATTATGTTACTCACCAAGCGGCTAGTAACAATTTGAAAAGTAAGTATTTAGCTATATTGGCTTAACATAAAGAAGATTATACAACAGTTTTGATGAGATATATTCAAGTGGATTGGATACATAACTATCCTGATGATCCAACCCAATTGTATTCAGAAGTAGGAGAGGATGGCTATGAAATAAGAAGAATTGATATCTATCGAGATGGACGTATTGAACGTGTTTCTGAGGACACCCAAGACGAGTACAACTTTTTGAATCCTCAAGTATATCCGTCTTTAGAAGAGCTTAACAGCAAGGATGAGTGGGATGAAGTTAAAGCTCAAGAAATAATCAAAGATGACTTTGAAACTATCTGGGCGAACGGCCTAGCCTAACATAATGCCACTTATACAACAGATGAATTTTTCAATCCAAGGAGAGCATGGGTTTATTAAAATAGAAATTGAGGAAGTATTTGGATACCCAAATCGTACATGCCACTGGGGTGGTTACGAAACAAAAAGTAAGCTAGCCTTTAGGAATGGAGCTTATGTTGTAGAAGGTAATATTTGGCTTTCCACAGGCGAGATTTATAATTTTTACAACGACTTAAGTAGCGCTTATGTATCAGTTAGTGGTAAAGCGAAGCTCTTTCATGGGAGCATTTTGTTATTTACAGTCAGTTTCGATGATACTGGACACTTGGTTATAAAAGGCAAGTTCTCACCATATCATTCAGAAAGTAATTTATCCATATTTGAGTTGGTAAGTGATCAAAGTTACCTAGCCGACACATTGGCAAGCCTCAAGGATATTGTCAGCGTGTATGGCGATAATACCGGAAAAATTCCCGAAAGCTTGAACTCGTAGAATTATAATTATTAGTAGGGCTATGTGTAAAGTGATTTTATTAATTTCTCAGAATATTCTCTTTACATAAAGTTAGTTATACAACACGGATAAGAAAAGTCTAATTCTTATCCCTGCTTATGAAATGTATTAATTATTATTTTTCTGATATAGGACTCACGTTCATAGCTTTCGCGATTACTACCCCTTCTAATCCTACCGAAGCGTCTAAGACAAAAAGAGTATAGTCTTTTTCGCGAATAAGCTCGACATAATATTCATCAAGCTCTTGGTGATCAATAACAACTTCCGTTAGCGAGAACTTATCGAATGAAGTAATCGAAAAAACCACGTTTTGTACAGCAAAAGGCCCCAGATCCCACCAATCAACCTCTTGAAAGTCAATTTGATATTTGCCCCTCTTTGGTAAGTTGGCTGATAATAAGAGTTGGCTAACTTCCGGCTTACTCTCAATACCAATTATTTCAGCGTCATGAAAATCAACCTCACTCATTAGAAAAGTATTATTTGTTGAAGAGCTATTTTACACTAGAAAATTAGACTTTTCTTGTCCGTATTGTATAACTAACTTTATGTATAGGGAATAAACTTATTTCATTGGGATAGTTTGAATCGAGTGTATCCTCTATTGATCCAATTTAATAATCTTACTGAGCTAATCCCTGTAATGCAGTTGCCTCCTCTTTACTCAAGTCGCCATAATAATCCATCCTAACTGGTTCTGTGCCCACTAGAAATCGATAAAAAATGTAGGCGTTTAGATAGGCTCCCAATTTTGTCGGGTGGCCATCCTGGTCATAGAGCCCAAGTAAGCGATGCTCGGTTAACGCTTGATGATACGTCTGGCCAATATCAATTGTATTCACTTTCGTAACAGCTGCCAAGGAGTCACTTTCACTACTGAGCAACTTAAACTCATCCTCCAGACTATTGACTTGTCTGGAGCAATACTGTTCTTTTTCAACTGGCCTGTCAATCAGGGCAGCGGGATAGCAAAATTGAGTAGGAAATTCCCGTTTTGGAGCCCACGTTTTGAAGAGGATAAATTGACATTTGGAGTTGGTGACCAGTTTCTTTATTTTTTCGATACTCACTTGAGAGGAATACTTTCTTACCTCTGGGATCAAGATGCGGAAAGGGGCTTCTTGTAAAATGACAATATCCCAGGGTTGGCTTACAATCGCTTTTTCGGTTTCGGTTTGTTCACCTGCCTTTTTGATCCGAGTGGTTGTTCCATCTCCATTTCTTGCTACAATAATCTGGGTTAGATGAGCTTCCAGGGACATACCCGGAAAAGCACTTACGGTTAGGTTTACTTCTGGATGAGTGCGCTCTAACATGGCCTTGAGATAGTCAGGCATGCCACCATAATAGGTTAAGCTATTACCAATAAAAAGCACGTTTCTCTTGGGTAGTTGTTGGCCGTAAGCCACGGAAACCAGCAGAATGAGCGTTGAGAACCCGAGAAGTTTCATGGAGCTTATGAGTAGGCAAAATCTGTTGTAAAGCAGGTCGTTGCGTTTTGGTTCAGGTTGGCTTGCTAGATACGTTTCGATTTGTTCTTATGTGTTCATGGAGACGAGTAGCAGATGAGTGGCAGATTTTCGTTTGTGATCGCCCTTTGTGATACAACGTCACGACGCCCGAGCCAAGCGTTTTTGATTCCAGCAATGTCAACTTACTCACTGGTATCGAACGGTCAAACAGCGGGATACCTGCCCCCAGCATGACCGGATGCAGGGTTAATTTGTAGGCATCGATGAGTCTCCGTTTCATCAGACTTCTAGCCAGTCCAGGACTTCCGAAAATCACCAGGTCTTTGCCGGATTGCCGTTTAAGTTGGTTCACCTCTTCAACCTGATTGTCCTTAATCAGCGTTGTATCATGCTAGTCTGCTCGGGGCAAGGTGGTAGAGAAAACGATTTTGGGAATTTCCTGCACCCATCGGGCAGGGTCGCCTGTGCGGTTCGCCGTTGCGATCGTTTGACCAACTGTATATAAAGTCGTCTTAGATGGGAGCGTTTTGTGAGAGCCCGTTGAACCTGAGCTGATTGTTATCAGCAGCTTCAACGAGTTTTTTCAATTCGCAACGAGTTGTTTAATTAACTATTTGTTTGGCTATTTCCAACTACTTGCCTGTTTGTGGATCTTTATTGTGAAACACCAGACAACCTTACACATGCGGCTTTTTAGCAAGAGTTCCTTCTGCCTTATTTTACTTTTTTCGGTTGCATTTTCTTGCACTACTGAAAAGGTAGACTGTGGATGTAGTGGCTCAGCCTACCGTACCCTTGAGAAATTACAAGCCAGATACACCGATGAGGGCACCTTCGTTGCTCCGCTTGTCTTCAAACAGCTTTTTATGATAGGGCGAGCCAGGCCTCGGCTTATCCAGGTAGTAAGTTCGATTCTGGCCTAGTACATACCAGCGTTCTGAGAGGCAGTTATTTTTTACTATCTGTCTAACTCAATCAGAGGCATACGCTAGCACGTATCAACTGAGATTTAGTCAACCAATTGATACGTGCTAGTCTTCCAGTGGCCTTTATATCCTCGGCGAAGAATCACTGACTTATGTCAGCTTCATGCTAGCCGGGTCCCAATGGACGATCTGTTTGCTAAAATAACTTTCGTTACACGACAGGGCGGGAGCCGCGGCTCGAAAGCCAAACTGAGCATCTTCCACCACCGGTTTATTCAGCCGGATAGCATCAAAGAAGTTGGTGAAATGATCGACATGATCACTATACCCTTCCGGTGCTCTGAAGGTGACATCCATTTTAAGGGGCCGCTTTCGCTGCTCAGCTGTCCATTTGGCATCATAGTCCTGCTGCATCTTCTCCTGCATACTCTTGGAGAAGGTGAACAGCGAATCGTACCCACCAAACCCGGGCGCCTGGGGTAGAAGGCTGTGTTTGATGCTCAGGTTATTGCCCATCACATCGATCACCCCTTCCGAACCCACCAGCCGGATCACTTCCTGTCCGCCTGTTCCACTAATAAAATTTACCTGTAAGGTCAGTTGGAAAGCCGCGTGCTCGGGGCTATCGGGGTACTGCATGACCCCCGACATGACATCGGGTAAGTTCCGCCCATCTTTCCAGTAGCTGAACTGTCCAGTGCTATAGATGCTGTTAGGACCCTTAGAGCCCGTGATGAAGTGGGTGCCGCTCAACAGGTGAATGAATAAGTCGCCCGCCACGCCTGTCCCGACTTCCTTAAAGGCCCGCCACCAAAAGAATTTCTTGGCATCGAACGGCATTTTGGCCGTCACTTCGATAAATCGATCCCAGTCGGTCGTTACCGCATCCGCATCCGTGGGAATGGTGTACTCCCAGGCACCGATGGAGCTTTGCCGGTCGTAGACGGCATTGACCATATTGAGTTTGCCAATTTCACCGGCCGCCAGCAGTTCCTTGGCTTTGGCATAGCCGATGCTACTGACCCGCTGACTACCGACCTGGAAAACCTTCCCCGCCTTTTTGGCGGCTGCCATGACGGGATACCCTTCAGTGATTTTATAAACCATTGGCTTTTCGCAATACACGTGTTTGCCTTTGGCCAGGGCATCTTGGGCGATGCGGGCGTGCCAGACGTCATGGGTGGCAATAATGACGGCGTCAATATCCGGACGGTCCAATAGCTCTTTGTAGTTTCGAGTGGTGTAGAGTCCATTCCCAAACTGTTCTTTAGCATTTTCCAGCCGTCCCGTATACAGATCGCAGATACCGGCCAGCTCAACCCCGGGTACTTTTAGGGCTGAACCCAAATCAAAATGCCCCTGGACTCCGTAGCCAATCACACCCAGCCGAATTCGATCATTTGGCCCGCTGGGTTTTTCGTAGTGCAGGATGCGTTCTTCAGCTTTGGCCTGAGCGGCCAGCGAGGATAACGGCGAGGATGCGGCCACTAGGCTGGTTGCCCCAATCTGTTGCAAAAAGTGCCGTCTTGAAGCCCGATTGTCTTTTTTCATGATTGCTGTACTATAAAGGAAAAAACGCTAGTTGATAGAATAACTGACAAAGGCTACTTTTCTACTGTCGGGAAGCCCCGACAAATACTGATCGTGCCCTGCCCACCATAAATTACGGAGGGATTTCTTTGATCGCTTAAATTTTAAGGTTCATGAGCCGGAGTGTGACCTGTTTACCTAATAAATGAGTAAGCTTTTCATCGGTCGTGTAAGCAATGTAAACGATCCCGTTATTGTCGGGCGAGGGGTGAGCAAACCAGTTCGAGTTTTCATCCGATGTTAGCTGTTTAGGATTGGCCTCAACGGTTCACATGCGGCAGATTTGCCTGTGGCCGATGCGGTAGGAGTTGAAATAAACGTAGTTGCCATAGAACGAATTATCAGGGCCATTGTCCAGCCCCTCCGTGCTGGTCAGCCGTTTTTCAGTTGCCCCCGACGCCAATGGTATAAACGTTAAAATTGCCATTCCGTATGCTATTGATAGTTGATGACAGGTATTAAACCAAGCCGTCCAAATAAAACGCCCATTCATTGAAGCAGCCGCATGGAAGTCCCGCCGTCTCAAGTATGAGGGTATTTTGAGACTATAAAATTGGTGATAAATAATCAGGGTCAATAAGACTGGCTTGTAGGGCAGTACTTGCGCTATAGGCTTGTTGGTAGTTTGCTTTTACCTAATCACCCCACCAAATTCACGCCAGGTTAAGCCAATAGCCCACATCGCCCATCAAACTGACACATCCGTTCGACAGTCTGTATTACAAGTGGATTTAGGGAGCCAACCTAAAAATTAGATGGGTTCAAGCTAGGCTCTAGCCATGGCCAACTTCCTCCTTGAATGTCGCTTTAACTTTTATCCTGTGATGTTGCCCCCAATCAGCCATTTCCCACAGGATAGGCCTCAAGGTCTGACCATAAGTGGTCAGCGCGTATTCCACCGTGACCGGTTTGGTAGGCTGCACCGTGCGACTGACTAAACCGTTGATTTCCAGCTCTTGTAATTCCTTAGACAGCATTTTGGAGCCAATCCCTTGTACTTCCCGCATTAAGTCCATAAACCGTTTGTCACCGAAGCTCAAGCACCCAATGATGGTGATTTTCCATTTGCCGCTTAGAATATCCATCGTATCATGGATAGCCTTGAGCTGACTGGGACAGTGCAGCGGCTTTTGATCAATAAATACTTTCTTGTTCATCCGTCTTGGCGCAACGTAGTTTCTCGAAGGAAACTACTTTCTAAAGGGAAACGCATATCCTGGGTAAAGTTCGTTCATCTAGCTTTGCCAAAAAAGAGAGCTCATGAAAATAGATTTGACGCAGAAGGTTGCCATTGTTACCGGCAGCTCAAAGGGTATTGGCGCTGCCATAGCCAAGGAACTTGCCGCCTGTGGCGCAATTGTAGTTATCACCTATCATTCAGCGGCAAGCGATGCAGACCGTGTGGTTAACGCCATTCAGGAGGCAGGCGGGCAGGCCATTGCCCTTCAGGCCGATATGGCCCGGCATACCGATATTATTGATTTGTTAAAACAGGTGAAGGAGCGCTTTGGCAAGTTGGATGTGCTGGTGAATAACGCTGGCATTGCCCGATTCGGCCCCATTGAAGCGGTTACGGAGGCTGATTTTCTGGAACAGTACCGGGTCAATGTGTTAGGTCCCCTGCTGACGATCCAGGAGTCTTTAACGTATTTTCCCCAAACAGGAGGCAGCATTGTCAATATCAGTTCAGTAGGCGGACAGAATCCAGGGCCATACACCAGTATTTATACCTCATCGAAGGCGGCCCTGAACGCATTGACCGTTTCTTTATCAAGAGAACTAGTGAACCGCCATATCCGGGTCAATACGGTGGCACCGGGTCCAACTGATACTGAGGGGTCAAAGGCGCTGGGCCTGGCAGGTAGTGCTATCGAAAAGGACATGATTGCCGCTATACCAATGGGTAGATTCGGCAAACCGGATGAGATAGCCCCAGCCGTTGCTTTCCTGGCATCGGATAACGCGGGCTGGATCACGGGTGAAAACTTAGCTGTTTCGGGAGGAATGCGCTAAAACGGATACTACTCTAGCGAGAAGTTAGGAGTGCTAAAAACAAGCCCCCTATCGGTCGGGTAAGGATGTCTCCTTAAGCTGATCTATTGACCCAGATCGGCACCTTGTTAATCGGTAGCTATACTTTTGGAGTTCTAATCGACACTATTTCACCCTGCTTTCTATGTAAGAAACAGATACCTGACCTCTCTTCGTCTCACTTTGGAGCATTTCTTGAGATGATCAGACTAGACTTTGGGGTGAAAAGTGGTTAATGAAATCGTAGCGGCCATCACCAACAGCAGGATAAACTTTTACTCAACATCTCGACCATAGGTTGCCAGAAACCCTCCCATAGCGATGCCAACAAACGTACCCAATCCGGCCCACACGTAACCGTTGACCCAGCCAGCTTCATACCCCTGGTCCCGGATGGAAAAATAAACCCAGAGATAAGGGGATACGTAGCTATACGCCCAGGATTTTACGACCAAGCCAATCAGACTAACGAACACGCCAAAAGCCGCCGGAACAATAAAGTTTCGAAATCGGAAACTTAAATAAAACTGAATGGCTGTCATGCCTAATCCGATCAGAAACGTTTTCCATACATTTCGCACTAGAATCCAACCGTCAGTTGAGGGATTTAGGTCTAATGCTGGACTGAGCCACTTTAGCAGCCAACCCGCCACTTCCCCAAAGACGATCAGGGCTAGCGAGCTAAACAGCAATAAGCCGACAAAAAAGAAAAGCTTACTGAAGTAGATGCTCCATTTGGGAATCGGTAAACTATAGATATGCTTCCAGGCATTAGCCTGATGTTCAAGCGCGGTCACCAGTGCAGACTGCAAACTAATATACATGGGCAACATCAGCATCGTCCACATGACCATCAGGTGAAAGACGAAAAGCTGCCAGGCCGTATGCTCGTGTTTTTGCTGAAGAATACTTTCCCCATGAAAGTAATACGCGGCAAAATCAAGGGCAGCCGTTAAAAGGGGAACCCCGACCGAAAGCCAAAGAATCAATGTACGGCCCGTTTTGCGCTGTTCAACGCGTAGTCCTCGAGTGAAATAACCAATATCGGATGTCATAATTGTCGGTAGTTAGCGTTCGTTAAGGTTAAAAAAATATCCTCCAGGGTGTCTGCTTGTGGTTGTAGCCTGTATACCGCGACCCCTTGCTGAACAAGTAGTTGATTGATTTGAGCCGTTTGCGATGGCCCCTCAACGGTTAGGTGTATCTTGTTAGGAGTGATCAACTGGGCGGCATAGTTCGCACTAGTCAGCAAAGCCATGGTTCGTTCGGGATTAGCCGTTTGCAAGATCAGTCGGGTGGCTTGCAGTTGCCGCAATTGACCAGGAGTTCCCTGAAACAGGATGCGGCCCTGGTGAATAATAGCCAGATGAGTGGCTATCTTTTCGATTTCGCTCAGTAGATGAGAAGACACAAAAATGGTTTTACCCAGCTCCTTGTTAAGCCGGATGAGCAGGTCACGAATGTCACGGATGCCAGCCGGATCGAGGCCATTGGTCGGTTCATCTAAAATCAATAGTTCTGGATCGCTCAGTAAGCTCATCGCCAGGCTTAGTCGCTGTTTCATGCCCAGCGAATATTCCTGTACAGGCCGATGCGCATCGGTCGTTAGCTGAACGATTTCCAGCACCTCGTCAATGCGTTTTTGAGAAACCTGAAGGAGTCGTCGACTCAGGTCCAGATTTGCATAGCCCGACAGATGTGAATACAGCGATGGAGATTCAATCAACGCCCCAACCCGTCGGAGAATGGATAGCCGGTGCGTGTGGATGGACTCTCCGAACATAAAGATATTGTTTTCCCGAGCGCGAATCAGACCGAGTAGGAGCCGGATTGTGGTCGTCTTTCCGGAGCCATTCGGCCCCAGAAACCCGAAAATACTGGCTGCCGGAACGTCTAACGACACCCCGCTGAGCACGAGACGCTCGCCAAATGAGTAAGTCAGTTGCTTGGTCTGAATGATGGCTGTCGACATGGTTTCGCTTTGTTTCGATTCAAAGCAACCACCTCACAGCCAACCAAAAAAAAGGAATAGACCGATAGGGCAAACACATCGACAAACGTATAACCGATTTCGCTCAAAAAATTCGTCGGCAAAAAAAGCCTGTTGAGCGATGAAAAGGAACGTTCCGGGCCAGACAGATCCATTGCTCCTGAAGAATCACTAAACTCGTGGTCAAATGGCAATTCTTTTTCCCAACGACCGTTTCAAAGGGCTCCTTCATTACGGCCTACCGATGCTTCATGGCCTGGGCTGGTTGCTGTACATCGGTATGGTGGTCTACGTCGTCATACCACGGGTCAGTTTGCCTTTTTTTGTTGGATATCAAGGCAGTTACCTACTGAGTCAGGCTGTTGCCTTTTATGTTGCTTACCTCTACACCGTTCCCCGATTACTGGCCCGGCAGAAATTCATCCTCTTTTGGGGATTTACGCTACTGCTGTTGATCGGCTTGTCGATAATCACGGTTCTTTTTTACAACTGGATGAGTCTTCATACGGCAGGTAGTGAATTTCAGTCGAATCCCCTCTCCTTCCAAAAACGAACGCCGGTTCGGTTCTTAGGATTAATCATCGTGACGGGCCTGGCCCTGTTTAGTCGGCTGGGTACGGATTGGGCCGTGTATCGGCAGCAGCAGACGGAGCGGGAAAAAGAGCACGTTCAGATCGAACTAGACCTTTTGAAGGCTCAACTCAACCCGCATTTTTTGCTTAACACCCTTAACAGCCTGTATGCCCTGTCGTTGAAACAGTCGCCCCATACGCCGGAGGTGATTATGAAACTCTCCCTGTTGATGCGATATTTACTTTACGAAACGGCTGACAACCTAACCCCATTACACAAAGAGTTGGAAGCGATTCAACATTACATCGATTTGCAGGAATTGCGGTTATCGGCCCCCGGAGCCGTCCAATTCACCCAAACCGGCCCCGTTGAAACGACCCAGATTGTTCCTTTTCTCCTGCTCCCGCTGGTCGAAAATATGGTGAAACATGGTCGCCTACCGATGATTATCCAAGTGGCTGTCACGGATCATCAGTTGACTTTTCACACGCGAAATGGCCTGCGCGACCATCCAGCTCTCGATTCCAAAGGCGGCATTGGATTAACGAACCTGCGTAGACGCCTTGATCTACTTTATCCTTCCCACCATCAGTTAGTAAGTTCAACCGAAAATGGTTTTTTTCAACTCGAGTTAACTCTTACCTGGTAAGCACCCTATGATCCGATGCATCGCTGTTGATGATGAAGCGCTGGCGCTGGAAGTCATCCAGAATTATATCGAAAAATTGCCGGATTTCCAGCTGATACGGACCTGTCAAAGCGCTCTGAGCGCTCTCCAGCTCCTGACTCAAACGCCGGTCGATCTGATGTTTTTAGATATCAATATGCCTGATCTGACGGGACTTCAATTGTTGCGCTCACTTAAAGATCCGCCGTTGGTGATTCTGACGACGGCTTATCCGCAACATGCACTGGAAGGCTTCGAACTGGATGTCGTCGATTATTTGATAAAACCCATTCCGTTTGATCGCTTTGTGAAGGCGATTCAGAAAGCGCAAAACCGGTTGCAAACTGCCGAATCGGTATCCGATAAAGGGGCAGAAACGACATTTCCAGATGAGCCGGAATTCATTTTTATCAAAACGGAATACAAGACCGTGCGCATTGATGTCAAGGACATTATTTATCTGGAAGGCATGAAAGATTACGTGCAGATTCACACCAGCCAGGCCCGGTTCATGACCTTACTTCCTTTGAGTCGGTTACTGGAAAAACTACCCGCTCGTCAATTTGTTCGGGTACATCGTTCGTATATTATCGCCCTGAGTCGAATCGACAGCATCGAACGGAATCGAATCCACCTTGGTCAAGTCCTGCTTCCCATTGGCGATCTATACCGGGACGAATTGATGAAACGAATTGGGTAAGCTAGGCCAGGATAAGTGCCATTTAAGCGTAATGTGTTACTAATAATAATGACCCACAAAACGCCCGAATACGTGTACTCAAATTTCTCCTTGTCTCAAATTGGAGCGATTATTAAGACATTTTATAAGTGTTAAGTGGCTCGCAGCAGTTAAACGTCACATATCGGCCATTTTATCAATATATAGTTATCTTTATTAAACAAATTATCAACACGTATTTATAATAAAATACTTAGTTTTGATATTATGTACATAAATACCCGTAATGGCAAAAATATTAGTAGTCGAGGATGACTTGCAGTTAATGGAAAATATCAGTGAGCAGCTCGAATTATGTAATCACGAAGTTGTAACCGCACCGGATGGAATCAGTGCGTTTGAATTACTACCCTCTTTTCTGCCCAATCTAATCTTATGCGATGTCATGATGCCGAACATGGACGGCATTGCATTTATCCGGGCAACAAACCGACACGCTCTTTACCGGTCAATTCCGGTTATTTTTATAACTGCCCGAGTAGCCGAACAGGACAAACTTCTGGGCTTAGAAGAAGGCGCTGTTGATTATTTGTTCAAGCCCTTCCTGCATAAAGAACTACTCCTAAAAGTTAATAATATCACCCGTGGACAAACTGAGTTAGTATTGCACCAATTAGAGCAGGCGGCCGCTCACCAGGAAACCGAAATTCAGTTCGTCAAGCGCTTTAGCGAGTTACTCGAGCAGCATGCTGGTAATCCATCCTTGACCGCCGATAAATTATCGTTGGAAATGAACATGAGTCTGTCGGCGATGCAACGGAATCTAAAGAAGTACCTCCGACGGAACTTTCGTGAACTGTTAAAAGACCACCGTCTTCGTAAGGCTACAGCGTTTTTGTTAGAAACCGACCATAGTCTTCAGCAGATTGCCGACCGATGCGGCTTTGGGAGCCTATCTTATTTCTCATTCAGTTTTAAGGAAGCCAATGGTGTGTCACCCCTGCGTTTTAGACAACAAAACCGCCCGAAAATGGCTCTACCCAACACATAACGTTGGCACCGGATATGCTCCGAATGAGCCAATACAAACGTTGAGACGGACAACTTAGTTATGCTCCTTAGCTCACGCCAGCCCCCTGTTCCTTTAACAGATGACCGATTTGACCGTTAAGCTTTTGCATAACCGTTATATGACTTTTCAGCAAAGAGACAATGGCCAACGGCGATTGAGTTCGCTTTGTTTGCTGCTCTAATTCGGCTACAAACTGTTCAATAGTGTTGATCAAGGCTGACTGTAAACGGCGGAACTTACTAACCTCATAAGCCGATGCAGTCAACGGGTAAGTTAGTAATAGAGAAATCAAATAGTAGTTGGTATACAAAGCGTCTACTTCCTGTTGCCAATCGGTTCGACTCGCCGTCTTATTCATGTATTATTGGGCGTTTTGTGTTAAATGTTGACCAAAATGAGCGACCTCGAATGGCCCAAACAAAGCTAAGGCAGCGTTTTTTCTATTCTAGTTCGATTTTTTTATAATAATCGCGGCAAGCTTCCTGCGCATAGCGGGTGCTATTATTTTTATTGATAAAGCGAGGCTTCGCCTGTTTAAGTAGACCCTGCGTGTTTTTCAAGTAAAGGCTCAGCCTTACACTTTGATCCAGGCAATACCAAACGACCCAAACCATCGTACCCTCTTTTGACCATAAATGAAAATGCAGGTATTAGTCATCGAAGATGAGTCATCTATTCGTGAGAACGTAGCTGAACTGCTTACCCTGGAAGGCTTTATTGTCGGTACAGCCCACGACGGCCAGGAGGGCATAAACCAAGCCATTCAATCACAACCCGATTTAATACTTTGCGATGTCATGATGCCCGGAATGAACGGGTATCAGGTACTGGAGTCCATTCGCGCTCACCGGTCGCTGAGTCACGTACCCTTCATTTTTCTCACTGCCAGAGCCGAAGCCGATGACCTCCGCCAAGGGATGGTCTTAGGCGCTGATGACTACCTCATCAAACCGTTTACGAGTAAAGACTTACTAAAATCCATCGAAACCCGGTTGAAGAAAGAGCAAATTCGCAACAACCAAGTACAGGCCCAGTTGACCGAATACCTAGCCAACCTGGGTCGTGTCACGATTCATGAACATAACACGCCCCTAGCCGGGATTATGGGCTCTATCGGCCTATTAAAGGGAGTTCACTCTACGCTCGACTCCGCCGAGACGAAGTTTATGCTGGACCAGATGATGACGTGTTGCTTACGGCTCAAAAGAACCCTCGACAATGAACGGCTCACCAATCAACTGATCCATCCGCATGGTTCAGTTGATTACGACGCATTAAGCCAGGGCAACTCCTATGTGTTCGATGCGCTTGTTGAACAGGTTAAACAAACGATTGAGAAAGAGCATGAACAGCCTGCAACCATCCTTATTGCTACTGAAATGGCCCATCTACGCTTACCCCCCCACAGCCTGACCAAGATACTGGAGGAGTTGATAGACAATGCGATTAAGTTTTCGGACAGAGGTCGTGACGTTTGTGTGTCGGGGCTGATTCGTGATGAGTGCTACCAGCTTACCATTACCAACTGGGGACGTGCGTTTAAATCCAGCGATGTTCGACGGATTGCTCCATACACTCAGTTTGACCGCAAGTATTACGAGCAGCAGGGTTCGGGGCTGGGCTTGTTCATCGTCAAAACGTTAATTGAGATGAACCAGGGCCACTTACAGATTGATAGTACGCCAGAGGGCCTTACGAAAGTGACGCTCCAGCTTCCGCTTATGGACCCTAAAGCTTAAGCGATTGACCATTCTGTAACCTACCGTTTTATGACTTTATCAGAAACCGAGCAGCAGCGCTTACAGGCGCTCATGAGCTATAGTATTCTCGATAGTTTACCGGAAGCAGAATATGACGCTATAACCCAGATAGCTACCCATATCTGTCAAACGCCCATATCACTGATAACCTTTTTGGATAATGAGCGTCAGTGGTTTAAAGCAGCCCAAGGTCTTACCCTCAGGGAGACGCCCCGGCAATATTCATTTTGTGCGCACGCCATTCAAACGCCGACCCAGCTGATGGAGGTGATGGATGCCCGTGTGGATGAACGCTTTGCTCAAAACCTATTTATGTTAAGCGACCCGCCTGTTATCTTTTACGCGGGTGTCCCGCTGGTTGATGAGGCTGGACAGGCATTGGGTACCTTATGTGTCATTGATCATCAGCCACGGCACCTCTCCGATCAACAGGCCACAACCCTTAAATCGTTGGCCCAGCAGGTTGTATCGCTCTTGAAACTGCGTCGGAGTCAGACCTTACTAAGCCAGGCCAATCAGTTGCTGAACGATACTAACACGATATTACAAGCCGTCGTAAGTAGCTGTCCGGCAGGTTTGACCCTTTTCGAACCGGTTTGGTCGAACGGTGAACTGACTGATTTTAAGTATGTTTTCACCAACGGCGTTGGCGCCATTGGTGCTGGACACAGCGTCGAACAGATGATCGGTAATACACTTAATACCCTGTTTTCTACGACCGTTACGGCTGACCTGTTCGACCGATTAAAAACGGTTCAACAAACCGGCCAACCGCTCCACTTACAATGGCAGGTAAGTGTTGAACACGGGCAGATTTGGTATAACCTATCCATGGTCCCAATCGGGGAACGAGTCCTATTATGCCTACAGGATATCTCGCCACTGAAACGAATGGAGCAGCAGCTACAGGCCCAGACTGAAAATTTAGAGCAGCATGTTGCGGAGCGTACTCTAAAGATCGGGCAACTTTCGGCCTGGCAAAATGCAATTCTGGAACATGCCGGTCAGACGATCATTTCAACGGATTCCAACGGTATCGTTCGAACGGCGAACCGGGCGATCGAACAGTTGGTAGGCTATAAACCCGAAGAATTGATCGGTTGCGTCATTCAGATTGAACCAGGCACACCGGAAAATCCGGTACCCCTGGTTTCGTACCAGCCTTCTTCCGATCGCCCTACATCAGGACTATTTAAAACGGCGTTGGAAACAGATGGCTTTTTTCATACTGAATGCTTAATTCTGGGTAAAAGGGGGCAACGTATCCCGGTCTTTATGACGGCCAGCACCTTAAAAGATGAGGGCGGTAAGGTGACAGGATACGTCGGGATGGCAACGGATATTTCAGCCTTGAAAGCCGCCGAAGAAAAGGCTGAAAAAACGAGTCGTGAGCTAAAGATCTTCTTTGAACGGGCGCTCGACCTCCATTGCATTACCAGCCTGGACGGGCATTTCTTAAAAGTAAATCAGGCCTGGACTGACACGTTAGGCTACCGGGCGGAAGAAATGGAGGGGCGTTACTTTCTCGAATTTATTCACCCCGACGACCGCAACGAATCATTACAAACCTACCAGATGCCCGTCATTGACGGTTTTGTAAACCGGTATCAGCACAAAGACGGTAGTTATCGCCTGATTCAATGGCGCGCCAAACGGTATGAGAAACTGATCTATTCGTCAGCCCGGGATATTACTGAGCGAAAAGAGGCCGAAGATGCCCTGAGGGAAAGCGAACAGCGGTTTCGGGAAATTGCCGAAAACGTGGATGAGGTTTTCTGGATTCAGTCGGCGGATCCGTTTCAATTGTTATATATCAATCCGGCCTATGAACGCGTCTTTGGCATTCCATCCCAACGTCTCTACGAGGATCCTTACTCGTTCCTAAACTCGGTTATTCCCGAAGACCGTCCGATGGTAGAAGCGGCATTCAATCGGTATCGCCAGGGGGAGGAAATTCCCGTTCAATACCGAGTTGTGGGCGGGGACGGCCTGGTTCGTTGGCTTAATGTTCGCAGTTTTGTAATGAAAGACAGTGGGGGTGTTCCCCTGCGGTGCATTGGCATTGCCAGTGATATTACGGATATGAAAGAAAAGGAGCTGGTGCTTGAGCAATCGCTGATCCGGGAGCAGGAATTAAATAAGCTCAAATCCCAGTTTGTCGCAACCGCTTCCCACGAATTCCGGACGCCCCTGGCAACTATTCAATCGAGCGTCGATCTGATTCGTATGCACTTAGTGCGATCGATCCAGGGTCCGCTCCCACCCGTTAGCCGACATCTGGAAATTATTGAACGGGAGATTGCCAACTTTAGCGAGTTATTAACCGACATCCTGACGATTGGCAAGATTGACGTCGGCCGAATTCCCTTTCATCCTGAACCGGTTGATTTGGTTGCCTTAACGAACCGAGTGATCGAAACGCATTTCGCGAATCGTAAGGATAATCGGGTCGTAGATGTATTACTTGACGGGGAACCAGAACGGGTTTCTGTGGATCAGAAGTTGATCAGCCACGTACTGGTTAATTTACTGTCAAACGCCTTTAAGTTCTCCCAAAGTAACCCGAAGTTAGTGATCAGCTTTGGCGTGCAAATGGTCATATCGGTTATTGATCAAGGAATTGGTATTCCTGCCGATGAACAAGCCCACTTATTTCAGACGTTCTTTCGCGCGAAGAATGTGGTGAATATGCCTGGCTCGGGTTTAGGGTTAGTGATTGTTCGCGAGTTTGTGGAGCTACACGGAGGTACAATACGAATAGATAGCGTTGAACATGAGGGGACAACTGTAACATTCACCTTGTTGAAAGGCTAGCCAACCCTATGTAATCTATTTCCGTATTCAGACTATTGCTAGCCAAGAAACTCTCCCGGTTAGTAGTTGGCATGATACAGGCCGCCCTGCACTAAACTCGGAAGGGTTTCGCTTCCAAGTTCTTGGCTAATAACCCACGAGACTAGCTACTTCTTGACTAGCGGAGCAACCCTTTCTGGGGTTTTGTATAAGACTAGTTGATCGGATAATCAATGGTCGGCAGACTCACCGATTGATGCCAATAGTGGTGCAACATCCGCACGTAGGTATGCCAACCATGTAAGGCCTCCGGTTTGAGCGTATAAGCCACAGCCCCTTGATCATAGGCTTGTTCGATTTTGGTTTGTTCATCCAGCACACTCAGCATAATGATGGGGACCGCCCCCTTATAGTGGGTCCGTAGCTGAGGCAGCAAACCAAACCCATCTTGGGCATGCCGTAAATCAACATCCAGTAAGATCAGTTGAGGGGCTGGTTGGGTTTGTAAATAATCCAGCATTTCATGAGAATGCCATAATCACTTCCCTAATAAGAGCTGATCCAGATATGGCTAAAAAGAAGTAATTCATACTTTGATCAAACCGGTAAGCGTGATCTTTTCACTCAGTAATGCATTCAAGCTGGATATATGATCCAGTATGCTTACGCATTTATCGCACTAACAAGTATAGGCCGATTAAACTCGTCACTATTCCGATCTGGCGTAAGTGCCTTCTGCCTTGACTCTCTTCCACCAGTAGAAGTCCTCCAAAGGTACCAATCAAATGAAGACTAACGGTTGTAATTAAAAATCCAAGGATGTATTCAGTGATTCCGTCGGTTCGGTTCATTTCTGAGCCATGGGCGAACCCATGGCAAAAACCAAAAACACCCACCGGAAAACTAGATACGAACCAACCCGTTGGTTGATCAATACTGACAACTAAACCTAGCATCAGTACCGACATCGCAATAGCTGTTTCCAAATACGGGATAATGGGGTAGATTATTCCCGTTACACCACCGAGAACCATCATCCCGGCAAAACAAGCTGGCACGATATAAATCGATCGCCCCCCCAGTTGGGCACTCCAGGCACCTACAGCGAGCATAGCCAGCAGATGGTCTAAGCCTGTGAGCGGATGCAACAAACCCGTGCCACCCATACCATGACCCCAACAAGGCTGAATCCACAATAGCAATAAGCTGATTAACAAGCATCCCTTAGCTAAGAGCGGTCGTCGGATGTTGTTTAGTTTTCTTAGGATCATTCAGAATAAGCACTAAAGCAAGTATAGCTGGGATCATGGGAAATAAGGCTGTATACATACCTGAAAAGTAGGTGTAAGGCACTCCCTCCTGAACCATGCGGACAATCGGAAAAACCAGTAAATGAGTGGGCTCGCCGACAATCATGCCCACGATCATGAACCATAAAATAAAGTTACCGAAAGCCTGCCTTTTCCAAAGGCTATAACCAGCGAACACCCAAACAAGAGGACCAATCAAGGTGATCACATAATCAAATTCAGCATCACTCCAGGGATGGTGTGAAATGGCGGCAATACTTCGAT
Source organism: Spirosoma koreense (assembly GCF_054777875.1). Lineage (NCBI taxonomy): Bacteria > Pseudomonadati > Bacteroidota > Cytophagia > Cytophagales > Cytophagaceae > Spirosoma > Spirosoma koreense. The sequence goes on along the minus strand of NZ_BAAHAC010000013.1, from coordinate 2,704 downwards.
TAAAATGCGTTAATACTTCCTCACCAACATGGCCATAAAATAAAGCGAGTAAGAGCAGATATAGTGGAGCAACTTTATGGGGATCGGCGCTATTGTGAGCGGTTGTTTTTCGCCACCCGATGAGGCCACCCATCATGGAACCAATAATGACACCAACCGGTAGCGGCCCCGCCTGAATGTACAAGGTGATCGCATACACGGCCCCAAAACTGACAAATAAACCCGACCATAAGTTAATCCGACGAGTTGACATGGACACAATGGGTTGGCTAACGACCGGCGTTGGATTTGACTTGGCTAGGGTTAATAAGCCCCAGGCGCTAAGCAAAAATTGCCCTATACCGATAAAGACACCCAGAAAATAGCTATGCTGGTATTGCCTTAACTGAGTTAATTCTACGCCCACCTGGATCAATGCTTCAAGGCCACAAAAGAGGAACCCCCAAAGCGCGAAGAACAGCCCGGTGGCAGGCTGTTTGATGAGAAAGTAGCCGCCCAATAAAAGCAAACAAACGGGGAGGCAAACCTGGACCAGGAACCAGTGGCTATAGGTATTAGCCATGTGAGCCTGGAACAGGGTTGGGTACTGTGCATGAACGAACTCACCATAGTGAGCTGCGTAGCGAACGGTACTTAATCCCAATAGACCTACAATATTTACTAGGTAATAAACAACGACCCGTGGAGGAATTGGCTCTGATTTAGCCCGACGAATCCAAACGAGTAGGGCTATTCCACTCAGCAAACTATACTCTAGGCCTACACCTATACCGGCTTGGGTAAAGAGAATAACCGAAACGGTGATCGCTAAGCAACCAATCCATAATTGACGGGATAAATTGGTCCTGTTCATGAGTTAGTTGGGTTGAGCGGTTGGTTCAACAGTCGGTCTTTAATGTGTATTTTACGCTGTTGAATAAACTGTAGATACCCCGTCGGGGATAGGTCAAAAACTTTTTCTAACATGGGCTGAGCCACGAACGGATAGACACACAAAGCGACCATATCGGTAAAAAACTGCTGGGCTTCGTTAGCGGATGGAAAATGTTTTGCGAATTGGGCTAAATTGATTCGCTGGTTACCGGCGAATACGTCGATCATTCGTTGTGGATCTCGATTAATTTCGTGCAGCACAAAGGCGGGTATTGTCGGGTTAGCCGACAGCGCGTCCAGGGTATGGTCAACATAGTGGATGACGATCTGATTCAGGGGTAGTTCACTGGTTAGGATTAGCTCAATTTTAGCGATAAACAGGTCGAGGGCTTGTTGGAAAACTTGGCTGAATAGCTCCTCTTTGGTTTTAAAGTAATAGTGAAGCATGGCCTTATTGATGCCTGCTTTGTCGGCGATCTCTTGCATACGGGCCCCATGAAGCCCTTTTTGTTGAAAGATGGTGACCGCTTCGGTTAAAATCCGACTTTGAGTAGATTCCTGTATGATAGCCATTAACTAACCAGTTGGTTAATGACAAAGGTATATTAATTTATTGAAACATCACTATATTGAAGTTAAGCGTCAACAAATTCATCCTTGTTGGTTGAGAAATCCAAGGCTTCGTCTGATATATATGACCTAGCTGTTGACCGTATTTTTAAACGGCCGAATTAATGAGCAGATACATGAATACTTCGTCGCCTAAGACGGAAGCCTATTCATGAACGTTTCTTCGTCTCACTGAGGAGCGTTTTCGCGAGACGCTACCCTCTTAATTTCTGGCCAGTGGTCCGCCACCTCTACCCAATCCGCAGCAGTTTCTCATCCAGAGGGTTTGAGGAGACAGTTAATCACAAGTAATTAGGCTAACGATTTGTGCTTTAGCTAACATATCCGCACTTATATAACAACTATGCTCTGTTCGAAGCACGTCATAAACTGGGGTTGTTTGGTACTAGGTTTAACACTTCTCATCCCAAATACTTATGCTCAGTCAGGATATCCCCCACCCTGTAATGATGTAAAGCAGGTTAAGCTAGATACGGACTCTAATAAGCGTCAAGTCTTGTATGATTTCATTCGTCGTTGCGAGCAGAACCAATGGAAAAACGATAAAGGCATTGTTCTGCTCCGAGAATATCAAAATGAACAGGGCAAAACCTGTTGGTTACTCTTACCGAGTATCGATGACAGCTACAAGGATAACCCGCCTAGTCGGTTCGCTTCGTTTAATGGCGACATTATCTTAGTTTTTGAGGCCGATGCTAATCGAAATGTCAAACCAGCGGTGGGTGACAAACCCCGTTTAAATCATTGCTTGGAGCAAATTATTGGTGATCGTGTTTACATTCGACCCACGATCAAAAGTCGTTGGACTGACAATGTTATGCCAATTACTAATCGTAAGATGGAAAGAGGAGCTTCGCGAATTTCAGGAGGTAATGGGGGCAGTTTAATTATCATCTTCAACGAAGATGGTAGCTACGAAAAGCTATTGCCTATATAAGACGATTTCAAAATACTTTATCATACAGGGCTCACCTGAATTCTAGTTTTGCTCCCTTTACATGAAGGAAGTGGCTGTTGCAAAAGTCGATTAGCCACTTGAACGTAGCTCAGCAGCAATCAACATACTACATCAATCCACCTTCAGCGGAGGGCCCACTACCTGCATGTCATGGTCGGCAAATAGTTGAGCGATTTCTTCCGTAGAGGGCTCTTTGGCCAACCCCGCCATCCTGACAAAGAACTCCTCCATTTTGCCAGCCGG
>NZ_BAAHAC010000012.1:0-19064 GCF_054777875.1 Spirosoma koreense | reverse complement strand
GAAGGGAGGGGTGAGTAAAGTGGCCTGGAGAAATGTTCGACGCTTCATGGCAGGGGATTGGGAGTCTAGCTGAACCAGCCGGATCTGGTTTAGTGGTTTACTGAGGTAAGTTACCAAGGAGCTCAATAGGCTTGTCGAGAATTTTAGTAAGCGGAAAAGCACGCCTGTAGTAGCTGAATCAGCAGCCCCTACCCTGTGCGCTTGTAAAGCCTGGATTGGTTACTAAACCCATGCGGCCAATAAATTGACCACTGGCACTATGTTAAACCTTGAGTTTAGCCCCTTTCGTCTTCTACACATTCAGCAGCCGGATTCGGTCGCCAGGTTTCCGTACTACGAAAAGAGCAGAAAGAACGCGGTTTTCATTACTGATACCCCGAATCATGTACCGCTCTCCCCAGTTAGCTCGTCGCTGTACGTCTGCGTGATCAGTTGGCTGGCATCATCGAACACACTTTTGATCTCATCCCGATAAAAAAGTCGGCCGCTTTCTCGAACTAATTCCAGCTTGGCTAAATTGCCCTCGTCCCACTCAAAATTCATAGACTACCATCAAATTAACGCCATTTCCCGTTCGTCGCGACTGAAGTTTACTAGTCAGAGCCGAAGTTGTCAGGGCCGAATCGTGGCAGCATCAATACCAGCGCTCGTCTAGCTGATTGCTCAGGGCTTTAAACCGGATTAGCTGACCAGTACCGAAGCCGTTGAACGGAGCTTATCGACTGTTTCGACAACATTGCCGGCATCATCAACCACCACATAAGCCTCGGGTAGATTGGTCGGCCGGTAATCGGACCGCTCCTGCAGACGCTGCCGTACGGACTGGTGCAGCCGGGGCAGCAACTGTTGAGACGAGTCATGAATTGGCTGATGGGCCGAAATGGGGCGGGGGCCGTTTAGAAAGGGAAATAGCATCCAGGGCATTGTCTGGTCGGGTCGATGCAGGTCTCCAGCTTCGTCGCCGGGCAGAACCAGCGCATCCGGATCCACGGAGCTGTCCAGCAGCAAACCATGGGCTTTGGCTCGTTTGATCATCCACTGTAACGGTACCCGGGCAAGTCGACGTCCCTGCCCGTCGGGTTCATATCCGCCCCCCACATCCGAATGGGCCCCGGCAAACCAGACCTGCTCCATTCGGTCCAGGGGTTCTACCGGTCCCCACAAAATGGGTTTGAAAATCGTTCGCCGAAAATCATCCAAAGCAAGCGCCTGGCACGCGTACTCAACCTGTTTGGAGAGTAACGTGTCCTGAAAGAACCGGGGTAGTTTGTTAAACGTCACTTTGTGCAGGACGGCGCTCACCGTATCCCAGACGCCCAGAAACGCAATGGGCACCTCGCGCGACAGGTTCTTTCGGAATTCGGTCGCCTGTTCATCGTTATCCGTCTGCCGGAACACTTTAAAAGCGTATTCAATCAGGTTTTCATTGCGCTTGTAAAGGAGGCCGCTTTTGGCGATAAGGCCCGATAGTACCCGCACGGTAAAGGCACCCCGACTGAAGCCGAACAGAAAGATGCGATCACCGGGTTCGTAAAAGTTCATCAGAAACTCGTAGGCCTGTTTCACGTTCTCATCCACGCTCCAGCCGGTCGCCTGATCCCACCAGTCCATCCATTGGACATACCCCCGCGTTCCCACGCCAGGATCATAGTAGGTAGCCTGATCAGCATTGGTTGGGTCTTTGCGCAACATGCAGAAGAGTTGGATGACATTGGAATTCTGGTCGGGCGAGGTCAGTTCATTGGCGGTTCCGTCACAGCAAACAACGATATTTTTCATGGCGAGGAAGGGATGTAGGATTGAAGGACCAGTTTACAGAAAAGCCCGGATCGTTGGCTAATCTTCTGAGCCAACGGTAACCTATTCTCTCCCAGCCACTTGCGAATACACTCGTTCAAACAGAGAGACGTATTGCCTTACCTGTGATCTTATTGCAACGCTTCGATGAGCACCTGCCGCTACTGTTCCAACGACTCCGGCGTCAACCCGCTGTCCCGACTGCCGGCTACATTCAATACCCGGATCGAGTACTCGACAAGCCAGGCCGCAGCTGCTCAGCCGTTGGGTTAACCAGGTAGAGTTTTGTTTTCCCGGATGCAGGTATCCAGCGCCAGTTTCGTTCCATCGGTTAGCTGGCCGAAAATCACGGTTCCATCGGACTGCCGAACATTGGCGCGGGTGCGGGGTGGATACTGCGCAGAAGTGTGTTCGGTAAGACCATACTCCCGTAACCGCTCATCGGGTCCGTTCTCGGTCAGATAGCCTTTAGGGGCAACACCGCCCGTTGGGATATCCAGCGATCGGGCGACCTCCAGGCCCAGTTGGTCAATACCGGTCTGGCCTCTGGAAATGATGCGTAGAAGGGGAAATGAATTCATATCCTTCAAAAACTAGCTAGAAGTCGGCTGCTTTGTAAGAGTAAGTACGGCACTTTAGTTGTCTGGTCTTGAACGGAATCAACGACAAATGCGGATGAAACCGATAGTATTTGTCGAAGTGTATCCTAAACTCATCTACACCTCTGTTTCTGAGATGTTGATACGTGAGACGGCAATTTGAGACAAATCAGTGAGTGCAGGCCATAACCATTGACGTGTAACCATTAAGGCCATAAAAACGGGCGTTTTACGATATTGGTAATTTTAATACCTAAGACGGGGAAATACTACGTAGTGTAATATAGCCTATAGTTCCCGCCAGAATAGAACCCGTCAGGATAGCAAACTTACTTTGAGAAAGTAGCTCCAACTGCTCAAACGATAGATTAGCCACAAAAATCGAAATAGTAAACCCAATGCCGCCTAAGATTCCCACTCCGATAATGTGTTTCCATTGAGCGCCGGAAGGAAGCGAGGACAAGCCTAGTTTTACTGATAAAAACGAAAATAGAGTAATGCCCAGCGGTTTGCCAATCAATAGGCCGAGCAGGATGCCTAATCCTAAAGGCGTAGCCAGCCCCTCAACCATGCCCGCTTCAAACCGGATATTGGTATTGGCGAACGCAAAGAGTGGCATAATCAAAAAATTTACAGGTCGAGCTAATACGTGTTCCAACTTTTCTAGAGGTGAATGCCCGTTGACTGGATTTGTTGGTATGGTGAGCGCAGTCAATACGCCTGCAATCGTGGCATGGATACCGGAGTGATGCACACAATACCACATTACTAGGCCAGGAATCAGGTAGAAAGCCAGGTTACGAATCCCGGCACGATTAAAAGCCAGTAGGAGTACGACAATACCACTAGCATAGAGTAGGTAACTAAGCTGCAAGCTGGTTGAATAAAAAAGGGCAATCACAATGATAGCCGATAAGTCATCCACGATAGCCAGAGCGGATAAAAATACCTTTAAGGAAGTAGGTACTTTGTTGCCTAACATAATGACAATAGCCAGAGCAAAGGCAATGTCTGTTGCCATTGGAATGCCCCAACCTTTGGCGGTGGGCGTTCCTTGATTGATGAGGGCATACACCAGAGCCGGAACAATGACACCGCCTAAAGCGGCCACAATAGGTAGGGCGGCTTTTTCAATGGAAGCTAATTCACCCGTGAGGGCTTCGCGTTTAATTTCTAAGCCAACCAATAGAAAGAAAACGGCCATCAACCCGTCATTGATCCACAATAAAACAGAATAACGCAGGTGCAGAACATCCGAGTTAAATCCAATTTCATTTGCTAATAACTGGTCAAAGTGTTGTCCTGCTGAAGAGTTGGCAAGCAATAGGGAAGCGGCCACAAAAGCAAGTAAAAGGATTCCAGGAAATGACGGAGATTTAAGAAAGTACTTACTAATACCTAGCGATTGATTTTGCATGAGGGTAGCATTAATGCCGCCCAAAGTTCGGTATATAGCCCAATAAGTAGGCAAAAAGTATCATTAGAATCACCTTAGAATTGTCTCACAAAATGCTGGTTTCACCAGGTTGGGAACCATAGAATACTGACTTATTTCCAGTCCATTTTGACCAGTATGCATCAATAGCAGGTCGTTCTCGCCGACGTGTTCCCAGTGAAGTGGTTCTTGTTCTATCTTGCCGGTATCATAGACTCCTACTAGTAGAAGTCCACTGGTGTGTATAGAACGGGGCCGCCCGAGTGGCGGAAAGCCTGCCATTAGTTGAGGACAGGCTTTTTTGTATTCTGGCTCCAAGTCATTGGGACCGTTCGTAAAACCGAATGGCGTAACCAACTGACGTCGGCGACTCACTAGACGGTTCAGCACTGATTGTCCAACAATAACGCTCCTCAAAATGAAATAAACGCCCCAATTGATAGGCAAATCCTCAATTGGGGCGTTATTGAGCGGCTCCTTCGCCAACCAATCATCTACTCTATTTAGGCCGGTTTATAGACCATACCCACCATCCACTTGCAATATTCGACCGGTGATAAAGTCTTGCTCTAGCATAAAGCGGATGCAACGACCGATTTCTTCGGGCTTTCCGATGCGACCTACCGGGGTTTCTGCAGCCAGTTGATCAAACAAACCCTGTTTAACAGCTGTCGGGAAGGAATCCCACCAAGTTGTATCGACAACGCCAGGGGAAACCGCATTAATCCGTAAAGGCTGCAGCTCTTTGGCTAAAACGGGTATCATCAATTCCAGAGCACCATTAATCGCAGCCAACCCCGAAAAACCAGGCTTGCCCGAAGTAGCCGATACGGCCGTAACTAATGTAGCACTACCCCTTTTTTTCAAGTAAGGAAGGGCTGCCTGTAAAGCCTGAAGTTGCGGCCAAAATTTTTCGTCGAAGCCTACCCTCAGATCATCCAGGTTCAACTCCTTGAAAGCACCGGCTCCTTTGCCGCCACTAACGGTAAGAATTAAGTGATCAAAATCGCCTACGGTTTGGAAAAAATCATCTAACTGATGTCGATCCGTCGCATCGACGGCTTGTGAAAGGGGCGATGCGCTGATTTGCTTTCTGGCCTGCTCAAGTTTGTGTCCGTCTCGACCGGCTAGAATAACATCAGCCCCTTCTGCGGCAAGCATAATGGCAGTGGCTAAACCAATGCCCGAAGTACCACCAACAAGAATAATTCGTTTATTTTCTAGATTTTTCATTTTGCTTTAACAAACATTGTCAAGCAAAATTATAGAGGATGACAGCCCAACTACTGACCGGATTATGCTTTGTCTATACCGATTTATGCCGATGTCCGGAAGCTCAACGGTGTGCTGTTTGTTTGCTTTTTAAAAAATCGGTTAAAAGCGGATGGATCACTGAAGCCCAATTCATAAGCCAGCTCAGCAATGCTTTGCTGGGTATACCTTAAGCGGGCTTTGGCTTCTAGCAGTAGCATCTGGCTAATTTTTGATGAAGCCGTTTGGTTAGTATACTGCTTAATAATCTTGTTTAAATGATTGGGCGTTACGTTCATCATCGTGGCGTAATCGGCCACCTTTCGCTTTTGCAGAAAATGCAGACTAACTAATTTGGTATAAACAGCGACCAGGTTATAGGGCTCACTTATGGCTAAAGGTTGGGGCATCTGTCGCTGGTAAGCTCGCTTAGCTGCAATCAGCATAAGGGATAAATAATGCTGAACCGCTTGACGTTTATCTGCCTGGTCGGCCTTGAGTTCCCCGTCAATTTCCCACATGAGTTGGACAAACTTAGCCAGCTCGGGGTTCGACAGCAAGAACGAGGATACACCCTGCGCATCGAAGAATGGGAAGGAATACTCCAAATTTTTCCGCATTGGCTCTAAAAAAGTACCGTCAAATAGGCAGTAATAGCCCGAATAATCGGCACTTGGGTTGCGGTAGGAGAAAATAGAACCCGGTGCTGTAATGGTAATAATTCCTTTGTGATGGGTACATGTGTTGAGTCCCAAGTCAACTTCGACCGAGCCACTTGTGGTAAAACCTAGGCGGTATGCATTCACAATTACAGGGCCAAAAGCAGGTCGGATACCCTGCTTGGAGTAGATCTCAAAACCGGGTAGATAATTTACCGGCTGAATGGCTGAATAGCCGAATTCACCAGGTTGGGTAATATTCCGGTGGACCGGTCGATACGTTTCAACAGAATATCGGATGATAGCGTCCTTTTTCATCTAAACGACTATAAAACTCCCTGTTCGCTTCAGGGTTAGCTATTCCCCTTTTATGGGATACCAGTCCTGGCTAGTGGCTTTTCCAGGACTTACCACTATTCATAGGGCCAGGCATGGTTCAGCCATGAACTAGCCGATTTGTTCTCTTTCCCGCATAAATATCATTAATAAATTAGAATTGTGGTTCTTGTACAATGCTCCCAAATAAGCCAAAGAAGTGTTTATGTATGTGCTCATTAACTTCTGGGTTTAAAGAGATTGTCTAGCAAAGCGATATACGCCCCTAATTATAGCCCTTCACAAGTGCGTAATTCATACGGGCGACACGTCACTTATTTAGTGAAGTCTAGGGATACAATAAGCACGGTCCACAGCCACAGCTTTTTACTGAAGTGGCTGACCGATCTGCGTCTTCTATCGAGCTTTTAAGACTATATTTGGGCTCATACCACTCCGAATATCGCCACAACAGCACGCCCTAATCCGGTAGTGGTCAGGCAAAAATTCGAGGCCATCATTCGTTAAATTTTACCCCATGAAGTTGTTGCTGTATTCCTTTCGATGGCTATCGATTCTGCTTATGGTTGTCGCTTCACCGACAAAGTCCCAGCCTACGCAGCCCTATAGCTATCCAGTCAGCGAGGTGGTGAGCATGCACTCCCAGCTACTGAACGAAGAGCGTAACGTGTATGTGCATTGCCCTAAAGTAGATTCCACCCATAGAAACCAGCGATTTCCCGTCTTATACGTACTGGATGGTGACAATCATTTTGAACTGCTTGTTCAGTACGTCGATTATCTTTCTCGGCCCGATGTGATGGCCATGCCCAAGACAATCGTCATTGGTATCCCCAATACCAACCGAACCCGAGACCTTACCCCAAGCCATAGCGTGCTGAATTATGAGGGCAAACCCGATACTAGTGCTTATCAAGCCAGTGGGGGCAACGAAAAATTTTTACAATTCATAGCGACCGAACTGATGCCCCTGATGGAGAAAACCTACCCAACCGCGGCTTATAAAATTTTGGCCGGGCACTCTTTTGGGGGCCTTGCCTCGTTGAATTGTCTGTTGACCCATCCCGATCTGTTTGATGCCTATGTGGCCGTAAGCCCCTCGCTTTGGTGGGACAAGGAGTATATGTTGAAGTTGACTGATGAAAAACTGAAAACCGGTTCAGCCTTAAACAAGATGCTTTTTATTAGTGACGGAAATGAAGGGGGACCTAATTCGTTTTTTCATAAGCATTTGCTAAAGCTGGCTGCCACACTGGCTAATAAGAAGCTACAACGCCTGACTTATCTGTATAAGCATTACCCCAGCGAAACGCACATGACCGAACCCATTGTGGCTTATTTCGATGCGCTACGTTTTATATTCAAGGATTGGGAAAAGCATCACTAAGAATTCTCAAAAAAGGCTCCCCGATGAGACGTGAGCCGTTTTTAAGGTTCAGGAATAGGACGTTTTATTAAATAAATCAACTTAGGTTATCAATTTATAACAATGAGCAAAATCCAGGTATAATAAACGGTTTTGATGAACGACAGCAGCATACCCGCCACCAACCAATATAGCCCGCCCCAGCCAACCAGCAGCAACAGACAACCCGCCAGCCAATAGGGAAAACGGTTAGTTGACTGAGCCCTAAGTTTAGCCAGTCAATGCGTTGGCACTCGACGGGTGTGAGCACCTGGATCCGCCGGCTCAATGTTAAGTTTAACAGCCCTGACAGCAACCCCAAACTAAGTAACTCGACGCCTAACGCCTGGGTCGGTTGATCCGGTATTAAGCCACAACAGGAGGCCACTAGGACCGTCACAGGCATCAACATACTGTCCAGGCTTCGATGTGGGCCACCTGCCCTTCGTCTTTTTAACCGCCAAATCCGACATGGTCGACTTACGCCGGGGGATGGGCCTGGGAGCGGATGATTACCTGACCAAGCCCTTCATGATCAAGGATTTGCTGACCGCTGTCAAGAGTCGGCTCAAACGGCATCAGCTGACCCCAGCCCCATACACTCCTTCAGATTACCTAACCACGATCCAAGGACACGACGAAAAAGGCACAATGATCTTGCTAGCGGCCGATTGTCTATTATTTTATGTGGTTAACCGACAGTGTTTTGTGCGGCATCCGTTGGGCACCTTGCAAATCAATCGCAGCTTAGACACCTTAGCCGCTGAACTCGACCCCACGCAATTTTTTCCGGCCAACCGACAAGTGCTTCTTCATCGGCAAACCGTTCGAAATACGCATACTGGCATAAAGGCAAGTATTGCTTATACTTGGATCTGGTCGGTCAAAGCCAGCAAGCTACCCTGGCCAGAGCCCGGTTTGTCCAGTTTAAGCACTGGTTAGCTGCTTCAGCACATGATCTGAAAGTAAACGGTAGTGTACATCCTTCGTATGTGACTAATAGTCGTTGAAAGATATCAAATAAATCACTATCTCCTAAAATCCTCCTAATTGAGACGAAGAGGCAATTTTTTTCCTAAATTAAGCTATTATTCCTTGGCTGGCGGGTATCAATCAAGCATTTAAGCATGTTCTTTACTAACTAGCTATCTAAATGACGGAGCATGCTATGATCTACCAAGTCACTCAGCCCCACCCCGCTTTACTGCCCTTTGTCAAAGAATATATTCTGATCCATTTTAACTTTGAAGGCCTGGCGGGTCAGCGACCAGCCCGACTGCTGGAAGCCCGGGCCGAACAAAGTCTTATCTTCTATCCCTCGGGCCGGTTCACTAAAATAAGTCCTGACCAGGATAAACGACTGCTAATCCCGCCCAGCGTGATTCAGGGGCAACTGCTCAGTAGCTGGTTTCACCACTACCCAAGAAATTTCAAGCTCCTCAAAATTGTTTTTCAGCCCGGAGGACTCTTTCATCTGCTGGGGCAACTACCTACCACCTATTTCACCGACGCGGTGATCAATGCGGAAGATGTACTGGGCCGGGAAAACTATCAGCTCCTTCAGCAATTGATGGATACGGAGCAATATGACCGCATGATCCAAACCACCGAGACCTATCTGCTCGCCATGTTTCGTCAACTGCGTTTACGGATCGAGCCCATCGACCGGGTCAATGGCTTAGTTATGAAACCCTATTTACCCCCATCTCTAGATTATCTGGCCAGTCAAGCCTGTCTGAGCGTTCGGCAGTTCGAACGAAAATTTAAGCAGCGGAATGGGGTGAGTCCAAAATTATTCCTGCGGATTGCTCGCTTCAACCGGGCCTTTGCCCACAAGCAGCGAGATCCTACTCTGGATTGGCTCACTATTGCCCTGGGTTGTGGCTATGGGGATTATCAGCACATGGTCAAAGACTTCAAACAGTTTGCCGGCCTGACGCCCCCAGACCTCTTAGAAGCCCAAACCCGTGCGCCCGAAAAAGTACTGGGTCTTCGCTAGGGATGTCGTTTTTTGACCAATACAATCCCTGCCGACCAGGCTAGCTTTGTGGCCAGCACAACCAGGCTACCAATGCTATGTACCATCCGACACGCCGTTCCTTTATGCTGGGCCTATCAGCCGTTGCAGCTAATCCTTTGCTCCCTGCAACACTAACTACTACACCTATGGTTACCCCTAAACCCTTTGTTATTCGGCAGACCGAAGCTCGTTTTGACCAGCTTTATCATGTGCTGGGTATGGAACTCTCGTTAAAAATAGCAGGCCAGGATACCAACCAGCAGTTGACCATGTTTTCTGGCAAGTACCATAAAAACGACGGCCCGCCCTTACATGTTCATCATGGGCAGGACGAGCAGTTCTACATCGTCGAAGGCGAATTTCTGTTGCAGGTAGGTGACCAGCATTATACCCTCAAGGGTGGGGATACTATCTTTTTGCCCCGGGAGGTGCCCCATGCGTTTTTAGTACTCAGTGAAACGGGGTCAATGTTTTTCCAAACCAATCCTAGTGGTAAAACCGAGGAGCTTTTCAAGGCGCTGTCCCAGCTCGCCCCAACGGCCAGCTTGGAGCTTATCAAGCAGGTACATCACGAGTATGGGGTAAGCATTGTGGGGCCCCGCTTAAACAGATAGAACACTTCTGTCTATGTCACTACGGATTGGCAGAAGGGGCTTTGCTTAGTACGTAGTAATGGGTTAGGGCTAATCAGATTTTCATCTTTGTAGCGAATCTAATTTGGCATAGTAGACATGAATTACGATCGACACCATTTTTACAAAACGCTCTATTCTTGAACGGTACAAGCCGTTCTACCACACAAGGGCTGAAACCGGATGGTACAATTAAGTTGACCGTCTTTGGCCCTTCTTAACCCGAGCGGCCTCTACCGCTGACTTCTCAGCCTGTTTCTGTAATCGTTCATCGAACTCATGAGCTACCATGTCTACTACCTTCACCTGACTCATCAGCGGGTGCAAAGGATTGATCAGGATGTTGCGCGAAGGCGTGTTCTTAACAATCACCGACGGAATAGCAAAGGCCAAGGTCGGATAATTCGGTACTAGCCTGGGTAGTAAAAATTGCGGTAGGTTTTCAGGATATTTGAGCGCATCCCAACCTGTGGGCAGCTCAGATAATCGGATCTCCTCAATGGCCTCCGGTAGCTCGATGCTTACGCGTACAAACGGCGGCAAATCGCGTACGGGTGTACCATCTAAGTGCACCAGCGTCTCCAGTAAGGCCAACTCGGGTGTAATCGACGTGTAAACTAAGGGAGTACCCGGTGGATTCCAGCGACCACCGTTCAAACGAGCCCCTTCTCCCGTGAGCACTGACTCAACGAACTGCTTCTTTTGGATACGGTAGACTAAAGGCATTGCTTAACTGTAAACCCCATATTCAATGCGGCCTAAGATCTGATCTACTACCTGGAAGCCAGTAGCCGTGTCCAGCAGTTGTAGGGGGGATTGACCTTCCAGGATCTCCAGGGGCCGACGCAACCAGCGGTTGAACTTACCTTGATCTTCGAACACGCGCAGGCCATGGGCCGCTAGGGCTTTGAGCAATAGGAGTCGTTCAGATTCCACCTTATTCAGGGAGCCACTCACTAAGCGACGAGCCATCGTCCGCTCATTCATCGATAGCAGGATTGCTAACTCCCGAATCGTTAGCTCTAACAAAGAAGCCTGTTTTCGCACTTCGGCATGGGTTACCCCTGAGCGCGACTGGGCGATGAGCTCGAAAGGGCCGGTTCGCTCAGGTAGGATGCGCACCATAACATTGGCTGCCATAAAGATCGGTTGTCGTGCGCTGTTGTCCTTAGCGCCCGGTCTAGCTTTGCCAGCTTTCTCGGTAGTTGCTTTCATGAATGACAATTTGTCAGCAATATTACTGACATTTTACGTAGCTATAACTTGTACAATCAAAAAAAAGTTTGTAAGTTGTCTTGTGTGGGGATTTAGGCGATACTGACCGCGCCACGGTGGTCAGCGGATTCCAGAATCAGCAACTTTATCATTATGCGCCTTGGTGAACACCGCCGGACGATCACCAAGGCGCGGCCTCGCTTAATTACCTTTTTAACAAGAAATTAACCATTTATTCAGCAGTGATCGAGGCCTCCGATAATTTTTTAGGTCTGTTTCTGAAATGTGACAATAGAAGATAGTTTTCCAGACGGACGCAACCGGCTGTCTATTAGTTGCATCTGTTCCAAAAACTTTAGTTAAGGCCATGGCTTATCAATCAGCCCTGCCCTACTGATTGTCTTACGTAGTACATGGTTAGCCACTACTGGTTTAGACTCGCTCCCTTTTCTGTATTAAAATAATAGTATGCTATTCGGCTACGCGCGCGTTTCGACCGCTCCGGCGGCCCGGTCAAGATCAAAATCTGAACTTGCAATTAGATGATCTCAAAAAAGCAGGTTGTCATAAAATTTTCCAGGAGAAGGTTTCCTCGGCTAAAGAACGACCCCAATTACGAAAGTTACTTGAGATTCTTCGAGAAGGTGATACGGTCATTATTTGGAAGCTTGACAGGCTGGACAGATCACTAAAAGAACTCTTCACGCTAGTCAATGAGTTTCAAACCAATGGCATTGGTTTCCGAAGCCTAAATGATGCTATCGATACCACCACTGCACAAGGTCGCTTGGTATTTAACCTATTTGCTTCGCTGGCTGAATTTGAAAGAGATTTAATTCTCGAGCGTACCATAGCTGGTTTGGCCGCAGCGCGGGCTAGGGGACGAATAGGCGGCCGTCCGAAAGGACTCTCTACCGAAGCCCAAGTAAAGGCCCGAGCTGTAAAGACGATGTATACTCTTAAAACCCATACGATTTTAGAGATTGGTCAGTTATTTCATCTAAGCCGAGCGACAGTTTACCGCTACTTAGCTTGGCGAGAAGCAAAATAACGGTTGCTTCATAAAATGGGCGTTTCAAAAGACGGGCACGATGCTTACTTATCGGTAGACTGACCCAAAATAGTATCTTGCGGCAAACTAATCACTCTGATGAATCTACAGGCCCCCACCCAACAACTTCTATTGAGTCAAGCTGTCAGAGAAGTGGGTCAGACAACCCTCAACCCCAGGAGTAGATTAGGTATAAGCCGATGGCTAGTCTACCTGTTCCAGATCGTCTGTTTGGCTGAGCTATTCAGTCAATATGCATCTTGTCAGCAACTCTCTCCTGCCGCCCGGATTAGTCTGATTACCTATGGACCGGGTGACGATGATATCTCATCCTGTTTTGGTCATACTGAAATTCGCTTGGTTGATCCCCTACTTGGCATTGACCGGAATTACAGCTATGGCGGCTTTAATCATAGGAGCCGTTGGTTCATCCCAAAGTTCTTAAGTGGCACTTTGCCCTACTATGTGGAGGTACACCCTTTAGGTGAGGCGGCGTATTTTTATCAACAGACTAATCGTAGTATTCGGGAGCAACTCTTGAATCTGTCGGCCACCCAAAGCCAACAGCTTATTGCGGCTTTGGACGTAAATAATCTACCTCAAAATCGGTACTACCGCTACCAATTCTACTACGATAACTGCGCCACTCGACCTCGCGATATGATTGCCTCTGCTTGTGGGGATAGTCTGATGATTCCATCCCGCCGACGCATGACAGGTAAGTCGTATCGAGATTTGATGAATACGTATTTGACCCAGCAGCCTTGGTATCAGTTGGGCATGAACCTAGCTCTCGGAAAAGCATCCGATCAACAAACCGATGGCTGGCAGGCCATGTATTTACCCGATCAACTGGCTGACCAACTGCGCCAGGCCACTATCAGACAACCAAATGGAAAGCTAGAGCCGCTTATTCAAGGTGAACAAACGCTGTTCGCAGCCCCACAAATAGTTACTCAGCCGACTCCTTTTAGTAAAACTCCCAACGGAGTATTCGCCCTGTTATGCTTGTTAGTGACTGGCTTGACCTTATGGCGTTATGTCAATGATGAGAAAGTTGATCGCTGGTTTGATCGACTCTTGTTTGGTATATCGGGCTTTTTAGGCTGGTTTTTACTTTTTCTTTGGATCATCAGGGATGATGGGGTTACGGCCTGGAATCCAACCCTGCTGTATTTAATGCCGCTTCATCTGCCCTTGGTTTTTTGGGCTACCAGGTTAAGAACGACATTGCGATTACGAAGACTGTATTTTGGGATCACCGCTTTATCGATTTTGCTGGGCATGGCCCTATCGCAGATACCGGGCTGGTTTGATATTGTCTGTCCGCTCATGTTATTGGTTCGATGTATGGTCAATTGTCAACCCGTTTTAGCTCGAAACCAGATACGCCCCCAAGTTGTCTGACAGCTATCTTCAGCTTGAGGTCATAGGTATTAACTTTACTATCCTGCTCAAAAAACGCTCCCAACTGAGACTCGTTGAGGGGTTCGATTCTTAGTTTCTAATGTGAAAATAAGGGTCAATAGTGGGCGATCAAGGCTAGTACCGACTTTTGCAACCGCAGCGGCGGACTGCAGCCACTTGAGTTATATGATAGCTCTCCAAACTCCTGTTGATCAGGTGCCTTTTATACGACAACAAGTTGTTCAACGTTAGCCTAAAAACGGCTCAATATCATGAACAAGATACTTCTACTTTTATCATTGACTGGTCTTTTTAGCTGTCAGCCCAAAGATCAACCATCAGATACTGCCGCTCGTGCATCTGGTGCGTACGCGATTCAGTCTTATGTAGTGAATGGTGATACGGTGTACTCGACCAGCGGCATAAACAAGCTTGGTGTAAGCAATTTCTCTATCAGGGTTGGTCGAAAGGCATCTGATACAGTAGCCGTCGAATACGCTCAGAACCGCAGTACGCTACCTGTTGCTAACTTTAGCAACATACCCGTTACAGGTTCAAGAATTGTCCACATTGAAGAGAAAGGTGGTAAGTTCCAACTGGCATCTTATGAGAAAGCTCCCTTTGTCTATGAGAGTAGCATCGACGGGAACAGGTTTTATGAACGCACTATAGGGTACAACATAGATTCGTTAGAAGCACGATGGCGGTTTGATTCATTAAAAAGTCCCTACACTCCTCCGTTAAGGGAAATAATTATTTCAGCACAGAAGTAGGATTAAAATAGAAGATTACAACGCCTAGCCACTAATCGGAGTGGCTAGGCGTTGTACTTTCTGGAGGGCTGTTGTATAACTAAAGTGGCTGCAGTCCGCCGTTGCGGTTACAAAAGTCGACATAGCTATGACGATTACTGCTCGACCCGTAGCTATAGGCAGAAAACGTAACTCGTAACAGCCCCTTTTCTAGGTTTCTCAATAGTCTACAAGACTTTTGCAACAACCATTACCATTATATTAACCTGGAACTATGTAAGTTACTTGTTAAGCCGGTAGCAAAGCTTGATTCAGTAGGGCTTAGTTTCTTATCTTTTGCCTATACCAAAAGATAAGAAATAGGCTCATCCCTATAGATAACCACAAAGCTTTACCCCATCCCCTTTCCAAAATGCTACCGACCACAGCCACGAAGCATATAACGGCCTGGAGTAACCAAAACCATTTTTTCAAAGGGTTGGGTAAGACGAAATAAATTAAGATGTTTATCGTAACCCACAAACATTGAAACAGCGTTACAAGTATTGGCATTACACTGATGTGCTTAAAACGTAGCTATAGAATTGCATATAGAGCGTAGAAAAAGCCCGATGATCTCAAATATCTCGGCTATTAGTTTGACTTCCAACGGGTTTTTACTTTCTAATTTATTCTCAAAATACGCTCCCCGAAATGAGATGTTGAATCGTGGTCATAAAGTCACGTGATGGATTCAGTACAAAACGGCAAGCGTACCCAGTTGTGCGCCTGATCCCGCTAAACATCCCCTCTAAACGATCGGTTAGGCTCCTGATTCCTTACCTGCTTCTTATGACCGCTACTAATCCATTTCAACGCTACGACGAAACCGACGACCGGCAATTTTACCGGCAGCCGCGCCTGGTCAACCACATCGACGAGGCTGCCCTCCGGGCCACCACCAACTTATATGCTGAGTATTTGCCCGCTGGGGGCAACATTCTCGATCTAATGAGCAGTTGGGTAAGCCATCTGCCAACCAACATCCCCTACGGACGAGTGGCCGGACTGGGCATGAATGAGGTCGAGTTAAAGGCCAACCCACAACTCACCGAGTACGTGGTACAGAACCTGAACCAACTCCCCAGGCTCTGCTACGGCGACAATACCTTCGACGGTGGCATGGTCACGGTGTCGGTGCAGTACCTGACGCAGCCAGTGCTGGTTTACCAGGAGCTGGCGCGCGTGCTGCGGCCCGGCAGTCCGTTCCTGACCGTGTTCTCCAATCGCATGTTTGCGACCAAGGCCGTTGCCATTTGGCAATCGCTCGATGACCAGGGACATCAGCAGTTGGTGCGTTGGTATTATGAGCAAACGGGCCTGTTCGACCAAATAAAGGTCCTGGATCGTAGCCCGGGTGGGGGGAGTGATCCGCTGTTTGCGGTGGTAGGCTGGGTTAAAAATGAGACTGGCTCAACAGCTGATTCATACGGTATTGGTTCGATAAGCCATTAAGGGGGAGTGCACCCATTCATACGAGATGGTCCACCAACAATAATTTATACAGCTGGTCAATGTGTTACGAGGTCAAGTAAAGAAAACGCTCCTAACTGAGACGTAAAGAGATTTGCGGTTTAAATTCGGGTGATTTTAGAGATTACACGATTCCAACGTATTAATGAGCTTCTGGGTGTTGATTGAAACAAAATACCATGAGCTATAAGCCTTTACTACCCTTTCTGCTACTAGTTTTCATTGGATGCAATAAAGAGGATACAGCAATTGAAACATCCCCTTGCCAGTCCCCCTATGGCCCGCTTAGACGTCGGGAGTTTATTCAGCATCGACCTGCAATTGTTATCCAAAGAAGCCAAAGCAATGGCGAAACCAGCTTCCAGATAGTTCCTGCTTATAGTCCTGGCGTTGATGAGGCAAATCGAACGCCTTGGGGAAGCTGTAATTTAGGGACAGCCTTTCAGAAGGATAGCTTAAAGGTGACGGTTAGTGGCTATTTTCTCACGTCAGATCAGCTAGAAACGATGAACATTTCCCCGCTTCCGTTTGAAGTAACGAGTATGCAAGTAAGAAACTAGCGATCTCGCTGAAAACCCTCCTAAGTGAGACGAGGTAGTATGAAATTATCCGTATCCTTGTAAGCCTATACTACCATACTACCAGTCCGTAAAGGTCATGAATCGAATCGAGCAGATACTAGCCAACCTTTGCGAGCAGGTGTACTCGGCTGCGGATTGCATGGACGTCAAGTGGCTCATGGAAGGCAAAGGACGTATTGAGCTGCTTGAAGTAGAACAAAAGAACAGTCAGCCTCAACGAAGCGAGGCGATCTTGCACCTGCTTATACCGCAGCTTGAGCAGCATGATCGTTCGCAGGTGTATCAACTGTTGATGCAGGTAAGCAGTAGTCCCAGCCACCCCTGCACCCTGACGGAACTACATAAGCTTGGGAGTGAATCGATCGCCCGAATGCCTAGCCAGGTGCGGCTCTTTAAACAGATATATCAACCTGATCCCTCACTGGGGGATCGATTACGGGTCTGCCTGTTGCTTTGGACGAAATCGGAGTTGGCGTAAGGGGGATAGTTGGCACAAGCCCTCTTTGATCGGCTGTTTCACCTCTTAACACGGGTAGGTAAAGTCTCACATATACCCTCATTTATGCAGTCGGCTATCGAGTGGTATGAGAGATTGACCAACTACCTCCACTTCCGCATATGAAGCATGTTGGGGGTGCAACAAGAGATTGTACGACATCTCCAAGATGACAGAAGGTACCGCTACAGCTAAGCAAAAAGGGGCTTGCAGCCATTCCGTTAGGATCGTTTGAGTTTCGCCTAAAGTACCACTCTTCCAATAAGCTGGTAGCTTGGTAGGATCAAGCCAAAAAATACTGTCAGCTTCGACAGGCAAACGTAGAGTACTCAACCACAGTTGAGGTAGTTCGGTTAAGGTTAAGGGAGGTAAATGCACCAACGTTTCCAGCAGTGCCAGCTCGGGTGTACGACTGGTGTACAGGATTCCCGTACCTTTCGGATTCCAACGGCCTCCATGTCGATGGCTTCCCACAACCGATAATGGCTCCTGGTGGTAGGGCTCTTTGTTGATACGATAGACGTCCATTCGCTTACCCCACCAGGCCCCATTCTATGCGACCCAGTACATCTTCGGCTAGTGAGAAACCGGATACTGTATCCAGCACAGCTAGAGGGGATTGAGCTACCACTGAGTCTTTAGACAACGCATGGGGCGTTTCTTTGATAGCTAGCTGAGTAGACTGCTCAAGGGGTTGACTAAAAGTCCCCATATCTTGAAGAGAGCTAGGGACGATTAGCTCAAGATTCGAGTTCGTCTCTGGACGGTAGGCTAATTCAGCCAGTGGCGTACGTAACCAACGAGCCAGTAGATCAGCTCGTCCGTCAAAGACGGCAAGACCTCGCTGGACGAGTCGCTCCAGCAACAAGAGTCGTTCACTAGCGGCCAAACTCAATCGTGTCGCCGTGTCCTTTCCATGCAAGCCTCTGATGGACATGTTCAGGATACGGGCCATCTCTTTATCGGTAAGCCCCACCAAGCGAGCGACTTCATCGACGCGTCGGCGCAAGACACCTTGTCTGGCTTGGCTAATAAGGCTGGTAACTGGCAGAACCGTTTGCATAAGCTAGGCAGGAATATATAGTGCAAAACTACACATTATAAATGGCAATTTTGCACTAAAAGTTTCTCATCCTACGTACAAGCCAAATAGGTTAATCTGTATGTTTTAATTATACCTCGTTCGCTGAACGAGAATAGCTACAGGCGGGGTGACCAGACATGGCTTCACCTGACAATCTTTCCCGAATGAATAGTTATCGTTATTAATATCCCAATCACAGAAAAGACGCTCCTTTGAGACAAATGAATTTTATGATCTACCTCTGAAATGTGACGATAGAAGATGTTTTTTCGTATAGATGCAACTAGTAATCAGACATTTGCATCTACACGAAACCCATAATATATTAATCAGACCCTTTTTGAGACAATTCTATGCTATTCGGATATGCACGCGTTTCGACCGCTCCGGCGGCCCGGTCAAGATCAGAACTTAGCTCTCCAATTGGATGATCTCAAAAAAGCAGGTTGTCAGAAAATCTTTCAGGAGAAGGTCTCTTCGGCCAAAGTAAGACCGCAACTTCAAAAGCTGTTAGATATCCTTCGAGAAGGAGATACAATTATAGTTTGGAAACTGGATCGGCTAGGGAGATCACTCAAAGAACTTTTCACACTGACCAATGACTTTCAAAGTAAAGGACCGGGTCACCGGAGCGATCGGTTTTCGGAGTTTGAATGATGCCATTGATACCACTACGGCTCAAGGGCGCTTAGTATTTAATTTGTTTGCATCCCTAGCCGAATTCGATGGCACCGCAGCCGCCTTTAGGTTTGTGTCATATTAATATTCCAATATTTAAAATAGCTTGCCAAAAGTGAACAGAGTGGGCTTCCCTTTCGCAGCCGCCAGGTTC
>NZ_BAAHAC010000011.1:0-59051 GCF_054777875.1 Spirosoma koreense | reverse complement strand
CGGGGGACGAGTTATTACCGGCTTCGTCAGGTAGACCAGGACGGACGGAGTGAGACCTTCCGGTCGGCCTCGGTGGTGATCGATGCTCGGTACGGGGTGTATCCTAACCCGGTGGTGGGCAGTCGTTTCAGTGTTGAGCTGGACGAGCCTTCGAGTGCGGTGTTGCACCTGTACACGGCGAGTGGTTCGGAGTTGAGTCTACAGCGCGAGAGCGTTGGAGAGCAGCGGGTGGAACTGAATGCGGGCGGCAAACTAACCGGGGGTGTTTATCTGCTAAGTGTAGAGGAACGGGGCACGGTTCGTAAGCATCGGATTGTCGTACAATAAAATTATCCTGCCAACTAACTATAAAACAAAAGAATCCCATGAATAACGACTCACCCAAAAAAGCACCTATGCCGGTTCGCAAAGCGTATCGTAGCCCAAAACTGGTCAGCCTGGGCAGTGTCCGGCAGCTGACGTTGAAAATCGGCTCGGTCAGCGACGGAATGGGCCTGCACGTATAGGCCTTAGCGTGACCCCTATTTTTTAGAACAGTACGCATCGATCAGGGCAGCATTCACGGCGGCCCTGATCGATACCTTCAACCCACCAAGTAACATGAACCGAAAAAAGAAACGCAACCGCATGGGTACCCAACAGCGCATTGTCGATGCGCTGCAATCCGTTATTGCCGACCAGGGTTTGGACGGGGTTAGTATCAGTGAAATAGCCACTCGGGCGCAGGTCAGTAAGGTGCTGATCTACCGGTATTTTGGTGGTTTGGAAGGGTTGCTGGATTATTACGTGCACCAGGGAGCTATTTATCCGCCCTTTGCGCCCAATTTTCCGGAGCCATTCAATACTGCCCAGGAGGGTGATCTGGCCAAGCTGTGGACAAGCCAGACACTACAGTTGTTCCGGCAACTGCGTTCGTCGAAGGCTGACCGGGAGTTGCTGAAAGTAGGACTGACGGGCGAAGATACGCTGTCTTCCCTGCTGAGTCAGGCGCAGGATGCCGAGCTGAGCCGGTTCGTCGAACAGCTTGCGGAGGGTGCCGAAGTTCCTGGCAATGATCCTCAGGTCATGCTGGCGATTGTGCTGGGTGGGTTATCGTACCTGACCATCCTGGCCCATACGGATCGGTCCATGCTGGGTATCGACCTGCGCAGCGAAGCGGGCTGGCAGCGGGTCGAAGCGGCTTTAAAAGCGCTCTATCAGTCTCTCGACAAATCTCGCCAGACTTCCCGGCTGGAGCGGAGCACCCAGAGACAGGCTGGTCTGGTAGTTCATGAGTGGTAATTTATCTCCCTTCAATCCCCTGCGTGAACACAATATGACAAATCCAACTAATCACCGAATCGCCCTGGTCCTGCATACGCTGGCCCATCCGATACGATTACGCATCATCATGGGGTTGACCAGACCCGCGTCGATCCGTATGTTGCAGCAACGCCTGCAGCTGGACGAACGCCCGCTGACGCAACATCTGGACTATCTTCAGGAAAACGGACTCATCAGAAGTGACCTTTTGGCGGGGGAACGACAGTATGCACTGGTGTATACTGGCCTCGACAAGGCGGTGACGCAATTGCTGATGGATGTAGCCCACCGAAACAGGCGGGCATGAATTGAGAATGCTGGTGTGACTAACCGTAAGGCGGGTAGAAACCTGCCATTTTGGTAAATAAGTATGGGCTTCCACCCGCCTTACGGCAGTCAAAATCTCGTTTGTTTATACACACAAAAACATGGAAAGGGTACTATTGCTGATATCAGTGGTTTTGGTACTCGTGTGGGCTCTGGGGCGCCTGGGTCTGCACAGCCTCAATCTGGGCGGGTGCATTGTCATCCTGCTGGCTATATTGCTTGTGCGGGCAATTGGCCGCTTGCTACAGGGACACGACCTGTAGCTGGCAAACGGATTTTTGAAGACGAATTCACGCATGTAGAGCCGCATCCTGGCGGCTCATGTCCGGATGGCAGCTAGCCGACGCACATGAGCCGCCAGGATGCGGCTTTTTCAAGGGCTGCCAGAATCGATCGTTCCGGCTACGTCGGGGAAGCGAGTGCCCGTCGATACTCAATTACCTGGTCGGTAACCGGCCGAATATGATCACCGCAGTAGGGAACGGTGAGGTATAGACACGATGCTGACAGTAAGATAATTACAGGTTGGCCCGTCTGTTTCGTTCGAGCCAGACTTTGTTGAGGAGCGAACTAGTAAAAATTCGTTCGCCATGCCTTTACTGGCTGAAACAGACCGTTCCCCGGAGTGCAGAGGGTACCGGTTTTCCCCTTACTAAACAGCCATCATGAAAGCGTCGAGACGTAATTTTTTGCAGTCATTAGGAGTCGGTGTGGCCAGTTTAGGCGTAGCACACCCAACTACCGCTTCCGCCGGGACGCGCCCCCCTAAAGTGGTCAGGCCAGCAGGTGACGATCAGGTTTTATTTGTGGGCGACAACGTAGCCATTGCCAGCACCGAATACGGCAAAGTCAGAGGGTTCATCCTGCGGGGTATTCATCAGTTTCTGGGCGTACCCTACGGGGCCGATACGTCGGGTAAGAACCGGTTTATGCCTCCGCAAAAGCCCACGCCCTGGACCGACATCCGGCCGGCGCTCTGGTGGGGAAACTCCGCTCCGCAGATCATGGAGAAACGGTACGCCAATCCATATGCGTCCTTCGTCGACCACTGGAACTACGACGATGTGTCGGAAGACTGCCTGAAACTGAACGTATGGACACCGGCTCTTGACGGCCAGAAACGACCCGTGGTCGTGTGGCTCCATGGCGGTGGTTTTGTCAATGGCAATGCCATCGAACAGGATGGCTACCATGGCGAAAACCTGGCTCGTCTGGGCAACCTTGTTTTCTGCTCGATCAATCACCGGCTCGGCTCCCTGGGCTATACCGACCTGAAAGCGGCCGGTGGGCCTGCCGAATCGGGTAACGTCGGGAATCTGGATATGGTGGCCGCCCTCGAATGGGTTAAAAAGAACATCGCCAATTTTGGCGGAGATCCCACCAACGTAACCATCATCGGGCAGTCGGGAGGGGGCGCCAAAGTGACGACCCTGATGAACATGCCTTCGGCCAAAGGCCTGTTTCATAAGGCGGTGGCGCTGAGTGGAAGCTCGCTGAACGGTGCCAATAAGGAATATGCCGAAAAGCTGGGACTGAAAGTAATGGAAGAAGCGGGTCTGAAGCCCGGCGAACTCAGTAAACTGCAGCAGATACCGTGGCGGGACTACATCGACATTGCCAACCGAGCCGTCGAGAAAATGGCCGACGAAGCCAAACGACTCAACATCCAGCGGAGTGGGTATGCGCCCGTGGCCGACGGTACCGTCCTGAACGATAAACCGTTTTTCAGCGATCCCGCTCATTTTTCGGCCACTATTCCGCTGATAATCTGCTCGACGTTTCACGAGCAGAACCCCGACCGGACCGATGCATCTCTGGAAACTATTTCTCTGGCCGAAGTAAAAGAAAAAATTAAGTCCCGCTTTGGCGATAAATCGGGTGATATCGTCGATGCTTACGCGAAGAATTTTCCGAAGGCCCGCCCCATCGAGATCTGGGCGCTGATCGTTTCGAACCGCAGGAATGTCGTGGCCACCGCCGATGCCAAGGTGCAGCAGAAAGCACCCGTCTACGTGGCCTGGTTTGGCTGGCAGCCTCCGCTGTTCGACGGACGGATGCGGGCTTTCCACTGCGACGATATTTGCTTCTGGTTCTATAACACCGACCTGATGCTGACGCATACGGGCGGAGGCAAGCGGCCCCGGGCGCTGTCGGAGAAGATGGCGGGCTCATTTATCAATTTCGTGAAAACCGGTAACCCAAACGGGGGTGGGTTGCCTGCCTGGAAGCCCTATACCAGTCAGCACGGGGAAACCATGATTCTGGATGATTCACCGGCATTGGTCAACGATCCCGACCGCGAAGCCCGGAAAACCCTGGCCTGACCGGTCAGATACGCATCGATTGACCGGCGTTGACAATTGTCGCCGTGCCCTACACAAAACGTCCCGAAAGCTGTGAGCTTTCGGGACGTTTTGTGTAGGGCATTTTTGTAAAAACTTGGCCAAATGGATTTGTACAGGTCATCTCTGGTGTGTTTTTATTCCTGATTCCAACGAATACTAGTCTTAGGATTACTATTTAGACTAATTCTTATTTACCTTTGCAGGCCCTTGTCATACGAGTGGCCACCCACGAGTGCAATTAAAAATCGCGGGGTGCCACCCGCATGACAACAGGTCTACTGTATACACCTAAAACACGCACAGGAATTTTTATAAGTATGTTCCGATGAAAAAACTAGTCATTGCCCTTTTTGCCTGTCTGTCGCTCTCCGCTCAGGCCCAGAAAAATGTCCTGCTGGAGCAATCCTTCTGGCAAAGCCAGCCCGGTGTGAACCAGGTCAAAGCGGAAGTCGAGAAAGGAAACAGTCCTTCGCAGTTCAATCCGATGAGTTTTGATCCCGTCGTGATGGCCATCAACGCCGGTGCCCCCACTGAGTCGATCAATTACCTGCTGGCGCAACCGGGTAACGATGTAAGCAAAATCACCCACGATAGCCGGACCTATCTGCACTGGGCGGCCAACCGGGGCAATGTCGAGATTATGGAAGCGCTGATCGCCAAAGGCGCAAAAGCGAATGCAGAAGACAGCCACGGCATGACGCCCCTGAATTTTGCCGCAGCCGGTGGCCAGGCCAATACGCAGGTGTATGACCTGTGCATTCGGGCAGGAGCCAACCTCAAAAAAGACCTCAACCACGACGGAGCCAATGCGCTGCTGCTGGCCGTTGCGAACGACAAAGACCTGAAACTGACGGACTACTTTTTGGCTAAAGGACTGGATCTGAAAAGTACGGATGCGGCTGGTAATAATGCGTTTAGTTATGCCGCCCGGGGTGGCAACATCGGCACGATGAAAGCGCTGCAAAGCCGTGGCGTGCCTGTCCATGAAAGTGCGATGCTTATGGCCAGCCAGGGAGGTCGTCGGGGAGGAAACAGCCTGGAGGTATTTCAGTACCTGGAAAGCCTCAACATCAAACCGACCGTAACCGGCAAGAACGGCGAAAACGTTCTGCACGCCATCGTTCGTCGGCCCCGGCAAAATGAAATCATTCAGTATTTTCTGGATAAGGGCGTCGATGTCAATCAGGCCGACGAAGAAGGGAACACCGTATTCATGAATGCGGCCGCTGCCAACCGGGATCTGGCCGTGCTGGAGATGCTGTTGCCAAAGGTAAAAAACATCAATCAGACCAACCAGAAAGGGGGTACAGCCCTGGCCCAGGCGGTAAAAGGCAACTCTGCCGAAGTAGTTGGCTACCTGTTGAGCAAAGGAGCCGACGTGCAGGTAATTGATAAGAATGGCGATAACCTGGCCGCTTACCTGATCCAGTCGAACATGAACGGACCGGGTGGCATGGCGGGCTTCAACCCAAACAACGGGCCTCGTCAGGAAGGAGCCGGCCGACCCGAGAGTGGCAATGCACCCCGGCCGGAAACCACTCCCAGAACGGCCGACTTCGATGCGAAGCTGAAACTGCTTCAGGAGAAAGGACTCGATCTCAGAGCGACCCAGAAAAACGGCAACACCCTCTATCATTTGGCCGTAGCCAAAAACGATCTGGCCCTGGTGAAACGGCTGGAGCCGCTGGGCATCGACGTGAACGCCAAAAACAAGGAAGGAATTACGGCTCTGCACAAAGCCGCCATGGTATCGAAAGACGACGCCATGCTGAAATACCTGCTCTCCATCGGTGCAAAAAAAGACATCTCCACCGAGTTTAAAGAAACCGCTTTCGACCTGGCCAGCGAAAATGAATCGCTGTCTAAAAACAATGTGTCTCTCTCTTTCCTGAAATAAGATTTTATGTCCTGTCTGTCTAAGATCGGCCTGCTGGCCCTGGTGCTGACTGTGGCCCGGCCAGTAGCTTCGTTGGCCCAAACGGGTACTGCCAAATACAAATGCATGATCCAGATGACCAATTACATGGGCGAAAAGGCGTATATCGCCGTGTCGCTGGTGAATGGAAAAGGAGCCTACGAAAAAACCCTGTATGTGCTGGGCTCCGACAAAAAATGGTACCCCGACGTCAAGGAGTGGTATAAGGCGCTGGGTAAAAAAACGCCCAATATCAGTGCCATCAGCGGGGCGTCGGTAGCGGGCGGAGATCGTAGCGTGATCGTGCTGGACATCGACAATACGAAGCTCAACAAAGATTACAAACTGCGCTTCGAAAGTGCCGTGGAGGATAAGGAGGATCACGCCAAAGACCTGGAGATTCCGCTCACCACCGAAGGCCTTTCCGCCAAGAGTGAAGGAACGGGCTACATCCGCTACGTTCGCTTCAGCCCCAATTAAGATCGGCCCGCATCGAGTATGACCATTTCTGTGTGGAGATACAGTCACTTAGCCCTGGCTGTATCTTCGTTTCTGTTGCTTGCCCTGGCGTCGGTAACGGGGATTATCCTGGCCTTCGAGCCCGTAGCCGGAAAAAGCCAGCCGTACCGGGTCGAGGCTATCGACCAGCTCACCCTGGCCCAGACGCTGCCGGTTCTGAAAAAAACGTACGCGGAAATCAGCGAGCTGACCGTCGATGCGAACCAGTTTGTGCAGCTCAGCGGGAGCGATGCCGCCGGGAATACCCTGACGGTTTACGTCGATCCGCAGACGGGGAAGCCACTGGGTGTTCCCGGGAAAAAAAGTGAGTTTTTTCAATGGGTAACCGATCTGCACCGTTCGCTGTTTCTGCACGAAATGGGCCGGTTTTTCATGGGGCTGACCGCTTTTCTGCTGCTGCTGATTACCCTGTCGGGCACCATGCTGTTGATCCAGCGCCAACGGGGTCTGAAACGGTTTTTTACCCGAATCGTCCGCGATAATTTTGCCCAGTATTATCATGTCGTGCTGGGCCGGTTGTCGCTGATTCCGATCGTCATCCTCGCCCTCTCAGGAACGTATCTGTCGCTGGCCCGCTTCGGGCTGATCAAAACCGAAAAAGTATCCGCCAAAATCGACCTGGACGCGATTCGGTCGAAACCCCGGCGGAATCTGGCCGACTTTACTGTATTCAGCCAAACGCGGCTGTCGGACGTGGAAAGCATCGAGTTTCCATTTTCGGAAGACCCTGAGGATTATTACACCCTGAAGCTTACCGACCGGGAGATCGCGGTGAATCAGATTACCGGCGATATTCTCAGCGAAGTTCGCTACCCCACGGCGGTATTACTCACCAACCTGAGTCTCGATCTGCACACCGGCCGAACCAGCAGCGTCTGGGCCATTATCCTGGCCGTGGCAGCCGGCAATATTCTCTTTTTCATT
The DNA here is from genome assembly GCF_054777875.1 of Spirosoma koreense. Lineage (NCBI taxonomy): Bacteria > Pseudomonadati > Bacteroidota > Cytophagia > Cytophagales > Cytophagaceae > Spirosoma > Spirosoma koreense. The sequence goes on along the minus strand of NZ_BAAHAC010000011.1, from coordinate 51,719 downwards.
TACTCCGGTTTTGCCATCACCTGGAAACGGCGGGCCAACCGCGTAACCAATACGTTCCGGGCCGACGAGAGCCGGTTTGTGATTCTGGTCGGGTCGGAGAACGGTAGCACCTTCCGCTTTGCCCGGATGATTCACCAGCAACTGCTCGGCCAGGGCCAAAAAGCATTTCTGGCCGAGTTCAATAGCTACACCGTTTTTCCGCAAGCCGAACACCTGATTGCCCTGACGGCTACCTACGGGCTTGGCGATGCACCGACCAACGCCCGCCGGTTTGAATCGCTGATCGAAAAATATCCACAGCCGCAGTCGGTGCGCTATTCCGTGCTTGGCTTTGGCTCGCACGCGTATCCCGATTTCTGTAAGTTTGCCTTCGAGGTGAATCAGTTGCTGGCCCGCCAGTCCTGGGCGGTGCCCCTGGTCGATGTCCATACGGTCAATGACAAATCGCCGGAGGAGTTTGGCTTATGGGCCGAAGCCTGGTCACAGCAGGCCAATATACCCCTTACCATCTCGTCGGAATTGCTGACGGCCAACGAAATTCCGCTTGAAACCCTGACCGTGGCCAGCAACACTGGAACGGCTCAGCCAGACGGTACTTTTTTACTGCGGTTGCGGCCGCGTCGTCGACTGAGCGTTACGTCCGGTGATTTGCTGGCCATTTATCCCGCCAACGACCATCGGGAACGATTGTATTCGATTGGGATGCTCGACAAAGAGATGCAGTTGAGTGTCAGGTTACACCCCAATGGGCTGGGATCCAGTTTTTTACACGGCCTGACAACCGGTGAAACGATCCAGGCCCGGATTGTCCGGAACGGGCACTTTCATTTCCCCCAAGAAGCTCCGGCTGTGGTCATGATTGCCAACGGCACCGGTGTTGCTCCGTTTCTGGGTATGATCAGCCAGAACAAATCCAAAACTCCCTGCCACCTGTACAGCGGGTTTCGTCATACGACGTCGGCTGCCAGCTATCGGGCGTTCCTGGACGAAGCACTGTCGATGCAGCAACTGACCCAATGGCACCTGGCTTTGTCGCGCGAGGGCAATAAACAGTACGTCAGCGACCTGATCGCCCGGGATGCCGATTTTGTAGCCAACACGCTGATGATGAAAGGAGTGGTGATGATCTGCGGCTCACTGGCTATGCAAAAAGATGTTCTCGCGCTGCTCGAAACCATCTGCCAGACCAAACTGGGCCAAAGCGTTAGTGTCTATCAGTCGCACAGCCAGATTCTAATGGACTGTTACTGAGTCATCTGCAGCGCCGATTGCGCCGGTTGGCACTACAGATGACTCTTTTGAATACCCAGTTGTTGAGACGCGAGAATCTGACCATCATCGGTGATCAGGATGTAGCGGTAGGCCGGGTATTTGCTGATCAGTCGTAAACCTGCTTCTTTGCCCAGTACCATGAGCGAGGTGCTGAACCCATTGGCCGTTTCGGCACTTGGGCCAAAGACCGTCACGCTGCTCAGGCCCGTTGCCGGATAGCCAGTTTTGGGGTTGATGATGTGAGCATACCGCCTTCCATTGAACTCGACGAATTTTTCGTAACTCCCGGACGTCACAACGGCGCCCTGCCGCAACGGTACGACCGCGAAGATCGTGTCTCGCCGGAGCGGGTTCGTCAGGCCGATCGTCCAGTCGCTGCCATCGGGTTGTTTGCCCCAGGTACGCATATCCCCCGATCCGTTGACAATTCCCGCTTCGATTCCTTTCGATCCCATCAGCTCACGGCAGCGGTCGGCCGCGTAACCTTCCCCCAGCGCACCAAAGCCGATCTTCATGCCTTTCCGTTTCAGGAAAATGGTCGAGTGCGTCCGGTCTAGTACGATGTATTGATACCCAACTTTCTCCACCGATTTCTTAATGGCCTCCGGACTGGGCATTTCCGTCATGGAGCCGTCGAATTTCCAGATCCGGTCCATAGCGGCAAAACTGATGTCGAACGCGCCGTTGGTGATCCGGGAGAAATGGAGAGCCCGCTCCGTGAGGGCAAATACCTCCGGGTCGACGCGAACCGGATGGATACCGGCGTTCTGATTGACCCGCGAAATTTGGGAATCCGGTTTCCAGTCCGAGATCAGGTTTTCGATCCGCGTCACTTCGGCAATGACCGTGTCGATATTATGCTCGGCGGAAAGCGAGTCGCGGGCAACGATCGTGATATCGAACCGGCTCCCCATCAGTTTGACGGTACGTTTTCGAAGCACCTGTGCGTGGAGGCTACTGGATATAAAAAGGAGGAGCACGAGGACCTGTTTCATCCCACAAAAATCGGAAACCCTGGCCGCATAACGCACGTCCAGGCCAAAAAGAACGCCAGGATGTGGGTTCCGTACCGAAGGAAGCGTCGGATCCGTCGGGCGCTCCTCAGCCATTGACCCGTTTCCATTGGCGCGAGAAGAACAGCGCCAACAAGGCCAGTAGCACCAGGGCGTAGGGGGCATAACCGGCTATCTGCTCCACACTTGTCGACAGGATATTGCTTTGTCCGGTGATGCGTTCGACGACCCAGCCGATGGCGGCAATGGCGGCAAGACCAGCCCCGATCGACCGGACCATCCGGTAGGCAGAAGTGCGGCTCAGCAGCATCAGCCACGGAATCGTCAGGATAATGACAAACAACTGCATGAGTTCGATGCCGAGGTTAAAGCCCAGAATACTCAGCGCCATCGGACCGGCGTCCAACCGCAGGTTCGCCAGCGTACTGGCAAACGCCAGCCCATGTACCAGGCCGAAGCCCGCAGCCACCCAGGTTTCCCGACCCGGAAATAGCGGTCGCACCGCGTGAATAGCGGAAACCAGAATCGAAACCGCAATCAGGATTTCGACGGGCTGGCCCGGAAGTCGTACCCAGCCCAGCGCTCCCAGCAGTAGAGTCAGTGAGTGACCGACCGTAAACGCTGTGACGATCAGCAACAGCCGCCGGAGGCTATAGCGAACCCCACCAAACCGGCCCCACCGGCCCTGGATGGCTAGCAAAGGCGCGGGCAACAACAGCACCAGCAGAAACAGCAGGTGGTCGGTGCCGTCGGCGATGTGTCGCATACCCAGGCTAACCATGGCCCGAAAGCCCGTCCAGACGCTGCCGCCTTCCAGATTGACCACCAGCGGCAGAATGCGGTTGTTGACAATATCCAGTTCGATGATCCCTACCTGCACCGGCGACTCGTCGGCAACCAGCCCCCGCGCCCAGTCCTGCCGAACCGATACCAGAATCTTGTGGGTCACGACCTGGTGCAGCACCACATCGTAGTAGAACACAAACCGCCGGACATCGGCGCCGGGCGGAGGAAACAGCTGAATCTGAGCCGTCAGCTCGCGGTATATGCCGTTGATTGGGTTCTGGGTTTCCTGCACCGTGAGCGGCCCGATGGTTACTGCCCAGGCTTTTCCGTCGAGACTCTGCGGGCGAATGTGCCGGATCAAATATGCCCGTAACTGCGGGCCCAGCCGGGCAATCAGGCCGCTGGATGAATCGTTGACTGCGTGCCCAAACGCGGATTGCAACTCAACCAGTGGAATCTGCACCTCCGCATCGATCCGGTCGGCATGCACGTTCAGCAGTACAGCCGAATTGGGCATGGGATGAGCCAGGGTAGGGGGAATGAATAAGGTAAAATGAATAATGGATAAGGCAAGTACAAAAACCCGATGGCGCTGGAGCCGAAGCCTGCGACTCCTCCTGTTCATGATCCACGGTCTGTTGTTCATTAGCCTTTATCCCTTATATATTCCAAAACTACGTATTCATACGCAGGAGCAGGATGAAATGTTGCTGCTGATCTGGAAACATACCCTACCGAAACGGATAGGTTTAGAACCTTGTCCGGGTAAGTCGGCCACGGAAAGGTCAGGCCAGGCGCATGCCGAAAAGCCGGGGTGGCCTCGGGTAACCTGGGTAGTAGCGGTCGCCGGCGTTCAGGAACAGAGCCGAAAGAACGCGGGGACCGTTGCCTTATTGAGCCCCGGTTTCGGATAAGCAAAGCGGGCAAAAACGGTTTGACTAGCTAAATCGACTACGCTGCTGTACGGGATCGGTGCAGGAGCTCGGTTCATCGAAAAAGAAGATCCGTTGGAGTTGACTGGAAAGAGGTATATGAATGAGATGCGTGCTACAACCTGGAATCAGTTGATGGATTGTTTATACGAACATGCCTGGATGGCCACCCTGCAACGCTTTCGGCCTTCCCTGGCGTTTCGGGGGCTGCCCGACAGCTCGTTTTCGCTGGATACGTCTCTGATGCGTATGGGTAAAGACTGCGCCCAGATTGAAGGCCATTTACTGCGGAATTTTAAAAAATACGCGCTCCGGAATGTTGTCGAGCGGGATTCGTTCTGGTACTGGCTTTCACTGGCGCAACACCACGGCTTACCGACGCGGCTGATGGACTGGACCTTTTCGCCTTATGTTGCCCTCCATTTTGTAACCGCTCATGCGCACTATTACAACCGCGATGGCATCATCTGGTGTCTGGACTACAAAAAAGTACACCAGCAACTACCCGATAGTCTGGGCAACACGCTGAAGGCAGAAGGGGCCGATGTGTTCACCGTCGAGATGCTGAGCAGCATTGCGTCGCTGCGCGAGTTCGATGCGTTGACGGCTGATCCGTTTGCGTTATTTTTCGAACCTCCCTCGATCGACGACCGGATCGTCAACCAGTATGCTTTATTTTCGGTCATCTCCAACCCAACCGTCAGCCTGAAAGACTGGCTGGCACATCACCCCGACGTATATCGGAAAATTCACGTAGCTAAAGAGCTGAAGTGGGAAATTCGGGATAAACTCGATCAGGCCAATATCAACGAACGGGTCCTGTTTCCGGGCCTGGACGGGCTTAGTCATTGGTTACGACGGCAGTATATGTCGCCGATAACCGAGTAGCTGGGGGAGGGGCGCTACGGTAGGGAAACGGCCCCCTGTCCAGGAAGCGCCGTTTGCTCACTTCCGATTTCATATGACAGACTCCTGGTTTCTGTAAACAGTTAGAAAAGTAACCGCGTTTACAAGTTCATGAGCGATGGGCCGGTTGGTCGGTCGTGTCTGCGGTGTTTCGCTGTAGGGGATCGCCCTGCTTAATAGTTTATCGTATGAACGACCTCTTTTCTTATAAACGACGCACGCTTGGCGTCACATTTTCGAAAGCTGGCGAAGCCAGTGTGGTATTGTGGGGGCCCTTGCTCGAACACGTAGCCATTAAGATCGATGGGCAGGCCAAAGCGCTTCCGCTGAAACCGGAAGACCTGGGATACTGGCGACTGACAACGGATCGGATCCGGCCGGGCGACCTGTACACCTTTCTGATCGACGATGAGCATGAGCGACCTGACCCCGCTTCGCTGTTTCAACCTCAGGGCATCGATGGTCCGTCGCAGGCCATAGACACCGCCCGCTTCCGCTGGCATGATCAGTCCTGGCGTAACCCCGACCTGGAAGCGTATCTGATTTATGAGCTGCATACCGGCACGTTTACGACCGAAGGTACATTCGTAGCCATCGAAGAAAAGCTGGAGCACCTGAAAGCCCTGGGCGTTAATGCCATCGAAATTATGCCCATCAGCCAGTTCCCGGACGGCCGCAACTGGGGCTATGATGGCGTGTTTCCCTATGCCGCCGAAAACGCCTACGGAGGTCCCGACGGCCTGCAACACCTGGTCGACGCCTGTCATCAGAAAGGCATAGCCGTCGTGCTCGATGTGGTGTACAACCACCTGGGCCCCGAAGGAAACTACCTGAAAGAATTTGGTCCTTACCTGACCAGCAAATACTGTACGCCCTGGGGCGACGCCATCAATGTCGACGATGCCTGGTGCGACGGCGTCCGGCAGTTTATCCTGCAAAATGCGCTGATGTGGTTACGGGATTATCACATCGATGCCCTGCGGCTCGATGCCGTCCACGCCATCAAGGACTTGAGCCCCGTGCATATCCTGGCCGAACTGCGCGAGCAGGTCGATCAATTGATGGAAATGACCGGCCGACGGCATTACCTGCTGGTGGAATGCGACTTGAACGATCCCCGCTACATCAATCCCCTGTCTGAACATGGCTATGGGATGGATGCCCAGTGGATGGATGAGTTTCACCATTCGCTGCGGGTAGCCGTGGGCGAAAAGCCGGTTGGATACTATGCCGATTTCGACGGCATCGGGCACCTGGCCAAAGCCTACCAGGATGCTTATGTCTACGACGGTCAGTTCTCGACGGTCCGTCATAAACTCTTTGGCCGGAAGGCCGAGCGCAATCCGGGGCATCAGTTCATTGTTTTCTCGCAAAACCACGACCAGGTCGGCAACCGCAAACTGGGTGAGCGGTCCAGCCAGCTTTACAGTTTCGAGCACCAGAAACTGATGGCGGGCGCGGTGCTGATCAGTCCGTATATTCCCCTGCTGTTTATGGGCGAAGAATGGGGGGAAACAGCGCCCTTCCTGTATTTTGTGAGCCATACCGAACCCGAGCTGGTGGAGGCTGTGCGCGAAGGCCGGCAGGAGGAATTTTCCCACGGCTCCGACGGTGCCGACGTTCCGGATCCGGTCTCTGAAGATACTTTTGCGCGTTCGATGCTTCAGTGGGAATTGCTGGAGCAGGAACCCCATCAAACGCTGCTTCGCTATTACCAGACGCTGATAGCCCTGCGCCGACAGCATCCGGCCCTGTGTCATCTCAACCGCCAGAACCTGAAAGTGCAGACCCACGAAGAGCAGCAGACGTTGGTCGTTCAGCGCTGGCACGAGGAGCAACCCGTCGTCTGCCTGCTGAACTTTGCCAGCCAGGCCCAGACCATTGCCTTACCCGGCGGGGGTGGGCGCTGGCAGAAACTGTTCGACTCGGCCGACACCCAGTGGCTGGGGCCGGGAGCCTCGGCCGACGTCATATCCGCTGTCCATTCACTGGTTTTACCCCCAGAATCGCTGCTTATTTACTCCGTTTATCATGACTAACCCGATTGCTACGTACCGCATTCAATTTCATAAAGACTTCACGTTCAGTCACTTCGAGCGTATCATTCCGTATCTCGATCAGCTCGGTATCAAAACGGTTTATGCTTCCCCTATTTTCGAGGCTGTTGCCGGCAGCCAGCACGGCTACGACGTAGTCAATCCGCAACGGATCAACCCCGAAATCGGCACCCAGGCTCAACTGACCCAGATTCATCGGCAACTGGCTGAGCGGGGAATTGGGTGGATACAGGACATCGTGCCCAACCATATGGCATTCGATCCGGCCAACAGCTGGCTGATGGACGTGCTCGAAAAAGGGCAGCGATCGATCTACAACGACTTTTTTGACATCGACTGGAGCAACCCGGTCCATAGTGGCCGGCTGATGGTGCCGTTTCTGGGCGACCCGCTGGAGGACGTGTTTCGGAAAGGCGAACTGGCAGTTGCCTGGCAGGATAAGCGGCTGGTACTGCGCTATTTCGATACGGCCTATCCGATTCAGATGGGCTCGTATGCCAGGGTGCTGCAGGCTACGAAAGGCAAACCCGACGAGGCCATTCAGCACCTGCTGGACCAGTTGCCCGACCTGGAGCAACTAACCGATGCGGGCGTGTATAGCCTGCGTAGCCGGGAATGGCAGCTCAGGCTGGCGGAGTTGTTCGACAACAGCGGGCACAAAGCGTATGTTCAGGCTTGCCTGAAAGCCGTAAATGCCAACGCGGAGCTGCTTCGGCAAGTAGTCGATGAGCAGGTGTACGACTTGTGCTTTTACGGCGAAACCGATTACCGGATCAACTACCGCCGGTTCTTTACCGTCAACGGGCTGATTTGCCTGAACATCCAGCACCCGGTTGTCTTCGATCACGTACACGAGCATACGAAGAATCTGCTGAAAGCGGGGGTATTTCAGGGCCTGCGCGTCGATCATATCGATGGCCTGCACGATCCGAGCCGTTACCTCGAACAGCTCCGGGAACTGGCGGGCGACGATGCCTACATCGTGGTCGAAAAAATCCTGGAAGCAGGCGAGCGCCTGCCCACTGACTGGCCTATCCAGGGCGAAACCGGCTACCAGTTTCTGGCGCTGGTCAACAACCTGTTTACCCGAACGGGCAGCAAGCAGAAATTTACCCAGTTCTACACCAAACTGCTGGGCGAACGGCAGGTGGTGCTGCGGGAATTGCTCGACAAAAAAGCGTATATCCTCGACGAACACATGCGGGGTGAGCTGGATAACCTGTGCCGGTTGTTTCAGGACCTGAACCTGGCTCAGGAAGACCAACTGGCGGCTTTGCCCGATGAGGCCCTGAAAAGCGCTATCCATGCGTTTCTGGTGCTGTGCCCGGTCTACCGCTATTATGGCAATTGTATGCCCTTGCAGGAAGCCGAAGCAACCGCTGTGCAGGCCATTCTGGAGCGGGTGCGTGCCCGTAAAGCAAGCCTGAAGCCCGGCGCCGACCTGCTGGAAGACGTACTACTGACCCGACCACAGGCTGGCGATGACGACTATAATAACCGGGCGCTACGTTTCTACCAGCGCTGTATGCAGTTTACCGGACCGTTGATGGCCAAAGGCGTCGAAGATACGCTTATGTATACCTATACCCGCTTCATCGGGCACGACGAAGTAGGTGACTCTCCGGAATTTTTCGGCCTGAAGACCGACGACTTTCACCAGCAGATGATCGAGCGGCAGGAGCACTGGCCGCTGGCTTTGAACGCTACCTCGACCCACGACACCAAGCGGGGGGAAGATGTCCGTAGCCGACTCAATGTACTGACGGACCTGGCCGATGAGTGGTTTGCCGAAGTCGAAGTCTGGCAGGAACTTGCCCGCGATCTGAAAGAACAGGACCCGTCGGGCGTGGACACGCCCGATGCCAACGACGAATATTTCATCTACCAGACTTTGGTAGGCGCTTATCCCATGCCTACGGTCGAGTCGGCCGAAGACGCGAAGCGGAGTGCCTCGTCACCCGGTCAGGATGAGAAAAGCTTCGCTGAGCGGGTAGACGAGTATTTACAGAAAGCGCTGCGCGAAGCCAAGCGCAACTCGACCTACACCGAGCCGAACGAAGCCTATGAGGAAGCCACCAAAGCGTTTGCCCGACAGCTGCTGGATCAGAAAAAACCGTTCTGGAAACGATTCGAGCCCTTCTGTCGTCAGGTAACCGACCTCGGTATCATCAATTCGCTGGCGCAGGTGGTGCTGAAGTTTACCTGCCCCGGTCTGCCCGACGTGTACCAGGGTTGTGAAGGGTGGGATTTGAGCCTGGTCGATCCCGACAACCGCCGACCCGTCGATTTTGAGCAGCGGCAGCAATGGCTGGATGAACTGACCAGCCGGGAGACCATCGATCAATGGGCCGAGTTATGGGAAAGCCGCTACGACGCCCGCATTAAACTGTGGCTGGTGCATACGCTCCTCAACGAACGAAAACAGCAGGCCGACCTTTTTGCCAACGGGCATTACGTACCCATCCAGGTTGAGGGGCGCTACAAACAGCACGTGCTGGCGTTTGCCCGACGCTACGAGCGGGACTGGTACGTCGTGGCGGTTCCGCTGGGCATTGCGCAGTTGTGCCGCGACCAACAGACCGATCCGGTATCGCTCGATTGGGGAAATACCCGGCTGGTCTTGCCCGACGGCGCTCCCACGCAGTGGCAGCACCGGTTCATCGACGTCGTTGGCAGGGCAGAGGACGGGCTTTTCGTATCCGATCTGTTCACCTTTCTGCCCCTGGCGGTTGTCCGGCTGGAGCAGAAACCCAACGAGCGGAGCGCCGGGATTCTACTGTCCATCACTTCGCTGCCGTCTCCGTTCGGCGTCGGCGATTTCGGCCCCGAAGCCCGGACTTTTGCCGATTTCCTGAGTCGTAGCCGGCAAACCTACTGGCAGGTGTTGCCACTCAATCCGGTCGACTCGTTGGCGGGGTATTCACCCTATAGCACCTCGGCCAGCATGGCCGGTAGTCCGCTGCTGCTGAGCCCGGAACTGCTGGCTCAGGAAGGCCTGCTGACCGAAGCCGACCTGGAGGCAGCCCGCATGCCTTCGGCGAGCCATGTCGATTATCAGAAGGTCAGCCAGGCTAAAGAAGCGCTGTTCGAGAAGGCGTATCAGCACTTTCGGCTGACCTGTCCGACGGCATTACGACAGGAATTCGAGCATTTTTGTGAACGTGAAGCCAACTGGCTGGATGACTTCGCTCTGTATACGGCTCTGAAGCAGGCGCATGAAAACAAGCCCTGGCATAGCTGGCCAAAGAAATACCGGCTTCGTGAGGCCGAAGCCCTGCGCGTGTTCAGGGAAAAACAGGCTGAGGCCCTGTCGAAGATCCAATGGCTTCAGTTTGTTTTCGCCCGGCAGTGGGATGGGCTGAAAACCTATTGCAATAGCCTCGGAATCCGGCTGTTTGGCGACCTGCCGTTTTATGTCAGTTACGATTCGGTGGATGTATGGGCACACCCTGATCTGTTCAGTGTTGAAGGGGGCAAGATGACCAGCATAGCCGGTGTGCCCCCCGATGCGTTCAGTGCCGATGGACAACTGTGGGGCATGCCCGTTTACCGCTGGGAGGTTCATAAAAACGAAGGCTATGCCTGGTGGATCGAACGGTTGCGTAAGAATATGGAGCGCTACGACCTGCTTCGGCTGGATCATTTTCGGGCGTTTGCCGATTTTTGGGAAGTACCCGCCGACGAACCGACGGCCGTGTACGGCAGCTGGCAACCCGGCCCCGGCGCCGACCTGTTCAGAGTGGTGCAAAACGAGCTGGGCGATCTGCCATTCGTTGCCGAAGACCTGGGTAAGATCGATCAGCCGGTCTACGATCTGCGGGATGCGTTTAACCTGCCGGGTATGGCGGTGCTGCAGTTTGCCTTTGGCGACGACATGCCCACATCGGTCAATAATATACACAACCACAAGCCGAACGTCATTGCCTATACCGGTACGCACGACAATAACACCACGCGGGGCTGGTTCCGGCAAAGTAACGACAAGAAGCAAATTCATCATCTGGAACGGTACCTGGGTCTGACAGTGACGGAAGAGAACATCCACCTGATCCTGATTCGGATGGCCTACGCATCAGTCGCGCGCGTGGCCATTCTACCCATTCAGGACGTGTTGGGTTTAGACGAAACGGCCCGCCTGAACAACCCCGCTTCAGCGGCCAGTAACTGGACCTGGCGGCTACTGCCCGACCAGCTTACACCAGCCACGGAAGAGCAGCTTCGGGAGTGGACAGAGATCTATAACCGATACTGATCCACACATCAACTCATTCTCAACGAACGGCATTATGCTAAAAATAGGTTATCACGCGTCTCACGAGCAATTTAAACCGAGTACCTTACTGACCTACGTCCAGCGGGCTCAGCAGGCGGGGTTTACGGCGGCATCATCCTCCGATCATTTTCATCCCTGGAGCAACCGCCAGGGCGAGAGCGGCTTTGCATGGTCTTGGCTGGGGGCCGCCCTTCAGGCGACTTCCCTTAGCTACGGCGTAGTGAATGCGCCCGGCCAGCGCTATCACCCGGCCATCATTGCTCAGGCGGCTGCTACTCTGGCGGAGATGTTTCCGGAGCGGTTCTGGATGGCCGTCGGAACGGGGCAGTTTCTCAATGAACACATTACGGGCGGAAAGTGGCCCGCCAAAGCCGATCGTAACGCCCGCCTGGCCGAATGCGTCGAGATTATCCGGGCGCTCTGGAAAGGTGAAACGGTGACGCACCAGGGGCTGGTGACGGTCGAAGAAGCCAGGCTCTACAGTCGGCCGGCCATACCGCCCCTGCTGTTCGGCGCGGCCGTGACGAGTAAGACCGCCGAATGGGTCGGAAGCTGGGCGGATGGCCTGCTGACCATTTCACAGCCAAAAGCGCAGTTGCAGGAAGTGGTCGATGCATTTCGGCGCGGGGGCGGGGCGGGTAAGCCGATGTACCTGAAAGTGCAGTTGTCTTATGCGGCAACGGATGAAGCGGCCCATCAAGGTGCTTACGATCAGTGGCGTTCGAATATTTTTCCGAATGCCATGCTTACCGAGCTTCGAATGCCCGAGCAGTTCGACATGGCTGGCGACCTGGTCGACGTGCAGGAAGTAGACAAAATGGTGCATATCTCGTCCGATCCGGCCCGGCACGCGGCCTGGTTGCAGCAGTACATCGACATGGGCTTCAGCCAACTGGCGCTGCATAATGTCAACCTCGAACAGGAACGATTTATCGACGACTTCGGTCAGCACGTACTGCCCGCCATCCAGTAGCCGGTTCAGGCAGAATCAGGCCGTAGTCTGGAGGTCCGAACAGGTAAAAACCGCAGGGGGCAACGTATCACACGTTGCCCCCTGCGGTTTTTTACTGCTTATAAATCAGTCGGCTGAGCTTATTTCCAGCCGCCACCCAATGCGCGGTAGGCATTGATCTGGGCGTTTAACTGCTGCATTCGGGTTTCGATGAGTTCCATACGGGCTTCCAGTACATCGCGCTGGGTCAGCAGGACCTCCATGTAGTCGGCGCGGGCCGACGTGAACAACCTCAGCGAGATATTGGTCGACTGCGTCAGCGCCTGCACCTGGTTATTTTTCATGGTGTACTTCTGGCTCAGGTTATTGATGTTCGACAGTTGGTTGACCACTTCGATGTAAGCGTTCAGCACCGTTTTTTCGTAATTATAAACGGCCTGTATCTGCTTGGCATTGGCACTTTTATAGGTAGCGGTGATGGCATTTTTGTTGACAATGGGGCCTACTAAATCGCCCAGTAGCGAAGCCACCAGCGATTCGGGCGTATACACCAGATACAACGGATTGTAAGCCATGATACCCAGAAAGCCGCTCAGATTCAGCGACGGGTAGAAGTTGGCCCGGGCTACCGTAACGTCCAGTTTGGCCGCTTCCAGACTCCATTCGGCCTGTTTGATATCGGGCCGGTTCGCCAACAGCTGCGACGGAACCCCCGCCGAAATAGTAACCGGATTCAGGTCGTTGAAGCCCTGCGAACTCCGCTGCACACGTTGTGGGAACCGCCCCACCAGGAAGTTGATCCGGTTTTCCGTTTCGACGATCTTCTGTTGAATTTCGTACTGGAGACTCTGGGTTTTGTATACCTCGGCTTCGAACCGGCGCACCGCCAGCTCGGTTACCTTGGCGGCTTCCTTTTCCTGCCGGGTGATATTCAGCGCGTTGTTCAGGATGACGATGTTCCGCTGGATGATCTCCAACTGATTGTCATAGCCCATCAGCTCGTAATACGAATTGGCGATCTCGGCCACCAGATTCGTGACCTGGAAGTTTTTCCCTTCGATGGACGCCAGATAACTGGATACGGCCGATTTTTTGGAGTTTCGCAGTTTGCGCCAGATATCGACCTCCCAACTGGCGGTGGCCCCAAAATACAGATTCGGTAACACCTCGGGGGTTTCGACGCCCGGCCGGATTTCCGTCGCTGCGTCGGCAGCCCCCTGACTCGTATACCGGGATACCTTGTCGATACCGGCTCCCCCGCCCAGGGTGACAAAGGGTCGGTAGGCCCCGGCCCGGGCCAATACCTCGTTGTTGGAAATCTGAATTTCCTGCAACGTAATATTGAGTTCCTGGTTGTTGAACAAAGCCGTGTCGATCAGGGCAACCAGGTTGGGGTCGGTGAAGAATTGTCGCCAGCTCGTCTTGCCGGTATTGGTGGTATCCTGCGAGTCGTAATAACTCGCCGGCACGGATTTGTTCTCGGTTTTCTGAACCAGGCGTGGGACACTACAGGCCGCACTGAACAGGGCAAGGAGAGTGATTCCCGCCCCATTCACGATTCGTTTCTTAATCATTGACTTCACTTGCTTCAGGTTGTGGGAAATGGTCTACGGAATGAACCAGGTTTTCGGTCAGCGGATCATCTTCTTCGTCTCTGATCATCTTTCTGCCATCGGCCAGACTACCAAATATGTAGTATAATCCGGGGATAATGACGACCCCGAAAATGGTTCCGAACAACATTCCTCCCAGGGCCGAAGCACCGATGGTCCGGTTACCGATAGCCCCGGCACCCGTGGCAATAATGAGCGGAATCAGCCCGGCGACGAACGCGAAGGAGGTCATCAGGATAGGCCGGAAACGGACCTTCGCTCCTTCGATGGCCGCGTTCAGTATCGTTTCGCCCTGCTGGCGCTTCTGCACGGCAAATTCCACGATCAGTACGGCGTTTTTACCCAACAGACCCACCAGCATGATCAGCCCGATCTGGGCGTAGATGTTGTTCTCCAGTCCCATCAGCTTCAGCAGCAGAAACGAACCGAATACCCCAACCGGCAGCGAGAATACAACCGCCAGCGGAATGATGAAGCTTTCGTACTGAGCGGCCAGCACCAGGTACACGAAGGCTACCACGATCAGGAACACGTACAGGGTTTCGTTGCCCCGAATCGACTCGTCGTAAGAAAGCCCTTCGAATGCGATGTCGTACCCTTTAGGCAGCGTCTTGGCGGCAACTTCCCGGATGGCCTGGATAGCATCGGCCGTGGTGAAGCCCTTGGCCGGCTGCCCCTGAATAGCCGCTGAGTTGTACAGGTTGAACCGGGTAATCTCGTTGGGACCCTGTCCTTTTTTCAGCGTCATGAAGGACGAATACGGTACCATTTCGCCCGCATCGTTTTTCACAAACAGCTTCAGCAGATCGGAAGGAAGTCGCCGGAAGCTCGGATCGGCCTGCACGTATACTTTGAAGAACTGGTTGAACTTGATGAACCCTTGTTCGTACGTACTACCGATCATGATGTTCAGGTTGTCCATCGCTTTGCCGATCGACACGCCTTTCTGCATAGCCAGGTTATTGTCGATCTCCAGTTCGTACTGCGGATAGTTGGCGGCAAAGAAGGAGAACAACGCCGTCAGCTCTTTGCGTTTGGCCAGGTTATCCATGAATTCTTTCTGAATTTTATCGAACTCATGATAATCTGTATCGGTGTTTTTGTCCAGCAGACGCATCGAAAAACCGCCCGACGTACCAAAGCCAGGAATGGCCGGTGGTTCGAAGAACTCGACCGTGGCACCGAGCCCTTTGGATTTCTCCTCCAGCTCTTCCATAATTTCCTTCACGTTCTTATCCCGTTCCGACCAGGACTTCAGGTTGATCAGACACGTACCCGCGTTAGAACCCCGCCCTTCAGTCATGATCTCGTAACCCGCCAGAGAAGATACCGATTCGATACCCGGCACCTCTTCGCAAATTTTCTGCAGCCGGCGGGATACTTCGTTCGTTTTTTCCAGGGTCGAGCCCGGAGGGGTCTGGATGATCCCGTAAATGGTGCTCTGGTCTTCGTTCGGAATAAAGCCTGCCGGCAGGATCTTATTCTCGTAGGCAATTCCCAGACAGAAACCTCCCAGAATGAGGAACGTAAGGAGCCGGCGGCTAACGATCAATCGCAACAGGCCCACATACCGCCCGGTCAGTTTCTCGAAGCCCCGGTTGAAACTGTCGATCCCCCGGGTCAGCAGGTTTTTCTTTTGCGGATGGCCATGACCATGGTGATTTTTCAACAGCATGGCGCACAACACCGGTGTCAGCGTCAGCGCGATCAGCGCCGAAATGACAATGGAACTGGCCATGGTGATGGAGAACTGCCGGTAGAACGTACCGACCGGCCCCGACATGAAGGAAATCGGCAGGAACACCGATACCATGACGAGGGTAATGGCGATGATGGCACCACTGATTTCGCCCAGCACTTTCCGAACGGCACCGAACGGCGTCAGGTGCGGCTCTTCTTCCATCTTGGCGTGCACGGCCTCTACCACTACAATGGCGTCATCGACCACGATACCGATGGCCAGTACCAGTGCAAAGAGTGTAATCAGGTTGATGGATAGCCCAAACGCCTGAATCACGAAAAACGCTCCGATCAACGATACCGGTACGGCCAGAATCGGAATGAGCGTAGACCGCCAGTCGCCCAGGAAGATGAACACAACCAGCGCTACCAGGATGAACGCATCCCGTAAGGTATCGATTACCTGCTCGATTGACGCATCCAGGAACTTCGATACGTCATAGCTGATCTGGTAATCCATGCCCGGCGGGAACGAGGTTTTCATCACCTCCAGTTTTTTCTTCACCTCTTCGATCACGTCGCTGGCGTTACTGCCGTAGTTTTGCCGCAACACGATAGCGGCCGACGCATGCCCGTCCAGGTTGGAATAAATATCGAAGAATTCGCTTCCCAGCTCGACCCGGGCGATATCCCGCAGGTGAATGCTTTCCCCTTCCGGATTAGCCCGGATAATAATACTCTCGTACTCTTTCGGTTCGCTATACCGCCCTTTGTAGGTAAGCACGTATTCCAGCGACTGAGCCGCAATACCCGAGCTTTGCCCGATCCGGCCGGGGCGACCAATGATACTTTGTTCCCCCAGGGCCTTCATCACTTCTTCTACAGAAATGTTATAAGCCCGCATACGGTCAGGATTCAGCCAGACACGCATGGCATACCGGCGGCTACCCAATATTTGGGCCCTGGCTATACCCCGCGTCCGCTGGATCTCCGGGATCATTTTGACGGTCGCGTAGTTGAACAGGAATTTTTCGTCGATGCTCTTTTCTTTCGAATAGAGGTTGACGTACATCAGCATACTGGGCTGGATCGGGGTGATGATAACCCCTTCCCGTTGCACCAGTTCAGGGAGCAGCGGCATCACCTGGTCTACCCTGGTCTTGACCCTGATGACGGCATCGTTCGGGTCGGTGCCGGGTTCAAAAATGATCCGAAGGGTTGCCTCCCCGGCGCTGGTGGCGTCGGTAGCGATGTAGCGCATATCCTGCACCCCGTTGATGGCCTGTTCCAGCGTGATCAGCGTGGATTTCACCAATACGTCGGCACTGGAACCCGGATAGGCAATAAAGATATTGACGGTCGTAGGGGCAATGTCGGGGAACTGAGAAATAGGTAATTGCTTGATAGCCAGTACGCCGATGAAAACGATCATGACCGAGATCACGATAGCGAATACAGGCCTGCGTATGAATTTACTAAACATATTTTCTGGTTTGAGTAGATGAGTAATGGATAATGAATAATGAATAATGTAAAATGGATAATCGGCTGATAATGAGTAGGTTTTTCATTATGCATTGTCCACTATGCATTATCCATTGATTTACTCGGCGTACAGACTTAGATTGGAAATGACGGCGGCAGGCTCTGTGTACTTGTACTGAATTTTTTGATTTTCGCGCACCTGGCGTAGTCCTTCCAGCAGGATCTTATCATCTTTACTCAATCCCGATTTAATGACGAAAATGTGCGGTAGTTCGGCGGCTAACGTGACCTCCCGCGAGCGAACCTTATTGTCTTTATCCAGCACGTACACGTACTTCTTTTCCAGCACCTCGAAGGTAGCTTTCTGCGGAATGATCAGCGCATGCTTGAGCGGCAGGGTCATCTGGATATTCCCGGTTTCGCCGTGCCGTAAAAGGCCGTTCGGGTTGGGGAAGGTAGCCCGGAACGCAATGTTCCCGGTTTCGTTATTGAAGTCAGCCTCGATGGTTTGAACCACACCCGGGTGATTGAACACTTGGTTGTTGGCCATGAGCAGGTTGACGTGGTTCAGGTTTTCGGCCTGAGCATTGGTTTTGTAGTTCAGGTATTCGGCTTCCGGTACGTTGAAATACACCCACATCTGGCCGTTGTCCGAGAGGGTCGTCAGCAGATCGCCTTCGTCGACGAGGCTACCCAGCCGTACCTGAAAATGGTCCATGATTCCGTCGAACGGCGCGCGTACTTCAGTGAAGCCCAGGTGAACTTTAGCCAGCGATACTTCCGCATTGGCTTTGTCGAGCTTCGCTTTGGCCAGGGCCAGTTCGTTTTTCGAGACGATGTTGCTGTCGGCCAGCGATTTGGTGTTTTTGTACTCAACCCCAACGAAATTGGCTTCGGCTTCGGCTTTCTGCAATTCGGCCTGGTACTGAATGGGCAGAATCTGGAACATAAGCTGCCCTTTTTTGACGTGCTGCCCTTCGTCCACAAAGATTTTCTGCAAATAGCCTTTCTCCAGCGCTCTTAATTCGATGTGCTGGATCGAGCGAATTTGACAGACATACTGATTGGTGATGGTCGTATCTTTCTGGAGTGGACTGGTAACCGAATATTTAACCTCTTCTTCCTTCTCTTCTTCTTGATGGGAACAGCTTGTCATGCTCACCAAAGCAGTACAAAAGCTTACAAACATGAGGATTCTCTTCATTCTCTTTTGTGATTTACACGAACCTGTTTTGATACTGTTTAAGCGGTGGGTTTACCCGGAAAAAATCGAACCTATTTTACTTTAAAGTGGCCCGTTGAATGGCGCCCAGTTGGGCTGGCGGAGCGTTGGGAACCGGCTCCAGCCGGCGGATCAGGCTGTCTTTCTGCAGGTTTGCCCGCTGGCATTCCGAAAGTTGCTGCTGCCATACCGCCTGCTCAACCGGATGAATCGAGTTGTTTAGTTCGACTTCGTAAAGGCTCAGATGGCGGCTTTGTTCATACAGCAAAAACCCATTGAAGGCCAGTGAAAGAGCCAGCGCCAACCCAAAGCCATAAAGCAAAATCGAGGGAAAACTCCGGCGTTGCATGCTTGTGTTCATATTGCTTTGACACAAATCAAGCACCGGGACATTAAAACCGTGTGAAAAGGAAATTAGAAAATATTAGAAAAGTTTAAATCCTTACACGAGTAACTTAGGCAATACATCGGTTTATAGGCGTAAAAGTTGGCTTAAATGAGGTAATTGCGGGATTTATCAAAATTAAAATTTCTTTTAAGAAGTACGTATGTATTCAAAAAGTACTATTTAATATGACGAAGAGCCAAAAAACTAATTAATCCAAGCCGTTCCCTATGAGTTGAAAAAGGCCGACAAGCACAGAAAATTAGGGTGAGTTTCACTCAGGTACTCAGCTAAATTTAAATGAAAATTTAGCCGCGCGATCTGACGCAGCGGGGTCAAATCGAGGTAGCAAGATAGGATTTTCAAATAATGAGGCTTAGTTGCCTGATGTGGTCAGTTCGATAACAGTTGTCTTGTAGTAGCCGGTGGGCGAGCCGTCGAAGAAGACATTTTAAGGGATTTTTATCGCAGAGAAGGGGAGATTGATGCCCCTCGTTTGCTTATCTGCTCAAGCAACGAACGACACGCTTTTCCAGACCTAATCGCCGATATCGGCAATCGTACCTCATGAACAACAAAGCTTTTTTGCTGGCCGCGCTGGGTATGCTGCAAGTGGCTCCGGTTTTTTCGCAGATCCGCGAGCCAGTACTCCGGCAGGACGTACCGCTGGATTCGATTCGGCTGAGCGACCCGGCTATTCTGGCCGACAAAAAAACAGCGACCTATTACATGACCGGCACAGGCGGCTTGTTGTGGAAGGGTAAAGACCTCAAAAAATGGACCGGCCCTTATCGGGTCGCCAAAACCGACCCCGACTCCTGGATGGGCAGGAACCCGATGATCTGGGCGGCCGAATTACACAAGTACAAAGACAAGTACTACTATTTTGCCACTTTTACCAACCGGAAGGTGAAAATCGACACGGTGGAAGGGCGGACCATCGAACGGCGCGCCAGTCATATACTGGTCAGCGATACTCCCGACGGACCGTATGTTCCCATGAAAGACGCTACCTATCTGCCTGCCGACAAACCAACGCTGGATGGCACTTTCTGGGTAGACAAAGACGGGAAACCGTATATGGTATATTGCTATGAGTGGTTGCAAAACCTGAACGGAACCATCGAGAAAATCGAACTCAAGCCTGATCTGAGCGGGTCGGTCGGCGAAGGAAAACTGCTGTTCCGGGCCAGCGAAAGCCCCTGGAGTCGGGAAAAAGCAGGAGACAGGATTGGGCCCAACAAAGTGACGGACGGGCCGTATCTGTTCCGGACCGGCACCGGCCGGCTGGGCATGATCTGGACCAGCTGGATCTACGATGTCTACACGCAGGGGGTTGCCTATTCGAAAAGCGGTACGCTGGATGGCCCCTGGATTCAGGAGCAGGAGCCCATCACCCCGCCCAATTATGGCCACGGCATGCTGTTTCAGACGCTGGACGGCAAATGGCTACTGTCCGTACACAGCCACAAAAGCATCAATACCCGTACGGTACGAATTCCTCACTTATTCGAAGTAGACTTTTCGGGCGATAAGTTAGTCGTCGGTAAACCCTATAATCCGTAGGCTACTCTAGTGGCTGGTAGCTAGTTAACCACTGTCTACTTAACTGGCCTGACTCGGTAACCGGATGGTGACTGTAGTGCCCTGATTGACCTGGGAGTCGATCTGGAGGGTTCCCTGGTGCAGATCGATGATTTTCTGCGTGACGGCCAGGCCAATGCCGTAGCCGGGTACACCCTCTACATTTTTACCCCGGTAAAGCGGGTCCAGGATATAAGTGGCATCGGCTTCCGAGATGCCGCGGCCCTGGTCCGTAACGGTCACGATGATTTGGCCGTCCGTTAACTGTAACTGAACGGATACCGCTTCGCCCGAATATTTGCAGGCATTGTCCAGCACGTTCAGAAAAGCCGTGGTCAGCAGGGCTGCGTTGCCTTTTACCATGAACGATTCATCGGCGCTGGTTCTGAACTGAAGCGGGAAATTGCGGTCCGGGTATTTGGTCTGCACCTGCCCAATGGCGGTCAGCAGGCAGTCGTCCACCTGAACAGCACTCAGCGCCACGGTTCCGTCGGTCACTTTAGCCAGACCCAGTAGCCCATTGGTCAGCGCAATCACTTTTTTTAGTTCTTCGACGGCGACTTCCATGCTGTCGCGCCAGTCGGCCGGATTCTGGTCGTACCGGAGCGAGGTTTCGAGCGTGCCCAGGGTATTGGTGAGTGGGGTGCGCAGTTCGTGGGATGCGTGGGAGACAAAGCTGCGCTGGGAAACAAACGCATCCTCCAGCCGGAAAAGCATCTGGTTGAAGGTCATGGCCAACTGAGCGATTTCATCCTGCCGGTTGCCTTCGTTCACCCGCTTGTGCAGATGAGTGGCGGTAATCTGCTCTACCTCATCTACAATCCGGGAAATAGGCTTCAGCACCCGCCCGGAAAAATACCAGCCGGCCAGTACGATCAGCGCAAACCCCAGGATATTAACCAGCAGGATGATCTGTTGCAGGGCGCTGAGTTTGGCCAGGCCAATACGGTCGTAGCCGGAGGCAAAGATGTAAAACAGTTGGCCCCGGTCGCGGTAGGGAATCACGATGGATTCGAGATGCCCACTCTTAAACTCAAACAGCGGGCGGGTAGCCAGCAACGGAATCTTTTCTTTGTAATAATCCGATTCTTTTAAGGTTCGGTTGGTAAAGACCAGCTTATGTCGGATGTCGAAGATGCTGATCTGCTCATCCACGATGGTGAGCAGGTCCGTACGCACCATATTTTTGAAGAAATCGTCATGCAGGTGCCGACGCGAAATCAGCAAGCGGCCGGCCACACGGGCTTTTCCTTCCAGCCGGCTATAAAATTCCTCCTGCCGATACAGTGAATAGAAATACCATACCAGCAGCGACAGCGTGACCTGGATGGCCATAGCCAGCAACGTAAAGATGATCGTCAGGCGGTTGCGAATGAGCATGGTTAGGTAAACTATAAGAGGTATGAGTTAGGGTGTATGAAGTAGGATGTATGGTGTAGGATGTATGGTACATTCTTCTAATCGCTCCTACATCCTACATCCTACACCATACTTCATACATACTTACCCTTCCCGGAGAACATAACCCGTTCCGACAATGGTATGCAGTAGTTTAGGGGTAAAATTCTTGTCGATCTTTTTTCGTACGTAGCTGATATACACATCGATCACGTTGGTGTTACTATCGAAATTAAGTCCCCAGACCCGTTCGCTCAGCTCCACCCGCGAAATGATTTTGCCTTTGTTGAGCATCAGGTATTCCATCAGGGCGTATTCGCGGGTGGTAAGGTCGATGCGCTCGCCCGCCCGGGTCACGGTCTGGTTATCCAGGTTTACTTCCAGGTCGGCCAGCCGCAGAATATGCCGCTGGCCGGGGCTGTTCCGGCGTGTCAATGCCCTGATTCGCAGGAGCAGTTCCTGAAACTCGAACGGCTTGGCCAGGTAGTCGTCGGCCCCGGCGTTGAAGCCATCCGACTTGTCGGCCAGACTATCCAGCGCCGTGAGCATCAGCACCGGTATGGACTCATTTTCTGACCGGATCGTCCGACACAGGTCGATCCCGTTGATCTGGGGCAGGTTGACATCCAGCAGGATAAGATCGAACGCCCCGTTATGAAACAGCGCCAGGCCAATGCGACCGTCGTAAGCCACTTCGACTTCGTAACCTTCGGCCACCAGACCTTTGCGGATAAAAGAAGCCAACCGCTCTTCGTCTTCAACTAAAAGAATCTTCATGAAAAAGATAAGGGTTGATCCGTACACGTCGTTGCATAGGCTGGCCGACGATCCTGACAATCAGTGTGAACGTTCGGAGTGCATTACCTTGAAACAGCCGAATAAACCGTTCAGCAAATCTTTCTTGTACGTATCCGTCAGAACGTTCAGATTCGCAGTCAGTCTGTTTATTTTTACACAAAGGTAACTAATCGTTTGGTAGCGATGGGGAATAAGCGGGATTTGTCCAGGAGAACCTTTCTGCGGCAGGCGGGCCTGTCGGGCATCTTTTTTTCGATCGGCTGTTACTGGCCTGTCCCCGGAAAAGCCATCGGCGACCTGGTGCCGCTGACGGCGGTCGAAGCGCCGGAAACCGAACTGATGAACTGGATAACTATCGCTCCTTCCGGAAAAGTAACTCTCTTCACGCATCGGTCAGAAATGGGGCAGGGGACCTGGCAGGCAATTCCGCAGATCATTGCCGAGGAACTGGAAGTAAATCTCGACCAGGTGCGGGTTCGGTTTGCGCCCGCCAATCCGAAAAAATATGGTCCCCAACCGCAGGAGGGAAGCTTCTCGATCCGCGGTTGGTATCAGCAGTTGTTGCGCATGGGCGCTTCGGCCCGGGAAATGCTGATCGAAGCAGCCGCCAACCAGTGGGGTGTGCCGGCTGCCGACTGCTACGCGGAAAACGGGCAGGTGCTGCACCGGAGCACCGGAAAAAAACTGGGCTACGGCGCGCTGATCAACGAAGCGGCTCAGCTAAAACCACCCCAGCAGGTTAAGCTGAAACCTCGTAAAGACTACAAACTGATTGGTAAATCCCTGTCTCGAAAAGATATCCCCGCCAAAGTGAACGGGTCCGCCGAATTCGGGCTGGATAAAAAACTGCCGGGCATGCTGTATGCGGTCGTGGAGCGTAACCCGCGGTTCAGAGGAAAAGTAAAACACGTCGATGACTCGGCGACTCGATCCGTCCCGGGTGTAAAGAACGTCCTTAAGGTGCAGCGGGCCGTTTTTGGGCAACTGTATGAGGGCGTAGCGGTCGTGGCCGATTCGCGGTGGGCGGCTATGAAGGGGCGGAAAAAGCTGAAGGTAGAATGGGATGATTCAGGCTTTGAACACCTGAGTTCCGAGCAACTGGTCGTGCGTATGCGGCAGGACCTCGACAACCCAATTCCGTCAGAAGCGTTTGAGTCGGCTCTAAAAAAAGCTTCGGTCAGCCTCGAAGCGTATTATGAACTGCCTTATCAGTCGCACAGCTGCATGGAACCACTCAACTGCACGGCCGACGTCAGGGCCGACCGCGCGATCATTTGGGGCCCCATCCAGGAAGCCAACTCCATCCAGGCCGACCTGAGCGAACGACTGAACATCCCGCCAGATAAGGTCACGGTGAATATGACGTTTCTGGGCGGTGGTTTCGGCCGGAAAGCCTTCCAGGATTATCCGATGGAAGCTGCCCTGCTTTCGAAAGAAATGAAAGCTCCGGTGCAGGTGATGTGGACGCGGGAAGATGACATGAGCGGAGGACCGTTTCGGGGCGGGGCTATGTATCGGTGCCGGGGGGGCGTAGACGCGCAGAAAAAGATTGCCGCTTTTCAACTGATTTCGGCAGGACAGCCGATGGGACCCGGTGAGGACCAAGATGCCAATCCCGAACCGGTAACGGAGAACAAGGGTAGGGCCGCTAGTATGCCCAGTGATTACTATATGTCGATCCCACACTACAGTTTCGGCAGCATCGCTACCCGCTCACCCATCCCGACCATGTGGTGGCGGGCCCCCGTCGCCAATGTGGAAGCTTTTGCCTGCGAAAGTTTTATCGACGAATTGGCGCACCTGGCGTTGCAGGACCCGCTTGAGTTCAGAAAAGCGCACCTGTCGTCTGATCGGTATCAGCTGCTGGTCGATAAACTGGCCGATATCAGCCACTGGCAAACCCGCCGGAAAAACGACGGTTGGGGCGTAGCGATCACCGAATGTAACAGCAGCCTGGTCGGGCAGGTCGTGAAGGTGTCCAGTCGATCGGACAAAAAAATCAAGATCGACAAGGTGTATGCCCTGATAGACTGCGGCTGGTACGTGAGCCCCGATACGATTCGCGCCCAGGTAGAAGGCAGCATCGTTATGGCCCTGGGGGCAGCAGTCAACCACGCCACGCATTTTGAGGATGGAAAAGCGGTTGAAACTAATTTCAATACCTACGCCATGCCACGTATCGACGAAATTCCCCCGATCGAGGTGCATATCATGGAGAATAATGAGCCGCCCGGTGGGGTAGGTGAGCCCGGACTACCCGCCTTTGCACCGGCACTATGCAATGCCATTTTCGATCTTACCGGTCAACGCATCCGTAAACTGCCTTTTACGCTGGAACAGGTGTAAGCTCAGCAGGGGCCATTGCCCGGAGGCTGCTCACAGCTTCAGCCCTCAGTCTGCAATTTGCTCAACTGGGTCAGTCCTACACCCGTCAGCACGACGGCTAGCCCCATGAACTGGAGCCCGGAAATTTGCTCACCAGCCACCATCCAGCCAATCAGTACGGCAATGAGAGGATTGATATACGTATGGGTGCTGACGATGGCCGGTGGCTGAACGGTAACCAGCCAGCCAAAAGCAAGATAAGCGACCAGCGACCCGAAAACGATCAGAAAGGCCAGTCCACCCCAGGCGGGCAGTGGCACCGCTTGCGGCACGAAGCCGTTCCACTCGCCATAAACCAACGCCGTCAGTGTCGCGAAAAGCCCGGCCGCTAGAAGCTGAACCGTAGTATGCCAAAGCGTGTAGCGGCCGGGCCTGATCCGCCGGGCCGCAAACAGGGCACCGCTCACCCACAGAACTGCACCCGCCAGAACGAGCGCCATGCCGACCAACTGATCGGTCGATGAGTCTGCATGAGGGGCGTAGGCTGGGGCAAACTGGGCAAACAGGACGATGCCAGCAAAGCCAGTTAGCAGACCGGCAATCATCTTTTTGTCGCTAAAATACAGCTTCCAGCGTGGCCGGTCCAGCAGAACAAACCAGAGCGGCTCCGTCGCTACGATGACGGCTGCGGAGCCGGACGTAATATACTGCTCGGCCACGACGACCAGGCCCGAGCCCCCGACCAGCATCAATATGCCACTGATGGCCAGGTCCCGGACTTCTTCCCGGCTCGGAAAAGCCTGCTCTTTGTAATAGGCGAGCCCGGCCAGTAGCAAGCCCGCAATCAGATACCGGAGGGCCGATATGGTAAACGGCGGAATTGCTTTCAGGGCGTATAGGTTGGCCAGGTAAGTCGTTCCCCAGACGAAATAAACGGCAAAAAAAGCGGGTATCAGCCAGTATCGGGGGGCGGTGGCTTTGTGCATAATATAACCTTTAAAACGCGTTTGAACCGTATGAATCGTACTGAAAAAACTATAACCGGCTAAAGTTGTTTTACTGGTGATAAAATTGTTTACGTTTGGCGCATGGGAAAGGTTAGTACGATTGCCGAAATGGATCTGGCAGGTGGAATCGCCTGTCTAGATTTTGTGAACACGGCCCTCAACGATGACGTGCCAGTAGAGCGGCTCCATAGCTATGCCGATCTGCTGGTACTCTGCCATCGGTTATCGCTGCTGAATACGGATACCCTCATTGCGTTGACGCAAGTAGCCGAACGTAATCCGGAGCAGGCAGAGTTCGTTTTGCTGAAAGCGCGCGAGGTGCGGCAGTCCATGCTGGCTGTATTCGCATCTCTGGCAAACGGGCAGTTGCAACAGGCTACCGAACAGGTTCTGGTTTCCTTCAATAGCCATATCGGGGAAGCACTCGCTCAGAGAGGATTCTCACGACAGGGCGACCGGCTGACACTAAACTGGGAATGTCCCCAGCAGGAACTCCGGCAGGTAGTCTGGGTCTTTAGTTTATCGGCCTATGACCTGCTGACCACCAAAGACCAGCGCCTGATCAAGCAGTGTGGGGCCTGCGCCTGGTTTTTTCTGGACGAAACCAAGAACCATCGCCGGAAGTGGTGTGACATGCAAACCTGCGGCACCAACCAAAAAGCCCGACGTTATTACCAGCGCAGGAAACAGGTTTCTTCTTCGAAAACCCCAGCCATCCGGTTCTGATAAATCGGTAGAGGATAGGAGGATCGGTTCCGGCCGGAAACATGTCACGTCAAGTGGTCAGTGAAAAAGGACGTTTCAACCCGTTACAATGGTAATAGTCTGGTTTATAGCCTTGAGTCTGATGGCGGCCGGGGTCTTTCTGCTTATCCGGGGCATTGAACAAATCCAGCGGTCGGTAGGTGGCCCCGTTCTGCTCAAGCTGCCCATGACCCAGAAAAGCGGACTGTTTGTCGTTTCGCATACGGGTGATTATGCCATCTGGCAATCGGGAAGTAGGTTACAGCGGGTGCCCGTGAAGATGCCGGTGCCAGTCATCACCGACCAGCATACTGGTCAAACGATCAGGGTAGAGCCGATCTTCTCGCGCGTGCGGGTAAACAGTGGTAGCGAGGGGCGCATCCAGCTATTTACATTCTGGGCCAAAGTCGGAAACTACGAACTCGAGTGGCCTACGGTTGACACTACGTTCCACACCGAATCTCCCTATTTTCTCGACATACGGGAACGAAAACCGGGCTATCTACTGGTTCTAGGCATCCTGATTGTGCTACTGGCTGCAACCTGCCTCATCGGGGGCTGGTATTGCCGGTCTTTGCCAACTATGCCGGCTGGTTTTGAATCCATAAGCCGAACGTTAATCGTCCCTGACATGAAACCTGGTTTAACTAATCTGATCTTTTTCCTGCTGCTCGTGCCTATGAGTTGTCAGAACACCGTATCGCCTACCAATGATCTCGATCAGGCCAGGGAATGGTTCAATGGGAAATGGAACATGACGGCTGTATCCAGCATGATCCTCAATCCGACAGTACCGAATGTTCAGCTCATCGTGGATAATAACCAAATTGTTGTGATTCAGGATGGTAAGCAAACTGGTCTCGTCGATTTCGAGATAATGAAAACGGCTTACAACCTGCAACTTATCACGAATGCGCAGCCCAGAGCTGCTAATTGGTATGTGCGGAACCCGGCTTTACAAATCGCCAGAAATCGGCTGTTTCTGGATGCGGGCGTGGCCGTCGATGGACCTGGATTCACCTTTGAACGGATAAAATGAGGCTTTACCACAAAAATCACAGCGTCATACGGTTACAGCAGTTGATTTCGCTTTCGTAATTGCCGGCGTAAATGAATAACCGTAGCACTAATCATAATCAGCCCACACGACCCGAGTAAGGCCAGCAGCCCGGAGGGAGCAGTGACTGTTCCTTCGGCTAAAACAGCCCGATCCCGGTGCCCATCGTAGTAGACGAAAAGACTATCCTGGGTAGCGGTCTTTTGGAAATATTGGTTTGAACACGGTAAAACATAGTGCTTTCCGTGAAGCTGAACATAAATTTTATTCGGGAACCGCACCGTACCCCATCCTTTCTGCCTACCCACCACCGGCATGTTTATGAGAGGGCTGTGTTGCTGGCTGTAGGCATCCGCTTCGTAAGCTGCATTGATTTTATAAGCAATAAAGGGCAGTGAGCCACCCAGCAGGATCAGAAACAGGTAGTTGAACCACTTCGTTAGCGGCATTATTGGGTATGTAGAAAAGTTGGTATACCGCGGTGTGCGGGTTGAATTCGGTATCTAAACGGTTTGAAAAGTCTTTTTTCTCACATTTTTACCCGAACACGAACCGACATGGGCTCACCGATGCGGGTGGCTATCTGAGCGTTATAGGCGAATATCGAATAAGGCTACCATTGGCTCGCCTTTTCGCTGATGGCCCTGGGTTACAGGCTGGATTACAGACAGATCCGGCCTTCTTCATGCTCCTGATTTATACACCTCGACTCCGGCTACTGAGCTGAATTCAGTTAGATCGACACTAGCTCGTGGGTAAAACTATATCTGCTTATTAAAACTCCTTTTTTGTGTTATTTTCTAACAATGCCATAAACAGCCAGTTGATAATTTTAACGGCGCTACAGGCCAGCATTTTAGAGCGACTTACAAAAATTCATCAAAATAATTTTGTTTGTGACAATCGCTCAGGAAAATAGTTCAGGCGTAACATGGTAAAAAACGGGCAGGAAATTTCACTAAGTAGGGTACAGCATCCGGTAAATAATCATCAGAATAAAAACTCGACTATATGGTATTTGGCGCTCGCCATTCTTATTTGCATTCATGGGTGGATCGTATATCGCTTTGCCCTAAATATACCATTTCTAGATGACTATACTTTCGTCATCGATATACTAGCTTTAAAAGGAAAAAATTTTGGACTCAATCAGGTAATTTATGCAATATTTTCCCCGCACGGTCCGCATACGGAGCATATGATTGTCTTCGGTAGAATGGCGGCTATTTTTGATTATCTGATCGAGGGAGAATTAAATTTTAGAACCCTCTTTTTCGTAGGCAATACAACCTTAATTTTAACCATAGGTTTGCTTTACTATGCCGCTCGTAAAGCGGGCCTGGCGGGCTGGAAACTTTTGCCTATTGCTCTATTGATTCTACAACCACAATATTACGAAAACACGACTACCTGGGCTATCTGTGCGCTTCAGCATATACCTGCCCTGTTCTTCGCGTTCGTAGCCTTTTATTTTTTAGCTCATCCCGCCTTTACCCGTAGTTTTCTTAGTTATCCAGCTGCCCTGATTGCCCTTTTCTCAAATGGCAATGGCGTGGCAGTTCTTATGGCGGGTTTTGTAATACTCCTGATCAGTAGTCAGTATAAACGTTTAGCTTATTGGGTGCTTTTTTCAGCCATTTCTTATTTCGTCTTTTACCATCTTACTCACGTTATTCAGTCCACACCTGCACGTATAAATACGATACATTTCCTGCGAATAATAGGTGGATTTTTTTTAATAAATGGGTCGATGGGGCTTCTCTTTACGCAGTCACTACCTGAACTGAGTTTACTGGGTATACTGATAAGCTTATTTCTGGCCATAGTAGTGTGCATTGGTGTCATTCAGCTACCCACATTTTTTCTGCGGTCGAAGCCTGTATTTAAATTTTTTCAGCGAAGAATTCGCCGATGGACAAAGCCCTCTGATGGTAGAGTTTCACTTTTTCTGACAGGCTGCTATGTGTATCTGCTCCTGACTATTATTGGTATTGCTTTTGCCAGAAGTGATGGCTGGCATTATGGTTTATTGGTGCCCAGGTTTATTTGGTTTACAACGATGCTGGTGGTAGTGGGTTATTTAATCCTACTGCTCCTTTTAAAGCCTGACTACCAGCTACGTGTCGGCCGTAGTGTTTTAGTTTTAAGTTTGTTTTTTAATGGATGGTCTTATTGGGTCAATCTGGACGAAGTGACCAATGTGCATAAGTCGTTGAACAGCGATCTGCATAACTGGCGAGAAAATCAATTGCTGATAACCATGCCTGCCGGTCAGCGTACGTACGACAAATTTTATAGTCAGATACTGGGAGAGGCAATTAAAGAAGGCGTTTATAGGCTGCCTGAGCCTCAGTTCGAATCAGCCCTGGTTTCAACCCAGGAGTATACCGACAATCCCCTGAAACTGATCGAAAAAGATAGCACTTTCAAACAGGGCGAGCGTAAGCATGAGCAGTTAACCCTGACAAGGAACCCCACCCAAAACTGGAAACAGGCTTATTTACTGCTGCGGTCACGGCAACATACGTTCGTTTGGCCCGTCGATCAGAGTCGCTATAAACTGGCCTATTTTTTACAGAATGGCGATCCAGTGCCACCGGGTGAAGTGGCTACGATATTTTTAGACATGCTCCCGAAAGCTTCCTACCAAGTGGGCATTCTGTACGAGGTGGATTCGCACTGGGAAGCCGCTTATAGTCGGGAAGTCATTCCTGTCAAACAGCGCTAATTGAAGCGTAGTAGGCTAGGTTTGTACGGTTTGGTTTGTCTTGAGCCGGAAAGGCCAGAGGCAATACTTATTAGTCGGTCGCTACATAAGCTGCAATGACCGGCTGCAAACTCGGCAGGATGGTTTCGATCTGCGCCTTTTCTTCTTCGGTCCAGTGGCGGGGGCGGCCGAACATACAGGGTTGCAGAATCCCCCACAGTTGATGGTGGCTCTGAATATGCGCATGGATCAGCGCGCGATGACCAAACGTTTTCCGCTCAAACGCCCGGTTGAGCACATCGGGACCGGCCGTTTCTACATCATCCACATAGACCGACGGCTTTATGGCTAAACCGGCCCGGATCAGTGGGTCTTCAGCGGGCAGCGCGTCGGTATCGGCCTGCCAGGTGGGCTGTATCGTATTTTTGTCGGGTACAGTCTCGTTTTTCCGCCAGCAGAAAGCGGTGCGCCCCCGGCCCCGGTCGGGCTGCCGCACATACAGGAAACAACGGTCGGCATCAAGGGCCGTACCGACGCACTGCACCACCTGGTTCAACGTGTCGGCGGGGGAGTGGCCAGCCCTGATAATCTGATCGATGGTTGCTGCCAGCGTCTGTATCGGTATCATGCGAACGTATCTGCTAAACTTCTGGTCAGAATTGGCCGATAAACTTGCCCGGTCTGCGATGTGTCCTCCCGGTTAGCAGGACGTACAGCTAAAAAAATAAGCCCTGACCTAAGAGGGCTTATTCCGTTTAAAAACCTGCTTCTGTCTACGATTGCCAAAGGCAATGCCAAGGCGTAACCGGTAACGGTTTATTCGTCGCCTTCGCCCTGATCGACGTGCCCATGAATAAATCCGCCGGGCAACTCTTCCTGATCATCCAAAGGCGTATCTCCTGGTTCGTGTGGGCCTTCCTGACGAAGAATCGACTCTCTGTCGCTGGCACTGTTACCTCCCTGATCTTCTTCGCCCCCGGGCGAATACCATCTAACCGTCTTCATAGTTGTTTCGTTTTTTTGCGAACTATCTCTCAGAAAACCGGTAAACGGGAATGAAGTTTTAAAAAAATAGCATTCGGCCCGGATGTCGGCCAGAGGCTGCTGCCAGTAGCCATTCATGCCGTACCTTGCTCGTTAGAACCCATGCACTTTTCTAAACGAAGCGGGCGTATGCTCCGTTATTTTTTTGAAATATTTGACGAAATGCGATGGATCGGTAAACCCCAGATGTTCAGCCACTTCCGTAACGCTCAGATCGGTGTGCAGCAGATAACGCTTGCCTTCCAGCACGATCTGTTCGGTAATGAGTTCGCTGGCGGATTTGCCCCGTGCCCGCCGACAGATGGTATTTAGATACTGGGGAGACACCCCTAGTTTTTCGGCATAGTAGAAGACCCGATGGGCTAAGTGGCCCGGCTGACGCAGCAGATCGATAAATCGCCGAAAGGTCAGGTCGCCGGTTCTGGCCGGTACGGAATCCAGCTGATCGGTGTCCAGCAGGCGGGCCAGTAGAATTTGGGTCATGGCGCGAAGAATCACCGGGCGGTGCCGCGACGATGAATGCTTGTATTCGTTCTCGATGGCAGCGAGAAGCTCAATGAATGGCGCTGGTTCCGGCAAGGCCACTTCTCTTTTTTGTTCGAGCTGCTGGACCAGGGGATACAAGTCGGCCCCGTGTCGGGGATCGATAAAATCGGTCCTGAACATAACCACAAACCCTTTGGGAACGGCCGTCAACTGCCAGCTATGAAGTTGCCCGGGTGAAAGAAAAAAGGCCATCGGCGGGGCAATTGGCATGAGTTTCGTGTCGACCCAGTGAAAACCGGCTCCTTCCGATAAAACAATCAGTTCGCACTAACCCTCATGTTTGTGTGGGTTAGTGCGCTTGATGACTTCTTTGAAGCGGGATACTTTGATCAGTTGCTCGTTTTCCAGTTTATTCTTTACCGGGAAGGCAAGCGACTCCGTTTTAATCATGGCCTCGGATAAGGTGCTGTTAGGAAGAGTATTGTTTCAAAACTACCAAATTCAGCCCAAACCTGACCATTAGAGTCTGATTCTTCTGAAATACCTTTGCGCACCGATTCTACACTTCGGTGCATCTGCCTTTTCAGCCTATTTATTCTATAGGTATTTAGATAGAAATGATACGACGTCTTCTTTTTCTGCTCGTGCTTTCCGGACACAGTCCTTTCATTTTCGGGCAGACCGAGCTCCGGGGCCTTCTGGTGGATGCTTCGACCAGCAAGTCTATTCCGTATGCGAGCGTGGCGCTTTACCGCCCGGCCGATTCCGTAGCGATAACGGGGACGCTTACCGACTCGCTGGGCGTCTTTCACCTCACGCAGGTCATGGCGGGCCAATACCAGCTGAAAACGTTTTTCATTGGCTACAAACCTCAACTTATCTCCGTTACGGTCAGCCGGGGAGAAGTACTCAACCTGGGCTCTTTGCTGCTTGAGCCCACCAAAAACCAACTGAACGAGGTGGTGGTTACGGGGCAGCGGTCCGATTTAATCGTAAAAGCCGACCGACAAACCTACCGGGCTGCTCAATTCGGAGCTGCGGTGGGCGGAACGGCCAATGATTTGCTAAGAAATCTTCCCGGAATCAGCATCAACGCCGAGGGGGAGGTCACTCAACGCGGGGCCAACGGTTTTTTGGTTCTGCTGAATGGCAAGCCCGTGCAGGCGAATCTGGGTACGTTACTGAATCAGATTCCGGCCAATA
The DNA here is from genome assembly GCF_054777875.1 of Spirosoma koreense. NCBI lineage: Bacteria > Pseudomonadati > Bacteroidota > Cytophagia > Cytophagales > Cytophagaceae > Spirosoma > Spirosoma koreense. Next base: position 18,790 of record NZ_BAAHAC010000011.1, on the reverse strand, counting down.
CCATTGAGTCCGTTGAAGTGATCACGACCCCCGCGGCTCGTTACGATCCAGATGGCAAGGCAGGCATCATAGCCATCACTACTAAATCGGGGGCCGATCGCGGATTGTCTACGGTGGTCAATGGGCAGGGTGGGCTACCCAGTCTGAATGCGTTTGACAATGCTCATCATCCGGTTCGTTATAGTGCCGATGCATCGCTCAGCTACCGGACCGCCCGCTGGGACTGGACCTTTAGCACCGCTTATCTGCGGAACGATGTGGCCGGTCGACGCGAGGGCGACGTATACACCCTTCTGGGCAACCGCTTCACTCGCTTTCCGAGTGTGGGTGAACGGAGTTTTAATCGCTACACATCGACCAACCGACTGGCCGTGAGCTATACACCCAGCAAAGCCGACGTCTGGTCGGCGGGTTTATACTATGGCTATCGCACCGAAGACCGAACGGCCGACCTGATCTACGACAACCGCACCACCGATCGACAGACGGGAACGCTCATCGGTCAGCTGACCTATTTCAACGCCAACCTGGTCCGGAAGCGGGGACAGTTTTTTACGGCTAACCTCGACTACACGCATACGTTCGGGAACAAAGCGACCCTGAGCACCAGTGTGCTCTACGAATACGATTATCTGGACGGGTTTACGCGCAACCTGAACGTTCGCCGGACCGACGTCCGCGATACACTGCAGTATACGTTTACCACGACGGATCGACCGATTTCCAACGTTCGGGCCAATGCCGACGCGACCTGGCCCCTGGCGGGTGGCCGGCTCGAAGCGGGGTATCAGTACCGGCTTCAGTACGACGATGGCGCGTATCGATACCTGAACCAGGATGGGCGGGGCGCACCCCTACTGGTCATCGATGCGTTTACGGGACAGGCCCGGATCGGCAATCAGATTCACAGTGTGTACAGCCAATACAGCCATAAAGCCAAAGCGTGGGAGTATACGGCGGGCCTTCGTTTCGAGTCGGCCCGTCGGGAAGTGGACATCCGTCCGTCGGGGAAAACCTACCCATTGACCCTGAATAACCTGTTTCCCTCCCTAAACCTGGTGTACCGGCCGAAAGACGACTGGCAAGTACGGCTGGGCTACAGCCATCGGGTGCAGCGTACGAGCAATCTGGCTCTCAACCCGCTGCCTGAACGCGAACACTCGGAAACGCTCGAACAGGGTGATCCCGCCCTGCTGCCCGAATTTGTGGTACTGGGTGAACTGGCCGTGACGCGTACCCGCGCACGAAGCTCCTGGCAGGCAACCCTGTATTATCAGAACGTACAGAACGTCGTCAATCGGGTCAACAGCGTGTATGCCGACACGATCCTGAACCGGCTCTAGACGAATGCCGGGCGGGCCCGACGCCTGGGGCTGGAACTAACCTCAGACCTGACTCTTACCAAACGCTGGAAGCTTTATGTCGGTGGTACCGTCTATCGGTCGACGATTGCCGGTCAGTTGTTTCAACAGACGGTGGTGTTTAACAACCAGGCCTGGGCTTACTCGATCAATGCCAATACTACCCTGCAACCTGCGCCGACCTGGCTGCTGCAGGCTAATCTGAACTACCTCTCGCAACGGATCACGGCACAGGGCGAAGATTCCCGCTTTTTTCTGCCGAATGTATCCGTCCGGAAAAGCTTTGCCCAAAATCGGCTCTCGGTCATGTTCCAGTGGCAAAATATTGGCTTGGGCAGGCTGGCCAGCAACGAACAACGGATCACGACGCGGGGAGTGGATTTCTATACAACCACCAACTACATCCAGGAGCGGGATATTTTGCTGCTCAACCTGAGTTACTCGTTCCGTCAGCGCAACAAGCCGGCCCGACTTCCAACCAATGAGGTTGGCGAAAAAGAATTTTAAACCCGAATCGATGCGGAAAAGTCCCGCCTGTCGCTCATCACTGTCAATCTAATGTTGGGGAAGACAGGTCATAAATTGAATTTTCGTGCCCGATGCAACAGGTCGGCTGACGAAATCTTCCCGAACGAAATGGCAACAGACGTAATTCCTTACCGCTTCGACCTCAGTCATATCCGGGTGGAGATTGTCCCTGTCGGTGTGGGCAACTACCACCGGGCGCACCAGGGGTTCTACACGAACCGGCTTCCTGAAAACCCGACCAGCAGAATCCGGTCATTTGTGGCGTGGCCGATGGGTTGGGCTCCTGGCGATGAACCTGGTTTCTTACCGTTATTTGTGAACCCGTGATGCCGGCTTACGCGTTATTCGGATCTCGTATCCGGGAAAGAGACCTGATTTGGTCAGAAGTCTGAACGACGATACGACACCGGAGGGTTGCTCTGAACGGCTGCTGACGGGTCTGTATCGAGCGGCTTCCAACCTTTACGAAACTTGCGGAATCAGTCGTTAATTGATAAAAGTAAGAAGCCATGATCACCGAAGAGTTTGCAAAAACCTTTACTCAGGCATGGATCGATGCCTGGAATAGCCACGACCTCGAGCAGATCCTGAGTCATTACTCAGACGATTTTGTGATCGAAACGCCAATGGCCGCCCGTCTCATACCCGAATCGAAGGGGCTCATTGAAGGGAAACCCGCAGTGCGCACGTATTGGCAATTGGGGATCAGTCGTATTCCTGACCTGCATTTCCAGCTCATCGATTTGCTGGTAGGGGTTCAGAGCCTAACCATCTATTACCTGAATACCGCCACCGGAAAACGATCGGTCGAAAACATGTTTTTCACGGTGGAGGGCAAAGTGAGTCGGGCGTTCGTCAACTACTCGTTATAAGCCGCCGGAAATCGCCTTAAAGCCCGTTGCGTCTGGTTAGGCAGGGTTTAAGGTTGACAGTCGGTCAAGCAGATGCCAGGGCTATGGTTGCACGGGTATACATCAGGTCGAAAATGACCGTTGGCCGACAGTTTTCCGGTAACGATCAGCGTAAATAAATTTGTCTATCGTGGCCTGGTAAATCGCCGAAGGGAGGCCCGCAAGCATATACGACCTATGAACGTGGAATTGCAACACTTAAACGGGACAATTGTTGCCCAGTTGGTATCGAACGACGTCATTATAAATGATGCTCAGGATGCGCTGGACTTTCTGGCGAACTGCGCCTATCAGGGAGCTACTACGATCATTATCGATCGCCACAACCTGGCTCCTGATTTCTTCGAACTACGCACGGGGCTGGCAGGAGAAATTCTTCAGAAATTCTCTACTTACGATATGAAACTCACGATTGTGGGTGATTACTCGACCGTTACGAGTAAAAGTCTGCGGGATTTTATCTATGAGAGCAACAAAATGGGGCGCATCCGTTTTGTGGATTCCATCGGTGAGGCAAAGCGGATGGTGTAACGAAACCACAGTTACTACTATGCCCTGCTGGATCGGCTGACTGCCGGCAAAATCAATGAGTTGGTTTGTAGCCGGCCGAGCTGTCATCTCCAACCGCCCGCAAGATGAACACAATCCGGGGCTTCTACTTTGATTTTACGCACCTCTTTTTACGGATCAGCCATGACAATCTACGGGCATACGGATGCTGCTCTTGCCTAACTGTCTAGCCTTCTATCCACATTTCCAGCAGCGCATAGCTCAAACTTTTCCCGTGGGTGTCTATAGCAAGCGAGGTGGTTACCCCACCCATCAGCGCCTGCTGGCAAACGAACAGAAGCGCGGGCAGGTTGGGCAATTCGTACCGCGTAATCTCGCCCGCCACGATATCGTTCAGGTGCTGCCTGACAGCCTCCGCCGTAACCTGAGCGCAGAGTAGGGGATAGTTTTCGACATCGTAGGGGATAAGCGATAGCGTTAGCGTATTGCCTTTATCCCCCGCCCGGCTATGAGCGATGTCATATAGCTTGATGGTCATGATTGAACGAGCGTAACTTGTGAGTTGATTTGACGACGATCCAGGAGTGTCGACAAAATGCCGACCACTTCATGAACATATTTTCGGGCACCCCCGCCACCCGCTGGTCCATTGGTATAAAGCGCTTCGACCTCTTCCCCCACCAAAGCCGCCTGCTCAACGGTTGCCGCTTTTCCGGCAACCCGTAGCCGGATTTCGTACGGGTCTGGATGGTCGCCGAAGCGGGTCCGGTGAACCGACGTACTGCCCATGTAATCAATGCGAAGGTCCATGAAGCGATCCTGTAGTCTTTCCTGAATTATCGCTCCGGCCAGTTTCGCGCGGCCCACCGCATTCGATCCCGCATAGGAAATTTCACCTTCGCCAACAAACCCAGCCTGATAACCTACGCTCACCTTCAGTGTGTCGGGGCGAGATTGCCCTCGTCCACCCGTTGCTTTCACCTGGTTAGGCCCGGTTTCTTCCAGATGTACGTTGGTGAAATCGGCTACTACGTCGGGAGTCAGGTAGCGGCTCGGGTCCATGACTTCGTACAGCAGCTGTTCTTTGGCCGTCGCTACGCTCAACGCTCCGCCCGTATCGGCCACTTTACCAAACACCGCCGTTCCATCCGCCGATACATCGGCGAAGGGATGGCCAAGCTGGGCCATCTCCGGCACGTCCTTTTTGCCCGGATCAGCAAAATAACCACCCGTCAGCTGGCCCGCACATTCCAGCAAATGCCCTACGACCGTAGCCTGGCCAATTCGATCGGCATCATCCGGTGACCAGCCAAACTCATAGACCAGCGGAGCGACAAACAGCGACGGGTCGGCTACGCGACCCGTGATGATGATGTGAGCACCGGTTGCCAATGCGGGCAGGATCGCATCGGCACCCAGGTACGCGTTGGCCGAAATCAGGGGCCCGGCTTCCCGTACGGGTTTACTCGTTTCCAGCGAGAGTTCATGACCCGTAAGCTGCGTAAACACATCGTCACCCGTTACGACGGCGACGGTTACGGACAGGTCAAGCCGCCGGGCGATGCCGACGATAACCTGCGCAGCCGCCAGTGGGTTCGCTGCACCCATGTTGGTGATCAGACGAACGTTATTGGCCAGCAAATGGGGTAATAAACCTTCGATACGACGTTCCAGCAGCGGGTCGTACCCCAGGGCCGGATTTTGCTGCTTCCGCTTCTGAGCCAGGGCAATCGTGCGTTCGGCCAGGCATTCCAGGACCAGATAGTCTAATTGCCCCTGTTGCGTCAGGATAACCGCCGGCTCCAGTCGATCTCCGGAAAAACCGGCTCCACAGCCAATACGAATCGTTTCTTTCATAACCCCTCGTCGTTCATACGTGAATGGATCCGGTGAGCAGCGCGGCCAGTGTCATTACCAATGTGGTGCCGAAAGCCCATTTCAAAATAAATTTCTGATGATCGCCCAAATCGACTTCGGCTAAGCCAACCAGCAGAAACGTCGAAGCGGTAAGCGGGCTGACCGGAAAACCCACCGTCATCTGCCCCAGCAACGCAGCCCGGCCAATTTCAAGCGGATCGATACCGAACTGCGTGGCGGTCTGACTCAAAATGGGGACAACCCCAAAATAATAGGCGTCCGGTGTAAACAACAAACTGGCGGGCATGCTGGTAATAGCCGTTAGGGTGGGTAGCCAGGCTGCATGTTGCTGGGGGATAAGCGAGACCAGGGAGGTTGCCATCGCGTCGATCATTTTCGAACCGGTCAGGATGCCCGAAAAAACTCCTGCCGCAAAGATCATACTCGATACCATGAAGATATTGTTCCCGTGGCTTCGGAGTACCTGTTGCTGGTCGGGAAGCCTGGGGTAGTTTATCAGCAGTGCAACCGCACCGGCTACCACGAATAAGGCGGGCGTTGGAACCCATCCCTTCATCAGCGTTATGATGAGCGCAATCGTTAGGAGAGCGTTGATCCAGAATAACTTAGGTCGTCGTAGTTGCTGCTGCTGTTCGGTCAGGTTCTCGTGATGCGCATAAGCCAGATCGGTAATCCCTAATCGCTTTCGTTCTTTCTTGCCAAACCAGTAAGCCACAAAAAGTACCCAGCTGATGCCAGCGACGATGGCTGGTATATTGGGGTTAAACAACTGCGTGGCATCGGTCTTCAGGGTAGAAATCGCCCGCGCCGACGTGCCCGACCAGGGAACCAGGTGCAGGGGACCGACGCTTAGCGCGACAATGCCCGACAAGATCAGCGGGTTGATTTTTAGCCGTTTGTAAATAGGTAAAAAGGCCGACATCACAATCATGAAGGTAGCCGTACCGTCGCCATCCAGGTGAACAATCATGGTCAGGATAGCCGTTCCGACAATTACCTTGAGTGGGTCGCCTTTGACATACCGGATAATGCCGGCAATGATCGGATCGAACAGACCCGCATCGAGCATGGTCGCAAAATAGAGGACCGCAAACATGAGCAGAATACCCGTTGGCGCTACCTGTTTGATCCCAGCCAGAATCATCTCACCCAGCTCCTTTGGGCCGAATCCGGCCAACAGGCCCATGACCAAAGGTACTACGACCAGCGCCGTAACGACCGATAGCCGTTTGCTAATGATAAGCGCCAGAAACAGGCCAATGGTGGCAAATCCAAAAAGAGAGAGCATCGTATAGCTAAAGATTTCTAGTTCAATACATTACTTTTCTCGGCCCGACTCACCTCATTCTGCGCATCTTCTGGCGACAGAAAGCCTTCTTTGACCAACTCGTCGGCCGCTTTACGGACAGCCGTTACGTAGGCGTTGTGCGTTCCGTAGCGCTCCTCCAGCGACAGGCGCGGGTCACCGGCGGCCAACCGTTCGGCCTTCGTTTTTTTGAACGGAATGAACATGCCATTGAGCGAGGCTAAATCCCCTTCGCCATAACCGGCTCGCCGTAATGCCCAGCCTGTATACGTGCCGAGGGGGACCCGCAGGGTTGTATTTCGGATTCCCGCTACTTCATTGCCATCCTGATCGACTTTCGGCACTAAAACGGCGTAAGCATTCTCCTTAATTACTTTCGGTGGCTCGTTAGTCACAATACCCGTGATGGAATGGCTGTTGTACTGTGGGCCAAAATCGAGCAATGGGACGTTGTTGAACCGGCCGTTGTACACCACACCCGGAATCGACGGCCAACCAACATGCTGCGCGTCGGGCAGCACGAGCGTTCTGGTCTTTATAGTTGGGTAAGCGCTGGCGGGCGGTAGTTTATCCGCCATCACCCACTGTTCCAGCGCAATCAGTAAGGCCCGTAGCGTCGGTTGGGTAGGGTTGTCGTTCATCCGAAAGCCACTCAGCGGGTCCTGCGCACCATTGGGGGAATGCTGGGTTCCGGCGATGAAGTAAATACGCACATTGTCGGGAATAGTCAGGTCTTTTTTACCCGCCGGATCGGTGGTAGGTAACGACGCCCGTATCTGCCGGTATTCCGACGAGCTAAGGGTTTGCATAATTTTCGGGCAGTTACCCATCGGCGAGCAGGCTTCCAGAATACCCCCGGTAATGCCCGAAACAGGGTCTTTCGTGATCTGCCAGGTAAACGGAGCCTCGTTACTGGGAAACAAATGATCTTCGCGTTGAAGGCCACCTCCGCCCGGTCTGCCGAAGCGCACGTTCAGCGAATTACGCCGGGTGGCAATGTGCGCGTTGATACCGTCGAATACCCGCTTGCCGCTTTCATCCTGGTTGAAGCCCAGTTGCAGGAACGTCCGGCAGAAATTACTGCACTGCGATACGCCCTGTAGAATAGCCGCCCGAATGGGAATCGTTTGGGTATTTGTGGATAGTAATGGATTTCGGTTACTGGCTTCGTCGGTGATAGTGTTTCGCAGAAACGACGCGATATCCCGGATGGCGGCAAACCCCAGGCCCATGACCAGCGGATTTTTGGCCGTGTATACCAACTCATAAATGTAGTTTGGATCGAAGCCGTCTTTAATCGAAAGGTGGGTTGTGCTGGGCGTACCGGGAAAAGGGCTTGTACTGCAATCCGAAAAAGCCCATTCACTGGTCGGAATGGGAGTGGGCGGGTCGGCTTCGTGAACGCGTTTGGTAAGCTGGAGCCCGGTGTTGTCCAGGCTGACGGTTTCGTAGCTGTGATGCGTTGCGCCACTGAAGGGCCCACTGCTCAACAGTTGCGTTTTCGCAGGGGTAAAAACCTGAAATTCCGCGCGCACCTTCCCTGTGATTTCGCGGCCGTTCTCCGTTGCAACCGGTACCTTGATCGTCAGCCGGGAATTGCCCGCCAAAACATCGCCCTGCCAGGCACTCCAGAGGTATACGTAGCCACGTTTGAGCAGCGCCGTATCCGCCGGAAATACGTTCCCGCGGTTAGGCAGGCTAAGAAACAGCAACCCATTGCTCTTAGCCAGTTCGGTGGGCCGCAGCAGAATAAACTCCGAGACGTATTCGACCATGCCCCGCTTATTGCGGGGAGCCAGCTGCAGATCCTGAATGATTTTATTCGAGACCAGGTTGGGATCGACTTCGCCATACGCCTGTCCATACACCCGTTCGTACGTGCCGGCCCGGCCAAATGTTTGTCCTCCTGCGTAAGGTTCGGTTTTTGTGACGACGAGTTTCACAATTCTGGCCTGTACCGCAAAGCCCGAAAGCAACAGGACAACGCTCAAAAAAACGAACAAACAACTGCGTCGACGAAAGGCCATAGCGAATAAAAATTAGTTACAGACAGGATTTTATAAACCTGCTCAAGCTTCTATTCTAAAGCTGTTTTTGTCATTCTGACGCAGGAAGAATCTTAAACTATCCTCACTCTCCAATGTGGAAATAGTAAGATTCTTCCTGCGTCAGAATGACAAAAACTCATTTGCAACGTTTCTCCAAAAGGTTATCAGATTTTCTATCTTATCCGGTTAAGCCTGTCTGAACTCGTTTACATCTGTTTGCTGGCCGCAATCTGCAACAGCTCCTTATCGGGGTTGCTTTTCACCTGATTCATCGTATCGAAAATCATGGTGGCCCCGTTTTCGGCGGAGTATTGCGGCCAGGTGGGTAGGCCTTTGTGGTTCGGGTTGCCGGTTCGGGCGAAGGCAATCCACGCCCGACTCATCTGATCGGCCAGGGTATGGGCTTCTTTACCACCGCCGGTCATTTCTTCACAGCGGCTGATGTTGTCGAACACGAACGGAATTTCCATGCAGTGCATGGCTTTATACATGCCATCCATTACCGGCGACTGCCAGGTGAACAGGTACATATAGACCGGAGCCGCTCCCGGAATCGCTTTCGCATTCGCCTGCCGAACGGTGAGTGGCCGGAAATTGAAGTCGATATCGATGTAGTCGGATGGTTTTACGGTTTCTGGATAGGCTTTTTTCACGGCAGCCAGGTAAGCATCGGTTTTATCGCCATACTTTTTTTGTAAGCTGGCTTTGGCATCTTCCATCGACATGTTGCGGGTAGCCGGATTGAAGGGTGTGAACTCATTTTTTGTCGAACCCACCAGCAGCGGAATATCTTTAGCCAGGGCGATGGCCGCCGGTTCGGTCGGTTGGTAGGGCAGCACGTTACCGTCATGAACCGGTCCCCAACCTAATCCAAAAGCGGGCTTTCCTTCGGCTTTCATCGCATCCGACACTTTCCGCAGCGCCTTTTTGCCGGCCGCATTCAACCGCTCGTAAGATATTTTCTGGAGGGAATCGACCTGGTTAGGTTGCAGCTTCAGCTCTTCGAGCAGGGCCGCACTGACTTTCTTCATCACATCGCTTTCCGCAAAACTGGTGATGTAGCTACCACTTTGTACGATGGCCTTCTGGAACAAGCCTTTTGCCGAAGGCGCATTCATCAGACTGGTTACTTTACCACCCCCGCCCGACTGGCCAAAAATGGTTACGTTGCCCGGATCACCACCAAACTGATCAATGTTCTGTTTCACCCACTGCAAGGCCGAGATTAGATCCATAAGCCCCGCATTCGCCGAATTTTTGTATTTCTCGCCGTAGCCCGACAAATCCAGGAAACCCAGGATATTCAGCCGATGATTTAGCGTCACCACCACTACGTCGCCCTTTTTGGTCAGGTTTTCCCCATCGTACGACGGTAACTCTACCGACGAACCGGCCGTAAACCCGCCACCGTGCAACCAGACCATAACGGGGCGCTTTTTGGCTTTGCTGATTTCGGGCGTCCAGACGTTCAGGCTTAGGCAGTTTTCGTTGGTATAGCCCCAATTGTGCTGAAACGGAAATTCAACCTCGTCATAGGTGCTCGTGGTTGGGTCCATCGGGCAAACGGGTCCGTACGTCATCGAAGATCGGACTCCCGTCCACGAATCGGGTTTCGAGGGGGCCATAAACCGCTCGGCCTTAGCGTAAGGAATTCCTTTGAAGGTAAACGTACCATTGTGGATGTAGCCCCGAACGTTACCGGATGCGGTCGAAACCGTGGCGATACCTTTGCCGGCAACAATTGGATCTTTGGGTTGCCCAACAGACAACAGGGGCACCGCGAGAACAAACAGGGAAAAGAAAATTGGTTTGATTTTCATAGAGATGATAGGTTGGTAATTTGGTTTATAAGCATTGGAAGCCCAAAGAAGCGGACTGCTTTAGCGGATCATGACGCCATTTTCGGTCAAAACCTTACTAAAAAACAGCACCTGATACGGCAGTGAATTTTGCCAGTATTCCCAGCTATGCCCACCCGGCCGTTCGCTATAATCGTGTGGCGTATTATTGAATACCAGCCGACGGTGCAATTCCCGGTTGGGCTCAATCAGAAAGTCATCGACGCCACAATCAAATACCAGTTTTAGTCCATTGGTTTTCATTTTATCGGCCATGCCTACGACCGAGTAAGCGGCCCAGCCATCCGGAGACTGAGTGAAAGGTCCTAAAATCTTTTCAAACTCGGTCCGAATGTTCTTAGCGGCATCGGCGGGTAGTTTCCAGGCATTCATGTCCACATTCAGGGCCCCGCTCATACTGCCAGCCGCACAATAAAGCTCAGGATGGCGCGTAGCCAGGTATAATGCGCCATACCCACCCATAGAAAGACCCGTGATCACCCGTCCTTTGCCCGTCCGAATGGTCCGGTAGGTGTTGTCAATTTTGTCAGTAACTTCTTTGGTCAGATAGGTCTCAAACTGGCTATCTTTTACAACGGGACTGTCCAGGTAATAACTGAAAACTTCTCCTTCCGGTAACACGATCAGGAGGTTGTATTGGTCGGCGAGCCGGTGCAGCAGCGATTTGTCGGGCGTTTTGGTAATCCAGTCATTGAAATGGCCGTAACCACCGTGGAGTAGATAAAGCACCGGATACGTCGTTTTACTTTTCTCGCCTGACTGGTACGAATTGGGCAAAACGACAACCGCCCGCATCGTTTTCTTCATGACCGCGCTGGGAATGTCCAGCGAATCGACCCGGGCCGCATACACGGGGATCGTCAGCAGAAGACAGGCGAGAAATACGAGTTGTAAGAACAGGGTTCGAGGTTGTTTCAACGTATGCATGCCTATGCAAAGCGGCCAGCTTATGAAATGGTGAAATGAATAGCGAGGATAATTTCCTGTTGATTTATCCATATTAGTTTGGATAAAACGGTGAGGTCGACAAATATAGGCCTGACTACCTATTAATCTTCCTGCCAGGCCGGCTTATAAGTATCTGCTGAGCTTACGAAATGAATCGTATTTTTATGGAAATTTATCAGGCCTTAATTTATTTTTATAAACGTCTAAAAAATAGGCGCTTACGTGTTGAATGAAAATCAAAACGGGTAAAGAGGAGATCAGCTACTTGCTTGGGAAAGTGATTGACTCGTATCAACTGGAAACGGGCCAGCCAGTCATACGGAATACGAATCCCAAAAATTACGAGGACATCGCCAAACGGCTTAGTGCCATAAGTCAGGAGCTGCCCAATACGGCGCATCGGCTCAACCATGTTCTTTATCCCCCCGATCCGAACCCCAGGCAGGTAGAGTATCCGCACCGGAAGTATGACATTACGGGCGTTCAGGTTAAAGATGCGTATAACGGACTCGTCGCGAATCCACGTCCGTTTCTGCTTGATGCCTGCTATATTTATTTGTACGGCGTGGGCCGCAAAGGGTTCGAGCAGAATCCACTGGATGATAACCTCATCGAGGGCGTAGATGCGTCGGTTAGAGTACGACTAGACGAGCAGAAGGCGCTTCAAGAGCAACTGGCAGCGTGTCGACAGGAAAACGAACTGCTGGCTCGTCGACTACGGGTTTCAGGCGGGAAAAAGACGGTGGCCTGGCTGGTTGGTTTACTCTTTTGTATCGCCTTACTGGTCTTCGTTAGTGCCCGTTGGGTGACGGAACGAAACCAGTGGGCAACCCTACGGCACGATCTAAACATTCTTCCCTATCGACCAACTCAGGCCGAAATCGACAGTTTGTCGGGTATCTGGCTGTATTATACGGGGGCACCTCAGGCGCGGGTCAACGATCCTAACCGGTATCATCAGGTAGCCAATAACCTGGTGGAAATCACCTACAAAGATGGCTATTTTATCTACTACCGACACGGAGCGAATATCGACCATGTGGGGTATATGCAATTTGAATCGCCAGGGTTGGTATCGATTTATTCACGAGTGAAGAATACTACGGGAAACGTAGAGTCGCCCATTCATGCCTTGCTGCGGCTCGATAAACGTAAAGGGTATCTCACGAGTATTGCCACAACCTGGAGTTTCGACACGGGGGATGCCAATGAGATGATCGGTATTCGGAATGTATTTATAAAGCAGGGAAAAGGCGGTTCGCTCGAAGAAGTTACCAACACACCTGAAAATGCGAACTGCCACTGCAAGATTATGAAGTGGATTCGGCCGGCGAATCGGGTAAAGACCTTTCAGCTGCGCTATCGACTATTGGATACGCTGGCCAATGAACCGCTGAAAGCCTTGATTAACGAAGAAAGCATTCTGTTGCCAGAACCTAAAGAAAGTGTCCTACTCGCCCATCCCCGATAAAAGGCATGATCCATACTGACGCTTAACTAAACAGAAGCTGAGTGCGATAACCGTTTCCTGACGAATGCTTCCCATCGATTCCGGCAGGAAACAGTGTGTTCAGTTCAGCAGATGAGTCAGGCATTGTCCTGTTGCCGGAGTTGGCGTTCAACGGAAAATAGCTCCTCATAGCCAAGGCGAATCTGCCTAAAGACCATTCGTAGGTAAACAATTAGAACCTCAGCCTGCACCGGACGCATAGGATTGACCTTATGATCCGGTGCAGGCTGAGGTTTCATTAAGCAAGCCCGCAGGCCCCCATCGCGGATTTATTTCTGAACGATCAGATGGTAGGTCCGCTTCTGAGCGCGCTCTTCTACCACCAGCAAGTAGGTGCCGACGGCCAGCTTCTGGCTTACCGTTAATTCTACCTGAGAGGTACTAAGCACCCGTCGCTCGACGGCCAACCGACGGCCATCCCCGCTGTATAGCTGAATCCGGGCTGATTCGGGTTCATCCAGACTCAGCGTGAAACGGGCGTCGATCACCGGGTTAGGATAGACACCGTAGGTTTCTGTGCGCAGCACAACTGCCACCGCTGGGTAGGTCGTCAACATGCCCCCCTGATCTACCTGCACCAGCCGATAGTAACTCGTACCCCCATACGGCTGGTGGTCGACGTACTGGTAAGTGGTGCCCTGGCTTTTGCCTTCCCCGGCGGCTACCTGACCGATGGTTTCGAAGCCGGCCAGATCTTTACTCCGTTGCACCTGAAAGAAAGCATTGTCTTTCTCCCAGGCCGTTACCCAGTCGAGCTGCACCGACTGACCGGCCAGCACCTTAGCCTGAAACGAAACCAGGTGCACGGGCAGCTCCTGCCCACAATTGCTACTGTTCAGGGTCACGCGCGCGGTACGGACTACGCAGCCGCCCCCCAGGGTGATGGTCACTTCGTAGACCCCATTGTCACTGGCCTGAAAGGGATTAAACACCACCTGGCGATCGGTTGAAATCAGGCTACCGTCTTTGGTCCAGCGGTAGCTGGCACCCGGATACTCCGGGGCACTCAGCGTATAGGGCTGGCCCGCGCAGGGTTCGTCCCGGTTCTCCACCTGCTGGGCCTCCAGCGACTTGATCGAGACGGTGGTTACCGTAGACTTACCGCAGTTATCACTCAACCGAAAATCGTAGGTGCCGTTGGCGGCCAGGTTACTCACGGCAAACGTGTTCGAGCTGATGCCTGTAGCGATGGTCGACCAGTTGGCTCCGCCCGCCGGGCTCACCTCCAGCCGGTAGGGAGCTAGCCCACTGAAGGCGAAGAAGGCCTGACCGCTGGAAGCGGGGGTTCCTCCCGATTCGCAGACAATGCCGACTTTCTTGGTGATGCGGGGCGTGGTATCGCTTACCGGTAGGGTGAACGACTGCGTCTGGCTCAAACTCACCCCGCAGCCCGTTGAGGCCGAGGCCGTCACGGTATAGACATCGGGAGCCAGCTCGGTAAAAAAGCCGGTGGTGTTGGTGGCAATGAGTTGATTGGCTGCATTACGCAGTTGATAGGTAACCGGGGTGCCCCCATTGTAGTTGAAGGAGGTTGACAGACTGGCGTTGCCACTGCAAAGCGTAGCGACCGAACCCGTCAGGCTGTAGTTTAAACCTGGCGAAGTAGGGGAGTTCTGGGGGACTGTAAAGGTAAAGCTGGTAGGGCCGCAGGTGTTGTCTTTGGGTTCAAGCTGGCCCGTATACACGCCCGGCGCTAGGTTATTCCAGTAATAGGCGGTGCCTGAATTACTGGAGCCGTCGGCTGGACGGGCCGGTGCGATGGACCCCTCTGGGCCTGCCGTGAGCACAACGCTGGATCCGGCTTCCAGTAGCCCGGTGGCCCCGCCCGAGAGGGTGATAGTGGTTCGTTTCGACCCCAGCGCATCGGCGCAGCCCAGGCTGGTGCTCACACTCACGCCCACCGGAGAAGCTCCCGTGGGGGGCGTGGCCAGGGTAAACGAGCGCACCTGGCCACAGGCATCTTCGACCGAGACGGCGTAGCCTTCGGCCACGTACGGCAGCGCATATAACTTGGCATTGTTATTGGGTAACTGATCGGTAGTCAGCACCGGGTTACCCGGCCCCTGACTGGTAATGGTCACCTGCAGCGGGGCCGTAAAGCGGCCTGGCTGCAGCAGCATGTCCACCCCATTGGTCCCGTTCGTGATCTCACAGGAAGGGGACACTATCCGGCTTAGGGTAGGGCCGAAAGTACTGCTCAGGTTATAGCACCGCACCTCGACTTCGCCACAGGGGCTGGTGGTGCGAATAGCCAGCAAGCCATGCGTTTTGTCCAGATCGAAGCGCAGGTCGGCCGGGGAACTGGCCGTGATGGTCTGGAACGGAGCTGCACCGGACGGAATGCCACAGGGATTGGTGGTGGCCACATCGAACAACTCGATGGTATAGGGATTGGCTGGATTGGGGGTCAGACTGGCTCCTCCCGCAACGGGGTTGAGGCTACCACTGATGGCATAGGTGTCGCAGTCCTTAGCCGAACCGGTCGGGTTAAAATAGGCCTTGACGGTGTTGGGTTGTATGTTGACGGTCTGGGTGGTAAACACGCCACAGGCATCGCGGGCCCGGACTTGAAAGGTACCGAAACTGGTCGTAGTCGTTGTCGAGGCAGGGCCATACGTAAGCAGCGCTTCGTCGACATTGGCCGAGGGAGCCTGGATGAAGGCGTACTCGATGGGCGCCGTTCCGCCCGTGGAACTGGCCGTGATGGTACCCCCTGGCTGTCCTCCGGTGCATTGATCGGTCACCGTTGCGGTTAAACTGATGGGGGTGTAGGTCGAAGCGATCACAATAGTAGACTTGACCACATTGGTGCAACCGGGTTTAGAAATGGTCACCGAATAGGTACCCGGTGGTAAGCCTTCGAAGCGGTTGGCACTCTGGCCGGTGGTCTGATAACCGCCACTGGCGGGGCCGGCAGTGATGGTGTAGATGGCCCCGGCTACGCCCTGCCCGCCGTTGACAGGGACGTCGGCTGGATTAGTCAGTTGGATGACGCCGTTGGACGGGCAACTGGCCACGGTGGTAGAGGTGACGTAGGACTCGGTGGCCGGGCACTGAGCCCAGCTCAACGTAGCCCCCAGGACCATCCAAAGAAAAGCATAGGTCAACAGGAAAAGTTGTTTCATCGTAAGAAGTAAGCGTTAGGTAAGCGGTTGAAAAAGATGAGTTGTTAAAAAAGGTACACTATTAAGGGCTGGTAGCCTAAGTCTCGGTTACCAACGACTGGGTTGAGCTGACTCTGGTTATAGCCAGTCAGATTCTACAAAACGGTACAGGCCCAGGGCACGGAACGGATAGCCAGGTAGAAAGCAAGGCAACCGATTACTCCCGGAAGACCAACTCAGACGGCCGGTGTTGTACCCGATGGGTAGGCGAAGTGTCCAGCGATTGGTAGAGGGTCTGGACGGCGGCTTCCACCCGGCCCCAGCCTGCTTCGCTGCGCAGCTCAATGCCCAGCATCGGACGATCTAGATGAGCCAGCAGAGTCAGATAGGATAACCCACCCAGAACGATACTCAATACCGCTGGTGGGTCTTCACCCGCCAGCTCGGCCAGCCCTGGCAAATGCCGGACAAACTCCTGGAGCTGGCTATCCTGGGATTGAGCCACTTGTTTGGCGAAGTCATCATTACCCCTCAAACTGAGCTTGAGCAATTCCCGCTTTGCCTTACTGGTTCGCAACTGCCGGAATAAGTGTCTGGTCTGCGCTGTCCAGGCCATGGCCTTTCCCCGCTCGGGCCCGAGCGGGGAAAGCGGAAACTGGTTTAGGGGGAGTGGGGCAAACACAGATCCCTGTTGGGCGTAAGCCTGCAGCAGTCCGTCCAGACTGCCGAAATAGCGATAGATGAGCACTTTACTGAGCTGGGCTTCCTGAGCCACCATATGAACGGTGACTTCGTGCCAGCCATGGCGGGCCATGACCGTCTGCAGGGCGAGGAGTATCCGCTGGTAAGTCTGCACCCGATTGCGTTTCTTCTTGGTTTCCATCGATTTGGAGGTAATACAGCCGTCTGCCATCTAGGTCTACTGGCGTAGAGTAGGCTGACTCATTCCGGTCGTATTTTGAAAAACGGTTTAACCCACATGCAGCGACGAGCCGTCGCTGACCGAGCCGATCTTTAAGGTTAATTGTCTAACTGAGCCTAAGGAGATTAACCGGGGTGTTCTGTAGGCTCGGCGAATCGGCTTCTGGGGGACTTGATGGTACATAATTATCGTTGATTTAATGTTGTTCTCGGAAAAATTGTATCCGACCGCAGTCGGCGCTTCCCGGGCTTACCCTGGGCTAATCCACTTCGTTAAAAGCAGCGAACTGCCGGATTTGACCAATGGGCTGGCCTGGTGATTGGCTGGTGAATGATCGTGCGGAATACGCGCTGAAAGAACCTTATACATAGAAGTGACTCCTGAGCATACAGGAGCCATTTGGGATTAAGTCAGCCCTACAGGCAATCAGCATTATAGAAATAAGCAATGGGAGTAAGCTGTGAGCAAGCGCACACCAAGTCAGTAGCGGTAAGGAATTGGTAAACGAACAGCCTTTTTCAGGGTAACTTTCTTGGGTCAACTGAAATGAATACGGAATGGTCATGTAACTAAATATGTAATATAAGTAAATTAAAATAGGATTGAAAAAGAAGTATGTCTTTAAATTGAGCTTTATAGTATAAGTAGTAGCACTACCTAATCGCTTAATTTTAAGATAGTTGTGTCTTGATCACCCTTTGTTACTTTCAGGACTCAAACGTAGATACTATTCTCTTGAATGTAAATAGTACTTTGATTATCAAGTATATAGAATGTTTAGTACGTACCTTAGCGTGTACGTTTAGCGGTATGCCTGAATTAGTTTGTAGTTATTTATCGAAATAAATCGATGCCGCTTGCAAACACGTTTTGTGCCGAAGTATACGTCGTCAAGTAAAAGTGGATAAATAGGGTGGGGATGGGAAGAGATAGCTTATTTCACCTAAATCACCTTAGTAATGTCTAATTCAACCAAAAAGCTCTGCCTAATCGGCCTAAAACGAACCAAACACCTCCATCTGCCTCCGAGCCTAAGCTAGTTCGATCCATTATCAAAGACATTCAGCGGCAGGCACCAATATCTATTACCGCTGGATCGGCTGCCGAAGCAGTAAAGAATTCTTGGAAGCGGGGAAAAATCGATTGGCCGGCGATACCACTCGCGAAGCCACTGCCCCGGAAGTACAGTCGCTCAAATTCGAAAATGAGGCCCACAAACAACTAGTGGCCGAGTTAAGTCTGGAAAACAGGGTACTAAAAAAAGGTGGTCCGCCACCACGGCTTAAAGCCGACGACTAATCGATACCACCACATGACCCAATCCGAAAAGATAGAAATCATTACGTTGGTCGAACAGTCGTCTTTAAGAGTTTAAGCCACCTTAAAGGAGTTAGGTGTCAATCGGTCGATTTTATCTACTAGTCGGGCAGTCTATGCTTTTCAATTCATGCCTCAAGAAACGCCCCAAATTATAGACACGCCCTTGTCCCAAGTATGAGCCTTTTTTGAGAATGTACATAACGCACAGAGAGCTGTCTGAGGATGGCCAGGCCGGTTCCAACGTTAAGGTATGCAATACTTTCTACTGCCTTAGGTGAATCGTTAAGATGAGGCTTCCATGATATGCTCTCGGTGCAGTAAGACGATTTCAAGATAGCTTATCATACAGGGCTCACCTGAATTCTAGTTTTGTTCCCTTTACATGAAGGAAGTGGCTGTTGCAAAAGTCGATTAGCCACTTGAACGTAGCTCAGCAGCAATCAACATCCTACATCAATCCACCTTCAGCGGAGGGCCCACAACCTGCATGTCATGGTCGGCAAATAGTTGAGCGATTTCTTCCGTAGAGGGCTCTTTGGCCAACCCCGCCATCCTGACAAAGAACTCCTCCATTTTGCCAGCCGG
>NZ_BAAHAC010000010.1:0-8690 GCF_054777875.1 Spirosoma koreense | reverse complement strand
CAACAAACTCATTCATCGTATTTGTGCCGTGGTGAAACGAGGAGAAAAATATAACTATTCTTTTTCTTCCCCTTTGTTAATGACATAGAAATCGGACGGTCGGCCACCCGGCGTGACCTGATTCGAGAGCGAACAAAAGCGGGTTTGGCCGCTGCGCGTGCCAGAGGACGAATCGGCGGACGCCCGAAGGGCCTATCTAGCGAAGCCCAAACAAAGGCAAGGGCTGTTAAGTCGATACATGCCCTCAAGACGCATACGATTCCGGAAATTGGTCAGTTGTTTAATCTCAGCCGAGCAACGGTTTACCAGTATTTGGCTTGGCAGAGGAAAAATAACAGTTGATTCATAAATGATAGTGAATCATAAAATGGGCGTTTCTTGAAACAAGTAATACACGACTATATAGCTTAAAATTTTGCGCTTTGGTAGATTACCGTTGATAAACAGTTTAACTAAGTAGGGGTACGGCCAAATCAGAACGTACAGCTTGTTTCAAAATCACATCCCGCAAACGGTCTTCGTGTTCATCACCCCATTGTCCTAGTGAGGCAATCACGGGGATTAACGTCTTACCAAATTCGGTAAGGCTGTATTCTACTTTTGGCGGTAAAACGGGGTAAATTTTTCTCGTAACCAGTTCGTGTTCTTCCAACTCGTTCAACTGCATATTCAAAACCCGGCGGGAAGCATCGGGGATTTTGCGTTGCAGTTCGCTTGGGCGTTTATGACCGACATGGATAAACCACAGCAAACGGATTTTCCATTTGCCGTAAAGGACTTCACCGATCAGGTCAAGTCCACAATTTAAGTTTGGTGTTGTTTTTCTCTCATACATAATACAAAATTATACGTATGTCCCAGTTGGTACAATAGGGGATAAATTTATCCCTATATGAATCGTAATACCGTACTTGTCCCCACTTCTTTTATACGCCACTTTTGCCCTATAGTTAATTCTCAAAAGTAGGGCAATAAATGGACCAGTTTAATTTCAACAATGAGTTATCAGGCAAGATTGCCTTGGTAACAGGAGGGACAAAAGGAGCCGGAAGAGCCATTGCAGATAGGCTTTTACAGGCTGGAGCAACGGTTATTATTACTGCCAGAAACGCACCGGAAAAACAAAACAGCCAGTTCCATTTCATTCCCTCCGATTTAAGTAAGGCAGAAGGATCACAAAAAGTAATCAGCGAGGTGCTATTTACTTATGGGAGGCTAGATATCCTGGTCAACAACCTCGGTGGATCATCTACGCCTGCTGGGGGTTTTGTCGCATTATCGGATGACGATTGGGAATCAACGCTACAGGCTAATCTACTGGCTGCTGTCCGACTGGACAGAGGATTTCTGCCACAGATGATCGAGCAAAAAAGTGGTGTCATCATTCACATTGCTTCGATCCAGGGCATATTGCCGCTTTACGATTCAACTTTGCCGTATGCAGCGGCCAAAGCCGGATTGAGAAACTACAGTAAAAGTTTATCCAATGAAGTTTCCCCCAAGGGTGTTCGGGTATTGACTGTTTCGCCGGGATGGATCAATACGACAGCATCAGGAGCCTGGCTGGGCGAAATTGCAAGAAACGCGAATAGTACGGTAGAAGAAGCGCAACAGAGTGTCATGGATGCATTGGGTGGAATACCATTCGGAAGACCGGCAGAACCCGGAGAGGTTGCAGAATTTATCGGCTTTTTGGTTTCTCCAAGAGCAAGCTACCTCACAGGGACTGAATATGTCATTGACGGTGGAACTGTACCCACTATTTAACAACCTAACAAAGAAAAAGAATGAACTTACCGAAAGTAATAACCGATTTAGTCGAAACGCAAAACCGCTTCGATAGCGTTGGGTATGCCAATTGTTTCTCTGAAACAGCCATTGTTCTTGATGAAGGAAAAACGCACAATGGAAGAAAAGAAATAGAACATTGGATCGCCGATTCGAACGAGCGATACAAGTCTACAATGAAGCCTGTGGGCTTTGAAGAAAAAGAAACGGAAAGCCTGTTGAAGGCAGAAACTTCAGGAAATTTCGAAGGAAGCCCTATTGTATTAACCTATCATCTAGAGATAGCTAATGAATTGATCCAGTCATTGAAAATTACGGGATAACAGGGAATGGTTAATTTTAGGCATTCCCAAAGGAACGGCTAAAATTAGTCGTTCCTTTTCTGCTCATAACAACAAGAAAAGTAGATGAAGAATGCCTTATATCGATCTGCAACGGGCGTTTGTGGTTCGTAACCCTTGTTTTATGAATTCTCATAAATGGCTCCCACTTGAGATGGTAGCTATTTACATATCTGTAAATGGGGCAATTAGAGAGACGGTGAAGGAACAAGTATTTAGTCAGCGAGGTCATTATCCATTAATCGCTTGGCTCCCATTCTCAGAAAAGAAATTGATTCAAAGCCCACTGCCTGCAGGAGCCAGGCTAGTGGGCTTTGATTATTCACCAAAACGGGCTAGCCAGAAAGATCATTTGAATTGATTCAATACGATACGAACCGCCATGGGTAGACTCCACAGCAGCGGAAAGCCCACGACTAGCATGGCCCAATGCGAGTGATGGGACCGCCACAGCCAGTAGCCAGCTAAAGCCGGTAAGCCCATAAACAGCACCCCCAAGCCCAAGAACCAGCTTCCAGGCCAGTCCTTGATAACCAGCCCCAGCAAGAGTAAGGCTGCCAGGGCATCCAGGCCTATGCCGATCCAGAAGAGTCGTTCTACCATGTGTATCTACTGTTTGAGACAAATGAGAGAACTAGAATGGGCCTGTCCAAACGTCATTAAATAACGAGTAGCGAATGGGCAATAAGTAACGGGAAAACATCCTTGTCGTACGGACTATAGTCGTTGTGAGTGGATTGCATTTTGAGCAGAATTGAGGCTATACTCTGCTAAGTGCCTACAAAACGCTGGCTCTGATGGGGGCTTGCGTTTTGGTCGTCGATAAATAGTATTGCCGTTAACTTAATACGGGACTTGCTACCTTTTTCTGGACTGAGAAACTAAGGAACATTGTTGCAGGGACCGCGTCATGAGAGAGATTGTACAATCAGAAAACAACCAAATTATATGTGTGTAATAATCTCGTAAAAGGCTCCTTTTACGAAGCATCGGTGATTTTATAATGCATTGTTGATCAGAAAGGCCACGCTTGAGCGTGGCCTTTCTGATCCCATTTTTTCATTCAACAACCTTGATTCTCAAGGCCTACAAAGATAGTTTTTTAACTCAATTTACGGATTGACAACAATCCTGCATGGGTCGTTCAAGCCTTGTCAACTAATTCGAAAACTATACCTTTGACCTCACAATGTACTTAGTCTTTTATGGTTTATTACGAAGTTCAGTTTCTCACCCTGATTCAGGGCGAGTGGATTAGTGTTAAGGAATTCGATGAATCCACCGGAGCACTGTTACCCCTTTCCGACTCCGCTGAGCAACTGAGCCTGGAAGAAGCCGAAACCCGGCTGATGGAGCTCTCCAAGAAATACCCTTTCTCACCTTCCGGATCAACAAAGTAATTCTGTAAACCCATGGCGAAGAAACCAACTTCTGCCGTTGCTAGTACAGGTTCCCCTAGATACGTGGCTTATTATCGGGTATCCACTAAATCCCAGGGGGATTCGGGCTTAGGCCTGGAAGCCCAGCGCACGGCCGTCGCGAACTTCGTCATAGGAGTAATCCTGGCCGAGTTCACCGAAGTCGAGTCGGGCAAGAAGAACCAGCGGGCTCAACTAACGGCGGCCATTGAGCGGGCTAAGAAAGAGGGGGCCGTTCTCGTCATCGCCAAACTGGACCGCTTAAGTCGCAATGCGTCCTTTATCTTTACCCTACGCGATTCGGGCGTGAACTTCCAATGTGTGGATATGCCCGATGCCAACACCTTAACCATTGGCATCTTCGCCACGCTGGCCCAACACGAACGGGAACTGATCAGTGCGCGTACCAAGTCAGCCTTAGCCGCTAAAATTGCCCAGGGGGCTAAGCTGGGCAAACCCGAGAATTTAACCCCTCAAGGTCAACAGAAAGGCGGAGAAACCACCCGTCGGAATGCCTTGACCCATCCGGCCAACCGGCGGGCTTTTTCCGTGGCCGATATGATGTACCAGGCCGGCAAGAACTTCTCCCAGATTGCCGACTACCTCTACCAGGCAGGTTTTCAAACCGTAGGCGGTTGCACCTTTCAGGCCACCCAAGTCAGGCGCTTGCTCAAGCGACAGCAGGCGACCGCTGATACTTAAGCATAAGCCGTTTGGTTGGGTTTCTTTCAGATTTTATACGGTGACTTTAGCTTTCCGTCCCCGAGGCTTACCCGTGTAAGCAGGCTTAGGAGTGGTATCAAGCAGTTGCAGCTCATAGCCCGTTACACCTTCCTGATAGATAAAGGGCTTTAGGGTAAAGGTGTACTTGATCAAGCTGTAGTCCAGACCTCCCTTCTGCAGAATAGGTCCCAAGGCGATCGAGTAGGATTTGGCCCCTTTCTTCATGGGAAAGCTTTCGCCCTGGTCGTCTTGAGTGGGCACCAGGTAAAGCACCTTGAGCTTTCGCTGACCGGGCTGGGTGCCGATCTGAAAGCGGAGCGAATCAAGGGGTATGCCCAGCTGGTCGATGGCTGGCTGGGGTAAGACCAGCTTGCCGGTGCTCAAGATAGTCCCTTCAAGTTTGAGCGGTTTAGTTAGCTTTGTCTGCTTGGTCTTGGGTGCTTTAGGGGTGTTATCTTGGCGTGTAAAAAAACGGAGTTGTTTGGCTTTCATGATGTCTGATTAAAGATCAACTGCTTGCCTGACAAACCTAAGTAATAATCTGCTGAGAGTAGTCGTCAGGTAAAAAATGCTGGTTTTAATGAGGGGATAAAATTGTACTTTTTTCCACCAAGTTGTATAAGCAATCTTATGTTAAGGGAATATCCCTAGATCAACTCCACCCTATAAGCCCTCAAAACAGACCCAATTGCACGTTGAAAAGGTGGACGTCGCGCAGGAGATTAAAAGTTTGTATTATGTTAATCGATTATTCGTAGGGTAGGTCCACGAATGGCAAGTAAAGTCCCTTCAAAACAGGCTTCTGAATCGGAATTCAATCAAATAAATTTAGTATTCTCGAGTAAGCAGGTTTAGGGAGTTACGCCTTGATTGGGTATAGGGTATGCCGATGGGCGGTAGTATAAATGCAAGTGTGTATTAACGATCCATCAAGAATGAAAAGCATCTCATTGATCGTAGTCTGGGTCATTTTGCTTAGTCATCATGCCCCCCTTGTTGCCCAGCAAACACTGACCGCAAGTTACGTGACCAACAGTCAGTTTTCAGGTCACTCTCTTCAGGGCTTTTCGCTGTCCTATCAGCGAGCCCTTACGCCTAAATGGTACTTGGGCGTAACGGCTAAGTATTGGAAATACGTGGTCATTCCCTACGATGACCGTTTGCAGGGGTTAGCCATTGATCTGCATCAATATCCCTTGATGGGTATGCTGCAGTATCGATTTCTGGATCGCCGGTGGCAGCCTTATCTAGGTGTGGAAACAGGCCTGTTACTCAACAGCTTTAAGGATATTGGCGGTAATCCTATTCAAAATAAAGTCAGCCTGGGAGCCATGCCCAAGGTAGGCCTAAGGTGGGTAAAAGCTAAAATAGGGGTATTTATTGAGGCTGGCTACTTTATGCAATCCTCAGGTTATGTTGAGTATCGGCAGATACAGCACTTTCCATTTCCTAGTAGTCTGCCCCTATACCAGGTTGGGATTCACTACAGCTGGCCATAAACGATTGGATTAGCGATTGCAAAAGAAAATTAGCGGGTTTCCAACCGTTTATAGGGGAATAAAGTCTAGTTCAAAAACGATCATCATGCGGACACCTCTCCTTACCTTCAGCTTGGTCATGGCTTGGGTTATAGTGCCCTTGACTGGATTCGCACAGATGGACTCGACTTCATCGGTGGTGCGAAGATCGCTTTGGCGAGTTAGTTTGTTCAATTTTGTCAAACCTGGACTCAGCTACGAGGTAGGTGTTGCCCGAAGAGTGTCCTTACTTTCAGTGGTCAATCTACGCACCAATTATAGCAGCCATAGCGAACAAAATAAGCCCCCTATCTCGTATCGAGCGTTAATGATTCAAGCTAGCCTAAGCGCTCGTTATTATTACAATTTGGAACGTCGTTCGGCTGCGGACAAGATTAGTCAACACAATAGCGGAGACTATCTAAGCTTAGGCGTTCAGTACACTTCTCCCATTGTGGCTCATTGGGGCCAGGAGAGCATTTATTCAAGCACATATCCCCAGGGGTTAGGCAATACAGCTAGTGTTCGATTCGTGTGGGGCATTCAACGACAATTACACCCAAAGCGCTTCTACTACGATCTTTCGGCCGGTTTTCTGGTCGATACAAACAGACCTGTTTACAAATTTCAGGATGCATTGACAGCACAGATAGTTATTGGCTACTGCTTGACTAAGTAAGCCTGCCGGTTAACATAATCGTGATCATATAACAAACAATATGCGCTTCTGGATTACTAGCCTGTTAGTTGTGTTCGTTGTATGGCGGGTGTGGGGTTGCGATTTTATGGGCTATCGTTCTATTGGCCAATTCCCTTCTAGACTGACAGCTCAACGTGCGGCATTTGACCACTTGTTAAGCCGTTACTGGTTGGTCTATTCGGTAATCGGTATCAAGTCATCTATCAGTATCCCAAAAACGATACTTGGCGAAACGAAGCCCTGTGGTACGACAAGGCTAGTGAGCAATTGGGCTTAGAAACCGATGTGGGAAGTGGCCCAGTCATGATTGAAGGGAAACTAACTCATTCGGACCTAAAGAGACTGGAAGTATTAACTCATCAAGGTATTCGAGTGGATAGCACCAATGATCACTTGTCAAGACTATTGATTGTGAATTAATTAGCATAACGGCACTTATACAATAACTAGAGCTCTATGGGTGTAATGGCTTTCCTTTTGCTAATTCCTACAGGTGTAATTTGGGAATCGGCTCGATAGATTCTATTTCCAATCTTAAAAAACAAGGCTTCTCCGCCTTGTTTCTGATTGCCTACTTTGGATTAATATCTTTCATAGCTTACCAAATAGATAATACTCCTAAGGAACCCTATAGGAGGCAATCTTTCTCCTCTAAAGAGGCTGAAGAAAATAATGTGTTCCTTGGTCGGTATAAACTAGTCACGAAACAGCAGATTCTGGCTTTCAAAGAGGCTTGGACAGAGCAGCAGATTACTTACTTTAACAACAAAAAAGATACTATTGACAGACACAGACAAAGCTTTGTCATTTTGATTGCTTTAACGAATAAAGCTTACCTACAAGACCACGCCTTTTCACTGGGTGAATGGTCTATTACATCGGGAAAAGGCGAACTTGAAGGGAAGTTTAGGCATTACAAAGCCGGAGGGATAATATATTTTGATGAAGACAAATTCGGTGACACCATTACTCTTCATTTTGAGTCTGTTGAAAATTACAGGACAATTTATAATCACTTTCTTTTTAAACGAATACCCGAATGAAACCTAGTACTTTGGCAGTATATTAGTTGTACTTATTTAATAAACCTAATCCGTACATAAGTCCATCTTGTTAAGGAATATTCCCTTTATATAAAGTTAGTTATAGAACGGGGCTAGAAATAAGTCAATTTTGCCATTCTAACGTGTATATAGAAAATTGTAATTTTCTAATCATCCTGCCAAACCTTAACTAATTCATAGTTGGTAATTTCAGTTATAGGATAATCTCCTCCCAGAGCTAAAATTCCTAATGAAGAGATAATGCCATTGGTTATCCATAAAGTGGCATCAGCTCCATTCTCAAACACAGATGATTTCACTTGTACACCGTTCAAGATCATGTCTTTACTGATACGAGACGGCTCTATTTGCTCATTAACAGGTTTGAAACTCACGAACATACCTACACCTGTATGCTGGTACTCATCTTCAATGAGGTAAGGGATTTGGCCCTTCAAAGAAGCTGTTTCTTGCAGACCTTCAGTTATAAGATTTATTATATCTTTCAGGTATAGAGATTGTATCACGTCTTTGTACTTAATATAGTTCTGTTTTATAACTATACTTATGTTAGTCGACTATTCTAATATCACAATATAAAACTCTAAATACTGGAATGTTGGTAAAATTATTTTTTAGGTAAGCTAATCCATCCTTCATCAGGCACATTATCTATTGTGGCCGGGACTGGTTCTTCCCATAGCACTCTTGTTAGTTGTGGATCATCACATTGAATTTTAACATAATATCTTCTACTCAAAAAGTGTTTTTCACCAAATCGAATAAGGTCAATCGACCCTAAACTATTACTACTTCTAAAGAGCTTCCCCTGATACATGTACTTGTAGGATAAAGTAAAGCTTCTTCTAAAGCTGCCGTTTACCTCAATAGGTTCAGCTACTGTTATTTTGCTACACTCATCAAGGGCGGATTCTTCGGAACCTCTTAGTAAGCCTATAAAAATGAAAACCACAATGACTACAAGCCACATGATAATCTTCTCTTGAGCAGTCATTTTATGCCTATTACTTGGCATTTGTTTGTTGTATAAGTGCAATTATGAACTGTGTTAAAAGTCAAGCACAAGTACGTAAAACAGGGAAATAATTCGGGTCGAAATCCTGATCAAACTTGACTACCGCAAACGCCTGACGGAGTAG
>NZ_BAAHAC010000009.1:0-136475 GCF_054777875.1 Spirosoma koreense | reverse complement strand
CGAGAAGGTGTTGGCGGTCAGGCTGCTGACGGGCGTACCGTTGACGGTGTTGTCTACCAGTCCGTTGCCATCGTTGAACACCGTACCCGAAATCGTTACCGTAGCGGGATTGGTGAAGGTCATCGTCACTTTAGCCTCTGGGCTATCGAACCCTGCTTTGTCACGCTCCGAATATGTGAAGGTCACGCTAACTGGACCGTCTGCTGGATCAACTGTCAGCAAAGTGGGGTCATAGTTAGTAATTACCTGATCGACCGTAGCCGGAGAACCGTTGTAATAAAGGATACCGGTGGCTGGCGTTGGCAGGCTTTGAATGATGATGGTATTGGTCTTACTGGTGCCCGTATACGTACCGTCCTCAGGGTCCGAACCAGTCAGCGTCGGTACTGTAACTTTCGTAGTACCTCCGGGGTTGGTCTGGCTAGCCGCTGTTTTGGCATCGGCCGTTGGCAGGCGCTCTACCCCAAAGTTGACATCATCGACGTCATCATTCGTCAGGGTCACTTTAATAACACCATTGGGCGTTCCATCGCTTCCGTTTCCGGTGCCGATATTTTCGCCAGTGTTAACGACCCCATTAATCAGTGCCGTACTCGGCGGATTCGAACCTACCGTACCTTTCGTATTGGTCAGTACAATCGAATAAGAAGCATTCGGCGTTATATCCGAGAAGGTATAAGAACCGTTGGTTAGCGCTGTAGCGGCTAATACCTTTCCATTGCTGCCTACCAGGTTCGCGTAGAACGTATTGCTGGACAAACTGCTTACCGCCGTACCGTCAACTTTACCGTCGAGCATACCGTCGGCATCGTTGAAAACCGTTCCCGAAATGTTCAGCAGGACCGGGCTGCTGGAGCAGCGAGCACCATCGTTATCATTCGTCTGCGGACCATTTCTCAAAAAGATAGCTGCGTGGTTGCCACCCGCCACATTCGTGATTTTATAAATTTTGCCGGTTCCGTTCTGGCTGATGTACAGCGTACCTTCATTGTCGAAATAAACAGCGCCAAATGGATTACCCGCCGAAATATTCGCATCTCCCAGATCCGTAACTTTACCGGCGGGGCTGGTTGCGATATTGATGCGGTACAAATGGCCATCGTCGCCGTCCAGACCATATAGATTACCGTCTTTAGGGTTCCAGCCCAGGTCGATGATGTAGCGATTATCATCGCTTGGCGATAAGGTAATGCTGGAGAGCTTTTGCTTGTAAGTCCCCGAAGACGGGTTGAGGTCGACCCGCCGGATTACGCTCGACGAACCACTCGGTGCACCATAAAACAGGTACATGATCCCGTTGTTGTCGATATCACCGGCATTGTACGGTTCATTGCTGTCGTACAAACCGCTAATCGAATACTGATCGGTCGACCAGTCATTCTTGATCCGAACAACGTTGTTGGTACCTCGTACGTAACCCCAGATAAAGTTATCCTTGATGTTATATCCGGTATTGTTGATTGAGGTATAGTTACCCGAAAGCAACTGACCGTGCACCTGCGTGATCGTACCACCGGTGATGTTTATCTCATAAACCTTGGTGTTGCTCTGAAGGTCCTGTGACCCGCCATCGCCCTGAAATAGGTACGATTTACCATCTTCACAATGAAATTCGGTTTGCGTTTTAAGCACCGTATTGGTTTGTTGAGGAGAAGCCGTTCTGGCACTGGTAGCAGGTGCGGGTAGCGATTCTCTTCTCGTAAGCTGGCTGTACGCTTTCTGAGCGTAAGTCGTGCTGGCGTACGTTAGTGCCAGTGCAGCCATAATCACTCGGCTGAGTAAATGAGTGAATTGGCGGGTTGAATGATTAGTAAAAAGATGTTCCATAAAATACGGAAAATACATGGGTTAACTGGTTACTGAATTTTGTTCGGTGATCTTATAAAGTCGTATTGATGTGCAGTCAGAATAAAAGGGTCTGCAGGTGAAGTCATTAGGCGTTATCCATACGATTTAGTTTATTAAATGAAAAAAGTTAATTACATTTTTATATTCATATTAGTGTTTTTGGTTACTAAAATAGTTGCATATAACCGCTGTATCAATTGACTTGATAGCGGTAGTGCTACTTAGTAACCGTGTGTATTTTGTCTGGCTTAAAGCAATTCAATACGTAATTACAGACATTTACATTTAATGTTACTACATATATTAGGCTAGAAACTTAATCGGCAGATTGTCATATAAATTAGCAACTTGATAACTTTGAGTGAACAGTCCATTTGAGGACTTATAGCCTTTACCGACTTGAGTTCAACACAGTAGCTTACTATTAGACTAGGGTGTTGTGCAGCAGGCTTTCTTAATATAGGGTCTGACAAAGGTAATGGGACCTGTTTTTATCTGGCAACTGAGTGGCTTATATGATCGCATTTACATAATTTACACTACCCTATCGGCTGAGGCATGATAAAATGTAGAGGTAGTCTGGTATTTGTTGAACAGCATCTGTAGTCTTTTCCATAAACCATTGATTATTAATCAATTATGCAAAGGAAAATTATTATTATACAATGTAATTATTTGCATAAAAATCGGCTGATTTTCTGAAATAATTTAAAAATTGCAACTACTTGATAATCAATTAATTTAACCGCAAAGAAAATTTCGACAACTTTTTAGCCTTTTTACGTCAACACAGTCAGCTTTTATCACTTTTT
The DNA here is from genome assembly GCF_054777875.1 of Spirosoma koreense. Classification (NCBI taxonomy): domain Bacteria; kingdom Pseudomonadati; phylum Bacteroidota; class Cytophagia; order Cytophagales; family Cytophagaceae; genus Spirosoma; species Spirosoma koreense. The sequence goes on along the minus strand of NZ_BAAHAC010000009.1, from coordinate 133,815 downwards.
AGCTATTCCGAGTCTCGTTAGGGATAATTTTTTTGCTTTTGAATCGTCGTCAGCTAAACCAGGCGAAGCAGTTTTCGGCATGCATCGAACAGAAAATTTTGTTCATACCAAAGTGAGATTTTTACTGAAAAATATGTCTCTGGCCCATAAAAAGCTACTTTTTCAAACAAATAGCAATCTACAAATTGTATACTGTTGCTTATAAAAGCAAACAGCCTGTTTGCGTAAACAGGCTGCTTTAAACGATTACAGTAAAATTGGACAGAATCAATACATGGGACTTTGCACAAACAGAAAGAGAAACCTTAACTATTTACCGGATCTCGAAGAGATAACCTAAAGCCAGCCGCAACGCTGTTTAGTGTTTTCCTTCAATTCTTCAGGCTACTAACGCCCATGTTCCAGAGAATAAATGAATAGATATCAGCGGTGGTCTCAATGTTCTTTTTCGTGTTGCTGGCACCGTGTCCAGAATTGGTATCGATCCGAATCAACACCGGGTTCGGGCCTTTATACGTTTCCTGCAACGTAGCGGCATATTTGAACGAATGGGCAGGAACGACCCGATCATCATGGTCGGCGGTGGTAATTAAAGTGGCGGGGTAGTTCAGGCCCGGCTTTATATTCTGAATTGGAGAATACGCACGCAATGCCTTGAACTCCTCGGGGTTGTCACTACTGCCATAATCGGCAATCCAGTTCCAGCCAATGGTAAACTTATGAAACCGAAGCATGTCCATGACTCCCACCTGAGGTATAGCCACCCGGAACAGATCAGGACGCTGATTCATCACTGCGCCAACCAGCAACCCGCCATTCGAGCCGCCCTGAATCGCCAGCTTAGCCGCGCTGGTATACTTCTGGTTAATCAGGTATTCGGCCGCTGCAATGAAATCGTCGAAAACATTCTGTTTTTTGAGTTTCATACCTTGCTCGTGCCACGTCTCACCGTACTCGCCCCCTCCGCGTAAGTTAGCCTGGGCAAAAACACCGCCCTGTTCCAAAAACGGAATCCGGAGTGGGTTAAAAGCCGGTGGTAAGCTAATGTTAAAACCACCGTACCCGTAGAGCAAAGTTGGATTGGTGCCATCCAGATGAAGCCCCTTGCGGTAAGTTAGAAACATCGGGACTTTTGTTCCGTCTTTACTAGCATAAAACACCTGCCTGGTTTCGTAGTCTTCTGGGTTAAAATCAACTTCGGGCGCCCGGAAAATCGAGCTTTTGCGGGTGGCAATATCATAGCGGTAAATGGTTGGCGGAACGGTAAAGGACGTGAACGTATAGAACACGAATTTGTCATCCTGCTCCCCGCCGAAACCACCGGCAGATCCCAGGCCTGGCATGGCTACTTCACTCTCACGCTTGCCCTTGTAATCGAACACCTCAATTTTTGAGGTTACGTCCTTCGCATATTCGACAAATAACTTACCGCCTGCTGCATTGACGCCATTTTCCGTTATCGGTTCGGTCTTTTCGGCGATCAGCGTCGAGAATGTATGCTTCTGCGTATCGAAAGCAATGACTTTATTATTTGGCGCTTTTTCGGTAGTCTGCAGAATCAGTTGGTCGCCATCATTATCGACCAGGCTGTAACTGTAATCTGTAATATCGGCAACGACAGGGGTAAATTTCGCACCCGAAGCAGCGCCTTCCGCTTTAGCGTCCATAAAGAACAGCGCATTACCGTCTTTACCCTGCCCCCGATCACTGATGGTCAGAATCGCAAACCGCTCGTCGTCGGTCGTTCTGACCATATGGAACCGTTGGGGATGCTTGGAATCTTCGTACACCAGCCGATCTGCCGACTGGGGCGTTTTTAATTTATGATAGAAAACCTGATGGTTTTCGTTTTTCGCAGCCAGCGCACTGCCTTCGGGTTTGGGGTAACGACTATAATAGAACCCGTCACCCTGCCAGGCAGCCCCCGAGACTTTCACCCATTCTATTTTTTCGGGCAGGTACTGCTTCGTAGCCATATCCATGACCTGATATTCCAGCCAATCCGAACCACCTTTCGACAGACCGACGACGGCGTAGGCCCCATTTTTGGAGAGCGCAAACGTACTCAACCGCGTAGTACCATCAGCCGATAATTTATTCGGGTCGATCACCTGTTCGGGTTTCCCGTCGAGGCCTTTTTGCCGGTATAGGACCGACTGATTTTGTAAGCCGTCGTTCTTCGAAAAATAGAACCACTCGCCTTTCCGACTGGGTGCCGAATATTTAGGGTAATTATAAATCTGCTCCAGCCGGCTCAGAAACTGCTTTCTATACGGAATCTGTGCCAGGTAATCGAAGGTTATTTTATTTTCGGCTTTGACCCAGGCCGCTGTTTCGGCCGAACGATCGTCTTCGAGCCAGCGATAAGGGTCGGCAATCTGATGCCCATGATACGTATCCACCTGATCAGTTTTACGAGCCTGGGGATAAGTAAGCGGTGGGGTTGTCTGACCCAAAACGGCGGATGAACTTAGCATAAGACACAGGGGAATAGGCAAAAATAAGCGCATAGGATGTTGATGAATAAAGATGACGGTACAACTATGTATTCCGGGCAGAGCGGGCCAAACCAACCCTGCCAGAAGTGTCAGTCCAGAGGTAGTAACTTAGCCTAAACGATTGTTTCCGTAAGTGATCAGATCGACTGGGGGCTTACGCGGGGAATTACCCCCTGCGGATCATGCCGTAGCAGTAGCTCGAACAAAAGCACGGTAGCAGCCGCATCGCCCTGAGCCCGGTGTCGGCCGGAGAGTGGAATATCGAGCGCACGGCAAAGCTTACCCAGGCTATATGAAGCGTGGCCCGGAATCAGCTTCCGGCTTGTCCGCACCGTACAGAGCGTTCGTCGAAAAAAGTCGTGCCCCAACCAGTTCAGTTCTTTCTGAATAAAATTAAAGTCGAAGCCAACATTATGCGCAACAAAAATGGCGTCTTCCGTAATGCGTAGGACGTCATGAGCAACCTCAGCGAAGGTTGGCGCATCCTGAACCATTTCTTCAGAAATACCGGTCAGATGACGGATAAATGGCGGAATTGGACATTCTGGGTTTACCAGGGAGTGGAACGAGTCGACAACCTGCCGCCCATCATGGCGGAAGATTGCTATTTCGGTCAGACGGGAAGGGCCTTTTACGCCCCCGGTTGTTTCGACATCAACAATGCAATACACAAAGAATCAGTTAGCAGTTACCATTAAACCACTATTTGCAGGGAATGAGTTCGCTAAAGCCGTTCCGACGAATAGTCACTGCTGAATACTACTCACTGGCATAGCCGCCTGCAACGGTCGGTTAATCCAGGGGTGCCGGGCAACTACGCCCTGGCGAATAAGTCGCAGCGCATAGTCCAGCACGTAATCCCGGTTCTGCATCAGATCTTCATAGCTGCGCGAAACCGTGAAATCGGGCTCCACCGTAAACCCGTTTGCCCGGTCAGCCACAACAGCATGCACCATTTTTTTCAATGGAATTCGAACTTGTAGCCGCGAATTAGGCAACGTAATGGTTTTAAAATGTCCGGCGAAATCTCCCCAATAAGCACTGCCGCTGGCTTCGCCAATAAATGTACCTATGCCAGAATCCAGGGTTTTGGCCAGCACCGAGGTAGTAGCCGAAAAAGAAGCTCCATTCATTAAAAAATAGAGGTTTCCTTTAAACGCATCCTTATGCCGGGGGCGATACCGGTGGTGTGCCGAACGGCTCGAGAAACCTCCTGAATTATCGGCTTTATACTGCAGACTAAAGTTAATAGCCGAAACCGGATTCCAACGTGTAATGAGTTCAGCCCGAGCGGCTCGCTTCATTTTTTCCTGAGCCATAATCTGGAACGGCCTGGGCATCCAATACCGCAGCAGCCGGGCCGAATTCAGAACAATACCCCCGCCGTTGCCCTGCATATCAACGACAAGGTTTTGCACATTTTGCTCGTGTAACTGCCTGAAAGCCTCCTTCAACCGACGGTTGAAGGCCCACTGAAACGGGTCTTTTTTCTTAAAACCCATAAACGACGAGACGCGCAGAACAGCCGTATGCGTGAGCGTATCGACCATACGCACAGACAGATTGAATTGCCGGGATACCTGCTCTATCTCAGCCCGGTATCGGGATTGCATGGCTGTTCGGAACTCGCTCAGTGTTGGGCAGGGCAGACGGGTAGCTCGAACCGTGGTGTCGTTCGCGAGCCGGTAGGTTATGTGGATGGAATCGGCCGAGCCATACCAGGCTGCGTAATAATCGGCAAACTGCACCAGACTCCACTGCTGACGTCCGGTCTTGTTATCCCCATCGGAACCCGAATGGTCGGCATTCATCAATTCCCGGTGCAGGTCGGCTATAGTACGACCATTGATCGTCAATAATTCCGTTCCACGTCGCAGGCTGGTATCGACCGATACATTGTGGCTGATGAAGTAGCGGGATTCTACCGGCCGGATAAAGAAAGGAATGTAGCGGGTATGCTTACCGAAAAAATTTTTCCGGTGGTTCAGGTTCGTATGCCCGTCTTTGATGGCAGAAATAAACGGGCTGACGTGATGCATAAATGACATATAGTCAACAGGGGCCGTCAGCCGGTTGTAGAGCGAGTCATACAATCGCTCCATCTGAGCCTGGGGAGTGTAATAACCCATGCCCGGATGAAGCATATCGAGTTTGCGCTTTAAGTAACTCAGGTCGGCGCGAGCCTGGCCGGGAGTAAGGGTTTGAGCAGAACTAGTTTGGCAGCCGCCCCAGATTAGCAGGAAGGCTAAAAAGAGAATTTGACCAATCTTCATCGATTCACGTTACGGTAGACAGCTTCCGTTTTCAGGAAGAAATAATTCGTACGGTGAAGATAAATTTTGGCGTAACAATAATCAACTGAAATTGTTTAAAACTTCTTTAAAATTTTGTACGGAACCTGTTTTACGACAAAACAAATTGCGTAAGGTAAAGCCTGTTACCGAATCGTATACAAATTTTCCTAAAATTCGTGACTAGCTGTCTTTCCGGTGCGGGATCACAGTCCAGTGTTTTACTCCCGGCCATTGTTCGGCAACAATAGCTGCGGCCACATCCTCCAGGTTTTCTTCATTGGTAGTAAAGAACAGACTTTGAGGCTGGTCGTTGTTCTGGGTAACGTGCACCTCATAGTATTCGTTGTGGTGCTCAATGGCGTGTTTTTCGACGATTGTGTATTGTGCCATAATTAGTAGAATGGTTTCTTACGATAAACCCGGTTTGGAAACGGTTGTTTAACCAAGAATGGTAATAAGTACCGCTCCGGTTACCATAACACCCGCCCCAACAAGTTTACGAACAAGGCCTCGCTCGTTAAAAAACTGGTAACCGAATAATACGCTTAGCAAAGCTGACGTCTGAAACAAAGCCAGTGCATAACCGACGGGCATACGATTCAGGGCAACGTTGCTCGCTAACTGCGTGATCCCAACTGTGATGAATAAGGGCAGAAACGTAAATCGCTGCCTGACCAGCAGTTGAGTTTGCTGCCGCCACTGGCTACGCATCGTCAGCAGAATCCAAATACAGGTAAAGGTGAACCCCAACAGGCACCAATAGAAAAAAGCGATGGCTGGTGTCGACAGCAGAATTGCTTTTTTTAGGAAAGCGCCGTCGGCCGCGGACAGTACTAAGGCTAACAAACGGAGTTTAATGGCCGGTCGCTGGAAAACTTCCCGGGAAAAATCACGGGTTGTTTTTCTGTCTACCAGCACAATATAACTACCAGCAATAATGAGTAGCATGCCAGCTATGCCCCAAAAACGGGGCACCTCATTGAGCAGAAATACACCGATGAGCAGGCCTACCACCGATTTATAAGCATTGATAGGACCCAGCACAGACAGATCGCCAAGGTGCAGTGCCTTTACCAGAAACACATTCCCAAGCATGGCCAGCAGCCCGGTTAGTAACATGCTTTGCCAGAAAGCTACCGGCAGTCCTACAACCCCAAGTTGCGGCCAGAAAGGCAGACAGGCTAGCGTCAGGAATCCGTACGTAGCCCAGATAATGAATACAGGCTCCGACGACCGCTGCGTCAGTTGTTTCTGAAATACGTTCGAGAGTGGATTGGCCACAATACGAATGACAACCGCGAAAGTGGTGAGCGAACTAATGGCGAGTAGCATACCTTGATTGTAAACTGGTCAGAATTTACAGCTAATCGGGCTAACAACGAATTTCCTACGTGAATTTCAGTGTATCACTTTCCTGATTCACAAACGTTTCGTACCTTTGCGGTCTTATTTTGGAGAGGAGATACGGAGGTGAACGTTTTACGCGCATACGACATCCACATTGTCGGTCTGGAAAATAAACGTTATGCGTACGATTTCATATCGGACGATGCGTTTTTTGCTGCTATGGAGCAGGACCTGATCGCTAAAGGGAACGTTCAGACGCACCTGGTGCTGGACAAATCTGAAACCATGATCCGGCTGGATTTTCAAATCAGCGGTTCCGTGGAACAGACCTGCGACCGGAGTCTGGACGAGTACGATGAACCCGTCGATATCCAGCAAACGATGCTGCTGAAATTCAGCGATCATAACGAGGAGCTGAGCGACGAAATCGAATTGATCGAACGAAATACGGCTACCATCAATGTAGCCCGTTATATTTTTGAATTTATCGGTCTGTCGTTGCCGATGAAGCGTTTGCATCCGCGTTTCCGGGATGAAGACGAAGAGGACGATGGCAATCCGAACGGCAAACTGGTTTACCGATCCGATGCGGAGGCCGACGAAGCTGGTGAGGACCAGGCTGATATCGACCCACGCTGGGCAGCTTTGCGAAAACTAAATGATAATTAATTCGTTTGCCGTCATAAACATGGCAAACCGTAAACTATAAACTACAAACTGAATAATGGCACATCCCAAACGGCGCCACTCGAGCACCCGGCGCGATAAACGCAGAACGCATTATAAAGCTACACCCGTAGCTCTGTCAACCGATGCCCAAACGGGTGAAGTCCACGAGCGGCACCATGCCCACGTTTTCGAAGGAAATCTGTTCTACAAAGGGCAAATGATTATCGAGAATTATGCCAAAACGGCTTAAAACTCACTAATTTTTGAGAAGTATTTCGCCCACGTCTTTCCGAAGATGAACGCGAAATACTTTTTTATTGCCCACCACCTCCCTATTTTTACGCCTACATTAGTTTCTGAGCCCGCAAACTGGGAGGTATTGAAAAAACGGAGTCAATGAAAATTGCAGTGGACGCAATGGGTGGCGATTTTGCTCCCCAGGCAATTGTGGAAGGAGTTGTAATGGCCGCTGCTGAATTGCCAGACGATGTAACTATTGTACTGATTGGCAGGCAGTCCGTAATAGAAGAGTTGATCCAAAAACAAGGCGCAGCTGCGTTGACGAATATCGAGTTGGTCAACGCTGACGACGTCATTGAGATGAGTGAGCACCCAACAAAAGCGCTCTCCCAAAAACCCAATTCCAGTATCGGAGTTGGGTTTAAGCTTTTGAAGGATGGGCAGGTGAGTGCTTTTTGCAGCGCCGGAAATACAGGCGCCATGCACGTCGGTGCCTTATTCAGCATCAAAGCAATCGAAGGAATTTTAAGACCATGCATTGCCGGATTTGTGCCCCAGATTACAGGCGGACACGCCGTTATGCTGGACATAGGCGCTAACGCAGACTGCAAGCCCGAAATGCTCGCCCAGTTCGGTGAAGTTGGTTCTATTTATGCGCAGTACACCTTCGGTATCGAACGGCCGCGTGTTGCGCTGATGAACATTGGCTCTGAAGAGCAGAAAGGTTCACTGGTAGCGCAGGCAGCCCATCAGCTACTGAAAGAAAGCCGACGGATTAATTTTGTCGGGAATATTGAAGGGGGAGACTTCTTTGGCGGCCTGGCCGACGTTATTGTAACAGAAGGATTTACTGGCAATGCGATGTTTAAGCTGGGCGAATCGTTTTATTCGATAGCTAAACAACGCGGCCTGTCCGACGAGTTTTTAGACAAAACCAACTATGAGTCGGTTGGTGGCAGTCCGATTCTGGGCGTAAATGGTAACGTGATCATTGCTCACGGTATTTCCTCCCCGATCGCAATAAAAAACATGATTGGGCTGGCTATCCGGCAAGTTGAGTCCGACGCATACACTAAAATTGCACAAGCGCTAAGTTAGTTTTCGTTTTCGGTTGGAAGGCACAGTTGCTGCCCTCAAGATTGAACATCCGCAACCGCGCTGGCGGACTGGCGAAAACGTTTTTATACCACCTATGAGTAAAGCTGCCATCACTGGAGTCCACGGCTATGTTCCCGACTATGTGCTGACCAACGCGGAGTTGGAGCGCATGGTGGATACAAACGATGAATGGATCGTAAGTCGAACGGGTATTAAAGAACGGCACATCCTGAAAGGCGAGGGCATGGGCTCATCGCATATGGGAGCCAGGGCGGTACAAGGGTTGCTCGATAAGTTAAACGTAAAGCCCGAACAAGTCGACTTACTCATTTGTGCGACGACCACGCCCGATTATGTTTTTCCGGGAACGGCTAATCTGATCTGTGACATGGTGGGCATCCGAAACGTAGGCAGCTTCGATATTCAGGCGGCCTGTTCAGGGTTTTTATACGCCCTCACCATCGGATCGCAGTTTATCGAAACCGGCAAATACAAAAAAGTAATTATCGTCGGAGCCGATAAGATGTCGGCAATCGTCGATTATACCGATCGGACTACCTGCGTCCTGTTTGGCGATGGAGCCGGTGCCGTTATGCTCGAACCCAGTGTCGATGGTTCGGGAATTATCGACTCGATTATCAAGTCGGATGGCGTTGGTCAGAATCATCTGCTTCAGAAAGCGGGGGGGAGCCGGTATCCGCCCACGCACGAAACGGTAGAAAAACGCTGGCATTATGTTTATCAGGATGGGCCAGCTGTTTTTAAATTCGCGGTCAAAAATATGGCTGACGTATCGGCCGAAATTATGGAGCGGAACCACCTGACGGGTGCCGAAGTGGCTTGGTTGGTACCGCATCAGGCCAACAAGCGGATCATCGATGCCACCGCTCACCGGATGGGCATCGAGTCGGATAAGGTCATGATGAACATCCATAAATACGGCAATACAACCGCAGCAACGATTCCACTTTGTCTGTACGATTATGAATCGCAGCTAAAAAAAGGCGACAACCTCATACTGGCGGCTTTCGGTGGGGGTTTTACCTGGGGAGCCGCTTACGTTAAGTGGGCGTATTAATTCTTAAAATGAATAATGAACAGGGCTAACCCGAAGCTGTGTCCTTATTATTCATTTTCATTAATCATTATACATTAACTATTTCAATGGCAACGACCGCAGACATCCGTAATGGACTGGTCCTGAACTTTAACAATGACCTTTTTCAGGTAACAGAATTCCAGCACGTAAAGCCCGGCAAAGGAGCCGCCTTCGTACGTACAAAGCTGAAAAGCCTCACGACGGGCCGCGTAATTGATAATACCTTCAACTCAGGCGTAACAATCTTTCCGGTGCGTGTTGAGCGTCGAAAATTCCAATACCTTTACAAAGACGAAGCTGGCTATAATTTTATGGACCAGGAATCGTTCGATCAAATCAACCTCGACGAAAAGCTTGTTGAAGGCGCCGATCTGATGAAAGAAGGGCAGGAAGTCGAAATATTGATCAATGCCGATAACGACACCGCGCTTTCGTGCGAACTTCCTCCGTTCGTCGAACTGGAAGTGACGTATGCCGAGCCAGGCATCAAGGGAGACACGGCCAACAGTCCCAAAAAACGGGTAGAGGTTGAGTCTGGTGCGAAAATCATGGTGCCTCTGTTTATCGAACAGGGCCAGAAAATTCGGGTCGATACCCGCACACACGATTACGTAGAGCGAGTGAAATAAGTTTTTGAGTGATGAATTATAAAGAATGAATCGGCATGACGAACTTCTCCGGTAGCGCGTCGTGCATAGCCAGGGCGGTTGCTCATTCATAATTCATAATTCATCATTCATCATTCAAAAGCTATGAGCACACAAGACATACAACAACTAATCGACTTTATCTCGCAATCGGGCCTGGATGAGGTTAATATCGAAACAACCGACCTGAAAATCAGCGTCAAGCGTTACGGAACGCCCGTATCCGTTATTCCGCAGCCCGTTGTTGCTGCCGCACCGCCGGTACTGGCTCCAGCAGCTCAGCCGCAGGCCCTTGCTACACCGACGGTAACGGCTGCGCCAGCGCCGGCCGCTGAGCCAAAAGCCGAAACCTCAAATTACATCACGATCAAATCCCCGATGATCGGTACATTTTACCGATCAGCTAACCCCGAAGCACCAGCACTGGTCGACGTCGGCGACAACATCAGTGAGGGTAAAGTGGTGTGTATTATCGAAGCCATGAAGCTGTTCAACGAAATCGAGTCGGAGGTATCGGGCCGCATTGTGAAAGTGCTCGTCCAGAATGCCACACCGGTTGAATACGATCAGCCTTTATTTCTGGTAGAACCCATCTAACTGCAAAGAGCGAAAGTATGAATGAGTACAAGATGGCAACGTGTCATTTTGTTCGCTCCTTTATTCTTTCGCTCTTTCGCTCTTTGCATTATGTTTAAAAAAATTCTTATCGCTAACCGGGGCGAAATTGCGTTGCGCATTATTCGCACCTGCCGTGAAATGGGTATCAAAACGGTCGCTGTTTACTCAACGGCCGACCGCGATAGCCTGCACGTACGGTTCGCCGATGAAGCCGTCTGCATTGGTCCGCCCATCAGCAAACAATCTTACCTAAGCATACCCAGCATTATTTCGGCCGCCGAAGTAACGGGAGCCGACGCCATTCATCCAGGGTACGGATTCCTGTCTGAGAATGCTGAATTTTCACAGATCTGCGCCGACTACGGAATCAAATTCATCGGCGCTACCGCCGAACAGATTAATGGAATGGGCGATAAAGCAACGGCTAAAGCAACCATGAAGATGGCTGGCGTACCCGTTATTCCGGGTTCCGAAGGTTTGCTGGAGTCCATCGAGCAGGGAAAGAAACTCTCGGCGGAAATGGGTTATCCGGTGATCGTAAAAGCGACCGCCGGGGGCGGTGGACGTGGGATGCGGATTGTCCGCTCGGAAGCCGATTTCGAAAAAGCCTGGAACGATGCCCGTACCGAAGCGGGTGCGGCTTTTGGAAACGACGGTTTATACCTGGAGAAATACGTCGAAGAACCGCGACATATTGAGATTCAGATCGTTGGCGATCAGTTCGGGCGAGTTTGTCACCTCTCCGAGCGTGATTGCTCGATTCAGCGCCGGCATCAGAAACTAGTGGAAGAAACTCCATCGCCGATCGTATCGGATGAGCTTCGGGCGCGAATGGGAGAAGCTGCCATCAAAGGTGCCCAGGCTATCGGCTACGAAGGAGCTGGCACGATCGAGTTTCTGGTCGATAAAAACGGGGATTTTTATTTCATGGAAATGAATACCCGGATTCAGGTTGAACACCCTATTACTGAAGAAGTTACAGATTTCGACCTAATCAAAGAGCAGATCAAAGTGGCCGCCGGTGCCGAAATTTCGGGTCGGAACTATACGCCCAAAATTTACGCTATGGAATGTCGGATCAATGCGGAAGATCCGGCGAACGGGTTTCGGCCATCACCCGGTAAAATCACGAACCTGCATTTTCCCGGTGGTCATGGCGTTCGGATCGATAGCCACGTTTATAGCGGCTACACCATCCCACCCAATTATGATTCCATGATTGCCAAACTGATCGTATCGGGTCAATCGCGGGCGGAGGTTATCACCCGCATGAAACGGGCTTTACAGGAATTTGTCATCGAAGGGGTTAAAACCACCATTCCATTCCATATCAAGCTGATGGACGATGCCAAATTCCAGTCGGGTCAGTTCACCACGGCGTTTCTGGAAGGGTTCGATTTCAGCACGCTGTAACAGCTGCCGAAAGCTAGTGATTTCTACTTACCCGCCGATGTGCTGGTATAAAAAACGGGTGTCTTGCTTTATTGCCAAGACACCCGTTTTTTCTTGCCCGCATGAACCATCTCGCTACCGCTGATTACATTGTTTTCTTTGTTTATTTTATTTTAGTTGTTGGTTATGGTTACTGGATTTATAATCGTCGTACTAAAAAGAACCTTAGCACCACCGATTTCTTCCTGGCTGAGGGGTCGCTCACCTGGTGGGCCATTGGTGCTTCGCTGATTGCTTCGAATATTTCGGCCGAGCACTTTATCGGTATGGCCGGTTCGGGCTTTGCCATGGGTCTGGCAATTTCCTCCTACGAATGGTTTGCAGCAGCAACCCTGCTAATCGTCGCCGTCTTTTTCATTCCCATCTACCTTCGCAATCACATCTATACGATGCCCCAGTTTCTGGCGCAACGCTATAGCGATACGGTCAGTACGATTCTGGCGATATTCTGGCTGGTGGTGTATGTGCTGGTCAATCTGACCTCTATTCTTTATCTGGGTGCCATCGCCATTGAATCGTTGGTTGGAATTTCCTTCACGACCTGTACGATCGGGCTGGCCGTGTTTGCCATCTTTATCACCCTGGGTGGCATGAAAGTCATTGGCTATACCGATGTGGTACAGGTGGTCGTCCTGGTTTTTGGCGGCCTGGTCGTGACCTATCTAGCGCTGGACCTGGTTGCGCAAGAGAGCGGCACTGTGAGTGTCTGGAATGGGTTGTTAACCCTGCGTCAGAAAGCAGACAGCCATTTCCACATGTTTTTACCCAAAGGCCATGCGCACTACGAAGAACTACCTGGTATGGCTCTGGTTACGGGCGGCATGTGGCTCAACAATCTGTATTATTGGGGGTGTAATCAATACATCGTCCAGCGGGCTCTGGGTGCAGACCTCAAGACAGCTCGTGCCGGTATTCTTTTTGCGGCTTTTATGAAGCTGATGATTCCACTCATCGTGGTTATTCCGGGCATTGCGGCTTATGTGCTGTATCAGACGGGGCCCTTCCGGACCGCAATGACCGACGCGGCCGGCGTTGTCAAGCCGGATCATGCCTATCCGGTACTGATGAATCTGCTGCCGATTGGCATGAAAGGGCTGGCTTTTGCCGCGCTGACAGCCGCTATTGTGGCTTCCCTGGCCAGTAAATGCAACTCAATCTCAACTATTTTTACCCTCGATCTGTATAAAAAGTATGTCGACAAAAACGCTTCGGACCAGAAGCTGGTTAGGGTAGGGCGCTGGGCGGTCGTCGTTTCTTTCGCCATTGCTATTGGGCTGGCTCCCATACTGCGGTCGCTCGACCAGGTATATCAGTACATCCAGGAATACACTAACTTTATCACACCCGGCATTTTTGCCATCTTTCTACTGGGGTTCTTCTGGAAACGAGCTACCAATCGGGCCGCCCTGACAGTGGCTATCTTGACGTTACCCCTCTCGACCTTGCTTAAGTTCTGGCCCGAAGTCATGAGCCTAATTGACATACAGGCCGATCCAATTCCGTTTCTTCACCGAACGACCTGGGTTTTCTGCATCGATGTGCTGCTCATGGTTCTCATCTCCCTCACCGACCCAGCCAGTGGTAAAACGAACAAAACCATCGTGGTCGATCGGCAGATGTTTCGGGTAACTCCTTCTTTTATCATCGGCTCAGTAGGAATTTTCAGTATTTTGGCGGTACTGTACAGCGTTTTCTGGTAAACTTTATGCTCAAGTTTCTGATGGCGGTTTTCCTGCTGATATCGACGTCGGCCGTTGCCCAGCTTAGCGAACGCCTGGATTCGGTTATGAAGGCCAATACCCAGCCTGATCGACCGGGGGCGGCTCTGCTGGTGGTTATCGACAACAAAATCGTTTATCAGAAAGGCTATGGTCTGGCAAACATCGAGACGAAAGCACCGATTTCGCCCCAGACTAACTTCCGCCTGGCTTCAGTCTCGAAACAGTTTACGGCCACGGGCATTTTATTGCTGGAAAAAGACCGAAAGCTGTCACTGGATGATCCCCTCATCCGTTTCTTCCCAGAGTTTACCGGACAAGTGGGGCGTAAAGTACAGGTTCGCAATCTGCTGACGCATACGTCGGGTTTGCTGGATTATGAATCAGTGATGAATCCCAATCAGCATGAGCAACTCCTGGATGCGGATGTTCTTACGCTGCTGAAAGACCGTGATACGACTTATTTCGAGCCAGGCAGTCAGTTTCGTTATAGTAACTCGGCCTACTGTCTGCTCGCACTGATTATCGAACGGGTATCGGGTCAATCTTTTTCGTCGTTTATCAAACAGCGCATCTTCCGGCCGCTGCACATGAGTCAGTCAACTGTGTTTGAAGCCGGTCGGCCGATTGCCAGCCGGGCGATGGGTTATCGGCAAAAAGCCAGAGAATTTGTTTTTTCCGATCAGAGTGTAACTAGCGCGACCAAAGGCGATGGTGGGATATATACATCAATATCAGATTATAAAAAGTGGATCGACGCGCTCAGGAATAATACGTTGCTCGATCTGAACGCAACCCTGACTCGCACCGGACAGATAATTCCGAAAACAGGGAACAGTTATTACGGCGCAGGCTGGTTTTTTCAACGGCCCGACCACCCAATTTTATTTCACTCCGGCAGCACCTGCGGGTTCAACAATTATGTGGTTTGTCATCCGCAGAAACAGTTGCTGATCGCGCTTTTTTCAAACCGGGCGAGCAACAAAGCCAGCGCGGTTAGCGTAGTAAATGTACTGACAGCAGCTGGCTATCCGGAATTAGCCAATATGCTGGCCTTAGATGACTTAACCCAGTGATCGATTTCACGAAACGTTTGATCTATCTTACTGGTTAAGAGGAAATAGTTGTAGATTTGTCCGATAAACTCCAATTGGCCATGATTAGCGAAACCGCGCCCCTTGCCAGCCTCGATCAGTGGGAAGACGACCTGCTGATCCGCTACCCCGAACCTGAGCACAAAGCAAAGGAAGAATACCGAAACTACGATTCCCCCGAACGCGACACCGTCCGGGAGTTCTATCGACTGAATCACACCTATCAGACGTATGATTTCGTCCGCGAAAAGGAGCGTGAGTTTCTTAAGTTTGATAAAAAAGAGTTACCCGTTTGGGGCGCGATGGAGTTTCTGAATACGCTCGTAGACGACTCCGATCCCGATACAGACCTCGACCAGCTGCAGCACCTGCTCCAGACGGCAGAAGCCATCCGTGCCGACGGGCATCCGGACTGGTTCGTACTGACCGGTTTCCTGCACGACATGGGCAAAGTGCTGTGTCTGTTTGGCGAACCGCAGTGGGCCGTTGTCGGCGATACGTTCCCGGTGGGCTGCCAGCATTCGGACAAGATCGTGTATCCCGAGTTTTTCGTAAACAACCCCGACAGCCACGACGAGCGGTACAACACCAAATACGGCGTTTACGAACCGAATTGCGGTCTGCGTAACGTACATATGTCGTGGGGCCATGATGAGTATCTGTACCAGATCATGAAGGATTACATGCCCGAGTCAGCGCTGTACATGATGCGGTATCACTCGTTCTACTCGCAGCACCGGGAAGAAGCCTACAACCACCTGATGGACGATCACGACCATGAGATGTTCAAATGGGTTCGCAAATTCAACCCGTATGACTTGTATTCGAAGAGTCCTAAACCGCCCGTCGTTAGCGAGTTGAAGCCTTACTACGAAGACCTCATTGCGAAATACCTGCCCGCCACGCTGAAGTTGTAAGCTAGCTCAACTTAACTGTATATATTCCGTACTCAGTCAAATTCAATTGGCGGAGTACGGTTTTTTATTGTCAGGATATGTAGTTTTGGCCATCCTTTTCTGTCCATGCTCCTCTTCTGTATCGCCGTTTATTTGCTTTCTAACGTCGCCGTAGGTGCCTGGGCGGCCCGTCGGGTAACCAACTCGCAGGATTTTGTATTGGCAGGCCGTGGACTACCTTTGTTTCTGGCTGCTTCGGTTACGTTTGCCACCTGGTTCGGCTCCGAAACCATAATGGGGGCCCCCGCTATGTTTGTGGAAGGTGGGTTTCTGGCGGTAATCGAAGAGCCATTCGGGTCGGCGCTTTGCCTGTTTCTGGTCGGCGCTTTTTTCGCCCGGCCACTTTACCGCCTGAACATCACCACCTTCAGCGATTACTTCCGGATTCGGTACGGCCGCTCGGCCGAATTGTTATCCGCTATTATTGTCATTCCGTCTTACTTCAGTTGGATTGCTGCCCAGCTCGTCGCTATTGGTATTGTTCTAAGCGTCGTGACCGATGTCCCGCGTGAATACTGCATCATCGCTAGTGCGGTTATTGTCATGATTTATACCCTCCTGGGCGGAATGTGGTCTATATCCGTCACGGATTTCTTTCATAACCTGATCATTATTCTGGCGCTGGCGGTGCTGGCCGTGCTGCTCTGGAACGATGTCGGCGGCTGGGAAACTATCCAGCAGCGCACACCAGCTGGTTTCTTTCGCTTTTTACCTAATTCGACCAGCAAAGACTGGCTGGCTTATGTAGCCGCCTGGATGACCATCGGGTTAGGCTCTATACCGCAGCAGGATGTTTTTCAACGAGTTATGGCAGCTAAAACCGAAACGATAGCTGTTCGGGCGTCATATCTGGCGTCGGGAATGTACGTGACCATAGCGATGCTACCGCTATTCATTGCCTTGAGCGCCAAATTATTGCATCCTGATCTGCCAGCCGATAACCAACTGATTATTCCGAACATGGTCATGCGGCACGGAAGTTTGCCGTTGCAGGTATTGTTTTTCGGGGCTGTTACCTCCGCTATTCTGAGCGTGTCCAGTGGAGCTATTCTGGCTCCATCGACCGTTTTTGGGGAAAACGTCGTCAAGTTTTTCCGGCCGGGCATCAGCGACCAGGATCTGTTGAAAACCATTCGCTGGACCATCGTTGTCATTACCGTGATCTGTGTCCTGATGAGTACCACGCGCGATACGAACATCTTCGACCTTGTCGGCGAATCCTCAGCCTTTAGCCTGGTATCGCTGTTTGTGCCGCTCGCAGCCGGTATTTACTGGAAGCGAGCCAACCTAACGGGCTGTCTGTGTTCGATGGCGGTTGGGCTAGCCGTTTGGGTTTTTTGTTTATGGCAGCAGACCGAAATCGCACCCATGCTGTGGGGTCTGGTGGCCAGCGCCCTGGCGCTGGGAGCCGGAGCTTTATTCCAAAAAAGCGCACCACCGAAGTAGTGCGCTTTCTGCTAAACGAGTTTCTTGTACTTAATCCGGGTCGGAGTTGCGTCGGAGCCGAGTCGTTTGCGTCGGTTTTCTTCGTATTCGGAAAAATTCCCTTCGAACCAGTACACCTGCGAATCGCCCTCGAACGCCAGGATATGCGTAGCGACGCGATCCAGAAACCAGCGGTCGTGGCTGATTACGACGGCACAACCCGCAAAATTTTCGAGCCCTTCTTCCAGCGCTCTCAGGGTGTTGACATCCAGATCATTGGTCGGTTCATCCAGCAGCAGCAGATTCGCACCCTCTTTGAGCATCATGGCCAGATGGACACGGTTCCGTTCACCGCCCGACAACGTGCCGATCTTTTTCTCCTGATCGGCACCCGCGAAGTTAAACCGACTTACGTAAGCCCGGGCATTGCTTTGTTTGCCACCCATCATAATCCACTCATTGCCGCCTGAGATCGTCTCGTACACAGTTTTGGCTGGATCGAGCCCATCGTGCTCCTGATCGACATAGGCGATTTTAACCGTTTCGCCAACATCGAACGTACCGGCATCGGGTTTGTCACGTCCGGTAATGAGTTTGAAAAGGGTTGTTTTACCGGCCCCGTTCGGGCCAATAATACCTACGATACCACCCTGTGGTAATCGGAAGCCAAGATGCTCGAACAGTAGCCGGTCGCCGTAAGCTTTAGAAACATCTTCAGCCTCGATTACTTTAGCTCCCAGCCGTGGGCCTGCCGGGATAAAAATTTCGAGTTTGTCTTCGCGTTGTTTTGCATCTTCATTGAGCAGCTTTTCGTAAGCGCCCAACCGAGCCCTCGATTTGGCCTGGCGAGCCTTCGGAGCCATTTTGACCCATTCCAGCTCCCGTTGCAGGGTTTTCTGCCGCTTCGACTCGGTTTTTTCCTCTTTGGCCAGACGCTGCTGTTTTTGGTCGAGCCACGACGAATAATTCCCTTTCCAGGGAATACCTTCGCCCCGGTCGAGTTCGAGAATCCAGCCCGCTACATTATCCAGAAAGTACCGATCGTGCGTCACCGCAATGACCGTTCCGCTGTACTGACGAAGGTGTTCTTCTAGCCATAGTACCGATTCGGCGTCCAGGTGGTTGGTCGGCTCATCCAGCAGCAAAACGTCAGGTTGCTGAAGTAAAAGCCGACAGAGCGCAACCCGCCGTTTTTCGCCCCCAGACAGATTGTCGATCAAGGCATCGGAGGGTGGGCAGCGTAGCGCATCCATCGCTCGTTCCAGTTTCTGGTCGAGCTCCCAGGCGTTATAATGGTCGAGTTTTTCCTGAACTTCGCCCTGCCGGGCAATTAATTTATCGAAATCTGCATCAGGATCGCCAAAAGCTTCGTTAATCTCATCGAACTCTTTCAGTAAATTGACCACTTCCTGAACGCCTTCCTCTACAACTTCCCGAACGGTTTTTCCCGCTGTAAACTGAGGTTCCTGTTCAAGCAGACCAACCGAATAGCCAGGGGAAAAAACCACTTCGCCGGTGAAGTTCTTATCGATACCGGCAATGATGCGCAACAAGGTCGATTTACCGGAACCGTTCAGGCCTAAAACACCAATTTTGGCACCATAAAAAAAGGAAAGGTAGATGTTCTTTAGGATTTGTCGGTTAGGCGGAATATTTTTACTCACGCCCGCCATCGAGAAAATTATGGTTTCCTGACTCATTAATTTCTAATAGATTTGTGTTGGCAATAGTCCTCAAAATTAACCCACAGCGCAGCCTTAACCAAGTATAGGAATGGAAAACGCTTCACTGGTAGATGAATACGGTTACGTCAAAGACGGAAAGGTATTTTTGAAAGGCTACCTGAATTATGAAGATCGCCAGATCGGCGAAGTCAAACGCACCGAGCAGGAAGCGCTCGATTATTTTAAAAATCGCTTCATCATCGCTGAAAACAAAGTCAGCCAGTTAGAGAAAGATATTGAAGAAGCCCAGAACAAAGGCTCTTATCTGACCAAGCTGGTTCAACTTCGTAAAAAGCTCATCAATTTCGACGCTCTGGGCGATTTTCCGCCCCTGCTGGATCGGCTGGATGCCGAAGAAAAGCGTCTGTCAGAGTTGATTACGGTCAATCAGCTTAAGAATCTTGACATCAAGCGGGCCCTCATTGCCGAAGCGGAAGCCATTGTACACAGCACCGACTGGCGGCCAACAGCCGATGCGTTGCAGGAAATCAAGACGAAATGGATTAAGACCGGCCCCGTCGACAAAGCCACCGACGCTGAGATCGAGGATCGGTTTCAGGCATTGCTGGATGGGTTCTTTCAGCGCCGACGCGAGTTTTTTAACGAGCAGAACAAGGTTATTCAGGAACGGCTGGATAAATACGATGAACTGATCCGACTGGCTTTCCGGGCGAACCGGCTGGGCGATCTGGATGCGGCTTTTCAGGAGGTCCGACGGCTCAATAATGCCTGGAAACAGGTAGGCGAGGTACCCATTAAGAAGAGTGGTAAGCTGTATAAGCAGTTTAAAAAAGCCACCACCATGTTCTACGCTAAGTATAACGAAGCGAAGGGCATCGTGATCGAGAAAAAAGTGGACCCGCGTATTGAAGCGCAAATGAAAATGGCCGACGAAGCCGAACGGCTTGCTAAACAATCGGACATTTTTGCCGCAGCCGAACGGGCCAAGGTGTTGCTCAATAGCTGGAAGGAGATCCGGGTTCCGTTCAAGATGCAGGATAAAGTGATCAACGAACGTTTCCGGGCTGCCTGCGACAAGATATTTGAATTGAGTTACCTGGGCCGTGTTCTGTCGCGGAAATATCCGGCTTTTGAACTTAAAAGCAAGCCAGAGCAGATTCGTACGAAGATCCGGGAGATGGAATATCTGGTGAAACGGGAAAAGAATGATCTGCAGTTTGCGCTACAGGATGCCGACGGGCTCGATCCCAACAACGATGCCGACAAACAGGTACTGAACAAGATCAATACGCAGAAGCGTAAAATTGCCATGAAAGAAACCATCCTGAAGGAATTGCAGAAGCAGTTGGAAACGGTAGGTTATTAAGGGTTATAAACAGTAAAGTGAAACGTGCCCTGGCTACAAGCCAGGGCACGTTTCACTTTTAGACGTTGTTACGAAGGTATGGAAACGAAACTGAGTCAACCCGATTTTTTTGTATCCGACACGGCTTTTCGAGCAGCCATTGTTCCTGGTAAATTTGTTCGGCTCGAGTACCTGACGGATTTAAACGAGTTTATCAAAACCGACGTGACGATCCGGCAACTTGTCCATGAAAATGGTGCAGAGCGGCTCGAACTAGCCAACGGTGATGTTATTCCGCTCGATCGTGTCATTAGCGTTTCTGGCAGGTTATCGCCCCGCTATCCTGGCTACGGCAATTACTCCTGCGACTGTTAGTCGATTATATCGAACCCGCAGTAAGGTACCAGGACCTTTGGAATCCGGATGCCTTCCGGCGTTTGATTATTTTCCAGAATAGAAGCCAGAATCCTCGGAAGCGCTAGCGCAGACCCGTTCAGGGTATGCAGCAGCTGCATTTTTGCCGGTCCGTCGCCCCGGTCGAGTTTCGCACGTAGTTTGAGCCGGTTTGCCTGATAAGTTTCGAAATTCGACACCGAGCTTACTTCCAGCCAGCGCTGCTGAGCCGCCGACCACACTTCCATATCGTAGGTCAGGGCCGACGTAAAGCCCATATCCCCTCCCGACAGACGTAGTACCCGGTAGGGAAGTTCCAGCTTTTGCAGAAGCCCTTGCACGTGCTGGCTCATTTCTTCCAGTGCTGCATACGAGTTTTCCGGCTTCTCGATTCGGACAATCTCGACTTTATCGAATTGGTGCAACCGGTTCAGACCCCGTACGTGAGCGCCCCAGGAACCCGCTTCCCTACGAAAACAGGGAGTATATCCCACATTTTTTACAGGCAACTGGTTCTCCGAAAGAATAACATCGCGGTAAAGATTCGTGATTGGTACTTCGGCCGTGGGAATCAGATATAGCTTGTCTTCCGTCACGTAATACATCTGCCCTTCTTTGTCCGGCAGTTGGCCCGTTCCGAAACCCGAATCTTCATTCACAACGATCGGCGGTTGAACTTCGAGATAACCTGCTTTCAGTGCTTCGTCGAGGAAGAAGTTGATCATTGCCCGCTGGATCCGGGCTCCTTTCCCTTTGTACACCGGAAATCCCGCCCCCGAAATCTTAACGCCCAGTTCAAAATCGATGATGTCGTATTTTTTGATCAGCTCCCAGTGGGGTTGCGCTTTATCATGAAGCGTCGGTTTTTCGCCTTGTTCGAGCACCACTTCGTTATCCTCCGCCGTACGACCTTCCGGAACGCTGCTGTGAGGAATGTTCGGAATGGTTACTAAAACCGCCTGCAAATCGCTGTCGAGTTGCCGGAACGTATCGGCTAATTCTTTTGATCGTGCTTTCAGAACCGCTGTTTCGGCTTTAGCCGCTTCGGCCGCTGCCTTATCACCCGCTTTCATCAGCGCACCGATCTGGCCCGCTTTAGCGTTGGATTGGGCCAACGTATCATCCAGTTCGCGTTGTGTATCCCGCCGTTGCTGATCGAGCGTGAGCGCCTGCTCTATAATGGTTTCAGCATCAGGGAAATGCCGCTTACGCAGACCGGCTAGTGTGATTTCTTTGTTATCGCGGATAAATGGAATCTGAAGCATCAGTTTGTATCGATTAGACGTTTAGTAACGTCAATAAATTCTTCGGTTAGTGGCAAAAGAGGAACGACATCTTCTTCAGTGAATATCGCGAAATCTTCATAGTCGCTTTGAAGTAACGATTTACTTCTAGATCCGTCAGCCCAAAAAATCCCAGTCAGAATCCTCGCGGGCATCTCCCCGCGCCCGTGACCCAAACAGCCATACCTCAGCGTTCGGATCAATCGCCATGACGCTCCGTTTTACTTCCTGTAAGAACTGTTCGTTTGTCATGGCTGAGACGTTAGTGATCAGACAACTACAAAGTTATAGTGAAAACAACCCGTCGTTCAGTGCATTTAGCGCTTCTGCCTTGTATCGACCATGTATCAGCAGCGACAGATTGCTCTCAGTGCCACCATAGGACACCATACGGATCGGAATATTCTTCATGGCGTTGAACACCCGAACAGCAACGCCTTCGTTATCAGCGCTGAAATTACCGACGATACAAATAATCGTCTGCTCATAATCGGGTTCTTCCAGCGTGCAGAATGCGCTTAGTTCGGCTTTGATATCGTCGATACGCTCAGTATTGTCGATTGTCACCGAAACCGAAACCTCCGACGTGGCAATCATGTCGACCGGAGTTTTATACTTTTCAAAAATCTCGAAAATACGGCGCAGAAAACCGTAGGCATTCAGCATCCGGGTCGAATGAATGTACAGGGCTGTAATGCCATCTTTAGCTGCAATGGCTTTAAAGACCTCACTTGACGTGCGGTCGGCAATCAGCGTTCCGGGAGCACTGGGCTCCATCGTGTTTTTCAAGCGCACGGGTACCCCAAACATACGTGCCGGTGTGATGGTCGATGGGTGCAGAATTTTCGCACCGAAATACGCCAGCTCGGCCGCTTCATCGAACGTTAGTTCGCGAACGGGAAACGTGTTTTTAACAATCCGGGGATCGTTGTTGTGCATCCCGTCGATATCGGTCCAGATCTGAATTTCCTCGGCTCGGATGGCACCTCCAATCAGCGACGCGGTATAATCGGAGCCACCCCGTTTGAGGTTGTCTACTTCGCCACGCGGATTCCGGCAAATAAAGCCCTGCGTAACAATAATCTGCTTTTCATCGTGCCGGGGCAGCATTTCAGCCAGTTTCTGTTCCGTAAACTTGATTTCAGGTTCATTATCCGCATCAATCCGCATGAATTCCAGTGCGGGCAACAAGGTCGATGCCACGCCTTCTTCTTCCAGATAGGCCTGAAACAACTGCGTACTTAATAACTCACCTTCGGCTACCAGTTCTTTTTCCTGCTTCAGGGTGAAGGGCTTTATACCCATCAGGGAGCTAATAAAAGAAAACTCTTTGTTTACGATGGTCTGTCCGGCGGCTCTACCATCCGATGTTTTGTAGAGTTCGGCAATAAACGCATCATAATGCGTTTTCAGCCCATCAATTTTAGCTGCGGCATCCGCGTCGTTATTGGCTTTCAGCGATTCGCCGATGGCCAACAGGGCATTGGTAGTGCCAGACAAAGCCGATAAAACGACGACCTTACGGGTATCGTCGGCAGTGATTAAGGTACGGATCGACTGCATACGTTCGGGTTTACCGACCGACGTGCCGCCAAATTTCCAGACGTGCATAGTTATTTGTGAATGAGCGAATGAGTGAATGTGTGAATAGCGTAACAGAAATTATTTGCTCATTCTATCATTCACTCATTCAGAATTAGAACTTACTATAAACCTGTTGTTGCAAGCCAATCATCTTAATTGCAGTAATAGCCGCTTCGTCGCCTTTATTGCCATGTATCCCGCCTGCCCGGTCGAGCGCCTGTTGCTGATCATTTGGGGTTAGCACTCCGAAAATAATCGGCTTTCCGGTTTTCAGCCCCACGTTGGTCAATCCCTGAGCGACGGCGTGGTTAATGTAGTCGTTGTGTTTGGTTTCGCCCTGAATGACACATCCCAGGGCAATAACGGCATCGATATCGTCGCGCTGGGCAAACCACTGAGCGCCTAAGGTTAACTCGTAGCTACCTGGTACATTACCCCGGATGATATTTTCGGCTACGGCCCCATGCTGAAGCAGGGTCTGATAGGCACCCATGAAGAGGGCCTCGGTCACTTCCGCATTCCATTCCGAGACAAGAATGGCAAATCGGCGATGGCTTACATCGGGTAGAGCGTCTGTCGAGAAGACACTGAGATTTTTTAAATCAGATGCCATTGGTCTGAACTGTACCGGTAGCCCGGTAGGTTTATGTGGTTTGACTTATTTCTGGCGGGCTAGTCAATAAAAAAGGACAAAACTTGGTCGGTTTTGTCCTTTGTGTGTTCGAGTGCTATACACTTATGACTGACCGACCATCGTTTCGAGTACGGATTTGTACTTCTTGGCGTTGACAGCCTCAGCCGATTGTGGGTATTTTTCGATCAGTGAACCGTAGGTTTCGATAGCCTTATCATTTTGCTTGGCCTGCTCCTGCGCAATAGCCAGTTTCAGCAAATAACCGGGCGTGAAGAATTTGTTCGGCTTGTAATCGGCCGCTTTCTGGTAGTATTCGCTGGCTTCGTCGAAGCTCTTTTTTTCCATGTAGGCATCGCCGATGAGCGCATAGGCACGACCCTGCACCAGCAGATCCGAGGAACTGAAGCTCTTCAAATGCTCGATCGCTTCGTCGAATTTGCCTTCCTTCAGCAAGCCCGCTCCAGCATAATATTCAGCCAAATTTCCTGCAGGTGTCGAACCGTAATTATCCGCAATCGACAATAAACCGGCACTTCTGCCATCGCCATTGAGTGCTTTTTTTACCGAATCGGCTTCCATTTTATAGACCGACGGAAACATTTCCGACTGTGCCGTTTCATCCTGAGTGCCTACGTAATACCGGTAGCCGACATAGCCAACCACCAGCAAAAGGATTCCACCCAGCACACCTAAAACAATGTTTCGGTTCTGCTCGAAAAAATCTTCAGCCCGCTCAAACTGACCAGCCAGCGCGTCCGGGTCTTCTAAAAACTCCATTCCGGTGTTCTTCTTACTCATGCTTTTGCAATTTGGACTGCAAAATTAGGAATATTTAGCATAGCGGAAAAGCGTAAGCCTCAAAAGTTTACGAATCATTTAATTCCTGCACGGCAGTATCGCGCACAGACAGAACCTCGGATGGGCGCACCGGGCGAATCTGGTGCGGAAGCAAGATTTCAACGGCAAGAGCTTCGCCCGTCAAGGTAACAAACTCAACCTCGAATGCTTTCCCTTCAGGATATACGGTTAGAATGGTGCCCAAGTCGCCTGCTTTCAGGCGTCCGTCGGCAACGTCTTCCTGCAACACAACTAAATCAAACTCATTCATACGTGACTACATGGGTTTTAAAGAAGAAACGTATGACGGAAACTCTTGTTTTGTTAAATTTAAATTAACTTTGCGCCCGCTAATCTTAAATAAGGGGTGCCCTAATACAACGGGCTGAGATTATACCCATTGAACCTGCGCAGGTAATGCTACGAAGGGAACTGGATTTCTTTACTTTATACACTAACTAACAAAAGGTAGGATTGGCCCCTTGCCTATCGTCACGCTTTTTCGTCATGAAAAAACCGACGACCTATCTTCTTACCCTGATAGTGCTGTTTGCATTGTCAGGCCTGCCCGCCTGGGCACAATTTACCATCTCCGGGACCATCAACGATGCCGATGGAGGGCCATTACCGGGTGCCGCTGTTGTTCTGGACGGCACTTATAAGGGCACATTTACCGATGCTGGCGGCAACTTTCGGCTGACAAATGTAAAGCCGGGGCCAGTAATCCTGCGGACTTCATTGCTGGGTTTTCAGACGCAGACGAAAACACTCGATCTGACGCAGAACGCGACGGTTACGTTTATACTGGAAAAAGCGGCTATTGCTGTGGACGAAGTGGTGGTCAGTGCTACGCGCGCCAATCAGAAATCGGCGATCGCTTACACCGACGTAACACGCCGGGACCTAGACAAGCTGAATCTGGGTCAGGACATTCCGCAACTGCTCAATTTTACCCCATCCATCGTTACCACCTCAGATGCGGGTGCTGGCGTAGGGTATACGGGTATTCGCATTCGGGGCTCTGATGCGACACGGGTCAACATAACTCTGAATGGAATTCCTTACAACGACGCCGAGTCGCAGGGTACGTACTTTGTCGACATGCCCGACTTTGCTTCGTCGGTCAGCACCATTCAGATTCAGCGGGGCGTTGGTACGTCGACCAACGGGGCGGGCGCATTTGGGGCGTCGGTCAATATTCAGACAAACAAGCTGGAGGAAAAGCCTTATGCCGAAGTCAATCTTTCGGGTGGCTCTTTTGGCACGCGTAAGGTAACGGTACTGGCCGGAACGGGGTTGCTGAACAAGCATTTCGTATTGGATGCCCGGCTCTCTAAAATTCATTCGGATGGCTATGTCGACCGGGCTTTTTCCAATCTGGGATCGTTCTACATCTCCGGCGGTTATTATACCAAAAAAAGTTTCTTTCGGCTAAATGTCTTTTCGGGTCAGGAACAAACGTATCAGTCGTGGGGCGGAGTACCGGAAGACCTCCTGAAGACAGACCGGACCTACAATGTGTATACGTACGACAATGAAACGGACAATTACCAGCAGGATAACTATCAGCTTATTACGTCGCACGAACTAAGCCGGAACTGGCGGCTGAACGTATCCGGATTTTATACCCGCGGGAAAGGGTATTATGAACAATACCGGCCGAACGACTCATTCAGCAGTTACGGCTTACCCAACGTCTTGATTGGTGATTCGACCATCAGCCGAACCGACATCATCCGTCGGCGCTGGCTAGCCAACAATTTCTATGGTACCGTCTTTTCACTGGATTACAATAGCTTCGGCAAGTTGACGGCTAACATTGGCGGGGGCTGGAACAAATACGATGGCGGCCACTACGGTGAGATTATCTGGGCACGCGTGGCTGGCAATACCGACATCCGGCACCGGTATTATAACGACGATGCCACTAAAACCGATTTTAACCTGTACTCAAAAGCGTTCTATCAACTGAGCAAATCCCTGAATGGGTTTGTCGATGTGCAAATCCGGCGGGTAGATTATTCATTTCTGGGCTTCAACAGCCAGCTACAGAATGTACAGCAGGAGGCCAGTCTTACCTTTTTTAACCCCAAAGCGGGGTTAACGTATTCCATCAACGACCGCAGTACAGCATACGCATCGGTCGGCGTCGGTCAGCGCGAACCCAACCGCGACGATTATACCCAATCGACTCCGCAAAGCCGCCCGAAATCCGAGAAGTTGATCGATTATGAAGTGGGGTATAAAATTCAGAATACGCACCTGGCCTTTACCCTCAATGGTTACTACATGAATTACCGCAACCAACTGGTGCTGTCGGGCCAGTTGAACGACGTAGGTGCCTACAACCGGGTTAATATCCCGGCTAGTTACCGGGCCGGGATAGAACTGGAACTCGGTGCTCAGCTAATGAAACAGCTTCGCTGGAATGCGAATGCAACCTTTAGCCATAACAAGATCAAAAACTTTACGGAATACCTCGATAATTTCGATAATGGTCAACAGGACGCCCGTCGATACAGCGAGACCGATATTTCTTTTTCGCCGAATGTAATTGCCGGATCGCAGCTGATGTTTACAGCCGCAAAAGGGCTGGAGTTGAGCTTACTGTCGAAATATGTCGGGAAGCAATACCTGGACAATACGTCAAACGATAGCCGTAAACTAAATTCCTACTTTACGAACGACGTCCGGCTGATTTACACCTTGAAACCTAAATTTGCTCAGGAAATTGCCTTTACGCTATTGCTGAACAATGTTCTGAATGAACTGTATGAGTCGAACGGCTACACCTACGCTTATGTTTCGGAAGGCCAGGTAAGGGCGGATAACGGTTACTATCCGCAGGCCGGTCGCAATTTTCTGGCCGGAGTACGGGTCCGCTTCTAAACCGAGATTTGTATGATTTAGGTGACCGTATTTTATGGAGAATCAAAGTCGGTCACCTAAATCATACAAATCCTGCCGGGCCGCCGATGCGGTTCTGACTAGCCAATCGCCTGTTCCAGGTCCTGAATCAGGTCTTCGACGTCCTCGATACCGACGCTGAGCCGAATGAGTGTGTCTTTCAGGCCGTTTCTGATGCGCTCTTCTCGGGGAATACTGGCGTGCGTCATGCTGGCCGGATGGGTACACAATGACTCCACCCCACCCAATGATTCGCCAAGCGAAAATACCTCGAAACTCTCCATAACACGAACCGCTTCGGGCATCGAATCGCCTTTCAACTCAAAAGATACCATACCCCCAAAGCCACGCATTTGCTGCTTTGCCAGTTCGTGTCCCACGTGTGAAGTCAAACCAGGATAATACACCTGACCCACTTTCGGATGCCGCTGCAGGTATTCGGCTACTTTCATCGCATTCTCGCAATGCCGCTGCATGCGGACGTGCAGGGTTTTGATTCCCCGCAATACCAGAAAACAATCCTGCGGTCCCGGAACTGCCCCGCAGGCATTTTGAATAAACGCCAGTCGCTGGGCGGTTTCATCATCGTTCAGGATAATAGCGCCCATGACCGTATCGGAATGTCCTCCCAGGTATTTGGTTACCGAGTGCATGACGATATCGGCACCCAGATCGAGCGGGTTTTGCAGATAGGGTGAGGCAAATGTGTTATCGACCACCAGTTGAATGTTACGCGATTTGGTAATGGAGGCAATAGCCGCAATATCGACCAGGCGCAACAGCGGATTCGTTGGGGTTTCAATCCAGACCATTCGGGTTTCGGGCGTAATGGCCGCTTCCAGATTGGCCGGGTTATCCAAACCGACAAATTTGAACCGCAGGCCAAACTCCTGAAACACGCGAACCATAATCCGGTATGTTCCTCCATACAGGTCATTGCTGGCAATAATTTCATCGCCGGGTTTGAAAAGTTTCAGGATGGCATCTGTAGCGCCTAAACCTGACGAATAGCAAATTCCGTGTTTACCGTTTTCGAGCGCAGCCAGATTATTTTGCAGGACTGTTCGCGTTGGGTTTTGCGTACGGGCATATTCGTATCCTTTGTGCTTTCCCGGCGACTCCTGCACATAGGTAGAGGTTTGGTAGATAGGCGTCATGATGGCGCCTGTCGTTGGGTCCGGCGCAATACCGGCATGGATGGCTTTGGTTCCAAATTTCATGCTCAAATGTAAGGAAAGTAGACTGGAGATATGCTTTGTCGGCCAGCGTCTTAAGAGTAAGCAGCCCAGGCGGAGCGTAAAGTTTATGTTGTCTAAAACCACGGCCTCGGTTTGCCGGTTTGGTAATCGTGAAGAAAACCTTTCTTAAAAATATCACTGGCCCTGCCATCGCAGGCATCATATTATCCGCCACGCCGATCGTTTTTACGTCTTTACTAACGTATTACGCCATCGTTTATGAGCGTATAATTGCGGGCTTTACAAGCTGGCAATGGGTACTCATTACGCTTATCTGCACGCTCACCTCGGCGGGTCTGACTCCACCTACCATGCTGGCGCTGATCTTTGGATATTTTCTGGGCTGGCAGGCCGTTCTGCCTCTTTTCGTAATTAATTTGGGAGGGATTCTTTTCATCAACCTACTGGTTCGCTGGTTCGATCATGATCGGTTTCTGGCCTTTATTCAGCAAAACCCCAAGGCTCAGTCGGTACTGGGTCGTATCCTGAACAACGAACTGGAAGTGATTTTTTACGCCAAGCTCTCCCCTATTCTACCGTTTGGCCTGACAAATCTGGTCTTTGCTTTATCGGGAGCAAAACTCCGGAATATTTTACTGGGCGGTTTTCTGGGTATGACTCCGCGCACGTTGCTGGCGATCTGGTCGGGCCACGAAGCCCATGCCATCAAAACGCTGCTAGAAAACCCAAACCAGAGTGCCTGGACGCAAATCATTGTGATCGGCTTGGTGGTCGTTTCTATCGTGGGGTTATGGCATGTTATCCAGAAATCCTTGAAGTAGGTCAGACGATCAAAACTCATTTACGCTAGCTGTTGGGCGGTCAACTCAATCAGCCGATTATGGCCTGTCTGCAGAATCGTCAGTTTATATCGCTTAAGCCGATTCACTAAGGGAAGAACATAAGCCCCCGGTACGATCCGATCAAAAGCACCGGTGAAAAGATGTACGGTTAGCCCGCTGTTATTTAAGACCCGGCTGATATGGTTCAGATCAGGCCGGATGCATCGGAACTGGGTCCAGCTCTGGTACACTCGTTGGCGCTGGTCGGGCGTACTGAGCGAAACGTCGATGAAACGCAGGATCGTCCGATTCAGTAAACCGAGACGAGCCAGAAAATAGCCGAGCGCATACAGGATCGGTAAATGCCGTAAGACGTATCGGAATAACTGCCGCCCTAAAGCCGACCCGGTTGCTAACTCATACCATACGTTTCGGGTAATGCCATCTGGGGCAATCAACCAAAGCTGATCAAGCCGGTCGGCAAATCCTTCTGCTGTCGCCAGGGCAAATCGCCCGCCCAAACTAAAGCCTACGAGTGCGAACCGGTCGACATGCTGCGTTTCTAAAAAAGTACGTATCAGCCGCTCCCAGTCCATTTTAGCCAGTGGCCTTACGCCAGCATACTGGCTGTTTCCATGAAAGAATAAATCGATGGCAAAAACGGTAAACCGCTCACCGAGGTACTTTTCCAGACAGGAATAAGCCTGACCAGTTTGCCCAAATCCATGAAACGCCAACAGCACAGCCGAACCTTGTCCAAACTTTCGGTAAGCGATTGAATTACCTTCGTAATGAAACTGATAAACGTCGGTTGCAGTCATACCCTTAAAGTTGCATAAACCCTGATAACGATGCTAACGTTTACGAACCTTACCGAATTCGCGGCCTATTCAGGTCAATCGCTCGGCGAAACAGCGTATTTACCCATCACCCAGGAAATGGTCGATCAGTTTGCTCTGGCCACCGGCGATTATCAGTGGATTCACACCGACCCGGAGCGCGCTTCGCGCGAATCGCCGTATAGAACCACCATTGCACATGGCTTTCTGACGCTATCGCTGGCCCCAAAACTTCTGGCCGAATTATATAAAGTTGATTCGGTAAAGATGGGCATCAATTATGGCGCTAACAAAATACGATTCACAAACGCCGTGTCTGTCGGCAGTCAGTTGCGGCTGAAGGCCTTTTTACAGGAGGTAGAGCCGCAGGGAAACGGGATCAGAACTATTATCAACTGTATTTTCGAGATCGAAGGGCAGTCGAAACCAGCCTGTGTTGCCGAATTGATTACCCTAATGTTCGAATAGAGTTATTTTCAACTGCTGGCCTAACCGTATGCATGCATACGGTTAGGTAACTTTTTCTTAATTTTACTTACCCGCGAAATTTTACTCAAGGCCAGTTATAAATTTTGACGTCCAATGGCAACGGTAACACAGGAATTACAGGGATTGAATTTTAATTTATCGGAAGAACACCTCGCCGTGCAGGAAGCCGCTCGCGATTTTGCCCGGAATGAGCTATTGCCAGGCATTGTCGAACGGGATAATGAAGCCCGGTTTCCGGCGGAGCAAGTTAAACGCATGAGCGAACTTGGCTTTATGGGCATGATGGTTTCAGCTGAATATGGTGGCGGAGGCATGGATACCGTCTCTTACGTACTTGCGATGGAGGAGCTTTCCAAAATCGATGCCTCGGCTTCAGTAGTGATGTCGGTGAATAACTCGCTGGTCTGTTACGGGCTGGAAGCTTATGGAACCGAGGAGCAAAAACAGAAATACCTCACCAGACTCGCAACCGGACAAATTATTGGTGCCTTTTGTCTTTCGGAGCCCGAAGCTGGTTCGGATGCCACTTCGCAAACAACGACTGCAGAAGACAAAGGCGATTATTACTTGCTGAACGGCACCAAAAACTGGATTACAAACGGTAATTCGTCGAGCGTTTGTCTGGTCATTGCGCAAACTGACCGCGAAAAAAAACACCGGGGCATCAATTGCCTGATTGTTGAAAAAGGAACACCCGGCTTTGTGGTGGGTAAAAAAGAAGACAAAATGGGAATCCGGGCCTCTGACACACATTCGCTACTTTTCACCGACGTTAAAGTACCCAAGGAAAACCGAATTGGACCCGATGGGTTTGGCTTTAAATTCGCCATGTCGACGCTCAACGGTGGTCGGATCGGTATTGCCGCTCAGGCATTAGGCATCGCGGCTGGAGCTTACGAGCTGGCGTTGAAATACAGTCAGGAACGAAAAACATTCGGAAAACAAATCTTTGAACATCAGGCAATTCAATTTAAGCTGGCCGAAATGGCGACTAAGATCGAAGCCGCGCGGTTACTGGTATACAAAGCGGCCAGGCTTAAAGATGAGCAGAAAGATTATGTTCAGGCAGCTGCCATGGCTAAATTATTTGCTTCAGAAGTAGCCATGTGGGCCACTACGGAAGCCGTGCAGATCCACGGAGGCTACGGTTACGTGAAAGAATTCCATGTAGAGCGGCTAATGCGGGATGCGAAAATCACTCAGATTTACGAGGGTACGTCGGAAATCCAAAAATTGGTTATTGCCCGCGAGCTCATCCACTGAGTATTTTCCTGGCAAAATAGAATTTTTCTGCAACGATAGTGCGTATGCAATGTGTATACGCACTATTTTTTTTATTTTTTGGAAACTTTTATACTTTTATTA
Source organism: Spirosoma koreense (assembly GCF_054777875.1). Taxonomy (NCBI): domain Bacteria; kingdom Pseudomonadati; phylum Bacteroidota; class Cytophagia; order Cytophagales; family Cytophagaceae; genus Spirosoma; species Spirosoma koreense. Next base: position 101,279 of record NZ_BAAHAC010000009.1, on the reverse strand, counting down.
GTTTTGTACAAATTATTAGTTTTGTGCAACTTTGCCCGAGGGCAGGCTTCTAGAAATTTCCCTTTCAGCTATGGAAGATTACAATAAAATAATCGAATCGTTGGGCGTAAAGTTTATCAAGGCCCGCAATATTCGGATTTTACAGCCGATCACCATCAAAAATTTCTATGACGTTGAGAATACGTTACTGATTTTATACAATGGCGAAGTATCGATCGGTGATGAAAAAATAAAAGTTGATGTAGGTGATATGCTGTTTATTCCGGGAGGTAAGCATGTTACCGTTACCTACGGCGACCCATCCAATCCGAAAACCGTCTCGAATGAAGAATTCATGACGCACCGCGAATCGTACTGGGAAGGAAATCACGATCCTAAATTAATCGGTCATTTGCCTAATTCCTTTGGGTACGTGTCGTTCGAAGCTAAAGTATTCGATTCGGTTAATTTCTTCAATTCGCTGGACGTCCCCCCGTTCATCATCAAGCGGGAAGAGCATCTGGCCACCACCATCGACCAGATTCTGGCCGAAGATATGACCGATCTGGCGGGTAAAGGCCGAATCATCAAGATCAAAACTGAGGAGATCGTCATTGAGGTCGTTCGTTATATCCTTAAAAATCACCTGTTTGTCGAGCAATTAGTTACAAACAGCACATACTTTAAAGATCCACGTCTGATCGACATTTTCGCCTATATTAAAGAAAATCTGGGCGGAGATCTGTCGAACAAGGTGCTGGCGAACGTGGCCAACGTTTCCGAAGATTACGTTGGGCAGTATTTCAAGATGTTGACCGGCATCAATCCGCAGGATTACATTGAATATCAACGCATGGAAGCGGCTGTAGGGTTGTTGCGTACGAGTAAGAAGAGCATCCGCGCCATTGGTGCGGAGGTGGGTTACAAGGATACTGCTTATTTCTGCCGTCGCTTTAAGATGATGTTCGGAATACCGGCCGGTAAGATGCGCCGGCGTGAATCGCTGATGAATGTATAGAACCCATAAAATAAAAAAACGGCAGAAGTGACAACTACACTTCTGCCGTTTTTTTATTGCCTGACTCAGTATCAATAAGGCATGTGTACTTCAATAGGAAGCGTATAAAAAACCGATACGGGCTTACCACCCACTTCACCCGGCCGCCAGCGGGGCATTTTCTCGACGGCCGAAATAATCGATGTCATGTATTTGTGCATGCCTTTTTCCAGGCTTTTCTCAATGGGTTTTGTCACTACCCGCGCATCATGCACATACCCTAACTCGTCAACGATAAACTTGGCCGATACAGCGCCGATGGAAGGCCCATTCCGTACTAGTGCACTTGGGACTTTTATCGTTTCAGCCAGATATACACCCAACGCTTTGCCTCCCCCCGGAAACTCAGGCTGGCGCTCAGCAACCGTATAAACTTTTGAACCAGTGGATTGCCCTATAGCTTTTGCGCAGAAAACGAGATTGCCGCAGACCAGGCTGATTCCACACCATAAAATGAAAACTAGGCGATTCATAACTTAAGCTTGGAAAACCGATTGATTAAACTCCCGAACAATAGTCGATAATTCCGGTAGTAGCTCTGGGTTCTGCTCGATACCGTTGCCCACTACGACCACATCGGCCCCGGCTTTCAGCGCTTCGTAGGCTCTTTCGCCCGAATTGATTCCTCCACCCACAATGACAGGCAAGTCGACAACCGCGCATACGGCCTCGATCATAGCGGGCGATACGGGTCGTCGTGCTCCGCTACCCGCATCCAGATACATGAGTTTTAAGCCAAGCATTTCACCCGCCATAGCTGTGCAGGCAGCTACACTCGGTTTATCGTGTGGCAAAGGCATGGTTCCGCTAACATACGATACCGTCGTTTGCGTGCCGCTGTCGACGAGCATATATCCCGTTGGTAGAATCTCTAAACCGCTTTTTTTAAGCAAGGGAGCTGCTATGACGTGCTGACCGATTAAAAATTCTGGGTTTCGGCCGGAAATAAGGGAGAGAAAAAGAATAGCGTCGGCCGACGGCTCAATATGGAGTGGGTTAGCCGGAAATAAAATAATGGGCGTCTGACAGTGCCGACGAATAGCAGCAACTACTTCTTTATGAACGTAATCAGTTACCAGGCTACCGCCCACGAAAAAAAAGTCGACAGGAAAAGTGCTGGTTCTGCGTAGCAGGTCAGAAAGCGCGTCTTGCTCGATCTTATCCGGATCGAGCAAGACGGCAAGGGCCTTGCGGCCGGAAAGTTTATACTCACGAAGTATAGTCAACAGGTTCGGTCGAGGCCTGTTGATGGTAGTCTGTTGGTTCGGCAGTTGGATTGATGGCATTATTAGAACGGATGCGGGCTAAAAATCCGGTAAGCTGCTCGCGGGCAATATTGGTTAAAACAGAGGTTAATATACCACCAATTAACCCACTTGCGGCTGCCGACTTTTGTACTTTATTCGCATTCTGCTTTACTGCTTTATACTTTGACGGCAAACCATCAGCTTCGTCATCGTCGGTTTCGTCCTCATCATAGTCAACGTCGTCGGGCTCACCGTATTTTTCGGCATACCGATACTCGTCTGACTTAGGCAGAATGGCATTAACGACCAAATATACGGCGAAAGCGGCACCTGCAACAAACGCAGCCGTCTTACCAACGTCGACAGCATCCTCTTTAATCGACTCAACGCCATCATTAATTGAGGTTTTGAACCGTTCCGTGGCAGCCATCAATTGAGCCCGTCGGGCTGTAGTATCCGCAAATGGCACTTTTGGATCTTCCATTGTACTTGTTTTGAATTCGTGTAAAGTGAATACGTAAAATATGTTTAGGCCGCTGTTTATCAACAACAAATGTACGGTTTACCCGTAGCCTAACGCCCGGTATTACTCATGGAAGCTCGTGTCTGAGCCATCAGTTCTTCAACAGCTTCCGACTTTTCTTCCTGTTTCTTTTCCTGACTCTTCTTGATAGCGCTATAGGCCATTACCCGGATTTTCGATTTAAAGAAATCTTTAGCGCCCATCCATAAAATACTTAACAACAGAAAAAAAGCAGCTACTATTAAAAAACCCATATACCGGCTCTCCGTTACCTCGTTTAAATAAGCAGCCAGCAGAATAAATAAAAATATGATTGTCATCGTGCCCAGCAGCGCCAATACAATGCCATGAATACCAACCACGACACCTTCTTCGAGCTTCGCCCGGCTTTCGAGGGTGAAAAGTTCAATGCGGGCTTCCAGGTAACGGAATATATTCTCACGAACTTCTTCCAGACGTTCCAGCATAATTGTAAACAGTTAAATTTCTCTCTAGGCTATCTACAAAAAAAGTACTGATTTGTTTTAAGAAACCCGTAAAAATAAGAATAGCTTCACAGCCTAATGCTATGAAGCTATTCTTCAGATATTGAGTGTATAATCTATCGAGCCTGACGTAGTTTGGCCTCAATAGTCTGTTGTGTGTGCGGAACGGCGCGCAGGCGCTCTTTAGGAATCAGCTTACCAGTATCTTTGCAGATGCCATAGGTTCCGTTTTTAATGCGCACCATGGCTGCGTCCAGTTGCTGAATAAATTTCTGAAGGCGAGCCGCCAGTTGGCTCAAATTTTCCCGTTCGCTGGTGTCGGCACCATCTTCCAGCAGTTTGGAGTTGCCGGATGTATTATCAGTGCCGCTATCGTTTCGTTTGCTAAGCGTTTCTTTGATGTAGTTCAGCTCACTACGAGTGGCATCGAGCTTCTGACTGATCAGTTCCTCAAATTCCTTTAAGTCTTCTTCCGAATAACGCTTTTTCTCTTCCTGAACCATACCAAGTACGTACGTTAGATGGGGTACTTTGTTTAAGCCACAAAATTAATAGTTTATAATCGTTATTTCAATGCATTTCTTAAGCAGAAGTACTTTTTTCTAAATCTTATCGAATTGTTCATTACCCATTTCACGAATGATTATTCGGAGCAGAGTATACTTTATAAAAAACTGTTTGGTAATCATAATCAGAATAGACAAATCATATGGTTTGTTAATTTTATATTAATCTTAGAAAAAATATACCTTTCATAATATTATGATCGATTTAGTAAGTTTGCGCGACACTTCACAGCAAAATTTGTTTTAATAACGAAGTTAAAGTAAGATCATGGCCTATATTGAACCTGCTCCAATAAACGATAAAGAAAATCCTTTGGAGTCTATGATGTCGCGTTTCGATGCGGCTGCCAAACTGTTAGGCATTTCAGACGAAATGTACGATATCCTGAAAGTACCCGCCCGACAGGTTATCGTTGGCTTACCGGTTACCATGGATAACGGCACCATCAAAGTATTTGAAGGATACCGGGTCATTCATTCCAATATTCTTGGTCCGGCTAAAGGAGGCATTCGACTCGATCCGGCCGTCAACCTCGACGAAGTTCGGGCCTTGGCGGCCTGGATGACCTGGAAATGTGCCGTTGTCGATATTCCGTACGGCGGAGCCAAAGGCGGAATTGCCTGTAATCCAAGAGAAATGTCGGCCGGAGAAATCGAACGACTCATTCGACAGTATACGGTTGCTATGCTTGATGTAATTGGCCCCGACCGCGATATACCGGCTCCCGATATGGGTACTGGGCCACGCGAAATGGCCTGGATCGTAGACGAATATTCCAAATCGAAAGGGATAACGGTAAATGGCGTAGTGACGGGTAAACCGCTCGTGTTGGGTGGCTCGCTGGGTCGTACGGAAGCAACTGGCCGTGGGGTAACCGTAGCTGCCCTGGCTGCCATGGATAAGCTGCGCATGAATCCCTACCGCACAACGGCGGCTGTCCAGGGATTTGGCAACGTTGGCTCGTTTGCGGCTGAACTTCTTCATGAACGCGGGGTTACGGTTGTGGCCGTCAGTGACATTTCGGGCGGTTATTACAACAAAAACGGTATCGATATAACGGCGGCCGTTGCTTACCGAAATTCAAACAAAGGCACGCTGGCCGGGTTTACTGGTGCAGAACCCATATCGAATGACGAACTGCTGGCGCTGGCGGTAGACGTGTTGGTGCCTGCTGCCAAAGAAGACGTCATTACAGAAGACAATGCCGCTTCGATTCAGGCTAAAATGATTGTAGAAGGAGCCAACGGTCCTACATCGGCCAGTGCCGACGAAATCATCAATAGCAAAGGCATACTGGTTGTACCCGATATTCTGGCCAATGCAGGCGGGGTCACAGTTTCTTACTTCGAATGGGTTCAGAACCGGATTGGGTATAAGTGGACACTGGATCGGGTCAACCGACGCGCCGACCGGGTAATGAAAGATGCCTTCGACCGGGTCTTCGAAACATCGCAACGCTACCAGGTTCCTCTGCGATTAGCCGCTTACATTGTTGCGATCGATAAGGTGGCCAGTACTTATAAATACCGGGGAGGTTATTAGAGCTTAAGTTTGTAGTTTGTAGTTTGTGGTTGTTCTTTTGCGGCTAGACTACAAACTATAAACTACAAACTGCGTATTGAAATGCGTTTACACCGAGAGGGAACTACCATAATGATTACGACAGGGCTGGTACTGCTGGCTCTGAATTTACTTGCTTACTATTATCTATTTTCCGATAATTCAACGGCCATTATCCTGCTGGCCATTGTCAGTCTGATTCTGTTTATCCTGATCGTTCAGTTCTTCCGCATTCCTACCCGGCAACTGACAACCGGCGACTTACAGGTTATTGCTCCTGCTGATGGCAAAGTAGTGGTCATCGAAGAAACGACCGAAAGCGAGTACTTTCAGGACCGGCGCCGACAAGTGTCTATTTTTATGTCTCCGCTAAACGTACACGTCAACCGCAATCCGGTGTCGGGTATTGTGCGGTATTTCAAATACTTCCCGGGTAAATACCTGGTTGCGTGGCATCCTAAATCAAGCACGGAGAACGAACGTACCACAGTAGTCATTCAGATGGCCAACGGTGCCGAGGTGCTGCTGCGGCAAATAGCCGGCGCAGTGGCCCGGCGCATTATCTGGTACGTAAAAGAAGGACAGCCGGTGAAACAGGGCGACGAATTCGGTTTTATTAAATTCGGTTCGCGCGTCGACGTGTTCCTACCACTCGACGCCGAAATTAATGTAAAGATCGGTGACGTAACCAGAGGGGGTGTCACCGTTCTGGCGCATTTGAAAGGCTAGCTGCTGACGGGCTTTAATGGGGCTGATGGTCGTTCGAACGGATCAGATCGGGATGCTTAGCAGTTCGCCACGTTCGGTTTCCGTTACGATCAGCCCTAATTCGCCCGACGGATCGAACGTACAATTGGAAGGGTTTTGCCCCGGCAGCCGAATATCACGTACAAACTCACCCTCGGCCGAAAATACCCGAACGAGACCGGCTCCGTATACAGCCACGTACAGATTTCCATCTGGCCCAACCGCCATGCCATCCGGACCGGGTACAGGGCCAGCCGTTGGGTTTTCGATCACATTTGTCCAAACCCGAATGGCTTCCCAACTGAGCCCCTCGGCATCCCAATAACCGCTCCAGATTCGCTGCTGATGGGTTTCCGCAATTAACAGCGTCTGTCGATCAGGAAATAACGCCAGGCCATTCGGGTATTGCAATCCATCGGCGATCACTTCGACGGAGCCCGCCGGGGAATAAACCACTACATAGCCGTGTTCACTGCCATCGGGCGGACCGGGGCAAGTTACGATCAGGTTGTTATCGTCGTCAAAAAGTAGATCGTTTGGACAGTTGAGCGGCTGCCCACTGACTTGACTGATTACGGTTTCTATGGATTCGGTTTTAATGTCCATACGCCGAATCGAGTTGTACCCCGAGTCGCAGAACCAGATAAAACCCTGATGGCAAATCAAACCGTTTGGCTTTCCGCCGGTATAAACCTTTTTAGTAGTGCCATCAGCTTTTCGACAAAATATGCCTTCGCCTTCCTGCTCTACGCACCACAGATTTCCGAAGGCATCAAATTCGGGGCCTTCCGGGAAACGAAGGCCCTTTACCAGTATACGTACTTCATCCATGACTCTTAAGCGTTGAGTTGCTAACCATTACCACAAAATATACCATACAGCATAACTGACTTACGGTATAAAATCGACCATTCACGGCAACCACCATCAATAAAAGAAAAGCTACATATTTTTGTTTATAAAATTTAATTTTTTCGCCACAAAAGACTCAAAATCAAATGCTTAACATTACCTCATAAATTAATTTATTAGTTAGCATATAGGCATGCCAAACTGGTAAACAAGGTATCAATCCGCCGGTGACAAGACTGGTCATGAAGACTTGCAAAGCAGGTTAGAACGTTGCCAGCCTATCAATATTCCGCTCTACCACCTCGATAACGACAATGTCCGGCCGTTCGGCCTGCAGCAGAGCAGTATCCATTTTACTGTCGCGAATAAAAAATGACTCCCGAAAATAACTGGGCAGAAACTGCATCATACTGTGGCTAAAGGAATCGCCGATGAATAACAGGCGATCAGACCCCGAGCCGGAAAAGCGCGTGGATGGAAAGTCGAATTTAGGGTCTTTGATTATTGCCGTCTGTTTGGCGGTCCGCTCGGTAGATGGCGTAATCAGGTAATATACAGGGTCTTTCATTTCCTGTTGCAGGGTAAGCATCGTTGTCAGATCTCCACCCAGGCCGCGCTGCTTTTCGATATGGTAATCTGCGATGCGAACGGGGGGCAGTTCGGGTCGATCGCGTCGGATACGATTCAGCAATGCTGCGCAGCCGATCAGGGTTCCGTAATCGTTCCAGTGTGTATCCGTCTGATAATAGACAATGTGATCGCGTTTGGCAGTCCAGAGCGTATCCCGAATGTCGACGAAGGGCACTTTAGTTTTCCGCATCGCCTGCTGAAGCACATCCAGACGGGAAGGTTCGGGGCTCACGGATAAATGATCAGGTAAGTTCTCGGGATAGATTGTCTGAGAGTCGGGCGCAATAAATACATACAGCCGGATACCCCGTCGTGCTAATTCCTGCTGACGGAGGGCAAGATGATTCGCGATCAGCCGAGCCGAATCAGCCGATAGCGGCACTAACCCCCGGTGCTGGTTCATAATGTTGTTGTAGCTGTTACCAAGGTAAAACCAGCCTTTTTTACCAACGATCACTTTTTCGGGTAAGGGCGACTCCCCCAGAATGTTAAACTTCCAGCGGCTGTAGGCATAAAATAGCGCATTTCGCCAACCGAAGTTTTCTTTATAGTAACGGTCAAACTGGCGAGCAAAACTCCGGACATGTGGAAAATTGACCGGCGGCATTTCGCTTAGCTGTCGGTTTTCGGTACTACTGAACCGCGATGAAAGCCCCAACAGTTGATCGAGCGTTGGTAATAACAGCAGTACAGCGAAAACAAAAGCCAGTATACGGGTATGGAATTGCATAGTTTATTCGGTCCGGTCAACCTGATTCATCGATCAAGTTAAAACCGAAAATAAATAAATGGATTATAGGTATCGGCAGCCAGGTAGGCCACCGCCATGACAAATAAACCCACCAGCCCTAACACGTACGCGGTATCAAGCGTCAGCCGGGCGGGCGTGGTTACGACGCGGGCCAATAGGCGGTGCCAGAAGGTCTGAAACCGGTGGTAAACTGGAGTGGCTAACACGAAACCAACGGCCAACGACACCAGCACTTCGGTATTCATAAAATAAGAAACCGGAAAAGCCGCCCGACCAACCGTACCGAAACCTGCCATTTTCTGCAGGTAACCAACAGCCGATGCCAGATCGACAGCCCGAAAAAATACCCAGCCGATCAGTACGACAATCAGGGTATACCCATGCGCGATGGGAGGCCATATACGCTCCAGCCGTTTACCCAGACCCGCCCGCTCGATCAGCAGAAACAGACCGTGGTATAACCCCCAAAGGATGAAATTCCAGCTGGCGCCGTGCCAGAGCCCCGTCACAAAAAACACGATCAGCAGGTTCCGATAGGTTCGTATTTTACTTCCCCGGTTCCCCCCCAGTGGGATGTACACATAATCGCGAAACCAGCTCGATAGGGAGATGTGCCAGCGTCGCCAGAAGTCCTGTATTGACCGAGCAATGTAGGGATAGTTGAAATTTTCTTTAAAATCGAAGCCTACCATCTTACCCAGCCCGATAGCCATGTCTGAATAGCCCGAAAAATCGAAGTAAATCTGGAGCGAGTAAGCCACAATGCCCAACCAGGCCGTAGCCGCCGGATAGCTGCTGGGAGGAGCATTGAAAATAGTATCGGCAACCCCGGCGAATGTGTTGGCCAGTAGTACTTTCTTGGCCAGGCCAATGATAAACCGTTCGGCCCCGATGCCGAATTTTTCGATGGTCACCGTTCTGTCGGCAAGCTCCGGCGCGATGTCGGCATACCGCACGATAGGTCCCGCAATCTGGTGCGGAAACATAGCTACGTAGGTGCCATAATCCAGAAAGCTCCGGTTGGCTTTAATACGTCCCCAGTAAATATCGAGCGTATAAGAAATCCCCTGGAACGTGTAAAAGCTAATACCGATCGGTAGCGCAATCTGCGAAATGACCAGATTATCGGCAACCGGAAGCATAAAAGCTTCGGCAAATCCGCGTACCGAATCGACCAGGAAATTGGTATATTTATAATAAAACAGCAGAGATAAACTTCCGACTAATGACAGCCAAAGTCCGGCCTGTCGCCGGCCGGACTCAACCAGCCGTCCCGCCATAAAGTTGATCAACGCCGACAGCAACAGAACCAGTACGACCGGTCCTTCGCCCCAGGCATAAAACAACAAACTGGCCCCGAACAGAAAGGCATTATGCCACCGCCGGGGCAGTAAGTAATAGAGAATCAGGAAAAAAGGTAAGTACAGAAATAAAAAAATGGCCGAACTAAACAGCATATCGACAAGCAATAGGTCGGGCCAAAGTTACTACAAAACGTAAACTCATTGCACCACCCGCAACTTTGCGAAGCTCAGCAGCAGGACTTTCTCGCCCGCCTGCTCAAACTGAATGGTCGCCTTTCGCTCGGTACCGTTCACGTCGACCTGCTTTACGGTGCCAAAACCAAATTTGGCATGCTCGACCCGCTGACCAGCGGCCAGATTGGCTGTACTGGTCGGAGCAAAATCGCTGGATGGCGTATGCGCGACGGTCGGCTGAGGAGCCTGCGAACGTGCGGTTCGTTGCGCCAGCGACCGGACAAAAGCCATGGACCCCGTCGAGGTGCTCTCACTTCGGTCGCGTTCGGGTCGGTCGAAATCCAGCCGGCTCGGCGCCGACCGCAACTTCGACAGCTTCATGTATTTCTGATCGATTTCCATCAGGAACCGGCTGGGTTCACACATTTTCAGGCGGCCATAGTGATAGCGTGTCTCGGCATACGACACCGACAGCCGCTTTTCGGCCCGGGTAATGGCAACGTAGAACAGGCGACGCTCTTCCTCCAGATCGTTCCGGCTTTCGAGCATCATCTGACTCGGAAACAGGTCTTCTTCCAGCCCAACGATATGTACGTTCTTAAACTCCAGTCCTTTAGCCGCGTGAATGGTCATCAGCGTCACTTTATCGTTGTCGCCGTCATCTTCTTTTTCGTCGGCCGTGGTCAGCAGGGAAACCGACTGAAGAAATGCGCCCAGGCTTTTATCGTCGTTATCCGGATTATCGACGAATTCCTTGATGGCGTTTAGCAATTCCTGCACGTTTTCGTAGCGTGCCAGCCCTTCGACAGTCTTGTCGTCGTAAAGCTCCTTGAGCAACCCCGACGCTTTGGCAATATGTGAAGCTACCTCAAACGCATCTTTTTTGTCGAGCAGGAGTTTAAAGCTTTTGATCAGATCGGCAAATCCTTCAATGGCAATCCCGGCCCGGCCAGCCACGTGCTTGCTGATTTCGGATACAATCTCCCAGACGGAATCCTGTTTCTCAGCCGCTATCACACTGATCTTCGCCACGGTCGTGTCGCCGATCCCCCGCTTGGGCAGATTGATGATCCGCTTGAAGGCTTCTTCGTCCTGCTGATTGACTGTATAGCGCAGATACGCAATCAGGTCTTTAATTTCTTTCCGCTGGTAGAAGGACAAACCACCGATGATCCGGTATTTAATACTGACTTTGCGCAACGCTTCTTCAAACGCCCGCGACTGCGCGTTAGTCCGGTACAAAATTGCGAAGTCGTTGTTTGTCAGCGATTCGTTCATCTTGGCCTCGAAAATAGCCGAAGCGACCAGACGTCCTTCTTCGTTATCCGACGATGCTTTGATGACGTCGATCAACGGCCCTTCTTCATTATCGGTAAAGACGTGTTTTTCCAGCTGGTGCTTGTTTCGGGCAATAATGGAATTGGCAGCCTCGACGATGGTTTTTGTCGAGCGGTAATTCTGCTCCAGCTTCACGATCTTGACGTTTTCTTTGCCATAGTCGCGCTGGAAATTCAGAATATTTTCGATGTTGGCCCCCCGGAAGGCATAAATGCTCTGCGCATCGTCGCCTACAACGCAGATATTCTCGTGCACAGCCGCTAGTTTACGGGTAATGAGGTACTGAGATACGTTGGTATCCTGAAACTCATCGACCATCACGTGCTGAAACTTATGCTGGTATTTGTTCAGGATGTCCAGATGATCGCGGAACAGCACGTTCGTATTGAACAGCAGATCATCGAAGTCCATCGCATTGGCCTGAAAACAGCGCAGGGCGTACTGCTTATAAATCCGGCCGATGTGCGGCATCCGGGCCGATTCGTCGTCGGCCTGAATGACGGAGTTGTTCAGGTAATCGTCCGGGCCGATAAGCCGGTTTTTAGCGCCCGAGATCCGCCCGAAAACGCTGTTGACACGGTACACCTTATCATCCAGCCCCATTTCCTTGACGATGCTCCGCAGCAGTGACTTCGAATCGTCGGTGTCGTAGATGGAGAAGTTACTGGTATAGCCAATGGCTTTGGCTTCGATACGCAGAATTTTCGCAAAGACGGAGTGGAACGTGCCCATCCAGATATTACGGGCTTCCGTACCGACTACCTTTTCGATCCGGTTGCGCATTTCGCCGGCAGCTTTGTTGGTAAACGTCAGCGACAGGATTCGGAACGGATCGACGCCGTTTTCGATCAGGTAAGCAATGCGGTAAGTCAGTACGCGCGTCTTACCCGAACCAGCCCCCGCTATAATCATCAGCGGACCGTTGCCGTGCATGACAGCCTCCCGCTGGGGTTCATTTAAACCAGAAATATAATCAACCATTTAGCTCGTCTCTATCCCTCTACAACAATCAAAACTACGAAATAATTTGGTTGAGGACATCCCCCAAAGCGGTAACTTTGACCAGGAACCGACTTGTGTAGCGCCGGACTTACAACGCCATCTTTAGTATTTCCAACTCACCCAAAAACTGTCGATACGCTTCCGGTGAAGTCCATGTGTAAAGGAATCGATTCCGTTTCAACCGCACTGGCTATATCCGACTTTCAATTTTGTAGTGATGGATCTGTTTGCCCAAACTAGCCGCTCTCCTATTCACCAAAACGTCTTTTTTATTTGACTATAACGAAGATAGAACCTCGTTTACGTATCCTTACTCATTCGCGGACAACCTCAGGAACCCTACAAATCAGGCATTTAAGACCCGTATAGACAGGGGTTAAGAAAAAACCCCAAAGAAACGCGCACTTTTTCTGAATTATTGTGCAACATTCTCAATTTTCCCGCATCTTTCTCTCGATAACAACCTAGACATTACCGAATCTGAACCTGTTGGAACCGAAACAGTACCCAGACCGCCATGCAGACTTGGTCAAACGCTGCCAACAGGGTGAGCGACGGGCTCAATATGACCTTTATCAGCAATACGTAAAGGCAATGTATAACGTCTGCCTGCGGATTGTGAACCACGAAGCCGAAGCCGAAGATGTATTGCAGGAAGCGTTTATCGATGCGTTTAGCCATATCAATTCGTTTCGCGGACAAAGTACGTTTGGGGCCTGGCTGAAGCAGATTGTGGTCAATCGGGCAATCAACCATTTGCGCAGCCGACGGTTGGAACTGGTAGATATGGAATCGCACCGATTTGGCGAAGACGATGGTCCAGATTATGCCGACTCGGAGCCCTACGATGAAGACGGGGTTCAGCTGGAAGTAGAACGAGTTCGGCGCGCCATGCAGTTGTTGCCGGAAGGCTACCGGGTTGTGTTATCGCTGTATTTGTTCGAAGGATACGACCACGAAGAGATCGGCAACGTTTTGAATATCAGTGAAACAACATCAAGAACACAATATTTACGGGGAAAAAAACGTCTACTTGAGTTATTAAATTAATGATGAATGGCCAACCAGATGACCGCGTACAATACGGTCTTCAGGGTTTCACCCGCCTGGTCGCTTTTGGCTCGTTCGCTCATCCGATATGAAAAAGAACAATCTTGAACGCTTCATCCGCGACAACCGCGAGGATTTTGACGACAAAGAACCGTCGGCAAGCCTGTGGCAACGAATAGAAGCCGGGCTTGATGGACAGGAACTGGGTAAAGATACGTCCAACGTGAGCCCGCTGACCGGCCCACAACTGGATCCATCTGCCCCGTTCCGCCAGATTCACCGGAACCAGGCGCAGGCGGGTAGCCGACAGATTGGCTGGCCACGGCTGGACTGGCGCGTAGCCGCTTCTGTAGCGCTGCTTTTGCTGGCGGGTAGCTTTCTGTACATGAATCGGAAATACGACGTTGCCCGACAACCCGAAGTTGTGGCCGCCAGTCCGACTTATGCCAAAGAAGTAGCCCAGTACACCCGGCTGATCGATACCAAACGAGCGGAACTGAAGCAAATGACGGAAGATAACCCCGCTCTATACCAGGAGTTTGCTACAGATCTCGACCGCCTGGAGAAATCGTACCAGTCGTTGAAATCAGATTTGCCCCAGAACCCGAATCAGGAAGTCCTGATTCAGGCAATGATTCAGAATCTGCAATTGCAGATAAACCTGCTTAATGAACAGTTGCGCGTCATCCAGCGCATTAAACAACAAACACATGAAAGTACTCCTGTATAGCGCCCTGCTTTGTCTTTGTCCGTTGCTCATGCGGGCCGAGGATCCGGTTGCCCTCGGGGCAATTGAGAAAAAGAAAACCATTATTAAACTATTCGATGTTGATGCCAGCGATAACCTGGTCGTGGACAACCAGTTCGGGCAGGTGTCCGTCGGCCTATGGGAAAAAAAGGAAATTCGTGTTCAGATTACGATCGTTGCGAACTCCGATTCCGACGAACGGGTACAGAAGTATTTAGACGCAGTAACGATCGAAGAGAAGCGTTCGGGAAATCAGATTCTGGTTCGTACAAATTTTAGTCAGAATAACCTTTCGAACTGGAGCTTCGGCAAATGGAAAGACGGGGGTGAGCGGAACTTCGTCAAGATTAACTATGAAGTGATGATGCCCCGGCAGAATGCGCTCACGGTCCGCAACAAGTTTGGCAATACCAGCATTCCGGCTTTCCAGGCTCCGCTTACGGTACATAACCGCTACGGAAATTTTAGTACAGAAGAGCTGACAGGGCGGCAGAACGACATCGATGTCGCGTACGGCAAAGCGAACATCGGTACGATTGGTCAGGGAAAACTGGATATCGCTTACGGCAACCTGGAATTGTCTAAGGCAAACGTACTGGTTCTGACTAACAAGTTTGGCAAAATGACGATCGGTGACGTGGGCAAGTTAGACGCCGACATCAGTTACTCCGGCGCTAAGATCGGAACCTTACGTGAATCCGGGAAAATCAAGCTCGACTTTTCGGGTGGTTTTCAGATCGATCAATTGCCCAAAACGGTGGATAATGTCGAGATTCAGGCGTCGTATTCATCGGTGGCCCTTCCGATGGACAGCGATAACGATTGTGATTTCGACGTAACGGTCAGCTACGGGAATTTCAATTACGGTTCAGGCTCTACCATGCACTTTAAGTCCCAGCCCAGCGACGACAATAATCGGGGGCCGCGCTTAACCAAACAGTACATCGGTAAAGTAGGTAATGGCTCGGGGACCAAGCTCCGGGTAGTGTCGAAATTCGGCAATGTGAACTTTAAGTAGTTAGCCTGTCGATTACAGCGCGATGCTGCGGAAACTGGCTCAGTACTGTGTCCCGGTCTGCCAGCTCAAAATCGGCGAAGTCGAAACCAGGTGCCACCGTACAGCCCACCAGCGAAAAAGCTGATCCGCTGGCCGGTGTCGAGCCAAACCAGCAACCTGCCGGAACAACCGCCTGAAATACCTCGCCCCGCTCCGGATTATTTCCTAACCGGATTACGCTTAGTTCGCCGGCTGGCCGGATGACAAACACCTCCAGCGCTCCTCCCGCATAGAAATGCCAGATCTCATCTGCCTGAATTCGGTGCAGGGCAGAAACCTGTTGCTGTTCGAGCAGAAAGTAAATGGCGGTGCAGAAGGCACGGTTGCCCACAAAACGCTGGGGCAGAGCCGATTGAGCGATCGACTCCGCCGAGCGGTACGTCTCTGCAAAGTAACCTCCTTCGGGGTGAGGCTGCAGCTTGAAAGCGTGAACGTAATCGGTAGCTGTCATGACTGTTGAACCGTTCCCCGTTGGGCTGGCGTGAAAAATAAAACTTACATTGATCACGCTAACCCAACGGGGGCCGGTTCCAGGATTATTGAGCGGCTTTGACAACAGTCATGAAATCACGGGATTTGAGCGAGGCCCCGCCGATCAGCCCGCCGTCGACGTCTGGCTGAGCGAACAGTTCGGCTGCGTTCTGAGCGTTGGCACTCCCCCCGTATAGAATCGTGGTATCCATAGCTACCGAATCGCCGTATTGATCGGCAATGTGCCGACGCAACTCAAAATGCATATCCTGTGCCTGCGCCGACGAAGCAGTCAAACCCGTGCCGATGGCCCAGATGGGCTCATAGGCAATTACGACGTTGGCAAACGATTCGGCCGCCAGGTGAAACAGACTTTCCGTAATCTGATCTTTGACGAACCCAATGTAATCGCCGTTTTCACGCAGATCGCGCGATTCACCACAGCAGAAAATAGGCTTTAGGCCGTTGGCGAGTGCACTATCCACTTTTTCGGCTAACTGCCCGTTGGTTTCGCCGAAATACTGGCGCCGTTCGCTATGCCCCAGAATTACATAATCGACACCAATCGACTGTAACATAGGGGCCGAAATTTCGCCCGTATAAGCGCCGGACGCTTTCTCATGGCAGTTTTGTGCACCCAGCGAGATTTTACCGCCGGACGTGATGTACTGGCGCGCGGTGGACAGATACAAGGCGGGTGGGCAGACAACCACCTCTACGTCGCCTGTCACTTCGTCTTTAACCATATTGACCACCTCCGACAGCAGGCTAATCGCTTCCTCGGCAGTCTTGTTCATTTTCCAGTTACCAGCCACAATTTTTTTGCGCATAATATTCGATAATCTAATGAAAATCAGATTTTTTAGAAAAAAGTAAAAGTCGATTTGTTCGCTTTTTCGGGGCGAAATTAGAACTTTTAGCCAGAACGGTTCGGTGGCAACGTACTAAATTTTGCAGAAATGACCAGCAGCAGGTAAACCCGCTTACTCAGTAAAAAACCATTCATTAAATTTTTGTGTTATTCGGATAAAAAATAAGTAATTTCAATGTCTTATATAGAAACAACATTTACAGCACATGAAAACGTTGGTAGTATTGATCGGGCTGATCGGTGTATGCCTGGCTGCACGTGGAGATGACAACCAGCGAACCCCCGATAAAGACCATTACGGCTTTTTTATCGCCGGCAACCGCTCCTGGGCACGTATCCCTTTCCAGCTCCATTCCAACCTGATCATCGTACCGGTCAGAGTCAACGACTCCGATACGTTGCACTTCATTCTGGATACCGGTGTCAGCAATACGATCATTACCGACCCGGATGCGTTCCACAAAAAACCGCTGCTGCTGAGCCGTAAGGTCAAACTGAATGGTGCGGGTGAAGGCAATAACCTGACCGCTTCAATTGCTATCAACAATACGCTCAACCTGGGCGGTTTACGGGCGGCTCACCATAATCTGGTCATTCTGGATGAAGACATTCTAAAGCTGTCCGAGTATGTAGGTACGCCCGTTCATGGTATTTTCGGCTATGAGATCTTTGCCAATTTTGTTGTAAACGTCGATTTCCAGCGCCATGAAATTATGATTACCAAGCCGGATAAATACCACTATCGCAAGCGGCATGGAGATCGGTACCCCATCACGATTCAGGATACGAAAGCGTACACGGATGCGCTGTCCGTTTTCGACGGTGAGAAAACCACGCCATTGCGGGTCGTTCTGGATACGGGCGCTGGTCATGCTCTTTTACTCGATCGCTCGCGCAGCACGCCGTCAATGCGCATTCCGGAGAAAAACATTCGGGCACAGTTGGGTCGGGGCCTGAATGGGGTTATCAATGGGTCGCTGGGCCGCATTCAGAAAATTCGCTTTGGCCGTTATGAACTCGACAATATACTGGCTTCCTTTCCAGACAGTATGGCGTATGGAATGAAATTGGTGAACATGCCCGAACGGCAGGGAAATGTGGGTTGTGAGATCCTGCGCCGATTCAACGTCACGTTCAACTACCCGGATCAATACATTGTCATGAAGCCGGTCAAACGACTCATCCGCGAAACTTTCGAGCATGACATGAGTGGGCTGGAGCTTCGGGCGCGGGGAGCTAGTTTTCGTAATTATTACGTCGATAAAATTGTCGAAGGCTCACCGGCCGCAATGGCGGGCCTGGCCGAGGGCGACGAAGTTATGTTTGTCAATAGTAGCTCCGTTCAGGATTTGACCATCAGCGATATCTACAAAATACTACAGAAAGGCGAAGGCAAGGAAGTGTCGATGCTGGTTCGGCGCAATGGACAGATCATCATCACCCATTTTGCGCTGAAACGGCTGATTTGATAGCGGATAAATTAACCTATACATCCATCCGCTCGAGTTTGAACCGGAAGGTAGTGCCTTTCTCGACTTTGCTCATCACGGTTACTTTCGTTTTGTGCGCACTCAGGATGTGCTTCACAATGGCCAGCCCTAAACCCGTTCCGCCCCGATCTTTCGAACGACTTTTCTCAACCCGGTAAAATCGCTCGAAGATCCGGCTCAGGTGTTCAGGCGGAATGCCCGGCCCATTGTCGCGGACAGACACGAGAATGTGTTTTTTGTCTTCTTCCAGCAAGACAGACACTCGTCCATGTTCATTCCCGTACTTGACTGCGTTCTCGATCAGATTGGTCATGACCTGAGTAATCCGTTGTGGGTCAGCTTTTACCCAAATCGGCCCCGACTGGGGCGTATTCAGCGTCAATGACGTTCCTTTGGCTTGTGTGACTTTTTCTAACTGCTCGAAAACCTCCTGAACAATCTCGGCGAAATCGACCCGTTCAAAGCTCATTTTTACTTCGCCGGTTTCTAACTGAGAGAGCACGACCAAATCTTTCACCAGTGCATCCAGCCCATCCAGACTTTTGGCCGCTTTCGACAGGAATTTATCCCGCACATTTTCATCGTCAACCGCCCCATCGATCAGGGTATGAATAAAGCCCTGAGCCGCAAAAATGGGCGTTTTCAACTCATGTGATACGTCGGCCAGAAATTCGCGCCGAAACGCTTCCAGACGCTTTAGTTCATCGATCTCCTTTTGCTTTTTGGCGACGTAAACGAAAATCTCATCATTCAGCTTCTTAAAGGGGTTCGAGTTCTGAATGATAGACTTGCGGGAAATGCTGAAGTCCCGAATTTTCAGCTGGTGAATGGTTTTGTACATCTTGTTGACCTCCCGGAACACCAGAAGCTCAATAGCGTAGTAGACCAGAAAAAACGAAATGATGAATGAGGAAATACCCACGACGAACAGCATCGCGCTGGTGACTCCCTCCACAAAGGCCAGAAATGTAAGCGTCAGGGCCGAGATCAGCGAGGCCAGCAACAGCGCAATGACACGGGGACTAAGAGACATACAGTAAAGTTAACTAGTTTACAGTTCGTAGTTTACGACTGACCGCGGCCACACAGCTACGAATTAGCAGACGATAAACTCTACACTGCAAGCTCTAAACTTTATACGGGCTGATCGGTAAACATATACCCAACTCCTTTCAGGGTGCGGATGTGGGTATCGCCAATTTTTTCGCGGAGTTTCCGAATATGAACGTCTACTGTCCGTTCGAGGACATAAATGTCGGCCCCCCATATTTTCTGAAGCAACTCTTCCCGACTGCACACTTTATTCGGATGCTGCGCCAGGAAAAAAAGCAGTTCAAACTCTTTTTTGGGCAGGATAATCGATTTGTCGTTCTGGCTCACCGAATAATTTTTTCGATTGATCAGCAAATCGGCAATCGTAATCTGTTCACCCGGATCTGATTTCTGCGCTTCACGCCGGAACAGCGCGTGGATACGACTCATCAGCGCGCGCGGCTTTATGGGCTTGGTGATGTAGTCGTCGGCACCGATGTCAAAAGCGGCTACCTCCGAATATTCTTCCGAGCGGGCCGTAAGGTAGATGATGTAGGTCTGGCGCAGTTCGGCCGTATCACGCAGTTGGCGGCCCGTTTCGATGCCATCCATGTGTGGCATCATGATATCCAGGAGAACCAGTTCGGGTAAGTACGTCTTCGCTACTTCGATGGCTTTTCGACCATCGGTTGCCGTGCGTACATCGTATCCCTCTTTGGTAAGATTGTATTCGAGCATCTCAACGATGTCGGCGTCGTCGTCTACGACTAAAACGCGGTGTATGGGTTGAGCAGCTTTAGCAGCACTCATACAGAGTTATGTTGTTAAAATGACCCACGCTTATCTGTAGGCTGGCGGAATTTGATGCCCCGAAGTTACGGGGCTTATCCTTAACGTTACCAATCAGAAACGCATCCTTAACAAAAACTTAACACCTTAGGAATGAGTTCCTTCAGGTTTACCGCTTGAGGCTGAGTTTCTTATTTCAGGATTAAGATTCATATTGGCTGAACAAAGCCTATAACAGATAGTTGGTTAGTTAGAAAATTTCTGTCGAACGCTAAAAACAAGACAAAAAGGCCCTTGAGCCCGCACTATTATGGATACCCGTTCGCCAGAGGTGGAATTGCCTTCATATGCTAAGATTACGTTCGTATTAATCTCACTGGTCATTATTGTCTACGGCCTGGAAGCATTGAAAGGCGTGCTGATCCCGCTGGTGTTCGCCATTCTTTTTTCGGTACTGCTCTTTCCATTAGTCCAACGGCTCGAAAAATGGCGTGTACCCCGGGTGGCAGCCATCCTGGTCTGTCTGATACTGGCCCTGGCAATTATCAGCGGTTTATTTTATGCCATTTCGGTGCAACTCAGCAGTTTTGCCGAGGTCATTCCCCAGTTTGTCAAGCGGGGCAACGAATATATCAACAGCATCCGGACCTTCGCTGATGAGCAATTGAACATTGATCGACAACGGCAGGTTGCCGAAATTCGTAAATACCTGAATCAGGCTCTGGCCGAAATGGGTACGATCGTTACAACGACCCTGTTGACCACCACCAACATCATTACGACCCTGTTTCTGGTACTACTATTCGCCTTTTTCTTCCTGCTTTACCGCGATTTTTTTCGGTCATTTTTCTACAAAGTTTTCAAAAACACCCACCGTTCCAAGATCGATAGCGTCATGGCGGGTATTTATGAAGTTGTAAAAGATTACCTCGCCGGACTGGTGCTGGTCATTCTGGTGATCGGTACGCTCATGACGGTCGGACTGATCATTCTTGGTGTCGATTATGCAGTATTCTTTGGCTTTTTCGGGGCCTGTCTGGTCCTGATTCCGTACTTCGGGATTTCATTAGGATCGCTGCTGCCAGCCGCCTACACGCTTTTTACGCAGGATAACCCGGTGAAAGCCTTGGGTGTAATCGGTGTTTTTCTGTTCGTCCAGGCCCTGGAGGGCAACTTCATCACGCCTTATATCGTCGGTTCTAAGGTAAGTATCAACCCCCTGGCCGCCATTATCGTGCTGATTCTCTGGGAAAGCATTTGGGGCCTGCCCGGTCTGGTGCTGGCCCTGCCCCTCACGGCCATTTTGAAAGTTATTTTCGACGCGGTCGATGCGCTGAAGCCGTACGGTTTCCTGATCGGTGAAGCCGAAAAGCCCCGCCCGCCCATAAAGAATTTTCAGGAGCTGGCGGATCAACTCCCCAAACGAGCCAAAAAAATCGGGAAAGTCGAAGAAAAAGAGTAAGTTCAACTGGGCCAAGTTAACCAGGGTATCTCACTCCGGTAGGCATCAGAAATTCAGCGGATCTAGGTTTTTAAAGTGGCCGTTCATGCGGATTCGCTGCTTGGTGCGCTCCAGATCCAACACAACCGGCAATACATTGTTCAGGTGCTGAATCAGAAAGAGCTGCCGCTCAGCTTCGGTTTCCAGAGTCAGCAGGTCGTATTCCTGCTCGGCTGACAGGCCAACTTTATGCGCCACTTTGTACGAAAGGTTTTCCATTGTCGATGCGTAGTCCGTTTCGATCTGCATAAGGCTATATAGCTGTTCAAGACGCTCGGTCAGGGCGGATGCGTGCGCACTGAATTTGTCGCCCGGCTCAATCAGTTCGACCTCACCACCCGCGTAGAGCTTTCCTGGCACCGGATTTTCGAAATTGACCAGCCGAAACACGCCCAGCCCTTTCGATTTAATATCCATTCGCCCGTCCGGGTATCGCTTATGCAGGGTCGTCACATGCATCTCTGTTCCATAGCCCGGCAACTTATTATTGATGAATACCGGAATACCGAAGGTTTTTTCTTCTTCCAGGCATTCGCTGATAAGCTGTCGATACCGAGGCTCGAAGATATGCAGATTCAGATCTTCGCCGGGATAAACAATTAGGTTGAGCGGAAACAGAGACAGCGTCTTTTGCATAACATTGAAAATCTACGGTTTTTTACCGGAAAATAGCGTCCGATTCTATAAAACGGACGTTTCGTTCACTTGCCAGCGCATAAATTGGATCAGCAAGATAACCCAAGCCCGTTACATCGGACATACAATCGGTAACGACAACAAGTTTTGGCACCAGCGTCGGAGCGTAGTCCAGAATTTGCTTCAAACTGTTGGCTACACAATGCGATTTTGCTTCACCCATCAGATAGACCGTCTCATAACGCGCCAAATCTGCAATCAGAGTGGTATTGAGCTGGGTCTCGGGTATCGCCGGATCGGGAACCTGAGCCCGAAAAATACCGAAATGTTCTGATAATGGGTACAATCCCTTCTGCACGGCCACGTAATCGAGGTCCCGTATGCGCGACCACTCTTTAAGAGCATCGAGTAATGTATCGTGCAGAGCCGCCCCCCGCGAACCGATCAGGCAGTGTTCGGGCCAGATAAAATGAGTAAACTGGCCGTCTGCTTCCAGATCGTGAATGTATTGGCGGGCTTTCTCAGCGGAAAAACGCGGAATCCAGGTTCCGGTGTCGACGTCTTCAGCCGTGATGCGTGTAAAAGGCGCGGGATGGTTTCCGGCAGCATCGTTCCAGAAAAGTGGATGGGCAATATCCAGCACCTGGTGGGTGTCGAGCGTAACAACGATATGGTCGATCCGGTCTGCATGTCTACGAATCAGACCAGACATGCGGCTAATGTCCTGCTCAGCGCCGGGTACGAACAGCGACCCTTCCGGATGGCAGAAATCGAACTGAGCGTCGATAATCAAAAAGGCATTTTCCATATAAATAAAACGAATGAACGCTGATAAGTGGGTAAAGCGCTTGGTCAGAAACAGCTAAAACCGGCGATAAGTAATAATAGCTGGAAAATAAGCGCTTATCCTGAAGCTGAAACCCTATTGATTTGGCTCTAGCATTTTTCTAATTTTCCCGACCATTCCCGAATTGACAACGTATGAAATCGATCCGTTTCCTATCCTGCTTCCTGCCTTTCTTTATAACAGGTTTCCTACACGCGCAAGGTATTGTTTTTGAGCAAGGCACCTGGGCCGACGCGGTAAAAAAAGCCAAAAAACAGAAGAAATTGCTGTTCCTCCACTTCGACACGCCAAAGTGCGGAGGGTGCGCAGCTGTTGCATCGGTAGCTTTCAACAGTCCGCTCATGCATGATAAATTCTCGTTAAACTTTATCAGTTGGCGAGTGGATGGGAGTACCGGTATGGGCAAACAACTGGCCGACCAACTGGAAGTCGAATGCATGCCGTCCTCCATCTATCTAGACACCGATGAGAACCCGCTGGCCCGCTACTGTGGCACTACCAGCTTTGACCGCGCTTACCTGGAAAAAGCGGAAGAAGCCATTGTTAGAAATCGGGAGCGTCCCCTGAAAGTTATGACAGAAGCGTATACAAAAGGCGACCGGTCGTCGGCATTCATGCGTAGTTACATTGAAAGACGTCGGGAAATGGGCTTGTCGGTTGGTGAGTTGCTGGATGAATACGTCGGGCATTTACCGACCGATTCGTTGCAATCGGCGAACCTGTTACGGTTTATTTTCGAGCAGGGACCAGTGGTGAGCAGCAAAGCCGACTTGGTGTTTCGGTCGAACTATTCCCTCGTAGACAGCCTGTACAAAGCGGTTGGCTGGAACAAAGCGGTCGAACTCAATAACCGAATCGTCAACAACTCGTTACGGAAGGCCATCAAGGAAAAGAACATGCCGTTGGCAAGACTTACGGCCATTTTCCGGCAACGCACGTATCAAAATGATTACAAAGCAGGAATGGCGGCCAGTGAATGGGTACTTATGCGCTATTATCGGGGTATCGAAGATACGCTTCAGTACCTACGATCGGCATCCCATTACTACGATACTCAGTTTATGGCAGCACGGGTCGACTCGATTCAGAAGCTGGACGAACTGGACAACCAGCGCCGGATGCGGGGTGAGATGCCCGTTCCTACCGGTACCCATAACGGAAAGCCGAATCTGCGATCGGGAACGTTCACGTTCGTACCGAATCCTAATACACAACGGTATGTCTCTGCCCTGAACCAGGCCGCCTGGGATTTTCAGGATATGACCCGCGATTCGGTTTACCTTAACAAAGCCCTAAGCTGGTCGAAGCGGTCGCTCGAATACCGGAAAGATGGCAGTTTGCTGGATACGTATGCGCATATTCTGTATAGGCTGGGGCGTAAACAGGAAGCCCTCGAATGGCAGGAAAAAGCCGTCAGGAAAGAGAAGGAACGCAATACACCTTTGGTTACTTCGCTCGAAGAGTCGCTCAAAAAAATGCGAAACGGGACACTTTAAATAAGCCACAATAATTACTTTCTGCTATGGGTAAGCCTATTGGCTTACCCTTTTTCGTTACTTTGAGGTATGAATTATATTGAGTTACAACTGCGCCTGTCGCCCGATTACACCGATATTCTTACCGCCGAACTAGCCGAAGTAGGCTTCGACTCCTTTATTGAAACTGACGAGGGATTGAATGCCTACATAGTCGAGTCAGATTTCAATGAAGAAACCCTGCAACAAATCATTGCTAAATACGCCGACCAGACCGCAATAGCCTACGAAGTCAGTTCGTTAGAAAAACGGAACTGGAACGCCGAGTGGGAGCGGAATTATGAGCCGATTGAAGTGGCAAACCAGGTCCGGGTCCGGGCGTCCTTCCATACAATGGACCGCCCGGGCGACCCGGGCCCGTTTCGTTACGACATCGTCATCGATCCTAAAATGTCGTTTGGAACCGGCCACCACGAAACCACGGCCATGATGCTGGAGCAGCAGCTCGGTCTTGATTTCGCCGGAAAAAATGTACTCGATGTGGGCAGTGGAACGGGTATCCTGGCCATACTGGCAGCCAAAATGGGAGCAAAAGCGGTGCTGGCGTTCGATATTGAGGAGTGGGCTGTTGAGAATGCCCGCGAAAACGCCGAACTGAACAATTGCCCGCAGATTACACTGTTTCAGGGAACCATCGACGATCTGAATCCACCAACTGCAACGTTCGATTGGACACCTGCCATTTTCGACATCGTGCTGGCGAATATCAACCGCAACGTACTCATGCGGGAAATCCCGATTTATACGGATTTGCTGAGTACAGACGGTTACCTGGTCGTTAGCGGTTTCTATCAACAGGACGCGCCGGATATTCAACAGAAAGCGGTCGACGCGGGGCTCACGCCCATACAAGGCATGTCTGTTCACGAGTGGACATCGCTCGTGTTCCAGAAATCAGCCGATGGCACAACGCCAACCGCGCTGACAACACTTTTCGCAACAAATACGTAATGAAACGCATCTACAATACCCTCTTACTCTGTTTGCTGACCCTTCCAGCAACGTTTGGGCAGGCAGTCCGGATTTCCGATAAACCGGATCAGTTCATGGCTGACGTGCAGAAATTAATGGCAACGGGCGGGCCGGGGGCTATTCGGGCCGGTACGAATCTGCAAACGGTCTGGTCTGAAAACCGGCTGTCGGCTCAGCAACAAGAGCGGGTAATGTCGATTAGCCGGAAGATGAACCAAAAGCGACTTCAGGCGGCTACCTATTTTGCGCCTTTCTATGAAGCGCTTTACAATACCACGCAGCAACAGCCGGCTGCTCCGGCCAACATCGACGGGCTGTTGACCATTGCCGAAAAACTCTTCGAGGCCAATGACCCGAAAGGGCTGGCCCGGAGTATGGAGATTGCCCGTCGGTTTACGGAACGACACGAACTATACGCCAGCAATTATAACAAGCTGTATGCGGCAGGGGGCACTTTTCAGTTTCGATACGTAGAAGGAACACAGCCCATGAGCCAGTCTGGCACTGCGCAATCGACGGCCGACTCCGTGGCGTCGGCGAAGGCATCGGCCGAACGCTCCCGTTTCGATGGCTGGGATACACCCGCGGCCGATTCGACCCAGGCCCGCCCGCTCGGAGTTCAGTATGTCCCGCAGCGTCGGCCGCTCCCATCGGTCGCTGGTGCCGTTATTACCCTGAAAGATGCGTCGCTAGCGATCGTTGCCAACGGCGATTCGGCGATTCTGGAGAATACCAGCGGGGATTTAATGCTAAAAGACGGGTTTTTTGTGGGGAACGGAGGCAAGTTTACCTGGGCAACGGCCGGGCGGCCCGATATTTTCGTGACCCTGAGCGAGTACGCCCTAACAACCATGAGTCCACGGCTACAGGCCGATGACGTAATCCTGACCTACACCAACCCGACAGGAGCGGCTGCAAAACCCATCAAAGGCGTATTCGAATATGTCAGCAAGAAAAAAGGTGGCCCCATTACGTATCCACGCTTTATGTCGTGGCAAAACGACGTGAAGCTACCCGATCTGGGGCCAGACGTTGAGTACCGGGGCGGCCTGGCGCTGTCAGGAACGCAAATGGTCGGCGCTTCGGCCAGCGGACAACCGGCGCAATTGATCGTTAAATACAACGGCAAGCCCGCTTTCAAAGCCAGCAGCCGCCGATTCGATTTCAGTAATGGCAACATCGCTACGGACTCGACGGGCTTACAGCAAACCGGCGGTTTCAATTCCGGGAATTCGGCCAAGTCGGTTATTTCTGCCAGTTCAGCCGCGTTTGTGGGGTATGTCGACACCGATTCGGTAACTCACCCATCCGTCAAGTTCCGGTATGACAAGAATCAGCACGTTGCCTGGCTCGATCGCGAGCTGCGAACCGATTACGCCCGAGTGCCCTACGCCGATTCGTACCATAAATTTTATATTCTTCCTGAAGTTGTTCGCTGGGACCTTCCACGCCGAAAGGTCGATTTTTATCAGGTGGGTGCCAAGCAGGAAGTACCGGTTCGCTTCGAGTCGTTCGATTATTTCCACCCGCAACGGTACACCGACCTAACCGTCGATTACGGCTTTCACCCGCTGCAGATTGTGGCCAATTACGTAGCTACGAAAAAGCAGCCGACTTTTCTCGACGACGACATCATCGACTTTGCCAAAGTCAATAAAGTAAGCCCAGTGGCGTTGCGTGGGGCCCTGAACCGAATGGTGCTGGAAGGTTATCTCGATCGGGACCAGAATACGAAAATGCTGCGCCTGAGCCGCAAAGGGACGCTCTACGTGCTGGCTAACGTGCAGAAGCGCGACTACGACAATTTCCAGGTGCAATCGATTTTCCCCTCGACAGACAGCGTAAAGAACGCAACCATCAACCTGGAGGATAAACTGTTGACGATTCGGGGCGTCGAGCGATTTACGCTTTCCGATTCGCTGAAGATTTTTGCCATTCCGTCCGACAAAACCCTGCGTGTTGGCAAAGGACGGGCTTTTACACTGAATGGCCAGCTCAAAGCCGGTACGCTTCGGTACGCGGGCCGCGACCTCAAATTCGATTACGACAAGTTCGCGATGAGCCTCAACAAGATCGACTCGATTACGTTCTCGTCGCAGAAACTGGCCGCTCAGGGACAAGAGGCTGAAATGGGGGGCGACATCAAGTACGAAAATCCGGGGACGGTCTACCTCAGCAGTTCGGATAACAAATCGGGGCGAATCGCGGGTAAGAAATCGACCCAGCGCCTGGTTATGCCGGAGGGGATGACGGTTTATTTCAACCAGCCCAGCCGGGGTGATAAAATTTACAACCAGAAAGTGTACTTCAAAATCCCAGCTGTCGATAACGATAGCCTGGGGAAAGGCGATATCGCGTTTGTGGGCACCTTCCATTCCGACGGTATTTTCCCGCCGTTCAAAGCCGAACTCAAAACCATGCCCGACAATACCCTGGGCTTTGTTCATAAGGCTCCGGCAACGGGTTATCCGATCTATGGCAATCAGAAAGGGGCATCGCCCTCCAACGTTAAATTCGTCGGCGATCTGGTCATGGACAAGAGCGGTCTGCACGCCGATGGGGTACTGAACCACCTGACGGCGAGCCTGAATGCAAAAGGCATGCTGTTCATGACCGATTCACTCGTTGCAACGGGCGAGAAAGGCGAAATCAGAGAGGGATTGACGGGCAAGCCGGGCGCTTCGCAGGTGTATTTCCCGCAGGTTCAGTTGAACAATTATGCGCTGAAATGGTGGCCTAAAGCCGATAGCATGCTCATTACCACCCAAAAGAAGACGTTCAATTTTTACGGAGCCACAACTAACCTCGATGGCGATTTGGTCCTGCGGTCGTCGGGTCTGTTCGGGAATGGTACGTTACGCCGGAAAGACGCCGAGGTTATTTCAGCCAGCATTAAATTCAACAAAGAGGGTTTTATGGCCGACAATGCTCAGTTTAAGGTATTGTCCGACAAAGTGGTAAACGGAACCGCTGCAGTTGCAAAGCCTATGCTGCTGGGAACGGCCATCGACGTCGATTTCAACCAGGTCAAAGGACTCGTTGGTTTGTCGATCAATAAAAATACCAGCCTTACCGACACGGTTCAGTCGAGTCTGGAGTTTCCTTCGGCGGCCTACAAAACCAGCATCAGCAAGGCACAGTGGAATATCAACGCTAAAACCATCGCGATGAAGGGCGACGTAAAAACGTCTACGTTCACCGCCACGGCCGAAGAGCAGGAAGGGCTGACTTTCAATGGTTCTGGAGCCTTATACGACGTCGAGAAAATGACGCTCAACATCAGCGGTGTTCCTTACGTGACCTCGGCCGATGCCCGGATTTATCCGGATAAGGGTCTGGTGAGCATCAAGCGAAACGGCGAAATGATGGCGCTGAAAAACGCAAAGCTGGAACTGGACACGATCAGTCTGTTTCACCGGCTTAAAAACGGAAACATTCAGGTGCTGTCGAGAACACGGTTTACCGGCGACGCTACCTACCAGTTTGCAACAGCCAAAGGCGACACCGCCAGCATCAAAATGGGTAGCTTCGAGCTGAAAGAAGCGCCAGCACCGGCATCCAGTGTCCTGACGGCCGACACGAAAAAACCGGGCCGCAGTCGGAAGAGCGCTTCGCAACCCGCAATGACCTATTTTACGGTGGCCCGCGCGGAGGTCGACGAAAACGACAACCTTCAGCTGGCTCCAAAAATGCTGTATAAGGGTACGGTTACCATGCAGGCGCCCCAGCCCGATCTGGCGATGGATGGCTTCATAAAACCCGCTCTGAAAAAACGACCAGATCTGGTAGGCGGCTGGATTCCATTTAAAGAAAAAGTAGCCGAGCGGCTGGAGATTAAAGTCGATAAAAACCTGAAGAACGAAGGTGGGCAACCGCTGGTAGCCGGTATTCATTTCCGACTAGGCAACGCTGGGCTCTACCCGACCTTTCTGTCGCCTAAAGAAGATCCGAAAGACGACGACCTGTTTACGGCAACAGGCATTATGCGCTACGACGAAAAAGACAAGGTGTATCGCATTGCCTCATCGGCTAGTGATCTGGCTTCCAGCCAGTCGGAAGAAACGCCTGCCACTCCAGCCACTACGGCTACCGACAGCGTTAAGGCAACCAGTGTAGCCAAAATAGACAGTACGGCTGGAGTAACCAGCGTGGCCAGCACCGACAGCGTGGCCAAAGTAGACAGCGCGGCCCGGATCGCTGCGGTGGCCAATGCGGCTATCGTCGAAGAGGTCGAAAATGCATTTACCTTCAACGATGCCCGCGGGCTGATGACTTTCAAAGGGAAAATGAATCTGATGCGGGCCGCTCCGAACGAGTACCTGTTGTCGGCCGGATCGGCGCGGATCAACATCGACAGCACGCAGTACCGATTCAATACCCTGCTGGCGTTCGCCTTCCCGGTACCCGAGCCGATCGTCAAAAGCATCGGCGACAAAGTTGTGAAGGCAAACCAGGAGGAGAAAAACGACGAACCGGCCGATGATGACCTGAACCGGCTATCGGATAAGCTGACACCGCTGATCGGCGCGCAGGCCGTAGACGCTTACCGGCTGAAAGCGCAGAATCAGCACGTATCGTTAAGTCAGGCTTCACCAAAGCTCAATGCCATGCTGGTGCTGTCCAATGCCAACCTGCGCTGGTCTACGAAGTTCAATACCTTCTACAGCACTGGCCAGTTGGGCGTGTCGAACATGACTGGTACCGATATCAATGCCCAGATGGACGGCTTTGTGGAAATTCGGAAGACCGACAACGGCGATGAGGTCAGCATTTATCTGGAATCGTCACCCGAGATGTGGGTATTTTATGATTATAAGCCGGGCAGTACACCAACCTCAACCGGTCAGCTGGCGATTATCAGTTCCGAGCAGGATATCAACGATCAGTTAGTGGCGGTCAAGAATTCGGGGAAAGCCACCATTGATATCGTACCGGCTACCGTTGACGAAAAAACGTTGTTTGTCGACCGATACCTGGATCAGTACAAAACCAAAGCGAAACCGGCACCCAAGCCCAAATTACAACCGGGGCAGAAGGTTGTCAAAGAAGAGAAAAAGAAAGAGGAGAAGAAAAAAGACAAGGAAGCGGAGAAAGAAGGGTTCTGATTTCTGTTTATTTTGTCATAACAAATGCACAATCAGATGGATATTTTGGTAAGAGTACCAGATAATAAAGTTGATTTCTTTCTGGAACTGGTACATAATCTGAAATTTAAAGCTGAGCCATCCGACAGGCCAAATAAGAGCCCGTTCACGCTTGAGCAACAGGAATGGATAGACGACTTAAAACAATCGTTAGAACAGGTCGAACTTCATCAGGAAGGCAAAATAAAGTTGAAATCCTTCGACCAGTTACTGGATGAGTTACAAGATTGAGGTTACTGATAAATTTGAGCGAGATGTTCGTAAACTAGCCAAGAAACATAAATCATTATTGGCCGACTTAATCCTGTTCAGAGATCAATTAAAAAGTAATCCGACTCAGGGTACACCATTAGGCAAAGACTGTTACAAAATTCGCTTGGCTATTTCGTCAAAGGGAAAAGGCAAGCGAGGTGGTGGACGGGTAATTACGTGCGTCAAAATTATAAATCAGACAATTTACTTGTTGGCGCTTTATGACAAAGCCCAACGTGATACCATTTCTGATAACGAATTAGACGACATGCTGAATGAAGCAGGAATTGGACAGTAAGCTTTTCTCTCACACTAGCACATATTTTTAGTGAAAGCCTTCTGGCACGACCTGCGCGCCCATTTCCGTACCGATTTCCGCCTGGACCTTTACCTCGCGACTGCGCTTTGGGCCGCTTTTCTGCTTGCTATCAACTTCTCGCTCGACCTCGAAGATGCGTACATCGATGCCTTTCGGCAACAGCCGGTCTGGGCCGTACTTTATTTCGGTTTATACGCTACCGCTTACTATGTGAGCGTCTGGCTCTGGACTTATTTTCACCACCGGTCAGACATCTGGCGAAGTCGTGAATTCTGGCTGCGAAGTGGCCTGGCCCTGGTTTGTTACTCGCTTTACGCCGGGTTCTATGCAGACTACGAATGGAGTCTAAACCTTTTTGATGGTCAGATTTATGCCTTTGTGTATTACTGTCTGCACAATCTGCAATCAGTGCTGACCATTGTAGTCCCGCTGTATCTTTTCTATAAATTCATCGACCCGTATCCGAGTCATTTTTACGGCATGGCTCCCAAACGCAAAGGCCTCGCTCTTTATGCTCTGCTGCTGGCGCTTATGATACCGCTGATTACGCTGGCCTCCTTTCAGCCCGATTTTCTCGCATCGTACCCAACCTATCGGGATACCAACGCAAATGAGTTCTTCGGCGTACCCGAGTGGATAACGGCCTTGGTTTATGAACTCTGTTATGGCTGGGATTTCGTACCAACGGAGTTATTGTTTCGGGGCTTTCTGGTAATCGGAATGAGTCGTGTACTGGGTCCGGGCGCGGTATTGCCTATGGTTGTCTGGTACTGCTCGATTCATTTCGGCCGGCCGCTGGGCGAAGCCGTTTCGTCGCTGGCCGGAGGCTATCTGCTGGGTGTACTTGCTTTAAGTACGCGGAGTATCTGGGGCGGTTTGCTCATTCACATCGGCATTGCCTGGGGCATGGAAATTGCTGCTTTTCTGCAAAGTGCGAGCCGATGAAGTATCGTTTTCGTTCTGCGCATTATAGACAGAATTCGATGCAGACCAGCTCAATATCATCAGTTTTAAGCCCGCTTCAAAATTGACTCAAAACGGGTCGAAACCATAATACCTTTCGTGAGTAAGAGTTTGACGAAGCACTCTTTTGATGTTAGCTAAACTCTTGTTTATGAAACGTCAATTCTGGCTACCGGGACTCCTTGCCTTCTCTGCGCTGGTTGTTACCTGTAAAGTCGTTCCAACGCCTAGCTCGACATCCGACCGTACTGCTACCCGACAGATGGGTAGTGATACGGTTCCTGCATTTACTGACAACCCATCCCCTGCCCAACTGACGCCCGAACAGAGCCTGCGTTCGTTCAGAGTACCTAAGGGGTATCATATGGAGCTGGTCGCCAGCGATCCAATGATCAAAGAGCCTGTAGCGATTGCCTGGGACGGTAATGCAAAAATGTACGTCGCCGAAATGGACACCTATATGCAGGATGTCGATGGCTCGCACGAACACGATCCCGTGAGCCGAATCATGCTGCTTGAAGACACCGACAACGACGGTCGGATGGACAAGAGCTCGGTGTTTATCGACAAGCTGCTTTTGCCCCGGATGATCCTCTGCGTCGATCATGAGCTATTGGTTAATGAAACCGATACGTACGACATCTGGAGCTATAAGGATACCAATGGCGATGGAGTGGCCGACGCTAAAAAGCCACTTTATCAACTCGGCAAGAAAGCACCCGGCAATCTGGAACACCAGCGGAGCGGACTGGACTGGAACCTCGACAACTGGATTTACGTAACGGTCGACCCGGTCCGGTTTCGGTACAGCAAAGGCACGCTGAAAGTGGATTCATTGACCAGCGGCTCGAACGGCCAGTGGGGACTGACCCACGACAACTACGGACGACTATTTTTTTCAAGAGCCGGTGGCGAAATACCGGCGTCGGGCTTCCAGATCAATCCCGTATACGGAGCCCTGGAATTTCCGGATCAGTACAGTGAAGAGTTTAGCGCGGTCTGGCCTATTATCCGGACGCCTGATATTCAGGGTGGTTTACGCCGGCTGCGGCTTCCCGACAGCACACTCAATCATTTCACGGCCAGCAACGGTCAGTCTATTTTTCGGGGCGATAAACTCCCGGCCGATCTGGTCGGTGATTATCTCATCGGTGAGCCCGTGGCCCGGATCATCCGCCGGGCTAAGGTGATCAATACGAACGGCAAGCTTACCCTCGAAAACGCTTATAAACAGCAGGAATTCATTGCCTCGACGGACATGAATTTTCGGCCGGTCAATACCTACACCGGGCCCGACGGCTGCCTTTACATTGTCGACATGAACCGAGGCATCATTCAGGAGTCGCAGTGGACACCGAAGGATAGCTACCTCCGTCCACAAATTCAGCGGTTGGGTCTGGACAAAAACATTCAGCATGGCCGCATCTACCGGTTGGTCTACGATGGCATGAAACCCGGCCCGAAGCCGCACCTGTTAGACGAACCCGGCAGTAAACTGGTTTCGTATCTGGACCATCCTAACGGCTGGTGGCGCGACAATGCGCAGAAACAACTGGTCATTCTGGGCGATCAGTCGGTTGTGCCGTCGTTAAAAGCTATGGCGCTGGGCCAAAAGCCTAAAACATCGGCCCTGGGACGTCTGCACGCTTTATGGACGCTGGAAGGACTGGACGCCATCGATAAGGATTTGCTGGCTTCGGTTATGAAAGACAACGACCCGCAACTTCGGCGAGCGGCTGTCTGGATCGGCGAGCGGTACCTGAAACAGGACGACAACTCAATGATCGATCAGCTACGAACTCTGAAAGATGATCCGAATTATGATGTTCGGACCCAATTGGTTCTGTCGCTGCACCAGAGTAAGTCAGCTAAAGCCAAAGCGTTGGCCGATGAGATTCTCGCTCAGAATGCAGGCATCGAAATGCTGGCAAGTACTCAGAAAAGCCTGCTCAAAAACGATGATGTAAAAACGTACGGGTTGCGTTTGGGCCGGCTCGAAGCGGCCGACCGGACTAAGGTTCTGGCGGGGGCCAATACGTTTAAAACACTTTGTGCCAGCTGTCATGGGCCCGACGGAAAAGGCCTGGCCATCGGTGGAACCAGCATGGTAGCTCCTCCCCTGTTCGGTTCCAAACGCATCGTCGGCGATCAGGATGTGCTCATTAAAATACTGCTGAACGGCTTATCAGGCCCCGTCGATGAAAAAACATACCCAGACGTTATGCCGTCCATGAGTGCCAACAACGACGAATGGATTGCGTCGGTACTCAGTTACATCCGCTACGAATTCGGATATACCGGCAATTTTCCACCCAGTCCGCCTTCCAGTGCACCCCGGCCAGCGAGTGGTGGAATCCCGCCGGAAGTGCTGAAACGGCGAAATTTCAAACCGTTTGTGCAACCGGACGACGTCAGAAAAATACGCGAGCAAACCAACAGCCGGACAAAAGCCTGGACACTGCCCGAACTCGAAAAAACCTCCGAATAATAGCCACATCGAAACGACAGTCTATAACTCATGAGTCTCCGAAACACTTTGTTGATCAGTTGTGTGTTAGGCACGGCCGCTGTTTTTGCGCAGCCGA
This sequence comes from Spirosoma koreense, assembly GCF_054777875.1. Classification (NCBI taxonomy): domain Bacteria; kingdom Pseudomonadati; phylum Bacteroidota; class Cytophagia; order Cytophagales; family Cytophagaceae; genus Spirosoma; species Spirosoma koreense. Next base: position 66,801 of record NZ_BAAHAC010000009.1, on the reverse strand, counting down.
ATCCCGACCGGCCCGATTTATGCCAGGGTGCCTATTTCACAGAAGCCCAGGGAGCCGAAGCCCTGCGCACCTTTGCCGGAACCTATCATGACAAAGTGACCTGGGAAACCCGGGCGGCTATGATCCGAAAAGGTATCCGCGATGGCATGAAGCTGCCCGAAAAGCCTGCCTTTGCGCCGTTAAAACCGATCCGGCATAGTCTGAAGAAGATGAGCGGGTATACCGTTGAGAATGTAGCGTTTGAAAGTCTACCGGGTATTTTTGTGACGGGTAACCTGTACCGCCCATTGAATCCGGCGGGAAAAACAGCGGGCATTTTATGCACACACGGCCACGGCGCTAAGCAGGATAACCGCCTGATGGAATATACGCAACAGCGGTGTGCAACCCTGGCACGCCTGGGCGCTACCGTATTCGCCTACGACATGATCGGCTACGGCGACTCGCAGCAAAGCACCCACAAATTACCCGAAGCCTTAAAACTACAGACGCTGAACAGCATCCGGGCGCTGGATTTCCTAACCAGTCTGCCCGATATCGACGCCAACCGAATTGGAGTTTCGGGCGAATCGGGTGGCGGCACACAAACGTTTCTGCTGACAGCGCTGGACACCCGCGTGAAGGTGTCGGTGCCGGTCGTCATGGTGTCCGCTCATTTCTTTGGCGGCTGCACCTGCGAAAGCGGTATGCCCATCCACAAGCGCCCGACGCACCAGACCAGCAACGTAGAAATTGCTGCGCTGGCCGCTCCCCGGCCTATGCTGCTCGTATCCGACGGAAAAGACTGGACGAAAAACACGCCCGACGTTGAATTCCCTTACATTCGGAACATCTACAACTATTACGGCGCAACGGATCGTCTCGAAAATGTGCATCTGCCTACGGAAGGCCACGATTATGGCCCCAGCAAGCGTATGGCAGCTTACCGCTTTCTGGCGAAGTACCTGAAGCTCGACCTGAACCGCGTTCTCAAAGACGGGCAGATCGACGAAAGTCCCAATACGGTACTCCCTTCGACGGACTTGCAGGTTTTCAATGCCGAACATCCACGACCGACCTATGCCGTTACGGGTGATGATGCGGTGATGGCGGTGCTGAAGTAAATACCTTAAGTGTTCTGATACCCATCAGCAGCGTGTAAATTGGGTGAGTTTATTCAGCGAATTATCGATAATTCGCTGAATAAACTCACCCAATTTAGATTTTTACCCGAGCGCTACCAGTTCCTTCAGCTCCGCGTCGCTAAGATCCCCGATCCAGGTCTCGCCGGTCTTTACACTGAGGTCGGCCAGTTCTTTCTTGTTACGGATCATGGCATCGATTTTTTCTTCCAGCGTTCCCTGGTTCATCAGCCGATAAACCAGCACGTTTTTCGTTTGACCGATCCGAAACGCCCGGTCCGTGGCCTGAGCCTCAACGGCCGGATTCCACCACAGGTCGTAATGAATGACGTGGTTCGCCTGGGTCAGGTTTAGGCCGGTGCCACCCGCTTTGAGCGACAGAATAAACGTGTGATCGCTGCGATTTTTCTGGAATTGCTCTACCATCTGGTCACGATCGGCCCGTGAAGTACCACCGTGCAGAAATAAGGGCTGTTCCCCAAACGCCTGCTGAATGAACCTGGTCAGCAACTCCCCCATTTCGCGGTACTGGGTGAAAATCAACACCTTTTCGTGGCTGGCATAAATATTTTCGAGCAAATTCATCAGCAACGTTGCCTTGCCAGACAGCGCAGCGGTGTCGTTCCCACGCTTCAGATATTGGTGTGGGTGATTCCCGATCTGCTTGAGAGCCGTCATCAGTTTCAGGACCAACCCCCGTCGGGCAATGCCGTCTTTTTCTTCGATCGCCCGGATACTTTCCTGCACCACACTTTCATATAGCGCCGTTTGTTCGGGCGTAAGCGAACAAAACTGGTTATTCTCGATCTTATCCGGCAAGTCGCTGATGATAGTCCGGTCGGTTTTGACCCGCCGAAGCAGAAACGGACTGGTAATCAACCGAAACTGCTCTAGTTTCTGATGGTCGCGCTCCTGCTGAATGGGTTTACCAAACTCTTCGTTGAACTTGCTCAAACCACCCAGATACCCTTTGTTCACAAAATCCATGATGCTCCAGAACTCCGACAGCCGGTTTTCGACGGGGGTACCACTGAGCGCAATCCGGATGGGGGATTTCAGCGCTTTAACCGCTTTCGTCTGTTCAGTATCGGCATTCTTAATGTTCTGCGCTTCGTCGATGATCACAACGGCCCAGGTCAATTTTTTCAGCTTATCCAGATCCGACCGGACAACTCCGTAGGTCGTCAGCAGAATGTCGTACTCATCAGCACGATCGGTCGGGAGTTTGCGGCTGGGACCATGATAGATCGTCGCTCTCAAATCGGGCGCAAACCGGGCGATTTCTTTCTGCCAGTTAGTAAGCAGGGTCGTCGGCAATATAACGAGCCCTTTTTGCTTTTTAAACCGCCCTTCCTGCCTAAATCTGAGCAACAGACTAATGACCTGAAGCGTTTTTCCCAGCCCCATATCGTCGGCCAGCAAACTGCCCATGCCGAGGGCCGTGTTCTTGACAAGCCAGTCATAACCCCGATGCTGATATGGCCGTAACGTCGCATTCAGGGCCTCGGGCAGCGGTTGAGCGGCAATTTCAGTAAATTGTTTGATCAGCGTCCGCACTTCCGGCGACAACCCCAACCGTGCTCCCCGGTATTCTTCCGATAAAGCGGCTTTAAGCAGATCGGAGCCGGTTAGCTCCGGTGGATTTTCGAGTTGTTTGTACAGTTTTTTGAGTTCCTCGGGGTCGACCAGCACATACTGATCTTTGATTTTGACCAACCCGGTCGTGCGCCCTACTAATTTTTGAAATTCCCTAACGCTCATCATCTCGTCGCCCAAAGCCACCTGCCAGTCGAAGGTAAGCATGTCGTCGAGCCGCATGAAAGCATTATCCGCCGTAACTTTTGCCTTTAGGCGGCCGCCTACCTGCGGCCGTACCCAATGCTGAAGCGACTTCGGCAACCAAAGTGCAATACCCAGCAACTGCATCCGCGGTAAGGTTTCCAGCAGTACTTCCACAAATAAACTGGGCGAATAAGCGAGGTACTCCGGCCCACCCATTCGCGTTAGCTTCGATAAATCCGGAAAGTGGCGGGATAGCACCAGTAGATCCTGCAATACGGCCATCCGGATGGGTTCATGCTTCTTTTTCCGCAGTAGATCGGGCAATGGAATCGGCGGCTCGGGAGCACCGTTGGCCGTTGGAGCCTCGCGGTCGCGAATCAGCAGGCGCAGGTGAAACTCGTCGGTAAACGAAGCGTCTCCCCGGTCATTGTCTTCAACCGCCAGAATTGGCACGAACCGCTTGTGAGTGAGAAAAAAATCATTGACCCACAGCTGCATCGCCAGCGGCATTTCTTTCCGGCCAAAGCCTTCGAACCGGATCGTTTCGAGGCCAAAAAATAGCCGGTCGGCGTCTTCCAGCGGCCAGCGCTCCCACAATTCGATGGTGGCGGGTTTGATAACCCGGCGCATGAACAGCGAGCAGAGGGTCAGAACCAGTTGCTCGTTGGGCAGGGCCAGCCACTCTTTCTGCCAGCGCACAGTCAGCAGGGCTGGCGGTATCTGCGTGTTCAGCAGGTTCGTAAGTTCCCGAACGGTTTCGTTCAGCGTTGCCGGCAGCCAGCGCACCCGGTAATGTTCTTCGGCGGGCCCCACTCGCAACAACTGCGGCACCACCGCCCCCCGTCGGAGCAGCACTGCCGAAAACTGCTGGGTTAAGTACAACGCCCGGACAGAATCGCTCATTTCGGGCCAGTTGTCTTCCGTAAGCGTACTGATCCAGCCGACCAGATCGCTCATCTCGAATCCACTGATAGACCGGGTTTCGCCGTGTTCGCTGAAGATTCCGATTTTCTTTACCGACATCACCTCATCCAGTTGAAGTTCAATACTGTCGCTAAAAGCAGGCCTGTCAGCTCCTTCAGCTATTTTTTCTTCCGTTTGAGGTTTGCAGAATAGCTTATACGCCCGGCTCAGCGACTTATGGAAATCTCCTTTGGCAAACGTGACATCCGGAGAAAGTAATCCCAGCAACTGGTCGGCCAGTGACGGAATAGTGGCAAAGTCCAGCCGAGCCCGTGCTTTTTCGTCGGCCTGCCACTCTTCGTCGTCAGGCAGTTCATCGGTGCATATATCTTTGAAAGATAATACGTTGCTCGCACTCGAACCGGTTGCCGCCAGCAAATCGGTCTGAAGTTCTTCTAAAATGTTCAGTCCCTTTACCTGAAAAACCAAAAACGGGTTCCGGTCGATTTCGTTGGCGATGATGTAAATGACAGCGGCCAGGTGTTTACAGGGTTCGGCCTGATCGGGGCAGGAACAGCCCATCGATAAATCCTGAAATGAGTTCGGAAAGAGCCGGATACCCCGGCGTTGGGTAAACTCAATGAGTTCGGGGGGGAGCTGCCGGTTCAGGAGCTGGGCCAGCGTGGCCGGGTTTTCGCGGATTTCGGTTATGATCCACTTTTTTTCCTGCTCTGTCAGCAGCGGTACCGAGAGCTTGGCTTTGTAGGGTCGGGGCGCAGTTCCTTTGACCGAGGCACTGATCAGGTTGTTGGCGATAGACAGCCCCATCACCGCTCCCTGGTTGGCGTAGGTCCGACCGCGGGGCAGTCGGTTGGCCAGGTCAATATTCGTCAGGGCATTGAGCCACTGCTGGCCCCACCAGGTTTTTCCATAACTAATGCGTTCCGCCATGCTGCCGAAAACAATTGAGTACGGTGCAAAAATAGCGGATTAAGCGTTTATGCACCGTACTCAATTGTTTTCGGACTTACCCGACTGGATTGACCGGATAAACAGAATTCGATTCTTCTTTTTAATCCTGTTTATCCGGTCAATCCAGTCGGAAACATGGCTATGAAATCCGAACGATCGTCGACAAAAAACGACAATTGCCGAACGCTTCTCTGAATCCCGTAAGGACCGGTAAGGCAGACGGGCTCCCGAAACGTCAACAGCACATTCGGCGCTGTCAGAAACGCACCGTTAACCCGATCGACCTGCCTGGGTAACTTCTCATCAATAGGTAAAATCTGCGTGATGACTGAATGGGCAATCTGAGCTCGCCAACGGATGCCTAATCGTAAGATCAACTGGTCATTGATTACGTAAGAAGGCCGTTTGACTGTTGCCAGAGTATCGGCAACGAAAAAAAGTAACCCGTAGCCACTCAGGGCCGTAACCCAGAAGGCGACCGTCGAACTCCAGCGCTGAAGCAGTAAATGAACCGCCACCCCCTCAATAATTCCCACCAGGAGCAGGCCGACGGTCAAAGCAATCTGGCCTGACTGCCGATGCGTTGTCACCATCCGTGCCTCCCGTGGAAGATTGGACCGAAGGTTCCAACCAAACAGAATGTAGTAAACTGTAAGCCCTTCACCGAAAATAAATCCGGCGACCCGCTTGCTCATTACTACGGCCATGCTTTGCCGCAAAGCTGTTTCTGTATCGGTTTCCGCTCGTAGCTGTCGATACGTTTTTAAAAGGCTACGGATACGTATTACACCGATAGCCAGGACGACACTTTCAGCCAGCATTAGAAAAGCAGGCCATATGCTGTCAGATGGAAACGCGGTTTGGGGTAAAATGAACAGCGCGATCCGCAACATCAGTACGGCCATCAACAGCAACCGACTGTTGGCTAAGTGAAGTGGCCGGACAACGAGCCAGTAAAATAAGCTCGTCGTTACGAAAACAAGATCGACGAGTACGGCTATCGAAAGGCCAACCGGATGGTGGCGAAAGGCGGGGGTATGAGTGACGACTATTTCCACACCGATCAGCAGAAAAGCCAGCAACAGAAAAAGCATCATTCGGGATGCTTCCGGAGAGCGTAAAGAAACCATCGAGTGAATGCTTAAAAAGAGATTAAGTCTTGGTGGACAATAGTATTTTTCCGAAAGTAAGTGATTTTGACTGTGCCCGACAACTACTGGCTCCGGCCTAAACTTCAAATTTTGGATCGTATGAGGACAGGGCATAAATGAGCCAAGAAAAAGCCTCAAAATCTGTACTTTAGGTGTATTTCCGCTATCGCCGACAGGACTTTTTTGTTTACTTTTACCTAACTCCCTGTGTTCCGTTAAATCAACTGCGTCTATGGTTCTGGATACGCCTGCTACAGAAACGCCACTTGGCCGAGGCATCAAGCACATTGGAATTGGTAAATATGGTAGTAAACCACTGACGCCGGAGTTACTAGCCGAATGCCGGACAGCACTGACCGACCCAAGCAGCCATCCGCTTCAGCGAGGAGCCTTTCTGGGTGCTCTACTGGCCAAAGGTCCAACACCGGAAGAGCGAACTCTGGAAGAGGTCGTTGGCAAAGGCGCCTTCGCACATCCAACATTTTTCATCAACAAACTCTGCCCTGATCTATCGACCGGCATGCTGCCCATTGCCACGAAGCTGGTTCGGGGAGCCAATCTGCAGGTTAGCGAGGCCCAGCAACTGGGTGACTACCTGTACGGCGACGGCCCCTGCGAAACCTTCCGCGGACTGGCGGCTAGTATCATGCGCGTGCGGCACGAGACGAACGAAGAATATCAGGGGTTGATGCGGGCCGCCGAAGCCACGTTTCTGCCTGGTTTCGGGCCCATTAGCTGCGCCGACCGCCCACTGATCCAACTGGCGGAACCGTTCGATGGTGTCGAACACAGCTATCTGATTACACCCTTACTGGCAAAATTTTTTCAGAAGCGCGGCTACGGTGCCATATCGATGGTCGGACGGTCGGGCGGACCAAAGTTTACGCTCAACGCGCTGGACCTGTACATGCACCTGGGCTGTCAGTTTCTGCAAAGCAATCACGAGCTCGATACGCCCCTCGATTCGTACGGCTGGGTTCTGGACCAGAAAGCGCTGTCGCCCGCGCTCAATCGCTGGGTAGATCGGCGTCAGGTCATTATCAAACGTCCTTTTCTGGCTACACTCGAAAAAGTACTCAACCCGTGCCATGCCCAGATTCTGGTCACGTCGGTTTTTCACATTACGTATCAGATGAAAATGGCCGAACTGGCTCTGCTGGCTGGCTTCGACGGGGTTGTCGTGCTGAAAAGGGGGCTGGAAGGAAGTCTGGCTCCCTCGACCAGCCGGGCCAGCGGTGTTCTGTGCGCCGTTCGGACCCCGCGCGGACATCTGTTTTTTCAGCATTTCGAGGGCGACTCCCCCGCCTTCGCTTCGTTTCGGACGACCAGCGAAGGCGAGTATGAGCAACCGCAGGCCATCGACAACGCCCGGCTCGTACGTCAATTTATGAACGAAGGTCATACCGCCGATGCCGAGTTCGATAACCGGATTCGGTTTGCTCATGCCCTGTACGGACGCGGTCTGGACTGGATCGAAGGTCAATTACGCTGAACAGGCTACCTGAGAATTCCAACAGCGACGTACCTTTGTCAGTAATTGGCCAGATTCTTATTGGCTGATCACTTACAGCTTACATACACGGCATGACAGATGTAGTCATCATTGGCGGTGGCATCGTAGGATTAGCCACGGCTTTGCAACTGAAACAGCAGCGACCCACCTTGACGGTCGTTTTGCTGGAAAAAGAACCAGGGCTGGCTCGTCACCAGACTGGCCACAACAGCGGAGTGATTCACTCGGGGCTCTACTATAAACCGGGTAGCCTCAAAGCAACGAACTGCATCCGGGGTTACCACATGCTCATCGACTTCTGCCAGGCCGAAGGGATTCCGTATGACCTATGTGGCAAGATCGTCGTAGCGACCAAACCGGAAGAACTTCCCCAGCTAGAAACACTTTACCAGCGCGGACAGCAGAACGGCCTGGGTGGTTTAAAAAAACTGACCGTCAGTGAAATGCGGGAGATCGAACCACACGTAACGGGCGTTGCCGGCATGTTCGTGCCACAAACCGGTATTGTCGACTACAAACAGGTTTCGGAGAAATACGCCGAAAAGTTTCAGGCACTCGGTGGCGAAATCAGGTTAGCCGAGCGGGTCGAGCAAATAACACCGGGAACCAGTCTGAGTATTGTCGTCACCGATAAGGGCCGTTACGAAACCAAACTCGTCGTCAATTGCGCCGGACTGTATTCCGACAAAATTGCCCAACTGACACAGCGGCAAGCCGTGGATGTGCGCATTATTCCGTTCCGGGGCGAATATTTTAAGATCAAGCCCGAAAAACAGTATCTGGTCAAAAATCTGATTTACCCTGTCCCCGACCCGAACTTCCCTTTTTTGGGGGTGCATTACACACGCATGATTCACGGGGGTGTAGAAGCGGGCCCGAATGCCGTTCTGGCTTTCCAACGGGAAGGGTATACAAAGTCGGATATCAATGCAAAGGAGCTATTCGAAACCTTATCCTGGCCCGGCTTTCAGAAAGTGGCCGCCAAGTACTGGGAAACCGGATTGGGCGAGATGTACCGGTCATTCTCCAAGGCCGCCTTTACCAAAGCCTTACAGGCACTGATTCCGGCTATTCAGGAAGCCGATCTGGAAAGTGGCGGAGCGGGTGTTCGGGCGCAGGCCTGCGATCGGACAGGTGGGTTGCTGGACGATTTTGCGATTCTGGAAACCGACAAAGCCATCAACGTCGTCAATGCACCCTCGCCGGCGGCTACTTCGTCGTTATCGATCGGGAAGACCGTTTCTGAGAAAGTAATGGCACGATTTTAAGGATTGTTTAACAAACAATAATCGTTGGGCGGGGTTTCTTCAGAAGTTGACAACAGAGCATCAAACAGAAGAAATCATGAAAGCGATTAATCAGGTTGACGTTTTAGATACACCCAACGATCTGGAAGAAAAAGGCCGCGAAAAAGTGGCTGAGTCTTTGAATCGACTCGTTGCAGACGCTTTTGCGTTATACATCAAAACCAAAAATTACCACTGGCACATGTCGGGTCGCCATTTCCGCGACTATCACCTGCTGCTCGACGAACAGGCAGATCAAATCTTCGCAACCATCGATCCGCTGGCCGAGCGCGTCCGGAAAATTGGCGGCAACACCATCCGGTCGGTCGCTCATATTGCGCAGTTACAACGGGTGAAAGACAACGACGAGGATTTTGTGGCTCCGCTCGACATGCTGAAAGATTTGGAAACGGAGAACCGAAAGATGGCTAAAAATATGCGGGATGCTCATAAAATCGCCGATGACGCTGAAGATGTAGCCACCGCCAGCCTCCTCGAAGTATACATCGATGAAACCGAACGCCGGACCTGGTTCCTGTTCGAAACCTCGCGGGACCTGAGCTAACCCGGACATTACCGATACTAGCTGCCTGGTTTGCAACCTGTTTATCAGGTTATGAACCAGGCAGTCTTTTTTCCAATATACCGATAAATTTGTTTGGAGTCAGACAAGATCAACTTCGTATCGACTGATCATAACAACCTGGCTAGACCGGCGGTTATCCGGTAAACGAATATGCTCAATGCCCGAACTTCCCGAGGTCGAAATCAGACGGCAGTATCTCGAAACGTCTTCGCTGTACCAACCCATAAATCATATTGAGGTTGAAGATCGTAAGCTTCTGACAACCGATTATTCGACCCTGCAGCACGCACTCGTCGGGCGGCAGTTTACAGGTACGCAGCGCGTCGGCAAAAATCTGTTTGTCCTGACCGATGATTCGGACACCATCGTTCACATGCATTTCGGCATGACGGGCGATCTGGACTATTATCATTCATCGCTCGACCGACCTCGTTTCGCCCGGATCGTCTTTGAATTTACCAATGGGTTTAATCTGGGCTTCCTGTGCCCGCGCAAGTTTGAGCGCGTCGGCCTAATCGACGATATTGATGCGTTTCTCAAACGAAAAAAAATCGGCCCCGATGGGCTGGCTGTTTCACTGGCTGAGTTAACCGATCGCATTCGGCGGAAAAAAGCCCTCATAAAACCCGTTTTGCTGGATCAGAGTGTAGTAGCCGGACTGGGAAACTGGATTGTCGACGAAGTGCTGTTTCAGGCGTACATTCATCCCGAGCAGCGCGCGGATACGCTGACAGACGAGCAAATGCGCCAATTGCATCAGGCGATCTACCTGGTCCTCGAAACGGCTATCCGTTACGAAGCTACCTACCGGGACTTTCCGAGCAGCTTCCTGATTCACGTTCGTGAGTGGGACGATTCACCGTACGATGATGTCGAAGCGCACAAGTTCTGTCCACGCTGCAAAACCCGAATCGAGCGCTCGGTCGTGGGCGGACGGACCACTTTCTTCTGCCCCAAAGAGCAGGTTCTTAGATGATTAAAAGCGGTCAGTTGCTTCGCGTCATTTAGTAGTTATTGTTGTCATTTGTTGATGGTTCCAGGCAAACACGAAGCAACTGACTACTAATGGCTAATCTCACAAATCCTTGATATTCCCGAAGCCGATCACATCCCGGTAGACGGGGTTATCACGTAGTTCGGTAGCCCGGAGCAGCTTATCGGAGCCAAACTTCGTTTTCAGATCGTAGAGCGTTTGCCGGAGCTTGTTTCTCCGAACGTCATTATCGAATAACCGGAGCGGCACCGACTCGGTGGGTATGAACCGGAAAACAACGACCGACATGGTCCGCAGATGATGATTCAATACCGGTTCACAACGATGAGCAGCCTGAAACTTTTCTAAGCGCTCCCGAATGATCTTGTACAGTTCTGGTCCATCCTGTTTAGGCTCCGGAAAATGGGCTTCGTAATTATAGGTCTTACCGTTGTGATACCGGCACGAAAACGACATCTCCTGGCAAAATAGGCCTTTGCGAACCATCCGCCGTTCGAGCGTCAGGCAAAGTGACAGAAGTAATTCGTCTAGTTGGGCAGGCGAATTCCGTTGCTCGGTCGAGATCGTGCGCATGGCCGACATGCTTTTGAGCGAATCGTTCGTGTCTAAATCGACTTCCCCACCGAAATTCAGGCGTAGGTGCCAATGCCAGCCAACGATACTTTTGCAGACTGCCCGCAGATGGTCTGGCGAAGCATAGCGAAGATCCAGTGGCGTATGCACCCCACCCGCTTCAAGCCGGGTCGCCATCCGCTGACCAATACCGGGCAGGTCGGTTAGTCGCAGGGAGCGCAGAGCCTCATCGATGGTATCGGGAGTCAGTACGATGAGCCCATCGGGCTTCTGCATATCCGAAGCCAGTTTGGCCAGAAAAACATTTGGGGCAATGCCAATGGAACAGCGCAACCAGTCGCCGACTTTTTGCCTGATGGCCTGTTTGATCGCTACGGCCGTTTGGCGCATGTCTTTATACACAAGCTGATAGTTGGTCAGATCGACCACCGCTTCGTCGATGCTTTTAGGGACCACATCGTCCGAAAACGATCGCAGTACATCGATGATCTTAACGTGATATTCGCGGTATCGACTGGGGTGGGTTTCGACGGGCACCAGATCCGGACATAAAACTATCGCTTCGTCGAGTCGCATTCCCGTTTTAACGCCCTTGAGTTTAGCCTCGATCGATGGCGCAATCACACACCCCTGCCGCCCGGTGTAGACACATACCCCTACTGGCCTGCCCCGCAACCAGTAATTGTCCTGTTGCTCGCAAGAAGCAAAGAAGCTGTTCATGTCTACGAACAATAAGGTCGGTAGCGTGTGCGTAGCGATTCGGTTCCGGTTCATCAATTTTTAGCTAAGAACGTGGCTTTCGGTACTATCAATCGTCTGTATTTATTGTATATTTGCTCTAATACAAGCGCAATATATTTTACTTGTATTATATCTGCTACTTATTTATCTGACAATGGCAGAAATTTGTTCAAAAAAAATTGACAGTATCGTGACGATCCAGGACCGACTCAAGCAGGTTTTCGACGCCTTAGGTATCACTATTTATCAGATAGCGAAAGAGTTAGGCGAGAATCCATCAAAGTTTTACAATATTTTGAATGGGCGGGCCAAGCCATCGTACGATACCATTATGAGTCTACTGGCCTGCTATCCGCAGATCAGCGCCGACTACCTGATTCGGGGTATTATGCCGGTGTTAAAGTCGCCGGAAGCCAACGCCCGGCTACTCAACTCCGAAGACGATACGATTGAGGTTCCGTTCGTTCCGGTCAAATTCTACGCCAGTTTTGTCGAGAGTTATGCCGACGGGATCAGTACCGCCGATACCGAATTCTTTCGGATACGGAAGTCTATCGCTAAAGGGCACAAACAGGCGGTCATCCTGGAAATTTCAGGGAATAGCATGAGTCCACAGCTGGCACACGGCGCCAAAGTACTAGCCGTACCGGTCAGCGAAAACAACTGGGAATATCAGTCGGGCGGGGTTTATGCGGTTATGTACCGGGATTATTTTGTCGTAAAGCGGATTCGGGACAATGAGCTCCTGACCCGCAAATACCTTACGCTTCACTCCGACAATCCGAACGGTGGTAATGTTACAGTACCATTGCAGGACATTCGTGGACTCTGGAAAATCGTGTCCATTGTTGAAGCGCCGGTCGAATAGATCGATTCATTGAAAAAGCCGGGTCTGTTTACCGTAAATGGCTAAACAGACCCGGCTTTTTTGCTTCCAGACGGTAACTGATCAGGTCAGGGCCTGCTGCTCCAGCACGTCTTTCTGATGCGCCCACATTTCCTGGAAAACAGCACTACGCTGCTGAAGTTCGGCGAACGTTCCTTCGTCAATCAGCTTACCCGATTCCATAACGTAGACGTAGTCAAATAACGGCAGCAAATGAAGGCGGTGCAGGGTCGATACAACCGCTTTATTGGAAAACTCCCGCAACAACTGCCGGTAAACGGCCAGTTCAGTTCGGGGATCGACGCTACTGGTTGGTTCGTCCATCAGCACAATATCGCTGGTACGAGCTGCCAGCACCCCCCGCGCCAGCGCTAACCGCTGGCGCTGCCCACCCGACAGATTTACGCCTTTTTCCTGAATATTGGTTTCCAGTCCGTTAGGCAGTTGCTTAACTACATCATCGAAACGAGCGATCCGGCAAACCTCGGCGATGGCTTCCTCATCGAATGGTAGGCCAAGAGTAATGTTATACGCAATTGTATTCTCAAAAATCTCGGGCTCCTGCGGAAACAATGTTACCGTATTGGCGACAGCGTTCAGATCAGCGAATGATCTACCGTCTACTCGCACCGATACGCCCGGTTCAGGCAGATACAACCCGCGCAATAACGTAAGCAACGTACTTTTCCCGGAACCGCTTTCGCCGATTACCGCAATACGCTTACCCTTGCTCAGCCGCATTCGAATATCGTTCAGATTCGTCACTTTACGCGCCGAGCTCAGCATGCGCCCGTGGGAGAAGGTAAGATTGGCAATGTCGATGTTTTTCCAGTTGTCGGGAAGTGTTTCCTGCTCGGGTCGTTCGTACTGCGCATAAGCGTCTCCGATGCTGCGGGCCGTCTGCACGTCAGTATTGTATTTAACGATTTCCGTATACTGCCAGGCCACATCGTGAAAAACACTCGTAAACTGATTGACATAGCCCAACAGCGTTACCAGCCCGCCGATCAGAAAAACCTGGCCGGGAACGTAGTGCTGGTACACATACCCAGCCGCCATAACCATGTAAATCACACTAACCAGCATGCTGGCCGCGAACCACTTCCACTCGTTGATCCGTACCTGACGCATAAACGGCGGGAAAACCTGGGCAATTTTATCGCCCAGACTAGCCTGCATGCGTTCTTCAAGCCGCAGTGTGATGACGGTGATGATGTTAGACAGGCTATCGAACAAAGTCGCCGATACGACATGTTCCTGCTCGTTTGTTTCATCGAGCGCTTTGATGAACGGGCGATCAAACCGCAGAATGACCCAAATCGTCAGAGCGCCCAACACGACCCCGACAAGCCCGAAAGCAGGCGAGAAATACAGCATTGCTCCGAACGAAAAGACAAATTTCGATAACGCCTGCAAGTAGATGAACCCGTCCTGAAAAAACGTTTTGAGCGCATCGTACGCTTTACGAATTCGGTTGATCGTGGATCCGCTGTGGTGGTCCTTATGCCAGCCGACGGGCAGATGTAGGGTTTGATGAAACAGCTCATCCAGGAAATTACGGCTTAGGTTAAACGCCAGCCGCCGTTCCATCACCCGGGCTGGTCCGTGGAAAGCCCATTCGGCTAGTTCCAGCCCTACGTAAGCGGCAATGTACCACCAGACCAGCTGAACGATAGCTGTATCCTGTTTCTGAAGCTGGCCCACAAACCAGCCGAACAATAGAGGGCGGAGAGCCGCCACCAGATTGGCCAGAATGAATAGCGTATAGATGAATACATAGTGCTTCCTCTCGCGCCGGGCATAGGTCCAGGCCGTTCGGAGCATATTGATATACGGATTTTGCATGATTCCAAGTTACGGCTTCGTTTGCAGAAACGACTACTGTTGACAGAATGGGCAAAAGAGGAGAATAGTTTCGCTGATATTCTTAGGCTGAAGGTTGCTTTTGTGATTGACTTTCAGTAATTTTGCGACCTGATTTGAGCAGGGTCGCTTATTGCTCACCGCAACGGCCCTTTCCTTCGAGTTTAGAAAAACATAACTTTTAGTATACAAACTAATGGCTCGCGATTTAAATTTCACGAGGAACATCGGTATCGCTGCCCACATTGATGCGGGTAAGACGACCACAACCGAACGCATTCTCTATTATGCCGGGGTAAGCCACAAAATCGGGGAGGTGCACGATGGTGCCGCCACGATGGACTGGATGGAGCAGGAACAGGAACGGGGTATTACGATTACATCGGCTGCTACGACCGTTGACTGGACCTACCGCGATCAAAAGTACCATATCAACATTATCGATACTCCAGGCCACGTCGACTTTACGGTTGAAGTAAACCGTTCGCTGCGCGTACTCGACGGGCTGGTTTTCCTGTTCAGTGCCGTCGATGGCGTTGAGCCTCAGTCAGAAACCAACTGGCGTCTGGCCAACAACTATAACGTAGCCCGGTTAGGGTTCGTCAATAAAATGGACCGTTCAGGGGCCGATTTCCTGAACGTATGCCGCCAGGTAAAAGAAATGCTCGGTAGCTATGCGGTTCCGCTTCAGTTGCCGATTGGTGAAGAGGAAAATTTCAAAGGCGTTGTCGACCTGGTCAACTTCCGGGGTCTTGTCTGGAACGAAGCCGACAAAGGGATGACCTTCGAGGTGGTTCCTATCCCAGACGACATGCTGGAGGAAGCAACCGAATGGCGAGAAAAGCTGCTGGAAGCGGTAGCTGAGTTCGATGATTCGCTGATGGAAAAATATTTCGATGATCCGGATTCAATTTCGGAAGACGAAATTCTGGCGGCTCTTCGCAAAGCGACCATCGCTATGAAAATCGTGCCGATGCTCTGCGGCTCGTCGTTCAAAAACAAAGGAGTACAAACCATGCTCGACTACGTGATGGCACTGCTGCCCTCACCGTTGGACAAAGAGAGCATCAAAGGAACGAATCCGAACACGGGCGAGGAGATTTCCCGGAAACCATCGTCTTCGGAGCCGTTCTCAGCACTGGCGTTCAAAATTGCTACGGACCCTTACGTAGGTCGTCTGTGCTTTGTTCGCTCGTACTCGGGTGTGCTCGAATCAGGCTCTTACATCCTGAATAACCGTTCGGGTAATAAAGAGCGGATTTCGCGGATTTTCCAGATGCACGCCAACAAGCAAAACCAGATCGATCGTCTGGAAGCAGGTGACATCGGTGCGGTAGTTGGTTTTAAAGACATCAAAACCGGCGATACGCTGTCGGATGAGAAAAACCCAATCGTTCTGGAATCGATGGTATTCCCCGATCCGGTTATTGGGTACGCTATCGAGCCGAAGAAAACGGCCGATCAGGACAACTTCTCGAAAGCCATCGGTAAACTGATCGAAGAAGATCCGACCCTCAAAGTCGAGTCGAACGAAGAAACCGGTCAGACCATTATCCGGGGTATGGGTGAGCTTCACCTCGAAATCATCATCGACCGGATGCGTCGTGAGTTTAAGGTAGAAGTAAACCAGGGTGCACCGCAGGTCGCTTACAAAGAGAAGCTGACCAAAAACGTGGAACACCGTGAGGTTTACAAGAAACAAACGGGTGGCCGCGGTAAATTTGCTGATATCGTGTTCGAACTCGGACCACGGGATCAGGAAGAAGACGGCAGCATCAAGCCAGGTCTGCAGTTTGAGAACGGTATTGTAGGTGGGGTAATTCCTCGCGAATTTATCCAGCCGGTTCAGAAAGGATTCGAAGAATCGCTGAAAAACGGTCCGTTGGCTGGCTTCCCGCTGGAAAGTATGAAAGTTCGGTTGTTCCACGGCTCGTACCACGATGTCGACTCCGATTCGCTGTCGTTCGAGATGGCTGCTCGGCTGGGCTTCCGCGAAGCGGCCCGCCAGGCTGGTCCGAAACTGCTCGAACCGATCATGGCGGTCGAAGTACTGACCCCAGAAGAATACACGGGTCCGATTACGGGTGACCTGAACCGTCGCCGGGGTGTGATGAAAGGCATGGACACGAAAGCTGGCTCGCAGGTGATCAAAGCCGACGTGCCTCTTTCGGAGCTGTTCGGTTACGTTACCGACCTGCGGACGATGTCGTCGGGTCGGGCTACGGCAAACCTTACGTTCTCGCACTATGAAGTAGTACCGCAGAACATTTCAGACAGCGTCGTTGCGAAAGAAAAAGGAACCGTGAGGGCGTAAGCCTTGATTAGATATTGGGCAGTTGTTCTTACCGATCAACTGCCCATTTTTTGTGCCGCCGGAGTAAATGGTTCTTTCGACGGTCACTTTCACTAAACGAACCACAATAGCAATGAGCCAGAAAATTCGCATTAAGCTGAAGTCGTTCGACCACATGCTGGTTGACAAATCAGCAGAGAAAATCGTAAAGGCCGTCAAATCGACGGGCGCTATCGTAAGCGGACCGATTCCTCTGCCAACTAACAAAGAAATTTACACCGTACTGCGGTCGCCCCACGTCAACAAAAAGGCTCGGGAACAATTCCAGCTTTGCACTTACAAGCGGCTGGTCGACATTTACAGCAGCAGTGCTAAAACGGTCGACGCCCTGATGAAACTCGAACTACCGAGTGGCGTCGATGTAGAAATCAAAGTCTAAGTTTTTTCAGCTTCCGGCTTGGAATGCCGCCCATGCGAAACGGATAACGTTTCGTAGGGCGGCATTCAATGTTTCTGCAAATTCCCCTGATTTGGTTGAATTATCCATACAACCTATGGGTTATTTTTGTATATTGTTACGTTACGCAAGCCGCCGTAACAGGAGATTTTATCCGTTATGTTAAACGTCATTCAGCTACTGCCCGACTCCATCGCCAATCAGATTGCGGCTGGAGAGGTCGTGCAGCGGCCAGCGTCGGTCGTGAAAGAGCTGCTCGAAAACTCGGTCGATGCGAAAGCCAAATCCGTACAGGTTATCATCCGGGAAGCGGGTCGCAATCTGATTCAGATCGTAGACGATGGCGTTGGCATGACCGAAACCGATGCGCGCATGAGCTTCGAGCGGCACGCAACATCTAAAATCCGTTCGTCGGACGATCTTTTCCGAATCCGTACGATGGGCTTTCGGGGCGAAGCGCTGGCGTCTATCGCTGCCGTTGCCCAGATTGAGATGCGTACACGCCGGGCCGCCGATGAACTCGGCACCCTGATCCGCATCGAAGGTTCTGACCTTAAAGCGCAGGAAGCCATTTCCTGCCTGCCTGGTACGAATCTGCTGATTAAAAACCTGTTTTTCAATGTGCCCGCTCGCCGTAACTTCCTGAAGTCGAATTCGGTGGAGATGCGCCACATCATCGATGAGTTTCAGCGCGTTGCGCTGGCCAATCCGGAAGTAGCTTTTTCTCTGTTTCATAATGACCAGGAAATCTACAACCTACCCGCTGGTAAGCTAAGCCGCCGGATCATCGATATGTTTGGCAAAAGCTACCGTGAGCAGTTGAATCAATGCGAAGAAACAACGCCTTATGTAACCGTTCGGGGGTACATCGGCAAACCCGAATCGGCTAAAAAAGCGCGGAATGAACAGTTTTTCTTCGTCAATAACCGCTTCATCAAGCATAACTACCTTCATCACGCAGTCATAGGCGCTTATGAAGGTACGTTGCCCGAAGGTAGCCATCCGTTTTACGTGCTGTTTATTGACATCGATCCGTCGCATATCGACATCAATATTCATCCTACCAAAACAGAAATAAAGTTCGATGACGAGCGCTCGGTCTATGCTATTATGATGGCTGCGGTCCGTAAAGCCGTAGGTATTTATAATCTTGCGCCTTCCCTCGATTTCGATTCGGATGTCAACTTCCTGGCGGGTGTGCGTCCTGGTGCTGTTCAATCGGCTTCACCGACCAGTTCAGAACGTGTTACGGCCCGGCCGATTACTCCGTCCTGGACGAGCCCCGAAAAAACAGTAGCCCCATCAGTGGCCAAAGAGCGGGGCTCATTGCGTGATGATGCCTTGAATCAGGCAGCGGGCGGTAGTTTCGATATACCTAAAAAAGCGGATCGCACAAACGGATCGACTGTTGGAAAGCCAGAGCCCCGTCCATCGGTCAACAATTGGCAGACGCTCTCCGAAGACCGGGGTGGAAACGGTACGGCAGTGCCGCTGACCGATACGACCAAAGAAGCGGGCGATTGGCTGGGGCCTGCAAAGCCAGAGGCTGAAGCATCTACTACCAACCAGCCGTCCGAGAACGAACCCATTACGCTAGGAAGCCGGGCCAATCAATTACAGATGGGTCTGGAGCCCCCGGAAGACGTTCCTGTGTTGGTTGAAGACGATAACATTGTGCAGTTGCATAACCGTTACCTTTTAGCGCCGATCAAGTCAGGAATGATGCTTATCGATCAGCGCAGGGCTTATGAGCGAATCCTATATGACCAGTTTCATACGGCACTGACAAAGCGGAACGGGGCTTCGCAACAGTTGCTGTTCCCCAAAACCATCACGCTAATGCCGGTGGATTTTCAGCTCGCTCTCGACTTGCGTGATGATCTGAGTAATCTTGGATTTGAATTCGATGAACTAGGTACGAACACGTTTGTGATTCGGGGCATACCGACCCTGACCATGGGCGAGAATGAAGAAGAGCTCTTCGCCAATTTATTGGCCCAACTACGGTCGGATACAGGACGGTTGAAATTAGATAAACTAGAATCTATGGCGCGCTCACTGGCGCGTCGATCCGCCATGCGTCACACAAACCGATTGAGCGCTACGGAGCGTCGGGCGCTGGTCGATCAGTTATTTGCTTCGACAAATCCAAGTTACACTCCCGTCGGTGAACCCGTGATGGTTGTCTTGACGTTGGATAAAATTGCAGGACTTTTTCGCTGATTATTGAGTTAATCAGCATAAATTGTTGATAGTAGCATGTTTAACCTTACACCGGTAGTTCGTAGTCTGTTAATAATCAATGTAATTGTCTTTATAGCGACGAATGAGTCCGTCATCGATCAGTTTGGGCTCCACTCGTTTCTGTCAGACAAGTTTAATCCCATTCAGTTAGTAACACACATGTTTCTGCATGCCAATTTTGGCCATATTTTCAGCAACATGCTGTGGTTAATATTTTTCGGACCGATGCTCGAGCTGTTTTGGGGTCCTCGTCGGTTTACTTTTTTTTACTTTTTCTGTGGATTTGGAGCGGCCTTGCTGTTCTCGGGCGTAAACTATTTTGAGACACGCGACGTATATGAGTCAGTTCAAACTTATCGGGTAAACCCGGGCTATGAAAGTTTTTCGGCTTTCGTTGACCAGCACGCCGGTTCGTTATATGATCGGCTGATGCCTTTTCTCGATCAGTTTAAGGCCTATCCAAATGACAGTAAGAACTTACAGGACAGCGTAACGATTGTAAATCGAATACTTTCCAGTCAGATCGACGAACCTATGGTCGGCGCATCTGGCGCAGTTTTTGGTGTATTAATGGGCGTAGGTTTATTATTTCCGAACACTCAGGTGTTTTTATTGTTTCCACCTATACCACTTAAGGTTAAGTATATCGTTTTATTTTCCGGGGCAATGGAGCTATATTCAGGTATTTATCAGACACAGACTGATAATGTTGCTCACTTCGCCCATATTGGGGGTATGTTATTTGCATTTATACTGGTGAAATACTGGGGGTCCCAGCGAAAAACATTTTATTAGGCATGAGCGGCTTATTCGAGGATTTTCGGAGCGAATTCAATAAGCCCAACAATACGTTGGTGCAATTGATCCTGGTCAATGTGGTTGTTTTTCTGGTGTTGTTACTGGCCAGAGTGACACTGACAATGGCGCAGAATTTAGGCCTTTATGATTTGGCTGTACAGCAACTCATGATGCCGGGTGATATCAATGCATTTTTGCATAAACCCTGGACGTTATTCACTTACTTTTTTACCCACCAGGACATTATCCATGTTTTGTATAACATGCTGTTTCTGTACTGGTTCGGGCGGCTCATCGATGAATACCTGGGAAATCGGCGGCTGATCGGTTTATACATAATGGGCGGTTTAGCTGGTGGGCTGCTGTTTCTGGCCATGTATAACCTGGTTCCTTATTTTCAGAACCGCGAGGACACGCGTCCTATGCTGGGTGCATCGGCAGCGGCCTTTTCAGTAGCCGTCGGTGCGGCTACCTTATTGCCTAACTACACGTTTCATCTGCTCTTCTTCGGGCCTGTTCGTATAAAGTATATCGTTTTCTTCTTTGTCGTGCTGTCTATCGCGCAATCGGCGGGCGAAAATGCCGGAGGAAACCTAGCCCATTTGGGCGGTACACTCATGGGATTCTCCTATGTCAAGCTGCTTCAGAATGGAACCGATCTGGGACGGCCAATCTACTGGATAGCTGATGGCTGGAGTAATTTGCTGAAACCAAAGCCGGCCGTCAAAGTATCATATCGGCAGCGGAGTAACGCCAGTACACAAGCCAGCACGTATGTGTCAGCACCAGGATCTTCTTCTATTTCGACCCCTGATCAGGACGAAGTAGATACCATTCTCGATAAAATTTCACGCTCGGGCTATGAGAGCCTAACCCGTGAGGAAAAGCAAAAACTGTTCAGAGCCAGCCAGCGTAATTAACAGGATCTGAATAACCATTCTTATAAAAATCTAAGCCTCTGACCGCTACGTACATAAGTAGCAAGCAGAGGCTTAGATTTTTTATAAATGTCGATAAAATATAGTAGCTTCGTTCTCCGAAGGCGATAAACGAACACGCCACAGAACATTGTACTGAGTACGTGTGTTGTTGTAAGACAGACGTTTAGCTGTTACCACCATGCTAATTACCCCTGGCAGTCTATTGGCCGCTATCAATACCCCCGACGATCTTCGTAAACTCGATAAATCCCGCTTGCCTCAGCTCGCCGACGAACTTCGCCAATTCATTATCGACGATGTATCGGTTTACGGCGGTCATTTTGGTGCCAGCCTGGGTGTGGTCGAACTGACCGTTGCTTTGCATTATGTCTTCAATACGCCCGACGATCAGTTGATATGGGACGTAGGCCATCAGGCTTATGGGCATAAAATCCTTACGGGTCGCCGGGAAAAATTTCATACAAATCGGTTTTATAAGGGTCTTTCAGGATTTCCGAAACGCAAAGAAAGCCCGTACGATTCGTTTGGGGTCGGTCACTCATCTACGTCTATTTCGGCGGCTTTGGGCATGGCCGTAGCCTCACAACTACAGGGTAACTTACAACGTCATCACATCGCGGTTATCGGCGATGGTGCACTGACAGCGGGTGAAGCCTTCGAAGGTATGAATCATGCCGGTGCAACAGACAGCAACCTGCTCATCGTGCTGAACGACAACTGTATGAGCATCGACCCTAATGTGGGCGCGTTGCGCGAGTACCTGACCGACATTACAACCTCGCATACCTATAACCGGGTAAAAGACGAGATCTGGAACCTGCTGGGGAAGATGGATAAACTGGGCAAAACGGCTCAGGAACTGGTATCGCAAATCCAATCGGGGATCAAGAGTTCACTGCTCGAACAAAGTAATCTGTTCGAATCCTTACACCTGCGCTACTTTGGGCCGATCGATGGCCACGACATCGATCACCTGGTGAGTGTGCTGGACGATCTGAAGCACATTCCTGGCCCGAAATTATTACACGTCCTGACCGTTAAAGGCAAAGGGTATGGACCGGCGGAAAAAGATCAGACGAAGTGGCATGCACCGGGTCTGTTCGACAAAGTAACGGGGGTCATCCATAAGAAAGTCTTCGAGGCTCCTCAGCCACCTAAATATCAGGACGTTTTTGGCAATACACTCGTGGAACTGGCCGAACAGAACCCGCGCATTGTTGGGGTAACTCCGGCCATGCCCTCGGGTTCGTCCATGAACATTATGATGAAGGCCATGCCCAAGCGAGCCTTCGACGTAGGCATTGCCGAGCAACATGCGGTTACCTTTTCGGCCGGTATGGCCACGCAGGGAGAGGTCGTCTTCTGCAATATCTACTCAACTTTCATGCAGCGGGCCTACGATCAGGTGATCCACGATGTCTGCATTCAGGAGCTTCCGGTTATTTTTTGCCTGGATCGGGCCGGTTTTGCTGGTGAAGACGGACCAACTCACCACGGTGCCTACGATCTGGCCTACATGCGCTGCATTCCAAATATGATTGTTGCCGCACCGATGAATGAGCAGGAACTTCGCAACATGATGTTTACGGCTCAATCGGCGGAGGTCCAGCAGGGTAAACAAGCGTTTACCATTCGCTACCCCCGGGGTGAGGGTGTTATGCCCTACTGGCGCACACCGCTTGAAAAACAGACTATCGGCAAGGGAAGAATGATTGCCGATGGCGAAAATGTGGCCATTCTAACCATCGGGCACATTGGGAACTACGCTGTTCAGGCAGCAGACCTGCTCGCTAAAGAAGGAATTCGTCCCGCTCATTTCGACATGCGCTATGTCAAACCGCTGGATGAAACCCTGCTTCACCAGATTTTCAGCCGTTTCGATCGGGTAGTAACCGTCGAAGATGGGTGCATTATGGGGGGCTTTGGGAGCGCTGTGCTGGAGTTCATGGCTAACCACGGATATATGGCGCGTGTCAAACGGCTGGGTATTCCGGATGCCGTCATTGAACATGGCAAGCAAATCGAACTACAGCATGAATGTGGTTTCGATCCACAGGGTATCGCTAAGGCCGTCCGGGAGCTGCTGTTTACCGAGCGTAGCATAGCCGTTTAACGCATTCGTTTTTCAACAGGATTACAGGATTGTGGAAACTTCTTCATCCTGTAATCCTGTCTGTTTATAAGGGATATGAAGGTTTTCAAATTTGGAGGAGCCTCCGTAAAAGATGCCGCCGGGGTTAAAAACCTGGCCGAAATCCTGAAATCACAGGGTCAGAACGCGCTAGTCATCATATCGGCGATGGGTAAAACGACCAACGCCCTGGAAGAAATAGTCCGTGCATACACCCAAAACCGGGTTACCGACCTACGGCGGCAGCTTAGTTTAGTCCGGGAGTATCATCATTCGATTCTGGCCGAATTAACCGGCGATGTCACCCCCGTTGCAAAGGTTTTCGCTCAGTTGGAAGCTTATGTATTCCAGCCACCAACCAGCGCCTATGATGAAACGTATGATCAGATCGTTTCGCTGGGAGAGATCCTTTCGACACAAATTGTAGTCGCCTACCTGACACAAATTGGCTTGTCTGCACGCTGGTTCGATGCACGCCAGCTGATCCGGACGGACGCCAATTTTCGGGAAGGCCGGGTAGACTGGGAAGAAACCAGTCGGCGTATAAACCAAAACGTCAGAAGTAAGGGAATCAAGATTACCCAGGGATTTATTGGTCAAACGCCCGATCAGCGCACAACGACGCTCGGACGCGAAGGGTCCGACTATACGGCGGCTATTTTTGCTTACTGCCTGAACGCCGAAAGCGTGACGATCTGGAAAGACGTGCCCGGCGTATTGAATGCCGATCCGAAGTGGTTCGACGATACGGTGCTGCTGGACAAGATTACTTATCAGGATGCGATCGAGCTTGCTTACTACGGAGCAACCGTCATTCACCCCAAAACCATCAAACCGCTACAAAACAGGCGTATTCCTCTGTACGTCCGATCTTTTTTAAAGCCCGATGCACTTGGTACTGTCATTGGCAATTACGAACGGCACCTGCTGACCCCTTCGTTTATTTTCAAGATTAATCAGGTGCTGATCTCGCTTCACCCCAACGACTTTTCGTTTATTGCGGAAGATAACCTGAGCCGGATTTTTGGCCGCTTTGCACAAGCCGGGGTAAAAATCAACCTCATGCAGAATACGGCCATCAGTTTTTCGGTGGTTATCGATAATAACCCCGATCGTGTGCCGGGACTGCTGACACAATTAAAGCAGGATTTTCGGGTGACCTACAACGACGGGCTGGAGTTGATCACCATCCGCTATTATGATCAGAGCACCATCGACCGGGTGCTGGTGAACAAAAAGCTGTTACTGGAGCAGAAAAGCCGTTATACCGTCCAATTAGTAGTCAAGGATTTGGGTTAGTGCTGTCCACCAAATCACGTTTTTTGACTTTAGCGCAGGAGTTAACTTAAAAACATTCTCTCTGCCGTACATTTGTTTCAAGTAAAAATACGGCTTTTTATGCATTACGGGTATTTCAACGGCACCATTGCCCCAACCGATCAGCTCGCTGTTGGCATAACAGACCTGAGCTTATTACGCGGTTACGGCCTCTTCGATTATTTCCTGACCTACAACGGCCGGCCATTTCAGTGGGACTGGTATTGGGAGCGGTTCCAGAATTCGGCGTCACGGTTGCACCTGCCGTTGCCCGTAAACAAAACCGAGACGTACACCATTCTGATGAATCTGATGGAGCGTAGCGTCGAAGCGGGGGCACCCGCCGATATGGCATTTCGGTTTGTAATGACCGGCGGCTACTCGCCCGACAGTATCAGCATCGATCGCCCGAACTTGCTCATTCTGACCGAACCGATTCATCCGGTACCTGCGGTTCAGTATGAGCAGGGAATCAGCGTTATTCTGGATGAGTATGTCCGGGAAATGGCCGAAGTAAAGACGACGGATTACAAGCGGGTCATCCTGATGGCTGAAGCCATTAAATCGGCGGGCGTGTCGGATCTGCTGTATCAGAAAGGTGGAGAAATCAGCGAGTTAAGCCGAAGCAATTTTTTTATTGTCAAAGGCGACCGACTCATTACACCCAACCGGAATATTCTGCACGGGATCACCCGAAAAACTATTATCCAGCTGGCACAGAGCGATTTTAAGGTTGAAGAACGGCCGGTGATGCTCTCCGAACTTTACGACGCCGACGAAGCGTTCACCACCAGTTCGACGAAAAAAGTGCTACCCATCACCCAAATAGGCGATCTGACGATCGGTGACGGGTATGTCGGACCCAAATCGAGATTTCTCCTGGATATTTTTAACGAACTGATAGAAAACTGGTAGTTGTTCGGCGGGGGTTTACAGCTCAATTACCGAAGCGTATTTTTGAATTACTGCCGGCGTCACGGACTCTTCCTGTCGGACGCGCGCAATACAGGGCAAACCGGTGTAGGCCAGGATAAACTCTTCCGTTGCGGGGTTGGTAGGTCCGTTGAAAATTATTCCCAAAAGAGAAATATTCCGGCTGCGACAGGCTTCGACCGAGAGTAGCGTATGGTTGATGCTACCCAGATAATTGCGGGATACCAATACAACTGGCAAACCTAATTTCTGTACCAGATCGATGTTCAGATAATGGCGATTAAGTGGCACCATCAGCCCACCTGCCAGCTCGATCACCAAGGCATTGTCTGTCTGTGGGTGTGTAATTGCATCCGGATCGATCGTGATTCCATCCAGTTCCGCGGCAGCATGGGGCGATAACGGCTGCCTCAGCCGATAGCTTTCCGGATGAAAGCGCGAGACTGAATTGCTGATCAGCCCGCGAACCGTATTCGTATCCGAATCTTCCAGCGCGCCCGACTGGACCGGTTTCCAGTAATCTGCTTTCAGCGCTTCGACCAGTATGGCTGAGACGATCGTTTTGCCGATTTCAGTACCGATACCAGCAACGATCAGTTGAGTAGATGATGAAGACAAACTCATAGTTTGGGGGCTCCAATTAATGTAAGTTGAAGACTATTGATCAGTTGATCAATCTCTTCGGTTGTATTGAAAGCATGAATACACAACCGCAGCCGTTCCTGGCCGGCAGGCACGGTTGGGCTCAGAATAGCCCGAACATCCAGACCGATGCGTTGCGCTTCTGCAGCTACGGCGCGCGCCTGTTCGTTGTCCGGGATAATCAGGCACTGAATGGGCGATTGGCTCTTTGTCCAAACCGTACCCGATAATGTATCGCCAACTCGCTGGCAAAAGTAATCCAGCCGTTCCCGAAGCATCAGTCGCGCTTCCGGGTACGCTTTTAGATATTGATGCGCACCACGGATCGCCAGCAGACTGTGGGGTGGCAGAGCGGTTGTGTAAATGAACGGGCGGGCAAAATTGATCAGATAGTCACGTAGTACCGCCGGCCCGACGATAGCTGCCCCATGCACACCCAGCGCCTTCCCGAACGTATGCACACGCGCCAACACGCGCTCTGTCAGGCCAAACTCCGCGACTAATCCCTCGCCATTGGGTCCATAAATCCCTGTTGCATGCGCTTCATCGACCAGCAGAGCAGCCCCGTACTGCTCACACAGATCCGCCATCTGGACCAGGGGGGCGGTATCTCCATCCATTGAGTAAACCGACTCGACAGCCACAAATACTTGACCATCGGGCTGCGCCAGAGCTGCCTGACGAAGTCTCGACTCCAGGTCGTTCAGATCATTGTGACGGAACCGATAACGGGTAGCGTAACTAAGGCGTGCGCCGTCGATCATGCTGGCATGGATGAGTTCATCCGTCAGCAGTGTATCTCCGGCTTTTGGCAGACAGGACAATAAACCCAGATTAGCATCGTAGCCGGAGTTAAAGATGAGTGCGGCTTCGGTCTGGTAGAAGTGTGCCAACTCCTGCTCTACTTCATCCGCCAGTTGGGTCTGGCCCGCCAGCAAGCGAGAGCCAGTCGCACCGTTCCGACCGGGCAAATCGGCGATGTCGGCCTGCAGAATCGCCTGCTTCAAACTGGGAGAACGGGCAAAGCCAAGGTAATCGTTCGAACAAAAATCAACGAAGCCATCGGCCGTCCGGAGCTGGCGTAGCAGGCCGCTCTGCTGGTATATTGCCAGTCGTTGCGATAGGGTACGAGTAACCAAATTATAATTTATCAACCTACCGCAAAGGTAAAGGCTCCGCTATGATGATGAATCAGAAAGAATTTTTTAATTCTCAAATGTGCGTAAGTGCCTAGTTATCCACAGTTGCATTGTGGATAACTAGGCACTTACGCACATTTGAGAACACGGCCAATTAAATGAACCCATTGTCGGTTAACTAACTGAACGAACTATTTAATATAGCGCATTATCAGTAACTTACATCTATAACAATTTTGCCAAACTGCTTACCATCGTCAAGTTTATCCATCGCCTGCTGTGTTTCAGCCAATGGAAACACAGCATCGATTACGGGTACAATTCGTTTGGTCGTGACAAAAGCAATCATATCGGCAAACTCCTGTTGCGTACCCATCGTCGAACCGAAAATAGATAGCTGTTTGAAAAATAGTTTGGCTGGCACCACATCGGTAATCTTACCGGTCGTCCCTCCGAACACAACAACACGAGCTCCGGCAGCAGCCAGGTCGATTAACTTCGCAAAATCCGGCCCGCCCGCGCTATCGATGATGATGTTGAAATACCCGCCCTTTACCGAGTCCGCTCCCGTCTGAATTAAAAGCGTTTTATGCCAGTCAGCCCGCCGGTAATCCACTCCACCGGCGGCACCCAGCGCTCCTGCCTTTTTCAGCTTTTCGTCGGATCCCGAGGTTACCCAAACCTCGGCCCCGGCGGCTACGGCAACTTGCAGCGCAATCAAAGCCGCTCCTCCCCCAATTCCCGTGATCAATACTTTTTCGGGCGGTTGGCTTTCGCCCGTACGTAAACCAGCGCGCGTCATCAGCGCCCGCCAGGCTGTCAGGCCCGTCAATGGGAGGGCCGCGGCTTGTTCGAACGAAAGATGATCAGGTTTAGGATGAATGTAGTTAGCGTCGATGACTACATACTCGGCAAACGTACCATTGTCAGGCATTCCAAGTATCTGAAAATCAGCGCCATAAAAAGCCGGGTTATTCCCCCAGTGTAAGGCTGGGTTAATCAAAACAGCCTGGCCGATCCAGACCGGATCGACGCCCGCACCTACCTGCTCGACAACACCAGCCCCATCGGAGCCCAGAATTACCGGCAGCCGAATACCGGGATACAATCCCTGTTGAATGAACACATCGCGGTGATTCAGGGCTGCGGCCTGAATGTTTACAAGAACTTCCCCCGGCCCAACAACGGGCAGCGGAGCGTCGATGAGTCGAACGGGTTGATGGGTTCCGGACAGTAAAATTGCTTTCATGGATCGGTCTGGAAAACGTGATGACTTGGTAACACCATTTTAGGCGTTTAGATTTGTCCAGATGAATTCTGTTCAGGCTATGATTACGTACCGGGAAGCCACCGCCGAAGATGCCGAGTCAATCGCTCAGTTGCACAGCCTCAGTTGGCAACAAAATTACCGGGGCGCTCTCAGGGATGCATTTCTGGATGGGCCTGTGCTCGAAAACCGACGAATGGTCTGGCAAACCCGCCTGACACAGCCCGCGAGCAATCAGTACGTTATCGTGGCGGCATCGGCAGGTAAACTCGTCGGGTTTGCCTGTGCTTACGCGGATAACGATCCGGTTTGGGGAACCCTCCTCGATAATCTGCACGTTCATAGCGACTGGAAAAGCCAGGGCATCGGCAGCGCACTACTTCGGGCAGCAGCTCGCTGGGCATACCGCCAAAAATATGCTGCCGGATTCTATCTATGGGTTCTGGAACAAAATATCGGTGCCCGTAAATTCTATGAACAACTAGGGGCTATAAACCAGGAACAGGTGGCGCTGGAAAATCCGGACGGTAGTTTTTCGGATTGTTACCGATGCGTATGGACCGACATAAAGAAATTGCTATGATTCGATTTTTCAACGAAGACGTTCCGTATAAACTTGCCCAGAAACAGGTAATCCGTCAGTGGCTCAAACAACAGGCCCAACGAGAAGGGTATGCTGTGGGCGAGTTGAATTACATCTTATGTTCCGACGACTATGTGCTGCAAGTCAACCGGGATTATCTGGAGCATGATTATTATACCGATATCATCACCTTCGACCAAAGTGAGGAAGCTGGTAAACTTGCCGGCGATATTTTCATCAGTGTCGAGCGGGTAGCCGACAATGCCGCTCAGTTGGGTATTCCGGTCGATCAGGAAATGCAGCGGGTGCTGGCCCATGGGTTGCTTCATCTTTGCGGGTACGGCGACAAGACGGCGGAAGAAGAAGCTAAAATGCGCGCCAAAGAAGAAGAATGGCTGAGTCTTTATCCCGCCGTCATTCCGCCATCCAACTGAAGAGCCTGCCCCGTAATAAACGCATTTTCGTCGGAGCAAAGCCACAGAATGGCCTGCGCAATCTCTTCGGGCTCGCCTAAGCGGCCAATAGGAATCCGCCGACGCATTTTCTCTTCCATGTCAGGTACTTCCCGCACCAGTTCGTCTACCATGGCCGAGTGTGTATAAACCGGGCATACCGCGTTGATGCGGATGTGCCGACGGACGTATTCGAGTGCAGCTGTTCGGGTCAGGCCGATGACTGCATGTTTGGAAGCACTATACGGAGCGCCCATGGGCATACCGCGCACGCCGGCAATACTCGATACGTTTACAATTTTCCCACCGGTTTTCTGGGTAAGCATCTGCTGAATCTGGGCCTGCATGCCATAAAATACCCCCCCCACATTGATAGCCATTATCTGGTCGAAATCGGCCTGGGTCTGTTCGGTCAGCCGGGCATATTTTCCGCCGATGCCGGCATTGTTAATGCCAATGTCTAAGTGACCGTAGGTATCGACCGTCGTCTGAACAGCCGCAAAAATTTGGTTAGGAATCCCCACATCGCACGGAATAAATAAGCTTTTGCTACCCTGCTCGTGAAGTTGGTGAACGATTTTCTGACCGGCGGTTTCGTTGATCTCAGCTACAACAACGGTAGCACCCGCTTTCGCAAAAGCCAGCGCTGTTGCCCGGCCGATCCCAGATCCAGCTCCGGTGATGAAAACTATTTGATTCATGAAGTCCGCCATAGGGTATCACAGTATGCACCGAAAATAATGCTATTTTGTCGCTCATATGATGAGGTACGTCGAAAAATATTATCGTATTCTCACCCTGGTAATCATCCTGAGCTGGATGGCTTACCTGGCCTGGATCAGTTGGCTCGGCGGTGATACGACTATTCCAATTAAATCTTCGGAAGCCAGCCAGACGATTCAGCATATCGAACAGATCGGACATCGGTCAGAACGCGGTAATTTACTGGGTATTCAGCCCTGGATGGAGCCGGCCGATTACCGAAATGGGCTGACATTTCGCCAAAAAATACAGGCTTATCTGCAAACGGCCAAAGACAGCGGATTAATCGTTCAGGGAAAGACTATCGTGATTTTACCGGAGTACCTCGGTACCTGGCTGGTTACTATGCACGAAGCGGATCGTATCTATAAGGCTAAAACGCTTCAGGAAGGGCTAACAGGAATGGTCGTAAGCAACCCAATCAGGTTCTGGCGATCGTACCGGACGGTTCCGGATAGCGTTGCCGATAAAACGAAATACGCTGTTTTCGCCATGAAGGCTCAGCAAATGGCGTATGAATACCAGCTTACGTTCGACCTGCTGGCCGCTCAGTTCGGGGTAACGATCGTGGCCGGCTCTATTCTCTTACCCAATCCGTCTGTCAAACAAGGAAAGCTGATTCCGCAGGCAGGGCCACTTTATAATATTTCGGCCATTTTTCACCCAGACGGTAAGCTCGATCCTCAGTTAGTCAGGAAAGTGTTTCCAATTTCGGACGAGCTCCCCTTCGTCTGCCCCACAGACCCAGCTAAGGTACCGGTTTTCGACACGCCGATCGGTAGATTAGGCGTGTTGGTATGCGCCGACTCCTGGAATTCGCCGGTCTATAAAACCCTGAAAAAGAAAGGCGCCACGCTGTTGGCAGTGCCTTCGTTCTCGGCCGGCAATCGGGCTTGGAGCGCAAACTGGAAAGGCTATAGCGGTACCGAAACGCCTGCCGATGCCCGTGCCGACGTTGGCAAAATGACGGAAGGGCAAGCGTGGCTGACCCATGCCATGGCGGGTCGTGCTACGCCCGAAGCCGGTATTACCAGAGGCCTGAACGTTTTTCTACGGGGCAACCTTTGGGATTTGGGCTCCGACGGCACGACCATTATTCTCAGCGATCAGCCAAATACAGCAAAAACGGCTCCACGTGTCGATGGAGCCGCACTGACCTGCTTGTGGTTATAATTTGTTTCAACCGCAACGTCGCTGAAAATGCTTTTTGTTGCACTCCCGGCGACCTTCCCGGCGATTTTAGGACCAAAACGACGTTATTCCAATCCGAATGCCGATAACGTTACAAACTCATTTACCCGGGTCTTGATTTCCTCTTGTGTCAGATTCATAATCCGCTCGGCACCGAATTTCTCGACGCAGAACGACGCCATCGCTGAGCCATAAATAATGGCTCGTTTCATATTTTCGAACGAAGTATCGTCTGTTTTCGCGAGGTAACCAATGAACCCACCTGCAAACGTATCGCCCGCACCAGTCGGATCGAAAACCACTTCGAGTGGTAGGGCAGGGGCAAAGAAAATCCGCCCTTCGCTGAACATCAGCGCACCATGTTCACCTTTTTTGATAATGACCGTCTGGGGCCCCATCGATTGAATCCTGGCAGCCGCTTTTACGAGCGAATACTCATGGGTCAGCATCCGGGCTTCCTCGTCGTTCAGCACCAACACGTCGACCCGCTTAAGCAGGCCCATCAGGTCGGCATTGGCAATTTCGATCCAGAGGTTCATCGTGTCCAGTACGATCAGCTTCGGCCGGTTATGCAATCGCTCGATGACCATTTGCTGAATAGCCGGTGCTGTATTCCCCAGCATCAGGTACTGGCAATTCTGGTACGAATCAGGAACGATCGGATCGAAGTTTTCCATCACGTTCAGTTCCGTGATCAGCGTATCGCGCGTGTTCATGTCGTTGTGGTACTTTCCCGACCAGAAAAACGTCTTCTCCCCTTGCCGAATCTGCAGCCCTTCGGTATCGATGCCGTGCTGGGTCAGGTCATCGATCATAGTTTGCGGAAAATCATCGCCCACTACGGCAACCAGGTTATTTTCTTTGGTGAAGTACGATGCCGAAAGGGTAATGTAGGTAGCAGCACCACCAATAATTTTATCGGTCTTGCCGAATGGGGTTTCCAGCGCGTCGAAGGCTACGGAACCAACGGTTAATAAGCTCATTTTTATACGTTTACAGGTTTCAATCAGCAGTTTCCCGTTTGTGCTTACCACCTGGCAGCCGGCAGTAAACTGAAAAACTTATTTTTTTCGCCCGATCACCGGGCATCGTTTGAATGGTTTCGTTTCATCGAATAATTTTCGGTATGTAATGTGAGTCTTGACGATCTTCGACCCTAGCTGGCTTACAAAGCGCACCATAATCGGGTTGAAATCGCCGACCCAGTTCATCTCCAGTTCGGTGTATTGAAAATCGGGGTTGTGGTCGGCCTCGTGCGGCATTCGCAACGCAATAGCCGCTTCGACTCCTTTTCCCTGATGCTCAGGTGCTACGCCAAACACGACACCGAACGCTTTGTGGTTGGTTTTTAGGAGCATGTGCCACAAAAATTTCAGCTTACCAACCAGATCGAGCTTGCCGTTGACGTGCTTAAACACCTGGTTCAGTTCGGGTAGGCAGACAAAAAAAGCGACCGGTTCACCCAGATAATAAGCAAAATAGATGATTTTTTCGTCGATTACCGGCTTCAACTTCTTCATCAGCAGCTGCGCCTGCCCGGCCGACATTTCTTTCACCCCGCTATGGCCGCCCCAGGCCGCATTGTAAATATGCCTGAACTGCTCTGCTGCAGCCGGAAGATGCTTTTTGTCGATAGTCCGAAAAGTATAGTCTGGATTATTGTAAATCCGTTGCGCCCGGTCTTTTACCGCCTGCGACATGTCCACCAGCTTCGACCAGGTCGTCGGGATACCGAACGTAAACTGCCTGAAATAATCTTTAAAGCCGTAGTTCTCAAAAAACGGGATGTAATACGGCTTGGTATAGGGCATACAATAGTTCGGTTCCCGCTCGAAGCCGTCTACCAACAGGCCCCACCAGCGGTCGCGGTCACCAAAGTTGATGGGCCCATCCATGGCTTCCATACCCCGGTCCTGGAGCCAGACTTTAGCCGCGTCGAACAGGGTGAAAGCCGCCTGCTGGTCGTCGATGCACTCAAAAAAGCCGACTCCACCAGTAGGTTGGTCATTATCGAGGTTAGCAATTTCGTAATCGACAAAAGCCGCGATTCGACCGATGGTCTCACGGGTATCGGTTTGCAGAAGGTACCGGATGCATTCGCCATGCTCGAATCGCTTGTTGCGGGCCGGATCGAACACTTCTTCGACATCGACGTCCAACGGGCGAATCCAGCAGGAGTCGGTGCGGTAAAGGCGAACCGGAAACTGGATAAAGTCTTTTTGATAGGTGGCGTTGTTGCCTACTTCAACTAGCTGCATTACAGAACCTGTACGGGTCAATTCGTAAAACAAAACGCGAATATAGCCAAAAGTGACGGGGCAGCTTTGTGCAGCCTACCGTTTTCCGACGAACAATCCGTAACTTCGCCCTACCAAACCGTATCGTTTCGATCATGCCGACGAAGGACGTTTATCGCTTACAGACACACTGTTGTTGCTAAACCACTGACCTTACTGCGTCAGACTTACCGCGTATTTCCTTTGTCAATCTTCAGAAATAGTACTGCAACCAATGCAACCGCTTCACTTATACAATACCCTTTCTCGTAAGAAAGAACTGTTTGAACCGATCAACGCACCATATGTAGGCATGTACGTCTGCGGGCCGACCGTGTATAACTACGTACACCTGGGTAACGTTCGTACCTTTCTTACCTTCGATACACTATACCGATACTTAACCTTTATCGGTTACAAAGTACGCTATGTGCGTAATCTTACCGACGTAGGTCATTTGGTTGGCGATGGCGACGAGGGTGAGGATAAAATCGGGCGGATGGCCAAGCTGGAAAAGGTTGAGCCTATGGAGATCGTTCAACGTTTTACGAACGATTTTCACAATGTCATGGCGCAGTTTAACGCCATATCACCTAGTATCGAACCCACGGCAACCGGGCATATGGTTGAGCAGATCGAAGCGGTTCAGGTATTGCTGGCAAATGGGCTGGCGTATGAATCAAACGGTTCGGTTTATTTCGACATTGAAACCTACAATCAGCGGGGCGGCAATTATGGTAAACTGTCGGGCCGAATTCTGGATGATCTGCTCAACGAAACCCGCGAACTAGACGGCCAGTCGGAGAAGCGGAGTCCGCTCGATTTCGCCATCTGGAAACGGGCTGCTCCCGAGCACCTGATGCGCTGGAATTCGCCCTGGGGCGAAGGCTTTCCGGGTTGGCATCTGGAATGCACCTGCATGAGTACCAAATATTTAGGTAAACAATTCGATATCCATGGCGGTGGTATGGACCTGAAATTTCCGCACCACGAATGCGAAATTGCGCAGGGTGACGGTCTGACGGGTATCGATCCGGTTCGGTACTGGATGCACTCGAATATGCTGACCGTAAATGGCCAGAAAATGTCGAAATCGCTGGGTAATTCTTTTTTGCCCGCCGAGCTATTTTCCGGAAATCATGCACTTCTGGACCAGGCTTATAGCCCGATGACGGTTCGATTTTTCATGCTTCAGTCACACTACCGCAGTACGCTCGACTTTTCAAATGATGCGCTCAAGGCCGCTCAGAAAGGCTACCGACGACTGGCCAACGGGCTTCGGATCATCAAATTAATGACGTATCAGGGCGGAGAAGGCCCTATCGACGAGGCCAAACAGCAGGATATTCGGCAGGCGGTTCAGCAGTTTTACGAAGCGATGAATGATGATCTGAATACGGCCGTCGGCATTGCTCAGCTATTTACCCTGTTGAAATACATCAATATGCTGTATCTGAACCAGCTCCAGGCATCGGTTCTTGGCGAAGACGTATTTGACCTGCTCAAGGAATCGTTTATTTCGTTTATGCAGGATGTGCTGGGTCTGAAAGAAGAAGGAACGGCTAACCAGCCCGTGCTGGAAGGCTTGCTGACGTTATACCGTGAGTACAAAGAGCAGCGGCAATACGACAAAGTAGACCAGATTCGTTCTTACTTCAAAGCGCAGGGCCTGGCAATCAAGGACATGAAACATCAGATCGACTGGGCGTATGAAGAGTAAGAAATGTCATTAATTGTCATTGGTGGTTATTCATCGTTTTAGAGTTCCTTGAGTGGAACACATAATTGATATCAGTGACGACATAGTGACGACCAATGACAATCAATGAACCTAAAATGACAAAATCCATTCTCAGCTATTCTATAGCGCTTTTGCTGGTCATGACCAGCGCCTGTAAAACCAAGAAAAACGAGAGCGAGAACACGCAGACTACCAACCAGCCAGCGATGGTCTCTGCTCCCGCGTTCAATGCCGACTCGGCTTATGCTTATATTGACAGGCAGGTAAAATTTGGTCCGAGGGTTCCTAATACGCCCGCCCATGTCCAGACCGGGAACTACCTGGCGGCTAAACTGAAGCAGTTCGGTTGCGAAGTCACTGAGCAAACGTTCGTAGCCAACACCTGGGATGGTAAGAAACTAAACGCCCGTAACATTATTGGCAGTATCAACCCTAAAGCGACCAAGCGGATTGTGCTCGCTTCGCACTGGGATTCGCGCCCGCACGCCGACCATGATCCGGATAAAGCAGATCAGACAAAACCCGTTACGGCGGCCAATGATGGAGCCAGCGGGGTTGGGGTGCTGCTTGAGCTGGCCCGTACGATTCAGCAGAGTTCGACAAAGCCCACCGTTGGCATCGACATTGTTTTCTTTGATGCCGAAGACTGGGGCGATGGCGATAAAGCGGGTAACGATTTCGAGAAAGAGTCTGGAAACCAATATGATTATATCGGCTTCTGTTTGGGATCCCGCTACTGGGCTAAACATCCGCACAAACCCGGCTATTCGGCTTACTACGGTATTTTACTGGATATGGTTGGGGCGAAAGGTGCAACGTTTGCTAAAGAAGGACTATCGATGCAGTTTGCGCCAACCGTCGTCAACAATGTCTGGCAAACGGCCAGCCGGGCAGGATACAGCCAATATTTCGTCGATACCCCTGGTGGGCAAATTACCGATGACCACGTGGCACCGAACACCATCGCCAAGATTCCAATGATCGATATTATTCACACGAACATTGGCACGGGTAGCTTCTTTCCGGGCTGGCACACGGCCGAAGACGACATGAGTAACATTGACCGCACGACGCTCAAAGCCGTCGGGCAAACGCTGCTACAAGTGCTATACAATGAACAATAAAGCGTTAAACACAGGCCCATGGAGAACATAGAGTCTAGTTATTATTTTCTGTGCTCTCCGTGGCTCTGTGTTTAAACAACAGACTATGAAGTTTCTAATCACGTCGTTAATTGTATTCTCCCTGCTCAGTTGTAGCTCAGTCCCCGATCAGTTTGGTAAGCTCGATTTGAAAAAATGGCGCTCCGACCGGGGCGGCTGTAATGGTGTCCGGTCCGCACTTATACCTGACCTGAAGGCTGAAATTCAAAACCTTAAAGGAAAAACGACCAATACGATCGGTGAACTGCTGGGCCGGCCCGATGTCAATCAGTTAGCCGATCGGAATCAAAAGTTTTACGTTTATTTTCTGGAAAAAGGGTCGCATTGCGACCAGCCTGGTGCAAAATCGAGCAGTCGATCCGTGGCACTCCGAATGAGCGCTATTGGGCTGGTTACCGAAGTTACCTTTCAGAATGGGATTCCGTGAGTGACAGGCATTTCTGCCGCATTGCTTATACGTAAAACTTCTTTCGTTCGATCATTTCTTCCACTACTTCCGGCACCATATAGCGAATCGACCGGTTAGCACGGATACTCTCGCGGATAAACGTAGCGGAAATATCCAGCAATGGAGCATTAACGACCAAAACGTTCGCGTGCGTTTTGAACGGACTTTCTACCGTACGTGGTCGCTCGTACACGTATAAGCCATAATATTCCAAAATCTTATCGTAGTTCTTCCAGTTGGCAAATTGCTCCAGATTGTCTTCGCCCATAATCAGTCGGAAGGTATGCTGGGGGTATTTCTCGCTTAGTCGCGCCAGCGTATCGATGGTATAACTGGGCTTTGGCATCGAAAACTCGATGTTTGTTGCTTTCAGGCGGCTATTATCCGCAATGGCCCGTTCGACCATATCGAGCCGGTCGAATTCATGCAGCAGGCTTTTGGTTTTTTTAAAAGGATTCTGGGGCGATACGACAAACCACACCTGGTCTAAATCAGTGGTCGTAGCCATCGTATTGGCAATAATGAGATGGCCAACATGAATAGGATTGAACGAACCGAAAAATAAACCGATTTTCATAAGGGTGTAGAGCATAGGTGCAAGACAAGAGGTATTCTTCACCCCATGCCCTCTGCCCTTAACTAAATGACTGTTCCTTTCGCTGGTACTTTGTTTTCCTGAATAAAATCATCGACCAGGTTCTGGGCTTTTCGGAGCGAGGTTTCCAGGTCATCGTTCATCAAAATGACATCAAAACGACCCTGAAAACTCATTTCGAAATGCACTTTAAATAACCGTCGCGACAGGCTTTCTTCGGTCTCGGAACCACGTCCAATTAACCGTTGCTGCAGCGTAGCTTCATCCGGTACTTTTACGAAGACAGCCAGTGCTTTATCTCCATAAAAATCTTTCAATTTTAAGCCGCCCTGCACGTCGACATCGAACAGAACGTGTTTACCGCTCGCCCATAATCGCTCGATTTCTGACTTCAGCGTACCGTAGAAAGCACCTGTATATACTTCTTCCCATTCCACAAACTCATTGTTATCTATTCTCTGCTTAAAATCTTCAGGAGTCAGGAAGTAATAATCTTTCCCATTTTCTTCCGATCGGCCCCGCCGGTCGCGGGTACAGGCTGAAATGGAAAAGCCGAGATTTTCATTCTCGGCCAGCAGGTGCTTGACAATGGTCGTTTTTCCCGAGCCGGAAGGGGCTGAAAAAATTATAAGTTTACCGTCCACGGTGGGTAATGATTTATTGAAAAATTAATTGGGGTAATTAAGGTTGCTTCTGGAAGCCTGCCCTAATTACCCCAATAGTCAGCTAGTGTACTTAGCTAAAACTCAGAATTCGCGATTTGATCGTTGCCACTAACTGTTCGGGGCAGCATCTTTTCTCCATGCGTTTTGTTAATAACTCCTTTATTTCCTTTTCGAGATGGTACATCTCAATACAGGGTTTACAGGATTCAAGATTAGCTTCCAGTTTAGCGAGCTGTTGTTGAGTAGCTTCTCCATCCAGAATCAACTGAATCATCTTCAGGCAATCGGCCCGATGGCTACAGTTATGTTTCATCTCAGGCTTGTCAGTCTTGACTTCGGGCGAAGATGAGGACGGCAACGACGTTTGCATTGGAAAAGTTTTATTTATTCCAAGAATAATAATACCAATAAGTTACAAGCAGAACCAATTTAGCCTAAGAAAAAGTTCGTTTATTCTTCACTTTCTTCTTTGTATCCCATCGAAGAGGCATAATCACGTAACTTTTCTTTTAACAGGTTGCGGGCGCGGTGCAAACGGGAACGAACAGTACCGATCGGGATGTCCAGAATCTTCGCCATTTCCTCATACGTAAATCCTTCGATGTCGCAGAGAATAATAACCGTTCGGAAATCTACGGGCAATGCATTTAGTGCGTTTGCGACTTCATCGCCGATTAAGTCAGAAACTGATTCGGCCCGCAGGTCGACAGTATGTTCGGATTCGGCATCTTCGGAATTATAGGTAGTTTCAACATCCTGATAATCGACCTTAGCCGGTTCCTTACTTTTTTTCCGATAATCGTTGATGAAGCTATTCTTCAGTATCCGAAACAGCCATGCTTTGGCGTTAGTTCCTTGTTCAAATGAGGAAATAAACCGAAAAGCTTTCAAATATGTATCCTGAACGAGATCGTTGGCATCGTCTTCGTCCATTGTCAATCGGAAAGCAAAATTGTACATGGAGTCAATATGGGGCATAAACTCCTTATTGAATACCTGGTATTTCTGCTCGTCGGTATATCGGCGCGCAGGGGTATCTTCCGATGGCTGATCGATAGGATCGCCGTCGGGTACTAGTGGGTCCGATCCGGCCGGTCCGCCGATGCGGTCCCGGTCGTCGCGAGTTGGCGTATCTGACATAACCTGTTGTATAGTCGCCATAAAAGTAACAGTTAATTGCCGATTGGAAACGGCAACGCCCAACGAAATCGTTAATTAGACATATTCTATTCGCTGAGCTTTTAATGAATTGACTGCAAAAATCACTCCTTTGTTTTAAATGAGGGTCAAAATCAGCTGGATATGACGATTTGTCAGTGAACGTTTCTTACTCCAGCAATGTTAAAACCGGTCAATCCTTATCCATAGATAGTGATTGACCGGCTGCTACCGGGTTTCCGTAAACTGAATTTCTTAGTTAGCCGTAGCCGTTACAGGTTTGAAATAACGCTTCAGCCAGGAGTCTGCAGCCCGAATATGCCAGCTTTCGGCAAACTCAGTTTTCGTTTTCACCAGTGTATTGAAAACGGTGGTTTCTGGAGTCAGGGCATTAGTTGCTACGGCCGCTTTAAGACCTGTCAGGGCAATTGCCTCTAGGGTTCCATCGGGCAATAGGATCACCGCCGATCGATCAAAAAAATCAACTGGCCCACTGCTCAATTGCCGACCCATATCCTGCATTATTCGCACGAATGAATCGATGGAGCAGCCGCTGGGTAGCGAATATTCTTCATCGACGCCAATAATTACAAACCGGTTTTCGACGACCTGCGCCGAAGCCAGCAACGGCTGTCCATGAGCAGCCCATTGGTTCAGAGCCGGTTGTAAGGCGGCTTCAATCGTGTTTACGTCTCCGTCCGTAAGCGGGCGATTCGCCTGATACACCCAGATGCGGGCTTGGTCAGACAGTTTGTCAAAATCGATATACATAGCAGTTGACAGTCTTCGGTGGATAGTTGTCAGTTATTATGAGCTGGTAACGAACGACTATCGACTCTGTTTACAACCCCTCTCCCTGCGCGATGAGTTCCGAAATGTCGAACACACGAACGGAATCTTCGCGGTTCTTATTCTTGACACCATCGGCCATCATCGTCATACAAAACGGGCAGGCAACCGCAATGGTATCGGCACCCGTGCTAAGGGCCTCCTCTACCCGCTCTACATTTACGTCTTTCCGACCAGGCTCGGGTTCTTTAAAGTACTGTCCTCCTCCGGCTCCGCAACAAAGACCGTTGGCCCGCACACGCTTCATTTCGACCAGATCGGCATCTAAAGCAGCTAATACCTCGCGGGGTGCTTCATATATTTTATTGGCCCGGCCCAGATAGCAGGAGTCATGAAATGTAATCCGTCGTCCTTTAAACGGTTGCCCATCTTTCACCTTTATCCGCCCTTCGTTAATAAGCCCCTGCAGAAACTGTGAATGATGAACCACTTCATACGTACCACCCAATGCGGGGTACTCGTTTTTAATCGTATTGAAGCAGTGGGGGCAGGCTGTTACGATTTTTTTTACATTATAGCCATTCAGCACCTGAATATTCGCTATGGCCTGCATCTGAAACAAAAACTCGTTCCCTGCCCGGCGTGCCGGATCACCAGTGCAGGTTTCTTCGGGCCCCAGTACAGCAAACTTTATACCGACGTGGTTGAGGATGCGAACGAAGGCAATGGTTACGCGCTTGTATCGGTCATCGAATGAACCCGCGCAACCAACCCAGAACAGAATTTCTGGCTCCTCGCCCGTAACGGCCATATCGGCCATGGTGGGCACTTTATAGGTTCTTACTTCCTGTGTCATGGCTTTGCTTTTGTAGTTCGTAAGCCGTCGAAAGCCGACCTGCCTGCGCCACGAACTTATTTAACTTCGTTTACCTGATCGGCCCAATTAAATCGATCACTGGGTGAAAATTTCCATGGAGCCATGTTATTTTCAATGTTACTGAACATGGCGTTCCAGGAAGCCGGTGCCTGCGACTCTTCCATAACCCTATACCGACGTAGCTGCAGAATAATATCAAGCGGATTGATATTGACCGGACAAGCATTTACGCAGGCCTGACAGGTCGTGCAGGCGTTCAGTTCTTCGGCGGTTATGTAATCGTTCAGCAGTGATTTATCGTCCCGGTAGTCAGGACCGTTGGTTTGCCACCCTCGCTGGATTTCTTCGAGCCGGTCGCGGGTGTCCATCATTATTTTGCGGGGCGACAGTTTCTTGCCTGTAATGTTCGCCGGACATGCAGCCGTACAACGACCGCATTCGGTACAGCTATAGGCGTTCATCAGGTTAATCCATTTCAGATCCTGAACGTCTTTGGCACCAAACCGACCGACCTCGGCGGGTTGTTCGCCATTCTCATTCGCCTGTGATCCGTCGGTTTCTGTCGTTACCGGTAAGCCAAGCGAGAGTTGAACTTCCTTAGTAATTTCCGGCATGTTCTGCATCTCACCTTTCGGCTGCAGATCTGAGAAATAAACATTGGGAAAGCCCAGCGCAATGTGTAGATGCTTGGAGTAGGTTACATAAACAGCGAAGGCCAGAATACCCAGAATATGCGCCCACCAGGCAAACCGTTCATAGGCAACCAGCCCTGTATCGTTAAAGCCCGCAAAGAGGGGTTTGAGAAACCGACTGATTAAAAAATCAGGAACGACAGCCTGCAACTCGCCGTAATGACCGACGCCCCGGTCGCGCAGCACACTATCCGACGCATTCCAGGTCAGAAAGGCAATCATCAACAGGATTTCCGCTGTCAGAATAATTGCGGCATCGGTTCGGGGCCAGCGCGTCATTTCGCGGTGTCGTTCGAGTTGAAAGCGGTCTACTTTTACAACAAATCGACGGCACAAGAATACCACGCAAACGACCAGTACCCCAAAAGCCAGCACTTCAAACACATCGATTAGAATCGGGTAGACAGGCGTAATATAAGGCGCAAACAAGCGGTGCGTTCCTAATATACCATCGAGAATGATTTCAAGAATTTCGAGATTAATGATCAGGAACCCAGCGTAGATAACAAAGTGCATCACGCCCACCAACGGATTCGTGAACATTTTTTTCTGACCGAACGCCACCAGCAGCATCGTTCTCAAACGCTCACCCGAGTTACCCGAACGGTTTTCTGGCCGACCCAGTTTAATAGCCCGGGTAATGAGCTGAATCCGTTTCGTTATAAACCAGATTGTTGCGGCCAGTGCAGCTACGAACAAAATTTGCTGAATAATTTCCATTCATTTACTTTCATTTATATCCGCTGATAATCAGTGCAGTTAACCAGAAGATGCGTTTTTTCTGAAAAATATTCTGAACAATGTCTTGCAAAAAGGTACGCAATACGTACTTTTGCACCCACGTTTTGACGGCTTCGCCGTTGCGGTGATGTAGCTCAGTTGGTAGAGCAAAGGACTGAAAATCCTTGTGTCGGCGGTTCGATTCCGTCCATCACCACCTTCATAATCTGGCAGTTACGACCAAAACTCGTAACTGCTTTTTTATTGGCTCTACGTTTCAGCCGGGTTGACAAATCCATAATCCATTGATTATTAACAGTAATGTATAGCTTCTCTTAAGCTTAGCTACTGTCTGTAAAGTTGAGTTTCTATCATTCTTAACCTATCTCGGTGGGTAGTTTGTTAAGAATGATTTCTCCAGTCCGATATTGATAAACAGCCTTAGCCGATGCGAATATAGGAATTCCGCCCCAATTAGTATGCATGCATACTAATTGATTTTTCGCTTGATCAGCGCTCGATGCACATAATCAGGAAAGCTAAATAAATCCATAACGACTGGTTATCCAGGTTTCGGCTACAACAAGAATAGATACGGCTACAGGCGGCTGTGCCTTGAGGCAGACCTTTACGACAAAAAAGAGAGAACATGAAAATTGTCGTCACAGGGTCATTAGGTCACATTAGTCAGCCATTGGCAACCGCATTGATACGCAAAGGACACACGGTTACGATTATCAGCAGCAAGCCGGAGAAACGAAAAGACATCGAAGCCATAGGCGCCCAAGCCGCCATCGGCTCACTGGAGGATCTGGACTTTCTTACAGCTACGTTTACTGGAGCCGATGCTGCGTATTGTATGGTTCCCCCCAACTATGCCGAACTCGACCAACGAGCGTACTACCGTCGACTGGGTAGCCATTATGCACAGGCCATTCAGCAGTCGGGGGTGAAGCGGATAGTACATTTGAGTAGTTATGGCGCTGATTTAGACAAAGGTACCGGAGTTATCCTTGGCTCCCACGATATCGAAGCCAAGCTGAATGAACTGGCGGGGGTGGCTCTTACGCATCTGCGGGCCGGATACATTTACTATAATTTGTACAACTTCGTCGGTATGATAAAAAGGGCTGGCTTTATCGGCACTAACTACGGTGGCGCCGACAAACTGATTCTGGTTGCCCCAGTCGATATTGCTACTGCCGCTGCAGAAGAGCTGCAAACGTCCACCTCTGGTAGCAATGTGCGTTATGTGGTAAGCGACGAACGCACGTGTGATGACGTTGCTCAGGCTTTAGGAGCTGCGGTTGGCATACCGGATTTAACCTGGATAACCTTTACGGATGCGCAAACGCAACAGGGTCTGGAGCAGAACGGAACTCCTGCGTCTATAGCTGCCAGTCTGGTAGAATTAGGCGCTGCTATTCACAGTGGTGTCTTACAGAGCGATTATCAGCAGCAGAAATCGACCGAAATGGGTAAGGTAAAACTGGCCGATTTTGCCCGGGAATTTGCAACCGTTTTCAACAAGTAGCAGACCGACGCTCGTGGCAAGTAGTCCGATTTCGATTATTTTCCAATAATCGTTTT
The DNA here is from genome assembly GCF_054777875.1 of Spirosoma koreense. NCBI lineage: Bacteria > Pseudomonadati > Bacteroidota > Cytophagia > Cytophagales > Cytophagaceae > Spirosoma > Spirosoma koreense. The sequence continues at coordinate 22,566 of NZ_BAAHAC010000009.1, read as the reverse complement.
GCGATGGGCCGACCCCCAGTCATGCAGTTCGTCCATTACTTTTTCGAGCGATTTTCCGTGGTCTGTAATCGAGTACTCAACCGTCGGAGGGAAGGTATCATGTACTTCCCGCTTCACTAGTTGATTCCCTTCCAGACGCTTTAGCTCTAATGACAGGGTTTTGTCGGTTATTCCGGTTACTTCTCTGGCCAGTTGCTTAAATCGTTTGGGACCCGTCGATAACGAAAACAGAATCAGCAGTTTCCAGCGGCCCTCCAGCGCTTCTAAAGCGTCTCTGATCGACAGGAAATTCTTTGGGCATCCTTTTGCATTCAGCATTACCAGACTCGTTAATGGTTTCTGATATACGTTGCTTCCAGGTCGGATAGCGCTATCCGACCTGGAAGCATTATCTCGTGGAAAACAAATGTACATAGTTTTGCCGGGGTCTTAAAAAAGCGTCGGGCATGACTAGTCAACAACAATCATCGAAGGTATTGGATCGCATCCTGTGGATCGTACAACTCATTTTAGCAGTCAGTTTACTCTGGGCGGCCGCGATGAAGTGGTTTCAGCCGATCGATAAACTATCTGCCATGTGGCCCTGGGTGGGGCAGGTTCCCAGTGCACTGGTTAAGTTTACAGGACTTGTCGATTTTCTGGGGGCTTTCGGCTTAGTCCTGCCAGCGTGGCTCCGGATAAAACCGCAACTGACACCCCTGGCCGCTGTGGGCATCATCGCCCTGATGATCATCGCCAGTATTTTTCATAGTTTACGGGGCGAAGCGTCGGTTATCGGCGTGAATATCGTTTTTGCATTAATGGCTGCCTTTGTAGCCTGGGGTAGATTCAGAAAGGTACCCATTTCGTCAAAGTGAATGCGCTATTATGAAAAATCAACAACCTTTTACGATAAAAACCATCCATGAATATCATCAGGCTATGGGTCTTCCAAAACCAGAGCATCCCCTGATCAGCGTGGTTAACTTCAAAGACATTAAGCGACGATCGGACGATGGCCCGAAAAGCATGGTGTATCAGTTTTACTCCATTGCTCTAAAGCGGAATTTCCATGGTAAGCTGAAGTATGGACAGCAGGAATACGATTTCGATGAGGGGATCATGGTCTTTATTGCTCCTGGTCAGGTTTTTTCTATCGAGGCCGATGAAGAGCTCAAACACTCGGGGTGGCTGTTGCTCGTTCATCCCGATTTTCTTTGGAATACGCCCCTGGCAAAAACCATCCGCCACTACGACTATTTTAGCTATACGGTGCACGAAGCCCTGCACTTGTCGGAGAAAGAAGAAACTATCCTTACAAACCTCATCGAAAACATCGGTCAGGAATACCGCTCCCCCATCGATCGGTTCAGTCAGAACGTCATGATTGCCCAGCTCGACCTGTTGCTGACATATGCCGAACGCTTTTATCAACGACAGTTCATTACCCGGAAAATCACCAACCATTCTATCCTGAACCGGCTAGAAGCGCTATTAACTGAATATTTCAGCAGCGATACCTTACCAGAAAAAGGACTCCCGACGGTTCAATACATTGCCGACGCCTTACACGTATCTCCTAACTACCTAAGTGGCTTGCTGAAAATCCTGACGGGGCAAAGCACTCAACAACACATACACGACAAGTTAATCGAAAAGGCAAAAGAGAAATTATCGACTACCGATCTATCCATCAGTGAAATCGCTTATGAGCTAGGCTTTGAGCATTCGCAGTCGTTTAGCAAACTATTCAGGAACAAGACCAATTATTCACCCCTGGAATTCAGACAGTCGTTCAATTGATGAACCGATGATACAGAGTAAGATTAAGGCCGCAGGACGGCCTTTTTTCTTGACCAAAAAAGCGGATTCGTTTGCTTTTATTCCTGCTATAGTTCTTTACAAGCTTGTTATCGATTGATGCTCATTATCATTCTGGATTGGCCACACTTGGTTATGCCACGACGCAAATACGGGTTCGATTCGGATCAGCAATGAAGAAATTTTCATTGGGCGCGTTTATAAAGCTAAGCTGAAGGAAGTGCTTCGGCAAGATTAATGCAATTTTGCAGGCTGGTGCCTGGTTTATGAACAAACCGCTCCAAATTGACAGTAACCAGATAATCTTATAAGAACAATAAAATATGTGCAACAGAATCATCATTGCCCTAACGGGCGCTACACTGGCATTAACAGCCTGCGGCCAAAGTACATCGACGAATACCCAGGCATCGGTAGAAACTAAGGAACCGAATTCGACGTATAAGCCCGCTTTTGCAGGTCAGACCCGGATAGCTGGCGTGAAAACAGCGACTGGTTACGAGGGCAAGGTATTAACCGAAGCGCTGAAAAGCCCCTGGGGTATTACGAGTCTACCCGATGGCCGACTGCTGATAACTGAGAAAGAAGGCACCATGCGCATCGCGACATCAGCCGGTAAATTGAGTGAACCGATTACGGGTATTCCGAAGGTGAACCCATCCGGACAGGGTGGACTGCTGGGCGTTCGGGTCGATCCCGACTTTGCGACTAACCGGATGGTATACTGGGTATTTTCTAACCCACGACCCGACGGAAACTTAACAGCAGTGGCTAAGGGAAAACTGTCATCGGATGAGAAAAAGATCGAGGGAGCTACGGTGATCTACCAGGCCACCCCCGCTTATAACGGTAATCTGCATTACGGAGGACGGCTTCTTATTGACAAGACCGGCAATCTAATCATCAGCACCGGCGAACGGTCGGATAAAATAACCCGGCCCCAGGCTCAATCGATCAACTCAGGTCTGGGTAAGGTCATCCGCATCACGAAAGAAGGAAAACCGGCGGCTGGCAATCCATTTGCAGGGCAGACATATGCCCGCCCCGAACTGTATTCGTACGGGCATCGGAACGTACAGGGGCTTGCGTTTCACCCCGTTACGGGCGACCTGTGGGAAACCGAATTCGGACCAAGAGGAGGGGATGAACTCAACCATATCGAGCCGGGCAAAAATTATGGCTGGCCAACCATCACGTATGGCATCGAATACAGCGGTGAAAAAGTTGGTGAGGGCATCCAGCAGAAAGACGGACTCGAACAACCGGTTTATTACTGGGATCCATCGGTTTCGCCAAGCGGTATGACGTTCTACAGTGGCGATGCGATTCCAGAGTGGAAGAACAACCTCTTTATTGGTACGCTAAGTGGAATGCATGTGCTGAGGCTCGTTATCGAGAACAACAAAGTGGTGGGTGAAGAGCGGCTACTGGCGAGTGATCTACAGCGTTTTAGGGATATAACTCAAGGCAAAGACGGTGCCTTATACGCTATTACGGACCAGGGGCGGCTGTACCGCATCTATAAGAAATAATTATTCTTTTACAGCGAATTTTTAGGTGGCCGTATAAACAAGTCTTTGGTTATCAGTTGTGTGCCGGTTCATCTGAGAGTTGTTCAGAACTTAAGCTCAACTGCCAGCGAAATACTTGTTTATACGGTCTTTTAAATAACGTACCGCTTAATCGATTAAATAGGCTATTTGGGCGATACAAAAGGCTTATCTGTCGATTTGTATCACCCGGCTTAGTTAAGTCGACTTATTTTTAACTGGTTTTTAAATTGGTAATACAGAAAGCAAACTGATTCTATTGGTTTGCTTTTTCTAAGCACGCTAAATACATTCGGGTAATTCACCATAGGGAAGTGCAATAAATGTTCCATAATTAACTTCTTAGTAGAAAATTCACTGGGTGCGAGTGGGTTGCCCATTGAAGCATTTGTAACCTATCATAAGATATAAAGTCCTATGTGGCATGGACTTACATCTTATTCTCCTGTTCCAATGCTTGACCGGTAACCCGGTTGCGGATTCGTTACCACTCCGAGCCGACAGCGTCACGAATCAAAAAACTTCAACTTTACCGACTCCTCGTACTGATCGATTGTGGGCCATTGGTGCTACCTCTCTTCTTACGTTGGGATCGACTTATGGCTATCTGAAGCATACCTGGTGGAACGGTAAAGGAGTTCCTTTCCATTTCGATGAAGGGCGGGACCTAACCTATGCCAGCGGCTTAGATAAGGTCGCGCATTTGGAAGGCGGAATTTTCACGTCAGAAGCTTACTACAGTGCTTTTCGCTGGGCTGGTATCTCCGAACGAAAAGCGGAGTGGCTGGCCTTGGGCTCGGCTGTTTTTGTGGAGCTGGGCATCGAATTAAAAGACGCTTATTCGCCAACCTATGGGTTTAGCTGGCGGGATGTAGCCGCCGGTACTTTGGGCGGTTTTTGGCCAATGGTTCAGCATCGGTCAGGTTTTTTGCGGGATGTGCAGTGGAAAGTGAGCTATTGGCAACAGACGCCAAAATATTTTAAAGCGCGTGGCATTCCAGTACAACGTTTTTCAATCGACGATTACATCAACCAAACGTACTGGTTTTCTTTCTCACCCGAACACTTCGGCGGACGGGTCTGGCAGAATCGCTGGCCCGACTGGCTTCAGTTGTCGGTCGGTATAGGGCTGGAGGCCGAAACCTGGAGCCGCAACAACGACGGTTTGGGCGGCCGACATGAGTGGTACATTGCGCCGGACATCAACCTGGTCAAACTCTTAAGACCCCGCAGTGGCTTTATAAAAGTGGTTTTGGGCGTTTTAAAGTACATCAAAATTCCGGCACCTACCCTGCAGATTGGTCCGAAGCTGCGCTGGTATTGGCTCTATTTCTGAAGAGCCGCCATGTCAATGCCAATCGCCTGCATGAGCTGGCTGGCATTGAAACTCTCGCAGATGCCGATGCGGAGCTTATAATCAAACACAAGCTGACCATCAAGCAGATCCGACTGAAAATGGTAATTCCGCACGAATCCATCCGCGTCGGTGAGTTGCCCCAGTTCAAGGTCGTGGGTCGATACAAACCCGGATGCGGTAGTGTGATGCAGTTGACGGATCAGCGCTTCGGCGCCCCGATGCCGATCTGCCGAGTTCGTTCCTTTCAGGATCTCATCCAGGAAATACAATACGGGCCATGGTTCGTTTCCGGAACCTTCACCGATTGCATCAGTCGATGGCTTCGATAAAGTAATGAGCGTTTGTAGCCGTTTTAATTCCGCGTAAAATGACGATGTACTTTCTTCCAGAGAATCCTGTGTACGCATACTGGTGAATACACGGACGGGCGAACACCAGAATCGCTCTGCACTAACAACTGCCCCAGCCAGCGCCAACACGACATTGGCTCCAACGGTCCGTAGAAAAGTGCTTTTCCCCGACATATTCGACCCCGTGATGAGTACAGTCTGTCCTGAACCCGTCAGGTTCAGCGAATTAGCTATACTGCGGTTTGGTGGCAGGAGCGGATGAGCTGCCTGGGTAAAATCCAAAGTCAGTTGGTCCTCCACGATGTCGGGGGTAATGTAGGCTGGATGAGCGTATGCGAAACCAGCCAGGCTATTTAAGGCTTCCAGTTCTCCCAGCGCATCGAACCAGCGCTGAAGGTCTGGCCCATACGTTTGCCGCCAGCCTTCTAACCGAATCAGGTAGTGTACATCCCAAAGCGATGCGATGCCGAACAGGAGAAAAAAGTACGGATTGCGCCGGTAATTGAGCCCTTCGGTTAGCCGGGAAAGCTGCCCGATCGCTTCGGCCGCCGAACGGTCGCTGGAGGTTAGTGCCTGCTGAATAGCGCGCAGCCGAATCGCTTCGCCTTTGAGGCCGCGGGCCTGCTGAAATAAGGACTGAAAAGCGCGTAGAGCCGTCGACATTTCGAACGTCTGCTCACTTACTTCCTGGGCTCGCGCAGCTAATCGACTAAGTACGAATCCATTAATTGCCAGCCCAAGCAAGACTACCACACCGGGCACATAACCCATCAGCCAGCTCGCAAACAAACTCAGAAAAATAGCCGGCAACAAAAAACGAACAATATTTAGGTAGGCAGGCAAGAGTAAGACCTGAGCGGTAGCCCATTGAACCAGCTTATCCGGTGACCGCCCTACAGTTTCTTCAAGGTAAGCCAGCGCTTCAAACTGCTGTCGCCAGTCGATTTGTGGTGTCAATTCGGCTACAGCCTGGTGGCGCAATCGGATCGGGTCGGGAGCCGACGGCATTTTAAGCCACTTGGCCAGCCGATTCTGCCCTTCATACGTATGGGTACGGTTTAGCAGCCGAAAGAGAGAGTGCTTCCCAAACACATCCAGATCACCGGCGTAATGGTGGGTCGCGTTCATAAATTGTTCACCCATTTCAGGCCGCAGATACTGTCGGTTCATCCGGGCGGCTTCGTCCGTATTGATAAAGACGAGCTGGTGGTTCAAATCGCGCTTTCGCCGAACGACCTGGTGCTTTTTCAACAAGATCAAAAAGCCGGCGATACCCCCTACCAAAGCGCCTACCGCAGCAAGCTGGTAATCCAATCGGCTGAAAAGCCAAACCAGGATAACGATGGCAACAAACCAGGCTAGCCGCCAGAAAGCCAATTGGTTGTACTGACGTTGCGCTGTCTGTTCGAACTGGGTGAATTGTTGCTGACGTTCCTGAAAAATCGTTTCGGTGGGCATAGAGTAATGGGCTTAGGAACCCTCGCTTTTCACTAAAATAGCTGGTGGATTCCTACTGCAGTGGCGGCTGAGCGGCTTACTTATTACAATCCAGGCAAACTCCCTGAATAAGCAGATTCATTTCTTTCCGGTTGAATCCGGCGGGTAACGAAACGTCTGGTATACTGACCTGTTCCAAACAAGTCGTTTGTCCGCAGGCTTCGCATTTAAAGTGCACGTGATCATGATGATGATGCCCATCGGCACAGGTAGCACGACAGAGCGCGTATTTCGTTCCGCCTTCGTCGTCCAGAACCTTATGAATCAGCCCTTTATCCAGAAATGTTCGCAGCGTCCGGTAGATCGTTACCCGATCGTGGTCGGGGCCGAGTCCGTTTTCGATGTCGTGGTGCGCCAGTGCATGACCGGCGTTCAGAAACAAATCGAGTACCTCTTCACGGCCACTCGTGTGGCGAAGATTAAAGTCTTTCAGGGTTTTAGACGCAGTTGTCATGGTTCATGGGTGGTCATTGGCCAATTTTGGCTGATTGCCAGTTCTTATGAGTGGCGATCTATATTGACTAACGACTCTTCTTATTCGATCGTTTCAAACTGCAATTTAACCAGGTTCGCATAGATGCCATCTTCCTGGCTGGCCAGTTCATCATGGGTGCCCGATTCGGCAATCTGGCCTTCCCGCAGCACATAAATCATATCGACCTTACGGATCGTAGCCAGGCGGTGGGCAATGATGATGGTCGTACGATTCTGCATCAGTTCGTCCAGCGCTTCCTGAACCAGCCGCTCCGACTCGGCATCGAGCGAACTGGTCGCTTCGTCGAGAATCAAAATAGCCGGGTCTTTCAGAATGGCCCGCGCAATGGCAATTCGTTGCCGCTGTCCACCCGACAGCTTGATGCCGCGTTCGCCAACAACCGTTTGAAAGCCTTCCGGAAATAGTTCGATGAACTGCAGGGCATTGGCTTTTCGGGCGGCTTCCCGAACTTCGGCTTCCGTAGCACCGGGTTTACCGTACTGGATGTTTTCCAGAATCGTTCCGCCAAAGAGTATCACCTCCTGCGGCACAATGGCAATGTTTTTCCGAAGTTCAGTGATGTTGAAGCTGGTCAGATCGCGGTCGTCGATGCTAATGTACCCGCCACCAATCGGGTAATTGTGCATCAGTAATTGAACGATCGTCGATTTTCCGGCTCCGCTCTGCCCGACCAGTGCGATCTTACGACCAGCCGCCACATCGAATGAAATACCCTTCAATACCTGAACATCAGCCCGTGAAGGATATGAAAACCGAACATCGTGCAGTTGAACATGCCCCTGTACCGGCACAAAAAGCGGCAGAGAGTCGTCGGCATTTACTTCTGAAGGCTCCTGCAAAATCTCCAGAATCCGCTCCGAAGCGCCGATCGTTTGCGCTAACTGCGAATACACATCGCCCATACCGGCTACCGAACCTCCGATAAAAGTGGTGTAAACCAGGAAAGTAAGCAAATCTGCAAAGGGCATTTCGTTGGACAACACCAGGGATCCGCCGTACCAGACGACGCTGATGATACCGCCGAACAGGGTAAAAATGACAAACGAAACAAAAATTCCACGGTATTTCGCGGCCCGCAACGCCATGTCGACCACACGCTGTAAGGCACTACCGTAGCGGTTTATTTCCAGATTTTCGTTCGTAAACGCCTTGACAACCTGTACCGATTGCAGCGTCTCTTCAACTACCACATTGGCCTGAGCCAACAAATCCTGAACCTGCTTGGACAGTTTACGGATGAACCGGCCGAAGAATAAAGCAGCTATGATCATGACAGGAAACGTCGCCAGCATGAACAGCGTAAGTTTCCAGGAAACGTAAAGAATAATACCGGTACCGATCACCAGCGTAGCGAGTTGGCGGAACAACTCGGCCAAGGTTAGGGTAAACACGCTCTGTAGCTGCGAAACGTCCGCCGAAATGCGGCTTGTCAGCTCACCTACGCGCCGTTGTTCAAAGAATGATACGGGTAGTGTGATAATCTTCGCGTAGGCAGCCCGGCGCACATCAGCCATAGCCCGTTCGCTCACCTGTGAAAAAAAGTAGATCCGGCAGAAGGAAAAGATCGCCTGCGCAATCAATACGCCCACAAAAAATACGATAACCTGGTTGAGCGTAAAGGAGGATTTCCCCTGAATAACGCTGGTGATCTGCCCAATCAGGAGCCCGAAGCTCATGGTCGTGCCGGTCGACAGGATTAGAAAAATAAACCCGATGATGTACATGCCCCGGTAGGGCTTTACAAACCGGAAAATGCTCAGTGCTTTCCGGATGCCCTCCCGGCTAAAGGCTGTTCTCTTCTCTTTGGTGGCCTCTTCGCCAATACTCGCTCCTCGTTTTGCCATACTTAGTAGTTGATAGTAGGTTGTAGATAGTTGTCAGTGCTTTAGCGTTTTCCAGCTACTGTCAATTATCGACTGGCCACTATTCTTTTTGTCCTTTATACCCCGACTGCTCAAAAATTTGCCGGGCATCTGCGTTTCGCATCAGGTCGGCAATGCTAACACTGGTATGCTTGTCGTGGTACATACCGACTATACGCCACCCCACCCAACGACCAATCGCACCGGGGCAGGCCTGACCGATTTCGGCCGTAAAGGGCCGTTCGTTCAAATATCGCTGTTTTATGGCAGGATTTGTCTGGTATAACAGTTGATTATCAATAAAATGCGCCCAGACAATGTCTTGTGCGTTAAACGTTTGCGTCAGTTGTTTGTCTGAGTATCCGATGACTAAACTGTCCGCTGTTTCGGGCAGCATGGTCTTTGTAAAAACGTATCCTTTGCCATAATAAACCATGTCAGCCAGCATGGTCTGATCTTGTCGATTTGTGGCGTTATATTTATCAGAAATAGCAAAGACAATGGCCGGAACGATATAAGCCTTATCATACCGTCTTAGAATGTACTGCGGATATTCCGGTCCATTCGGACGATATTTTGCCGTTGGGCCGGCAAAGTAGTCGAGACCGATCACAATCAGACTGTCGGAAACGACCAGATCCGGGCCCATAAAACCGGTTACGACAGTAGCGATTTTGGGGACGCGAAAATCGGGAAACTCTTTTTTGATGGTTGTAAAAGCCTCGGACAGCTCTTTTTTCAGATCGGCCAGATCACCGAATTTATCCTGAACCTGACGGTTAAACTCATTCAGAGCCGGATTATTGATCCGGTTGGTCAATTCCCGAACAACGGCTGTATCATTTCCGGCCCCGTTCGCGTTAAAGTACAATTGAGCAATAGCCCGGTTCCGGTTCAGTATAGCCCGAACACTATCGGGCGATTTGCTGGAAAAAAGCTGCTGATCGAGCCGAACGAACGTAACATCTTCGTTTTTTGTACACGAAGCCAGCAGAAACAAGCAAAAAAGCCCCGCAAGGGCCGTACGTAGGTGCATGAAAATCATTAGTTTTCAATATAGAAAACGTGCAAAAATATGAAAAAAGTTGCAGGGTTAGGACTGATTTTGGTCTTGCTGGCGGTTGTGTGTAGTCATGCGCAGTCCTCATCCACGGCGTTGTACCGTTTGCGCACAAAGGAATCCAGTGTGACCGAAAAGCGGTTCCGAAAAATTCTGGGCGATAACTACGATGGGCAGGATCAGAACCGCCGGGAGTATGACGATGATCGCAAGCGCCGAAAGCGGAAGCAAACCAACGAATCGACCGAAAACAACGGTTACGGCTCTGGACCGGATTATGCCTGGCCGACGCACCTCATCGAAATGGGCATCCGGTTCGCGCCCTCACTCGATATGAATACGGCCGAAGGTAGCGGATCATACGCTGGTTTCCGTACCAACGGAGCAGGCGTCCGGATGAGCATCGGCCCAACCTTGGATTACTTCTTTTTTAAAAACCGCTATGCCTTCAGTACGGGGCTGTGGTACACGATTAAGCGGTCTGCTTTTCAAATGCCAGGAACGTACGGGCAAAGTGTCTGGAATCCGGGCTTACCCGAAAAAGAATCGGTCTATAATCTGCAATACGTACAGCTGCCGGTAACGGTGAAACTGTTTGCCAACAACATCGGGCCAAACATGCGTCTGTATCTCCAGACTGGGGGGTTGATCAGTATAAAAGTAGCCGAAAAAGCGCTGGACCAGGCTCGCAATGGATTGTATACGGCCGAGAGCGGTGGCAGTCGGCGGCAGTACGGTTTCGGAGACATTGACTTATTGCTCGGAACTGGCGTTCAGTACAAAATCAATCAGAACAACGCGTTTAACCTCGGCGTGAGCTACCAGCGCGGACTGATAAATATTGCGCGGGGCAGCGAGCTTGTCTCGAAAAGCCGGATTGTTTCGCTGGACCTGGGCTTCAAATTCTAGACCGGTCTGCCGAGTTCGTGTCAATCGGTAATTCTCATTTCAATGCCTTTCTCCCGCAGATAGCCTTTTAGAGCTGGAATCTCGATTTCCTTGAAATGGAAGATACTAGCGGCCAACCCGGCATCGGCTTTACCGGTCGTAAATACATCGACGAAATGATGCATAGTGCCGGCGCCACCTGAGGCAATGACGGGAATGTTGGCCGAACCCGAAATCTGCGCGGTTAAGTCCAGCGCAAAACCTGCTTTGGTTCCGTCGGTATCCATCGAGGTTAGCAAGATTTCGCCCGCACCCCGCTCTTCTACTTCTTTCGCCCAGGCAATGGTACGCAGTTCTGTAGGCTTACGACCACCGTGCGTATGAACAATGTGGGCGAAGGGCGCGGGGGAAAGGGCAGAGGACAATGGCTCATGTTCTGATACCCCTACGCCCACGGCCCTTTCCCCGATCCGAATCCAACGTGTATCAATAGCCACTACCACGCACTGGCTGCCAAACTCCAGGGCCAGTTCATTTATCAGATTCGGGTTTCGTACGGCCGAAGAATTAATCGAAATCTTGTCCGCTCCCGCATTCAGCAGAGCCGATACATCGGCCACAGACGAGATACCCCCACCTACCGTAAAAGGAATGTTGATGGTATGCGCTACATTCCGAACCAGATCGATCAGGGTTTTACGCTCATCGACCGTGGCTGTAATATCCAGAAACACCAGTTCGTCGGCTCCCTGTTCGGCGTAGATGGCGGCCAGAGCAACCGGATCGCCAGCATCCCGCAGGTTGACGAAGTTGGTTCCTTTTACGGTGCGTCCATCTTTGATATCGAGGCAGGGAATAATTCGTTTTGTTAGCATCAGTAGGCTGTGAAGGCTTTAATGGACATTGTATTTTCGGGACTATCGATTGGTTTGAAGCCAAATTGTTCGTAGAGCCCATGCGCATCGCGCGTTACCAGTAGCATACGCCGTAACCCCTGCAATGGCGGATAAGCCATAATAAAGGTCATAAGTTGTTTCGATAAGCCTTTCCCGCGGTGAGTTGGTAGAATAAACACATCGGCCAGATAACCGAACGTAGCCTGATCGGTAATGACGCGGGCAAAACCAACCTGATCCGTTCCCTGATAAACACCGAAGCAAATCGAATGCTCGATCGATCGCCGAACGATATCGATGGGAATGTTTAAGCTCCAGTATGATTCCTGACTCAGATAGTGGTGAATAACCTCCAGATTGAGCCTGGATTTGTCGGTACTGATGGTGTATTCGCGGGTCATGGCGAATTAATTAGCCGTAAACTGGGTGAGTTCTTTTAAGGTCACGCGTCCTTCATAAATCGCTTTTCCTACGATAACGCCGAAGATATTCATATCGGCCAGCGTCTCCAGATCAGCCAGCTTACTGACGCCCCCGCTGGCGATGATGTTCAGCTCTGGAAAACGGTCCTGTAGGTTCCGGTATAGTTCGAAGGAAGGTCCCTGCAATAGACCATCTTTGGCAACGTCGGTGCTGATGACGTATTTGATGCTATTTTCTACCCATCTCTCTACGAAATCGTATACCCAGACTTCCGTCGATTCTTCCCAGCCACTGACCGCAATCTTTTCATTTTTCGCATCGGCTCCCAGAATAATCTTATCGGCACCATACTGCGACAGCCAGCGTTCCATCAGGTCGGGCTGTTTGACGGCGACACTCCCCCCCGTTACCTGCCTGGCTCCGCATTCAAACACAATCCGCAGATCGTCGTCGGATTGAACACCACCGCCGAAATCAACGTGCAGACTGGTTTTTGAAGCAATCAGGTCCAGCACTTTCCAGTTGATCACCCGCTTTTCTTTCGCTCCATCGAGATCAACGAGGTGCAGGCGGGTCAGACCGGCGTCTTCAAATTGCTGGGCTACTTCCAGCGGTCGGGCGTTGTATTCTTTTTTCTGACGGTAGTCGCCCTGGGTTAGCCGAACAGCCTTCCCTTCGATCAGGTCAATGGCGGGAATGATGAGCATATGCATCGCGGGTGAGAACCCGCTTTTAGTAGAAATTTATAGCTGGATTTCCTCCGCAACGGCGGATCGTCCGTATTATAATGTTAGAAAATTTTCCAGAATCCGCTGACCGATGTTTCCACTGATTTCGGCATGAAACTGAGCCGCGTAGAAATTGTTCCGGTGGAGCATGGCGCTAAACGGGCGAACATAGTCGCAGACGGCTGTCGTTGCGGCACACACATCGGCGGCATAGCTGTGCACAAAATACACGTAGGCGTTTTCGGGTAAACCATCCGTCAATGGTCCATTCAAGCTGTGTATACTATTCCAACCCGTATGCGGTACCTTGAAGCCTGGTTGAGTCGGAAACCGCCGGACATCGATATCGAATATACCCATACAGGTCGTATCATTTTCTTCGGAGTACCGACACATCAGTTGCATTCCGACGCAGGTTCCCAACACGGGTTGTTTCAGCGACGGGATCAGCTTGTCCAGCCCACGCTCCCGCAGATAAGCCATGGCCGTACTGGCTTCGCCTACACCGGGAAAAATAACCTTGTCAGCCGATCTTATCTCGGCTTCGTCATCCGTAAGCAGGTAACTAGCTCCCAGACGCTCCAGCGCGTACATAACTGACTGGACATTTCCGGCGTTGTATTTAATAATAACGGTCTTCATGGTTGAATGGATGATGTACAATGAATCCTGTAGAGCCTCTCGGCCTGCCGTTATTCATTTTACATTAAAAAAGCCCGATTCCTTAGCAGAACCGGGCTTTGTATATTGTGGTAGTCAGGATTATCTCACTGAAGTCACAAACACGTGCGTCTTGTTCTGCTGCGTTACCGCTCAGAATGAGGATGCCGGTGATGTGTTGACTGTAAAATCATGCGGCAAAGGTACAGGCTCAAGCGGGGAAATCAAAACAAACTTCCCTGCACCACTTTGGGTTGAAGTACCGGTTCACGCAGATTCAGACCACAATGCCTGTTGAGTTCACGAACCCAGTATAGTATAAGTTCAGGAGCGGTATCATTTTCGGCTCCGCCGTGTATGAACAGATAGGCCGTTTGCAAGCCCTTTTCAAACCATGTTTTCAGCCGTTGAACCCAGGCGTCGGTGCGGATATAGTCGGTCGGATGGCCTTCGTTGGCAATAAACCGAAGGGTCAGAACCGGGCTGCTCAGACCCATGTGCAGCACATCGCGCCGGCCCGCTACGTCGGTAATGACCACATGCCGACGCAGCAAATAAAGCCGCTCCAAGGTTTGCTGCCATACTGTGGTTTTACTGAACCAGTCAGGATGCCGGAACTCAACCGCTACATCCAGTTCGTCGGGCAGGCTTTTAAGGTACGTTTCCAGAACGGGCCATTTATCGGGCCCAAAGGTGGGCGGCAACTGCAGAAACGTCATGCCCAGAAATTCTTCCAGGTTCAGCACAGCATTGATAAACTCTTCCGTCAAAGCCTCAGTAGCTATCAACTGTCGTTCATGGCTGATGATCTGCGGAAATTTAGGGCAATAGGTAAAGCCAAACCGACCGGGCGACCCGGCGGCTTCCGCTTTCCACTTCTCGATCATACCCGCTGTTGGAATCTGGTAATGGGTCAGGTTCAACTCGATCGTGTTGAACTGCCGGGTATAGTAGTGCAAAAAATCGCGTTCCTTCGCAGTGGATGGATAGACTTTTCCCACATAATCTTTGTTGGCCCAGATAGGACCGCCAATGAATACTGTAGGCCGTTGTGTGGGTTCGACACCCGCCCAGATGCGGGCGTTAAAAGCTGCGCCAGGTGGAAGGTCAAAATTAACAGCTTCCAGGTTCTGTATTTTTCCGAATTCCATAGCTATCGAAGAAGTGTTGCTGTAAAACTGTCAAAGGCAAGGTTTCGTTTTTTCGCCCTATCCAATTTAACTAATTTTGCTGTTCATCTATACCCCAGCGCTGGTTTTCTTACCGTATCTCGGTCTGGCCAGCGCGATTGGATTTTATCTGAGTTATGATTTCAAAGACATACACCCCCCAGGATATTGAAGAAAAATGGTATCAATACTGGCTTGATAACCAATTTTTTAAATCTACACCGGACGACCGTGAGCCCTATACCATTGTCATTCCTCCGCCGAACGTGACGGGTGTATTGCACATGGGGCACATGCTCAACAACACCATTCAGGACGTGCTGGTCCGGAAGGCACGTATGGAAGGTAAAAACGCCTGTTGGGTGCCGGGTACCGACCATGCCAGTATTGCAACCGAAGCAAAAGTGGTAGCGATGCTGAAGGAGCGCGGTATCAGCAAACAGGACCTTACCCGCGAAGAGTTTCTGGAATACGCCTGGGAGTGGACGCATAAATACGGCGGTATTATCCTCAAGCAACTCCGTAAGCTAGGTGCTTCGTGCGATTGGGACCGCACGCGGTTTACGATGGAGCCTGCTCTTTATGAGTCAGTTATCAATGTCTTTGTGGACCTCTACAACAAAGGCCAGATTTATCGGGGAGTTCGTATGGTGAACTGGGACCCACAGGGCCGTACTGCGGTTTCTGACGAGGAAGTCATCACTAAAGAGATTCAGCAGAAACTGGTTTATATCCGGTATGAGATAGCAGGGGAGAAAGGACAGGGGGCCGAAGGAGATACCACTTCTGACTACATCACCATTGCCACGGTTCGGCCGGAGACGATAATGGCAGATGCCGCTATTGCTGTTAACCCTCACGACGAGCGTTATAAACACTTGCACGGTAAGAAAGCACTAATTCCCCTGATCAACCGCGAAATTCCCATCATTACGGACGAATACGTAACCATGGACTTTGGAACGGGCGGTTTGAAAGTAACACCCGCTCACGACCCAAACGACTATACACTGGGCCTTACGCACAACCTGCCGGTTCTGGATATTCTCAACGACGACGGTACGTTGAACGAAAAAGCCCAGATTCTGGTCGGCGTGGATCGATTCGCGGCTCGGAAAGCGATTGTCAAGCTCCTGGAGGAATCCGGCAATCTGGTCAAGACGGAAGAGTACAAATCGAACGTCGGGACCTCCGAACGGACAGGTGCCGTCATTGAGCCAAAACTATCGTTGCAGTGGTTCCTGAAAATGGATGAGCTGTCGAAGCCGGCACTCAAAAACGTCATGGATGATACCATCCAGCTGGTGCCGCCCAAATTCAAAAATATGTATCGGTCCTGGATGGAGAATGTTCATGACTGGTGCATTAGCCGACAGCTTTGGTGGGGACAACGTATTCCAGCGTTCTACATGCAGGACGGAACCGTCATTGTGGCGAGAAATAAACACGAAGCCCTTGAAAAAGTGCAGCACGAAAAACTGCTCTTTGCCATGACCGAAGCCGATCTGACGCAGGATGAAGACGTGCTGGATACCTGGTTTTCGTCGTGGCTCTGGCCTATGTCAGTATTCAATGGGCTGAAAGACCCTAATAATGCCGATATCAACTATTACTATCCTACCAACGATCTGATCACAGCGCCCGAAATTCTGTTCTTCTGGGTGGCTCGTATGATCATCGCCGGTTATGAGTACCGCGGGGAAGCGCCTTTTAAAAATGTGTATCTCACGGGCATCGTCCGCGATAAGTTGGGGCGTAAAATGTCCAAGCAATTAGGTAACTCGCCCGACCCCCTGGATTTGATTGAACAATACGGTGCCGATGGCGTACGTACCGGTATGCTGTTCAGTTCGGCTGCCGGGAATGACCTGATGTTCGACGAAAAGCTTGTTGAACAGGGGCGTAATTTCAGCAACAAAATATGGAACGCGTTCCGGCTGGTAAAAGGCTGGACGATCGTGGAGACGCAATCCGTGGCGTCTCAAGACCAGAAGATTTCAGTTGCTGGCGCTAACGAGACGCTACCGTTGGGGTCTTTACCTGTGCAGTGGTTCGAATCCAAACTAAATGCTACGTTGCTGGAGATTGAGGACGATTTCAGCAAATTTCGCATTTCGGATGCCCTGCAGACAATTTACAAACTGATCTGGGACGATTTCTGCTCGCAGTATCTTGAATTAATCAAACCCGGATTTGAACAGCCAATTGATCGTAATACGTACGACTGGACGATTAGTTTCTTCGAGCGACTGATGTGTCTGGCTCACCCGTTCATGCCTTTCATTACGGAGGAAATCTGGCAGGATATTCGTGAGCGACAGCCGGGCGATAGCATCTGCGTGGCTTCTTTCCCGAAGGCTGGCCCAATCAACGATCAAACATTAGCAGACTTTGACCTGCTTTTTGAGATCATTACAAATGTTCGGAATATTCGGAATACAAAACAGATTTCGCCCAAAGTCGCCCTACCACTGACGATCAAGACAACTACACCGGAGCGGCTTCAGCCAATCGAATCGTTGATCGGCAAAATGGCCAATGTTTCGGCGGTTAATTATACAGCTGAAACTGCCGAAGGGGTTTCCTTTTTGATTAAAAGTGATGAGTTCTTTGTCAACATCAGCGGTGAAATTGACGTTGAACAAGAGCTTATAAACACACGTAAAGAGCTGGACTACAACACCGGCTTCCGCGACTCAATTCTTAAGAAGCTCTCGAACGAAAAATTTGTGGCCAATGCCAAACCCGAAGTTGTTGATCGAGAGCGTCAGAAACTTGCCGATGCTGAAGCTAAGATTCAGGCGCTTCACCAACGTCTGCGTGACTTGGGCGCATGATTAACCTCATTTCTTAATCAACTAGTAGGCAAGCCTGAATCGAGAATGTTCCTTTTGGTAAATTTTATAACTAATTACAAAGCAATAATGCAATTATTTGGTCAAATAATTGCATTATTGCTTTGTAATTAGACCTCAACCCCCATGAACAAGTGCATCTTCCTGGACCGCGACGGTGTTTTAAATGAAGACCGAACGGATTACGTTTACCGGATTGAGGATTTTATTATTCCCGACGGCGTACCGGAAGCATTACGTTTGCTGAAAGAAGCGGGTTAT
Source organism: Spirosoma koreense (assembly GCF_054777875.1). NCBI lineage: Bacteria > Pseudomonadati > Bacteroidota > Cytophagia > Cytophagales > Cytophagaceae > Spirosoma > Spirosoma koreense. The sequence continues at coordinate 4,714 of NZ_BAAHAC010000009.1, read as the reverse complement.
TTGTTAATTGTCATTACAAACCAGGCAGGTATCGCCAAAGGGCTTTATACCCGCGACGACGTAATGGCTTGTTATAACTATCTGCAGGAACAATGCGGCCAGGTTATCGATGACATCTACTATTGCCCGCATCATCCGCAGTACGATACGGAGTCGCTTACCCGAAAGCCCGGTTCATTACTTCTTGAAAAGGCCATCGCTAAATATGATATCGAACCAGACGAATCCTGGATGATCGGTGATGCTTCACGCGACATGCAGGCAGGCCGTCGGGTTGGCGTACGAACCGTACGCATTTCTCAGGAAGAACTGGAAATCTCCGTAGACGAGTGCGATGGCTGCGTATCCAGTTTACTGGAAGCTTCGCGATTTGTGCTTCAGTATGCCTAACGCCTTCACCTGTTAAACGCGAACCTGCGTTGGTGTAGTTTTTTGTACGCTGCCATAAGCGGGGCAGGTTGCTCTGCGCGAGCAGGCACTGAGCGATAGAGTAGCTAAAACAGTAGTTAAGATCAATAGCTTTTTCATGAAGTCAGTATTCTTTTAGAAATATCTTTCAGATTATAAAACGAATATACTCGTAAAAACTGTACAATGTAAACCTTCATCTTCCAGCACAATTAAATTACCATGCTGGAAGATGAAATCCATTAGTCTTCTTCTTTTACCAGTTCTGCTTCTTCACGTTCTTCGGCCGCTTCCGTCGCTTCGAGTTCAGTCATACCTGGCTCGGCTCCACCATAACCCAGAATTTTAAGCATTACTTCGCTATTCTGCTCGGGAGCAAACAAGCGCGTACGCAGGTTGCCCTCTTCGTCTTTATCGACAATAACGTGCTGAGGAGCCGGAATCAGACAATGCTGAATACCGCCATAACCACCCAATGACTCCTGATAAGCGCCTGTATGGAATAAACCGATGTACTGGTCTTCGGTATCCTGATCAAAAATTGGTAGGTACAAATCCGCGCTGTGGGCCTCTGTATTGTAAAAGTCGTGCGAGTCGCAGGTTAGTCCACCAAGGTTTACTTTCTGGTAAGGATTGTCCCAGTTGTTGACCGACAGCATGATGTATTTCTGCCCCAGGCCCCATGAATCCGGCAATTGAGTAATAAACGAACCGTCGATCATGTACCACAATTCCTTATCGTTCTGCAGCTTCTGATCGATTACTTTATAAATGACTGCTCCGCTTTCGCCTACCGTGTATGAGCCGAACTCGGTAAAGATGTGCGGCACAGGTACATTATTCTTGTTACAGATCCACTGGATACTTTCCACAATCTGATCGATCATGGCCTGGTAATCGTACGTAAACTGGAACGATGTCTGAATAGGCATTCCTCCCCCGATATCGATCGAGTCGAGATCAGGACACATTTTTCTTAGTTCGCAGTATTTGTACATAAACCGGCTCAGTTCGCTCCAATAATAAGCGCTGTCCTTGATACCGGTATTGATGAAAAAATGCAGCATCTTGAGCTTGAATCGCTCATTTGGCTGTATTTTACTGCGGTACAACTCATTCACGTCGCTATAGCGAATTCCCAGACGTGACGTATAGAAGGCAAAATTAGGTTCTTCGTCGGTAGCGATCCGAATGCCGAAATTGACTGTATCCGCCGTTATTGAGTTTTCGTAGGCTTCAATCTCTTTAAGGTTGTCGAGAACGGGAATGCAGTTCGTAAACCCGTCGTTAATGAGTTCACTAATGTATTGAGTATACAACGGTCGCTTATATCCGTTGCAGACAATGTACGTATTTTTGGTAATCTTGCCCATCTTCACCAACTCCCGAATAATAGGTATATCGTAGGCCGATGAGGTTTCAAGATGGATATTGTTTTTAAGTGCCTCTTCAAGCACAAACCGAAAATGGGATGACTTAGTACAATAACAGTAAGTGTAGTTCCCCTTATAATTATACCGCTTCATAGCATTCTTAAACAGCAGCTTCGCATGTTCAATATGCTCTGTGATTTTTGGTAAGTAAGTTAATTTCAGGGGCGTACCATATTGTTTGACAATGTCCATTAGAGGGACATTATTGAACATCAGTTCGTTTTTTTCGACGTTAAATTCCCGTGTTGGAAATTCAAATGTCTGATCAATCAGGTCATAGTAAGTCTTCATCCCTTCGTTCTGCGCATAAATTGAATGGTTCGGCAATCGGACATATCGTCGTTGCAGTCTTTGGTTCAAAAAAACAGGCGCGAATTTGGCACTGAAAATTGTGCTTTCCAAGTATAATCAATTCGCAATCATATCAACCAAAATAGGGCAGGTTTGATTCGGGATAATATAAAATTAATAATCCGTTTAAGCCGTGCCATAACCTCAGCACCGACTTCGGCCGGCGAACCAAAAGAAACTGTACTTTTGCCCCCAACATAGAAATTCTTTACCAATGCCTCAGGCTATTCATATTATCTCTATAGGCGGTAGCGCTATGCACAATTTCGCTATAGCACTCCACCAACAAGGCTACCTGGTTACAGGCTCCGACGATAAAATCTACGAACCTTCGCAATCGCGCTTGCAGCAGCAGGGGCTCCTGCCCGCCCAGGTAGGGTGGTTCCCCGATAAGATCCATGCCGGGCTGGGAGCCGTTATAGTTGGCATGCATGCCCAAAAAGATAATCCGGAACTGATCAAAGCGCTGGAATTAGGATTACCTGTTTATTCGTATCCTGAGTTCATTTATCAACAAAGTCAGCAGAAACAGCGTGTCGTTATAGCTGGCAGCCATGGTAAGACAACAATCACGGCTATCATTCTGCACACGTTGAAGCACCATAATCGAATCTTTGATTATTGGATTGGTGATCCAATTGAAGGATTCACAACAACCGTGAAGCTAACCTCGGGCCTGACTGGGTCATCGGCACCGATTATCATCATTGAAGGTGACGAGTATGCATCCTCACCGATTGACTCGCGCCCGAAATTCCTCCATTACCAACCCCATATTGCGCTTATTAGCGGTATTGCCTGGGACCATGTTAACACGTATCCTGTCTGGGACGAATATGTGGACCAGTTTGAATCTCTGGCAGAATCGATGCCTAAAGCCGGTATTTTGATCTTCGACGAATCTGATGATATGCTCGATATAATTGGTCAGAAAGAGCGTGAGGATATTACGAAACTTCCTTATGTAGCTCATGCCAGCCAGATCGTTGACGGACAAACACTGTTAATTACTAAGAAAGGTCAAAAAATACCCGTTCAGATTTTCGGCCAGCATAATATGAAAAATATTGCTGGTGCCATGACCGTTTGTGACCGCATCGGCATCACAGAAGATCAATTCTACGAAGCTATACCTACTTTCAACGGTGTGCCTCAACGCTTAGAAAAAGTTGCCGAGAGTGATTCTAAGGTCGTTTATCGAGACTTTGCTCATTCGCCGGCTAAAGTCGAAGCTACGATTGAAGCGGTAAAACACCAGCAGCCCGAACGGAAATTGCTGGCGATTCTTGAGCTACATACCTTCAGTAGCCTGAACAAAAGCTTTCTGGAGCAGTATAAAGGAACCCTAAACGAAGCCGATCAGGCCATTATTTATATCGATCGCTATACAGCCGAACCACAAACCGATTCGACCTCATTAGAAGAGATAAAAACGGCTTTTGATAAAGCTGCTTTAGAGATTTTTACGAATTCTGCCGATTTGGCAACGTATCTTATTCAGCAACGGGAAACAGCGCAATCTTTTTTGCTGATGAGTTCAGGATCATTTGGCGATCTGGATATTTCACTGGTTGCCAATCAATTAATTTAAGGCTACTAGTCTCATCTTTTCACTTATGCAAAGCGTTGTAGTTTATTGCGCATCAAGCCAGGGTGTCGATCCAATCTATAAACAGGTTGCAACCGAACTTGGCCAAAAGCTAGCGATCCGTGGCATCCGGCTTATTTATGGTGGTGGCGGTTTTGGCTTAATGGGAAACGTTGCCGATGCAGTTTTACAAAATGGTGGAGCAGTAATAGGAGTTATACCAAGTTTCCTATCTGATCTGGAAGTGGCTCATACTAGCCTAACAGAGCTACATTTTGTGGAGACGATGCATGAAAGAAAGTTAAAGATGGTGCAGTTGGCCAAGGGCGTTATTGCCCTACCGGGAGGATTTGGTACGTTGGATGAACTGTTTGAAATCCTTACCTGGCGACAATTGGGCCTATATGATGGGCCTGTAGCGATTATAAATACGAATGGCTATTATGACCTAATGCTGCTGCAACTAGATCGAATGGTGGCTGAAGGTTTTCTCAGAGCCAATAATCGCAATTTATTATTGACAGCTACTTCTGTAGATGAAGCGCTTAACATGATAAATAACTACTGGATTACTGTTTGAACCAAGGATCAATAAAAAGGCCGGCGATCGAATGATCGCCGGCCTTGGTTTCATCAGGTGGCACCTTCCTACTCTCCCGCTTGTGACAGCAGTACCATCGGCAGTACGGGGCTTAACGGCTCTGTGCGAAATGGAGAGAGGTGTCCACCCGCCTTACCAGCACCAACCTGTTGACTCGTCTGAGAAGCTAACCTCTCAATATCTCTAATAGCTCGTGAGTCTTTTTTCCCACAGAGAGAAACCGGGTACCACCCGACTATCCGTCCGGCCAATCATCGATCTATCGTAAACAAAACAACAACTCACTCTCGGGGTCATTAGTACGGCTCAGCTCTATGCATCTCTGCACCTCCA
>NZ_BAAHAC010000008.1:0-8557 GCF_054777875.1 Spirosoma koreense | reverse complement strand
GTAATAGTCATCAACCCCCCATCAATCGAGCGATCCTGAATGATCATACCCGTCTCCTCATTGTAGAGCCGATCCCCTACCTGAGGTAAGACGCCAAACGCGTTGTAATACTTGTGAATGCTGGTAAAGCACGTATTGAGCCGGTCAATATAGGTGTCGGCGGCTATGACATCCTCGTACCAATTCGACACACGAGATAGTTTTTTAATCTCGGCCAGGATTCGTTCCGAAAGCAGAAAAACGATTTTAAAATCTTTGATGGTCCAGTGGTCATAGTGGATGCTATCCACAACTGACTGGGTCGGCTTACTAGGAAAGTTCATAAGTTGCTGGGAAGGCTACACCAGCAACTCGGATGAAACAGAGCGGAAGGTAGAGGAGTCCGTTAAACGATTGGAAGATGAAGCAAAGGTAGCTGATATTACCATCATATCACGGATAAAGAAATATTATAATTAAATGATAATTAAAGACTTAAATAGTGCTTTGGTTGTATTATTTTGGCTAGGTTAAGTAGCCACAGAGGACAAAAAGGTGTTGTATAAGTACCGTGGCTGTTGCAAAAGTCAATACTGGCCCGAATCTCTTCTGATCGCTGCCTTATTTTGACGTAAAATTCGGTCTTATAAAACTTGTTTCCGGTGCGAGATCAATCGATTTTAGACTTTTGCAACAGCCACGAATGTTATGTTAATAAAACTAATTTAGAAAAAGGCAATCAGACTAGAATGAGTTTTATTTGAAAAGTTTAATTACTCCAAGCTATAGAACTGCGTACCATTTCATCTGCTTTCACAACGTCAATAGTTAACACTTCCATCAATACCTTAATGGTTTCGATCTGACTAAAACCTACTCGCTTAAGCTCGGCAATACAAATTTGAATATCACGATGTTGCTCGTACACTTGTCTGAATAAAGCTAGAGCATTTTCCATGTTAGCTCTGTTGTATAAGTGCAATTATGTTAGACTAATCTCTACCTAAGCCTATTAATAATATCCGCAAAGCACCTGTTCCTGCAACAGCGAAGCCAAGAAGAAATATAAATGAATTCAGATATGGCCCTCCAGAGGACATTGTATATCCTATACCTAATAGTAACCACCCTACAGCTATCATGACCATTGAAATAATAAGCTTTACAGGTCGTGGCAACTTCATGTTTTTACTAAGATAGAGATAAATTGTGACACTAATGAACTCACAAGCATTGTTGCATAATCACCATTGTGTTAGGCTGATTCTTATCTGACGCCTAAAACGTATAGCACCCAAAGGGAACCTATACCTGCAATGACACATCCAGAAAGATAGAGTGTTGTGCTTGAATATGAGTAATGAATCGAGGAGGTTGCATAATTTGGAGGCATCAAGGTGTGATACAATCTGGCTTATGATAAGCTAAGTCGATTTTTATATCAATAAGCCGCTATATTCGTCTTATCAACAGGGAGTTATATAATTCCCTAATGGTGTGGATAGAAGCGGAAAGCAGACTGACAGTGTTGGTCTGCTTTTATGTTTCATAATCTCGATTATGTAAAGCTATTCACGGTGTTATATTGCCACTGACAAAACCTAGGTTTTGTATATACTCCAAAAATCTCCTAACTATGTGTCAGACAAAACGTCTGACATAACTGTTATGGCTGAAAATAACGCGCTGACAAAACCGGAGTTACGTCAGCAACCCGAAAAAACTACGCTGACAGAACCAGAGTTACGTCAGCAATCTACGGAAATGGCGCTGACAGAACCTAAGATCAGTCAGACAAAACTCGAAACTGACAAAAACAAGGGCGGGCGACCTCGAAAGGCTCCAGACGTAACGCCTTGGACAGTTCGAGGAGTGGATTTAGAAACACGAACAGCCATTGAGAAGGCTGCAACCCGCACTGGTAAGACTATCGGTCAGTATATGAACGAGGATCTACGGCAGTATGCTCAAGAACAGCTCAAGAAAGGCGACCAGCCACCTATGAGACAAGAAGATATACGTACGGAATTAGATGACATCAAAGGTATGATTACCCAACTTGCTGACCGTATGCCAGTACAAGACAAACGAGGATTCTTTCAGCGGCTATTTGGATAGAGAATGGAATTTGAATGGGATGAGGGCAATTTAACGAAGTTTGATAAAATACGTAGCAGCGGCCGCAACCTGACTGTGGATGAAAGTGAAAGCGTTTTTGATGACCCTAAGCGGTTATTTCGTACCTCCTATCCTGACGAGAAAACCGGAGAGCCACGCTACAGAGTCACCGGATTAAGCAATCAAAATCGTATAATAAGTGTTATTTTCGTAATCAGAGCTGGCAAAATCCGTATCTTCAATGCCTGGAAAGCCAAACAAACGGCTCTGAAAGAGTACTATGCGCAAACGACTGACCCCGGACGAGAAGAAACAATACGTGGTGAAGCAGACCCTGACTTCACGGGAGATTGAGCGCCTGGAGAACAATCCTAACGCGCGCCCTGTCAGCCACTCTGAGCTAGAGGCTCTGTTAGCGGCTAGCCGCCCTCAAACCCCAGCCTAAGCTTTACTTGGCCAAGTCTACCCGGCCGCTTCTCTACTTCTTATCGAGATCAAACTCTTTCTGCAGGATTGATCGAATGTAGCCTGGCTTATTTTTAGCCCGGTCGAGTTTGCCTGATGCTTGCAATTCATCGGCTCGATCGGCGAAGGCTTTGACGTTTTCGTGCGTTTTAAGGGCTTCTAAGGCCTGATCGATCAAAGGTGAGTCCTTGCCAAAGATTTGGCCTAAAAAGCGCATGACGAAGACTACATCCTCGTTCTTGGCCCTTTCTTGGGCTACTTCCTTCTTTTTTGTATGTATCTTGAAGATCCAACGCTTTACTGAGCCGCCCCGTCCTCGTCCACCTCTCTCCTCGCTGTAAGTGAAATATAAATCACTTATACCGTCCTCATACATACCCATTAGTTCAGTCTGGGCAATTTCAATGACATCTCTCTTTAACTGGCCAACTGGAAGCTTGACACATAGTACTTCCTTCAAACTATCTGGATTGTACTCAAACTGACCAATTGATCGCCATTGACAGCACCACTCGTAAAAGCGCTGAGAGAACTTACTTGTCAGAGTCATCACTACTGTAGCATCAAGCACAGTAAATCGCTTCGTAAGTTCATAGAGATAGGGTAAAACATACTTAGAGATGGAAACTTCTAAGCCTTTACCCTTTATGTATTGTCCGCCATTAACAAACCCAGTTTCAATCCACCCCCCATCAGGAGCGTCGATAGAGAAATCTTTCTTACGCAGGCTGACAACAGCTTTTCTATAATCTCTATACCGATGGTCATGCTCGTCTGACTTCTTAAGTTGACTTTCAGGAATAAATAAAATCAACTCTCTTTTAAAGAAATCATCAGTAGTACCATTTTGGACGGTTTTCATCACCTCAATAAGTGATAAATAGATTAACCGTTTCTCTGTGGTAGTATAGTCATATCTAGCCCCTGTAATAGCGTTAGTCTGCTTGAATGTCTCTATCTGCGTCATTCTTCTTATTTTATGCGTAATTTTAAATAAAATTCACAAAAACAAAAACTAAAATAGCTGTTTTTCCGCCAATTACGCATAAAATACCCCATAAAACTCCGCCAATTACGCATAAAACTCCGCCAATTACGCATAAAATACCCCTATAACTTACTAAAGGTCAATTAGTTAGCGAGTCGTAAAGTTTGCAAAAGTAATATTTGCTAAAGTGCAAATGCGAAAAAAGCGGCATTTAGGGTGTGGATAAGGCCATTTTTGGTCTCAAAATTCCCAGTTATCCACAGACTAAAAAAGCAGCAAAAGGACTCGCTAAAGCGAATGGGAAAAAAGAAAGCAAAAACTAAAAACTAGCACCGGGGCCGCGAACTATAACTTTAGTTATAGTTCCACGATTTGTACTATTCCAATAGTAAAACCTTTGCACTTTAGTAAATACGATTAAACCTAAGAACTACTGCCCCACTTTATCCCCTTTCCCATTTGTTTAAGCGTATTGTGATTTCTGTTCAACAGCTCTTCGACCTGCATTTGCTAGTTTACCCGCGATTATCTAGTTTCGTTCGATGACACCAAACCATCCGGATGCGGAATTGCCCTCCGTTGGAGTGCTGGCGTGGTACGGTCTTTTTAGAGAGCGAGACGGAACGCTATTCTGCTGCGCTCCATACCGTTCGTCTCGCTCTACGAGGTTGCTAATCAGTTAGTTATTGTCCGTACACCCAATTGTTTTTCCGTACAAGTTGTATACTTTTAATATAAACGTCTGATAATCAATACTAAAGTGAGTAAAAATTATAATTATGAGTGATCGTAAGAGTCTATCCATCAGTTTGGGCACCCACCGGCAACTTGAGAAGTTAGCTGATCAACTGGACCTATCACACAAAGATTTGGTGGCCATTATGCTCCACTTTTTTGCTGTTACCAAGCTCGATCCCCGCTATCCAAAAGCGGATGCGCCCGACGTGGTACTGAAGAAACTGACCGATAAAGTGGACGCTTTGGATAAGCGCTTTATTGGATTTATCCGCGAACAGGAGAAGACCCTTCTGAAACCTATGCAGACTGACATGCAGGCCCTGCGCCAAGGCTGGGAGTCGGGGCAAGGAGCGAGTCTGACCCCGGCTCAGCTGGAAGAGCAGCTGACGGGCGTGGTCGAAGCGATGCAGACGCTGCTGCGGCTCTCGTTCCGCACGGCCCTGGTCGATAACGCCCTGCGCAGCGAGTACAAACAACAGGTGGATGCTCTCATTGCTCAACAGAAAGTCTTATGATGACCAAGATACCAGGGGGTGGTTCGGGCCTCTCCAACCGTAGCGGCTCGTGTGGGGGCCTGGTGGTCTACCTGGAGAAAGAGCAGCTGGGCCACTGGTTCGGCCGGGATGTGGAGCACGTGCCGGGCTACCAGGTAACGGCCGAGATCGATGCCAACAAGCGCAATCTAGGGCGCGAGGCCGATAAGTACTACCAGATCGTGCTGGCCCCATCCAAGGCCGAACTGGCCCACATCGGTTCTGATCCGGCGGCTCTGAAGGCCTTTACCCGTTCGGCGATGGAGGCCTACGCCCAGAATTTTGGAAAGGGGATTGAGAGTAAAGATTTAGTCTGGTACGCCAAGATCGAGCACAGCCGCAGCTATGACCACACCGATCGGGCGGTGCAGCTGGGGGAGCAGGCCAAAGGTGGGCTGAAGCTGGGGGATCAGACTCATATCCACGTGATTGTGAGCCGCACCGAGAACCTACGCCAATACAAGCAGGGATTAGCCGAGGGCCTGCACGAGCGGAAGAATCCCTACCACCTGAGTCCACTGACCAACCACAAAGGCACCACCAAAGGGGTGGTACTGGGCGGCTTTGAGCGCAACGGCTTCAGTCAGCGGGTGGAGCAGTGTTTTGATCGTAGCTTTGGCTACGAGCGGGGGCTGACCGAATCGTTTCGGTATCTACACGGCATGAAGTACGGGGATGAAGGGCTGAAGATGGAACTGAGCCAGGCGGCTGCTTTAGAGCGGAGCCAGCAGCGGGAGCAGGCGCGCATGCTGGAACTGGCGGGCCAGAGTCGGCAGGCCGAGTTGCAATTGGGTTTAGGGCAAGCCTACCAACACTCCGACGCCCGGACGTTGAGCCAAGGCTTAGAGCAGGCCGAGCAGCTCCGTCAGCAGCTGGCCCAGCAACGCCAACAGGAGCAAGCTCGTCAACTCGAATTAGACCGGGCCGAAAGCCTAAAACGAGAGCAAAAGTTAGAGCAAGATATCCAACGAACCCCCCGCCAGGACCGGGGTATGCATTTATGAGCGAGAACAAATTCTTAAAGAATCTTCAACAGCCGCGGCCGTCGGCTTCGCCCGTCGTCAGTAGTCCCCCACCGGCTGATCCTGCGCCGGTTGCGCCTGGTCATGGCTACGATCCCATCCAGCGACTGGTGGAGGAACTGAGCCGACATAACCAGGCCATCGAGGGCCTGAACCGTCGGTTCGATGTGTGGGAAAAGCAGCCCCGGGGGGCTAGCACGGAGGAACTACAACGCCTGGTGGAAGCCGCTCGAGCTGGCACCCGCATTCAGGTAAACACCGAGCTACTGGCCACGAAGCTGCTGCCTGAACTGACCAAAGGGATGCCGACGCCGACCAACTTAAAGACCGCTACCGACGAAGGGGTGGCCGAGTTACGCGCTGTGGGACTGGCCACGGCTGAGCGCATCGAACAAGCCGCTAGTGCAGCGGCTCATCGAATCGAATGGGCCAGTCGTAGCAAAGCCAACGTCTGGGCCAACCGGATCGGGTTTACTAGTTGGCAATCGGCCCTGGTGGTCTTGAGTCTGCTGGTGGTGATAGGGGCAGGGCTGGTCATCTACGTGCAGTCGCATCAACAGGACGTACAGGCCATGCGAGTACAGGATAATGCCAGTAAAGAGTTTGTGAGCTGGATTCAGGAGAAATACCCCCAGGTCTGGAAAGCGTACTTGAGAAAAGTGAACCCCTAGCCTAGTCTAACAACTATGGTATTGGCAGATGTCCTGACTAAAAAACTGTCTCAGTTCTTGAAGGGCATTTCGCGTACGGGTTTTTATGGTACCCAACGGCACATTCAGCTCCTGAGCGATTTCTTGCTGTGTCCAACCATGTATATAAGTCAACTCGATAATCTGCCGGTATTTAGGCGGTAGGAGGCTAAAGATAGAGCTATTGAGCAGTCCATCATGAATGGCTAGGAGAACACCTTCGCCCATTCGTTCACCCATATACGTTATGGCTTGCGCCTGCACTTTCCGGTGCCTAAGTTCATCCATGGCCACATGGCGGGTGATGGTCAACAGCCATGTATAGGGGCGACCTTGCGCCGGATCATACTGGTGCAGATGCGTCCAAGCCTTGATAAAGGTATCCTGAAGCAGATCTTCCGCCTTTTCAGGGTCGTTAACCAGTTTAATCAACACGCTCAATAGAGCGGAATGATAAGTATTATACAAGGCTGTAAAAGCAGCGGCTTGTTCATTATTGTGCGAACCGATCAAGTACGCTTCAGTCTGGGGAATTGCGGTCATTCCGACTTGTAGAGGAGATGAACAAATGGCGTTGAATGCTATGCTAACCTAACTGATTATTAGATGAATGGTTCGATCTCAAGCAGAAGGCATCCTGTGTTAGCGGATAAACGTACTAGACGACAGTCTTCCCCATCACATTCATCTGTGCAGATAGCAGGGGCTGAAAAGTGCGTTCTACCTTAGGTAAACGTCGAGGAAGCGTACTGCGTAGACTCTGGGGTTGGGCTACAATACGCGCTCCCGTCCAGGTTGACGCAATGACCATGCCCGCAGCCACCAGAATAATATCTTTGATAATGTACTGAGCGGCCAGAGTGGGAGTATGATGTATGCCTGGAAACAGTTCGCTCGGAAAGAGGAACAAGGGGGACATAGCACCGATCATCTGAGCGGCCATTAGCCACACCCCTACCCGCAGAAACCGGCCTGTTAGAAAGCAGAGGCCAATGATGCACTCCAGTCCAGCGACAAAATCCATGGCTGGGTGTCCCGATAGGATGCCCAAGGTGAGAATAGTCGTCGTTCGGGTCGCTAAATCTTCAATGGGGCTAATACCCGGAAAGAACTTCAACACCCCAAATCCCAAAAAAACCAGGCCCATCCCAATGCGTAATAAAGCAATACTATGAGCTACCAACCAGCGATTGATGGCGGTATCGAGTTGGTCAAAGTGGTCAAACAGGCTACTGATCGTTTTCATAACATTGAGTCGTTGCGTCGGCCATACATACGTAAAAAGAGAAACAAACAGATTGAACGCCAAGGGAATAATACCCCATCTGTAGCGCAGTCACATTTAAGAAACTCCGGCTCTAAAAAAGCACAATAGGGTAGAACAGGTTATTTAAGATCAACCAATCTCAACGTCATGAATTTATCATCAATCTCTCCTGTTGCTGAGCAATTGCTTCAACTCCGTCGTCAGCATATAGTCGAATGGCAAACTCAGTTGTCAGATGAAGTAAAAGCCCGCAGCGCCTTAGAAGCCCGACACCAATCGGAAACGACTCGACTTCTAAGGGAGGAATGTCACTATAGTCAACGTGGTATCTTGGCTCAACAGCAGTCGGAGGAGCTAGCTCGACTCAGAGCGGAAAATCGAGCGAAACGATTGATGATTCGAGCTTGTCAACAGCAAAAAGAACTCGATTTAGAACAGCTTGTAAAGTCTCAAAATGGGGCTAGCTAATAGCCTTCTAAATTTGGATTATTCTGAGAGGTGTTGTATAAGCATTCTTATGTTAAGCGATTTTTCCGAGAATTAGATCAGGTAAAAGCACATTAATTACGGGCCAGCTTGGGCTTAACCAAGTACAAAAATAAAAAACACAAACGCCTAGTCACACTAGGCTCCCCTCAAAGGCTTAGCGTGAAGGTAATAGTCATCAACCCCCCATCAATCGAGCGATCCTGAATGATCATACCCGTCTCCTCATTGTAGAGCCGATCCCCTACCTGAGGTAAGACGCCAAACGCGTT
>NZ_BAAHAC010000007.1:0-76565 GCF_054777875.1 Spirosoma koreense | reverse complement strand
CTACTCCGTCAGGCGTTTGCGGTAGTCAAGTTTGATCAGGATTTCGACCCGAATTATTTCCCTGTTTTACGTACTTGTGCTTGACTTTTAACACAGTTCATAATGAAAGTTATACAACAAAAAACTTTCATTATGAATAGCATAATACGAACTGATAAACAGCACTTTAGTTTAAATTGGTTAGTGAAGAATTAAGATAGACTAACTAAGTCAACAGCTTCATAAAATTTATTTGTAAAGTTGTTGACTTGTTAACTTGTTACTTAGTTAACTAAACTACAAGTTAACAAGTGAATCTTGATGTAATTCTTGTCTAAGTTTTGTGCTCGCTAGCGCCATCTATTGAAATAAGTAGCCAACATCTTTCCTATTAGTTGATCAGAGAATGAACTATTCGTTCATAATCATATCGCCAAAAATAGCGCCAATCGATTTGGCCGATCCCGTTCGCAGGGTTGGCCCCTGTGGAAAGAGTGACAGGGTTGATTGTGGCGTATTAGGTTCTTTTTTGGCTTTTGGCTTGGGATCTTTTAACTGGTCGATGCCTAAGGATTTAACTAAGTAAGCCGTTGGATTTTTAACGTTTTGGCGAACGCCATTAGCCAATTCCGAATCAATTCGGAAAAAAGTATCCAGTAAAGTAAGGTCGGCCAGAATATGATCCTTTTGAAAGCCTTTAAGCTTGTAATTTTTCATCAACTGCCAGGCCGTTGTGTAAGCTTCATTGATGGACATATTATTGACCCTGCGCTGGTCGTGGCTAACCGCTTCAGCGGCCAACTGCTGGGGCGTTTTGACCCGAAAGAGTAATTCAACGATTTTTTTGCCCTCTTTTTTGGCGGGCGACCATTCCAGCACCAAATTAGCCTTTTGCTGCAGTTCACGTTGTGCTACTTCAAGGGCATTCTTTTTAAAATCATTGAACGTATATCGAATCGGACAGTTCAGCATCATCATTAAGCGTTCTACAGAATAGGAAAATTGCTAAAATACCAGCAGAATACTTATTCTTCCTTACGTAGATACAGAGTGGTAATTCCCTGTCGAAGTTGAATGGGAAATGTGTCCAACTCCCGGTCCACGAATTTATTATCATTGGGTACGGGTCTGGTGATGTAATACGGGTCAATAAAAATGATGTTGAGTCGCTCGTGGATTTGCCCTTTAATCCGCTCGGTGTGTTTGAGCAAATGTTCGTCCCCGCTGGCAGCTTTAGTTAGGGTAGCATCTTCAAAGTAGCGATAGGCGCAATACCAGTAACGATAGTAATGGTGGTAGTTTGAAAAGCAGGCCTTATAAGCTTGGGGATTGTCCCGCAAGGTTCGTAAAATCTGATCTGTCTGTTGAAGTTGTTCGTTCTGGGCGGCAGATAACTGTGCCATAAGCGAGCGATTAAGCAGCTCGTCTCGGTGATTGCGAAGATGCAACATAACCTCCTCGTGCGTAGGTGTACGCTGGACGGAATATTTATGCTTATAAAAGAAAGAAAGCGAAATAGCGGGCTTTTCGTAGTTAACTAACTTAAGATTTTTATAAGGCTTACCCGGACGGTAATATGCTTGATATTGTCTCATATACTCCATTGGCACGAAGTAGTATTCTAAAGCATCGTCAATAGGCAAGGCACTGACTTGATTAATTACAGGCGTTAATGATACTGCCTGTTGTTTAAGTACAATGCGAAGCGCATCCAGCGGTGCACTATCCGTGCGTTTAGCTGGCTTGACGTGAGGTTGCGGATCTTTCATTTGAATAGAGTGTACTACTAACCGTTATTGACTCTCCCCTATTACTAATTTAGTAGAGGTACGGTAAAATAACAATTTATTTACTTTAATAGGAAATAAGTGGAGTCATATTCTAATTGTTCTTTGCATTCGCTAACTATATAATCTTCATGCCTTCTTTTGATAATTGAATACTAAAATCACTGATTAACCAATTGGTTATCAATAAATTACTAATATAATTACTAAAAAATGAACAGTATTTATATAAAGTACAAGGTAAGTCGTATAAACGACGTTTCATTAAAAAATTTCGAAAAACGAGGTTTAGGCGATTTGCAGATCTAGTTTATAAAAAATGAGCCATTTTCTCTTATCGTGCTTAATCCAGGTCATTTTCAGCCCCATTTGTCAATTCCATACTTTTGCAATTATGGCAAAACGAGGTTTAAGCGGACCATTTAAAATTGAAAAACGAGGTTTGGGAGGTACAACAACTAGTTTTAACCATTTTATTCTAACTAATTAATAATCTTGCACTTAGTTAACTTAATTCACTATACTCCAAAAACCTTTGCCGTGTAAGCCCCCCAGTTTTCAATAGCTTTTGTTGAATTTCGTTTCTCAATCTCTAAAAGCTTTTTTCTTATAACTGCTAAATCAAAATCAGCTAAGACACGGTCTTTTTGATCTTCTCTAAGTCCGAAACGGGACATTAACCTCTCCCCTAGCAGCGTCGTATCGTTATCGATTCCAGGAAGAAATAATTCCTGTTCCAACCTAACCCGCTTAATTGTGAATGTTAAGTCCGTGATCTTTCGACCCGTTTTATGTTGTCTAAACCGCACTAATAAATCGCTCCGCTGATTTATTTCATTAACGGCGGGGTCGATTACAAACCGAAAGAAATTTGAAATATTGTATTCTTCCTTTCCCGATTCGGGATCAAATAAATTGAGACGGTGCTTCAGGTCAAGGATAGCAATTTTAAACGTACCAATGTCCTTCCACTGGGAAAACATCTCATACAGTCGTTTTGCGTATTTCCCCGTTAGCCGCATCGCCATTTCTTTACCAAACGTGGTAAAGTTACCAGTCAGTCCAGTAAGTAACGGACGCATATTAGGGTCAACGCGAAGGCTAATGGTCCCCCTCCCATAATCATATACAGCACTCGAAAAAGGGTTTACCTGCACAAGCTGCCCATTCACATACATTTCAAAGACAACCTGCATCATTCCTTTTGTCGCTTCCTGTAAGTTCCGATACCCATTGTCTGGATCTCGGTCAAGATCGTGCATTATATCCTGAACTTTGAAGGTATACACCGTATCGTTTGTATCCTCGGGCCGTACAGCAGCTTGAAGCGTGTACATTAAATTCTTTTGTAGCTCACTCATCTCATAGCGAGCAGTGGTAATGCTATTTCCTTGATAAAGCAGTGTGTGCACCACCTTAGCGTTCTTATCACTTTTACTTCTGCCTTCGATACGTTTACTAACTCCTGCCATGATTCATCCTATTGAAACTTGTCAACCATACAATTTCTGAAAGCTCTCTGATTATTTCTGAAAGTTAAGTGCTTATGAACATACAATTCCTGAAAGTTGAATCTGACAATTTCTGAAAGTAACAATACAATTTCTGAAAGTTAGCGTACAATTTCTGAAAATTAAGCAGCATAAGTTATTAACTATTAGTGACTTACAGGCCCCTCAAAGAATCAAATAATTCAATAAAATAATGATTCACAATATTTGACTGTGGGTTTTTAAAGGTAAAAAAATGTGGATAACTACCCAAGTTGAAATGGGAATAAAAAAACAAAAAAGCATGCACTAGTATTTTTTGAATTATGCCGGATCGTACAATTTCTGAAAGTTAGCGTATAGATATCTGGTAATCAAGAACTTAGCTAAAAAACATACTTTAAAAATGCTTGTAAGCATATCATACAATTTCTGAAAGTAAATATATAAAAGCATGAATATCAGCACTTTATTTTGGATTTTTTAGAATATATAAGCTATAATTACTTAAGTATTATATCCTATCATACAATTTCTGAAAGTTAAGCTCTAATGATCTAATATACAGGAGTTTATACAATATAGCGTATTATTTAAGTTATGCTATTAAGGGTCATATTGAATCATACAATTTCTGAAATTTATGAAACAAGCTGTTGATTATCAAAGAGTTATCTTTTCAACGTGTTTGTGTAACTCTCATAAATGAATTACCGAATCATACAATACCTGAAAGTTAGCACGTAAAATATTGATTATCAGATATATAAATACCTTAGAAATCAAAAAGCTTATGAATCATTATCTAAAAATTCATACAATTTCTGAAAGTTTGAGCTTAAAATACTGTATATCAGTATTTTAAGCTTTCCTTGCCCATTTTCACCTATATACATAATAGTCGCTCTGATCCGAGCCATAGGCTTTTCCCAGTCAATTGATAGTAACAAATACCGGTTGAAGCCGTCAACTTCGTTGTCGGGCAACAAGGAATAAGTCTGGTCACCTAATCAATATGGAGCTTAGCAGACTACCCGCAACCAACACTTTAATGCTTTTCTCAAACACCTGCGTTTTCGTTAGCTGGAACCGCTAGATGTGGCCTAGCGGAACATTGGTTATTAAAGCGAGCGCTAGAGCATGACGGGGAGTGAGTACTGTTAAAAAGTAACCTGCCTAAAAATACGGTAGTTAGGCATAATTCGCCCAGGAATTATACTTTGGAACGGTTTGTTGGTGGGATGAACGAACTTGCTTACCAGGAGACCTACCAACGGTTGGCGACTTTACTGACTGATAACCAAAACATCCAACTCGATACATTGCTCGAAGTCGATCCTATGCTGGGGGCCACGTTAAGCAATCCGTCGATATAGTCGGAGACATGTATCGGAAGCTGGGCAATGTCGGAAAGTTTGGTGATAGCCACGAAGAACCTCCAATGGATAGGTTGCGAATATTGGCCGTTTCGTTACTGGCTTCGCATCCCGCTATTCCAATTTCAAGCAACGGCGCCAAAGATGTTTTCAGGCCTTTTACTTCTGGCAGATCGTCTACGCCTTCAGCGCCGAGATAGAACTTGCCATCCTTTTCAGTGTAATAGCCTTTCAGGGCTTCGTCCAGGCCGTCCAGCGTGTCGAGGACTGATATTAATTTCATGAGTTGTTACATTTCGGGTAGGTGTGGGAATAGGATATACAACCGCTTAATGGTTTGGCGGTAAGTTCTAATGTTACCTCAATAGATTAGGGGTTGAAAGTAAATTTGACAACTCTATTCATACCATCTCATGAAAAACATATTATGTATTATCGCGCTATCCGTAGCCGTTTGGACTAGCTGCAAAAAGAACGACAATGAACCGGGAGCAACCCCAACACCAACGGCCTCAATCAACAGAAAATGGAAATATGATAGTAACCTGGACCCGAATGGATGTACCGGATTATTGGGAACTGTTTGGGAAATAAAGAACGGAATGTCAACCAATGTATCCGTACCTGCCGGAGTTACTGGGTTTACGGTTGGAGAGAATATGCTAAAAAATATTGCACAGACTACCTCACCATACAATTACACCGCTAGCGGATATAGTAGAGGTCTTAGCGGACCGATTTCAGACCCCAATATTTTAGTCAAAATCACTGTGGCAAAATCGGTAAACTCAATGACCATAGATTACGGCAATACGATTGCAATACGGTTCAGATATGGTCTAAAACTAATTAGGTTTTTTCGCGCTGGACAAGTTCATTGAGGGTGAGTATTGAGCTTCTTCCAGCTTGGGTTGTTACACAGCTCGATAGACGGTTGACGGTATAAATGTGCTTTTGCACTACTACAGTCAACCGTCTTGGTATGGATGATGTTAAAGTCAGGTTTCATTGGTAGTATGTAGTACCCAACTGATTCTGTAAATTACCCGTGCCAGTGCTATACGTTGAGCCCGCAGCCGCTTGGTTATTACCAACGCGGTTGCGGGCATTGTTCAAAATGTCGCAGTTATAGACGAATGGATTACCCTTCAAAGCTATCCCATCGGTCAGACCACGACATTTGATCTAGTAGGTATAGGGCTGTCTTTCCTGGATAACGGAATTACTTACTAGCAATAGAGGAGTTTATAAGCAAGCATTTTAGACAATAGATGAAGACCAAACCAGTGGATTCTGTCTTGCCAATCCCTATGGATTCGGATTCACAGAAGGTAATGGACATTTACTACGAGGCCCTACATGAACTGGTCTCTTACGGCACTCATATTCTCGAGTGGAGTCTGAAAGCAAATCAAAAGAAAGAGCCGGCAACAGAACTAGGTGTAGCGGCACCACTACTTTTTCGGCATATTCTGGAGTTACTAGATGCCATTTCTATACAGATAAAATATGGAATAGTTGAGCCCTGTAAAGTCCAACAGAGGGCCGCCCTTGAAGCCTACTTTTGTTTAGACTACATGCTACAAGAGAAAACTCAGGAGCGCGCTGCCTGCTTTTACGTGGTTGATTTTTATCGAAAGCTTAATATGTACCGGAAATATAGCCCAGGTACCCCTAAAAATGAAGCATTCCAGAAAGATTTAAAAGATCACAGCTCTGAATACAGCGACATCTTCTCTTTCAAAGAAGCAGCGGCTGCTTATGACAATATGAAAAGCTTAATCGAAAGGCCAATGTATGCAGAGGCTCGGGCTGAGTACCTTTCTTTAACCACAAACAATACTAAACGACTGGATATAAAATGGTATTCGCTGTTTGGTGGACCCACCTCGGTCATATGGATAGCTAAGAAGTTAAAGAAATATGAGCTACACGAGTTTTTTTATAAGTCATGGTCGAATGCCTCACATGGTACCGAACTCTGCTCAGGGACACTTGCACGAGCTGAAGAAGAAGGATATGGCTCGATCAAGCAACTTAGAAACCTAGAACAGGCTCAAAATACAGTGATGATGGCAATCAACCTAGGGTTATTATCCTTTGGTCTTATGGCGGAAAAAGTAGTGCTTAAGGAAAGTAAGTGGACTTTGCTGTTTTCAAGAAGCCACAATGCTAAAGTAAAAACGACCAAACTTGTTTTTACGGATCCTATTTAAGGAGTAATAGCGTTGACCACGACGTAGCCCAGCCGGCAAAATCTAAAAAAAGCTCCTGACTGGTAAAATAAATCTAGCTTTTGATAATGATGCCAAAGGCAGAATATACGATTTGCATTTTATACAGCAATTGTTGGTTACGAAATTTCGCTTCGTACTGAAACTGAGTGTATAGACAACTCGTTTATGCATCACCTGCGCAAGAAGCCTTTGACTCATTTAAAAAAGCCTTACTCGACCGGATTGCAGCCTATAATCAAATAAGTACTCGTCAGTTGGACTTAAGCTTAACTATTTCATTTGACTAGATTGCAATCACTTCCCTAAGTAGGCATTACCCATCTCCTACTTCGCTGAATGCTTATTAGACATAAGTGGGCTTAATGTGTTCGCCTGACCAAATCGGAAACTAAATATTTCAACCAAGATATTCAGCAAGAAATTTTAAGGGAATACGAAAAACATAATCAACTTTTCAGGCTAGCTTGAAATGCTTACTAACCATTAATTCACTCCTCTCCTTTTAACCATACTTATATGCACAGTGCCCAAAGTGACAGGCTGTCACTTTGGGCACTGTGCATATATTTCAGAAATGTAAGCTTGACAAAAAAAATGACGATTTCCCTTTCCTACAGGCAAAGTGACAACTTGTCACTTTGCCTGTAAAATTTCTAATAATTCGCTGGCTTTCAGTAAAATACGTTCGCACGATTTACGCGAAATTGTTCCAGTGGCAAGTTCTCTAATAGCCATTTCAAGCTTTTTCACTCGATCCTCTCCTACTTTATTTTTCCTTATTTTTATCGGCAAGTCTGAGTCGCCAACCGTCGTATCGTTCTGAAGTGAGTCTGATTTAGCCATGGCTTCGATAGCCGATCGAGCAACCCTCTTTTTGCCTGTTAGGATCTCCTGTTTTTGTTCAGGATTTAGCTTATTCAATCCAGCAGCAAAATCCCCATCTCGCTTAATAGTCCGACTACTTACCCCATACTCCTCTCCTAACGCGACAGAAACATTAACTAATTCTTTAGTTGAAGCTTTGTTTCCGCCCCGAGTTGTCTTTTGTTGTAAATACCGTAAGCCTCGTAGATAAGCAATCTGTTCAGGTGAAAGATTACGTCTTCCTAACTGGAAGTCAATCATATAATCTTTGGCTTCCTCTAAGCTGTTAAATCGAAGCAGGTTGATTCGGTAATCTAAGTGATGCTCTTGGCTGATTCGGTAGCGATTGTGCCCGTCGATCAGAACGTAAGTCGGCCGGTTTTCCTCATCCAATCCTAGGCTGGTTGAGGTCGTTTCCCAAACACTCAGCGGATCTTTTACGCCGTGTTTGAGTATATTTTGCTGTAATTGCCGGTATTCATCTTCCGCCAGAGGCGGTATTAAATCCCGAAACTGATCAAGGATTTGAATCTGACTTTTGATATTTTCCTCTGTCGATAAAAGAGATGTTGGGAGCGTGGATGTCTTCTCACGCATCGAACTCATAAAATCCTTCTTCATATCAAATGGTCATTATTTCAGTAGCAAGATGGTGATACTGCTGCCAAGAAGCCGATTTATTTGAGTATGTATATAAATCCTCTTTAGCAACCTGGGATTGCTTAATGACGGTCGATACCTCAATGATCGCTTCGTAAATAGGAAAGTTTCGGTACGTATCTCGAATATGAGTCATCATACTTTTATGGATACTCTGATTCTTATGCACCATTGTAAATACAATACCTTTTACGGATAGAGTAGGATTAATGTATTTACGAACCTCCGCTATTCGATTAAACAGACTTTCAACGCCATGGTAGGCACTGGCCTCAGGTTGAATGGGTACAACGCAGTAATTAGAAGCGACCAATGAGCAGGTTGTGCAGATTCCTAAACTAGGGGGACAGTCGATAAGAATATAATCAAATTTATCCCGTTCGTCTTCTAATTTTAACGCTAATCGACGATCAGCCCCTATAGAATTAGCTAATTCTGATTCCTTGTAGGCCATTCGTATATCAGAAGGGGCTAGAAACAGACTTGAAGAGACTTCAACTAAAGGTAAGTCGGCTCCAGTCAGCAAGGCGTCAATCACCTGCTCGTCTGGATTATGGATGCCAAAACACTGTGATAAATTCCCTTGTGAATCCATATCTACTAGTAACACTCGGTTACCAAGTAAGCTCAAGGCTTTCCCTACATTAATGGTCGTTGTCGTTTTACCAACACCGCCCTTATGGTTGACAATGGAAATCACTTTAGCTTTATCAAATAAGGCTTCTGAATAGCCATACCTACGTACTGCTTCGTCTAACGCAGGCAAATGCTTCGCTGGAATGTCTTTCTGATCGGAAAGAGCTTTGTGTAAGGTTTTGGATGGAATACCCGCTTCCTTTTCAATCTGAGACAGATTTAAGGCTGGTTTTGAACGCAGGAACCGCACAAGTTTATCCTGGTTAATCATGGATATCGGGATAAAATTTTATCTTTCGTAAAAGTATAAAGAACTTCTTTTATCCAAGCTAAAATCTTGATTATTTCTTTTATAGTATGTTTTATTGCCTAACTAACTGAAATAGAATAGATATTTTGTATAACCTTGATATTCAAGTAGGCTATATTTCAACAAGTTTGAAATTGAAAAAATGACATATTAATTACACGGTTCGAGCTTACTAAATGCTGACTATATATCTGTTATGCTCAATTAATGAGTTTATTGCTTCAAACACAGATCAACCAATATCCAATATATTTGGACTGCTGTTAACTAGTCAAAGAATGGATGATATTAAGGTACGAGTTGGACAACAGATTAGAGAAGCCCGAAAAGCAAAGGGATTTACCTTAAAAGAGGCTGGGCAAATTGTCGGTGTTGCTGAATCGACTTTTAGTTTATACGAGAAAGGTAAACAAAACCTTACGCTTGAAACTCTACAAAAGATTGCTGAAGCTCTTGGAGTTAAATTTGAAACAGCTTTTAAATAGGCAGTATTTTTTGTGTATTTACTTTGTATATATACAAAGTTTGGCTTATATTTGTTGAGTCAAAAATAACAAAAAAGCCCCAACGCTAACATCTTGGCGGAAGCAGCGAAAGGGCGAACGTCACACTTAACTATACAGTCAAATGCAAACGGTGCAAAATAACGCTGTTTCGAGCAGCCATGCAATCCCTTTTGAGCAAGTGATCAGCTTACCGCTGGTTTCTACGGGCAGTTTCTACGCCCAAATCGAGACCCTTCGCAATGTTTACCTGCTGACCAAAAACCCGTTTATGGTCGCCCAAAACGGCCGCTTACTGGCTGCTGAAGTACGCATGCTATCGCGCCAACTTGAAATCCTGATCGAAGAGTTAGATCCTATGATTAGAGAGGCAATTGCATCCCATTCAATTGAGGCTGAATAGGTACACTTTCTATGAATAATAAGCCACTGGACAAGGTTGTTTCAGTAAGCAATCTTGTCCGACTGATTCGCGAAATGGAGGAATATGAAGCCTGGAAACGGGCGGTATTCATACGGGATCGCTTCACTTGTCAGCACTGTGGGGCTAGAAATGGGCGTAAACGGGTGATTGAAGCGGATCATATTGTGAGTATTGCCCAACTGGTCAGGGAAAACAAGGTGATTAATGTAGAGTCGGCGCGTTGTTGTAAGGTTCTTTGGGATGTAAACAATGGGCGAACTCTTTGCCATTCATGCCACGAGCAAACGGAATCGTATCCAAGTCGCTTTGTTACAGATAAGAAAACTGAAAAATAGGTAGGCCTTACCCCACAGATAGGCATTTTCACGTCTATCTGTGGGGTAAGATTTGCTGGTAAATTCAGTTAACCATAATGTTCCCAACCATCATCGGGCTGTTCGGGGCCCTCGGGTTGGTCTGGTATAGGGGGGGACGTGGGCGAATCAGGCTTCGTTGGTTTGGTATTTTCCCGCACAATCTGGCGAACGTCCTCCTTAATTTGCCGAAAGTTGGCCCGCTTTGCCTCGTCAGTGACCTTGGTAAAGGACTCAATAGCTTTCGCGGTTGATGGAGAAGCCACAAACTGCGTTACAAACTCATTGGTGCTCCCTTCCGCAATGATGCCCGCAAATTGGCCCGTTTGTAAATCTCGAATTGTTTGCATGGGCAGCCGGTCCCGCTGCTGAATGGACGTGCTGGTATTCCGGCTGTTGGATGAGCTTCGATCCCCAGTACTCTGACCCGTTGAGTAACTGAGATATTCCACATCATGTTTGCCAAATAAGGTCGTTACTCGTTGCAGAGTCTTAGGGTTGGTGGAGCGGCCATAAAACTGATTGGACAAATTACCCAGTAACATCTCGGATTGCTGAGGCCCTAGCTGGCCTTCCATCTGAGAAATATCCTGTACGGCGTACACGGTGGCCACTTTACTAGAACGAGCGGTTGCGGGCAGATCGTGAAAATTTGGGATGAATAGGGTAGGAGCCTCGTCCAGAATGATGATGCTGGGGAGTCTGCCTGGTTTATTCATTCGCTTGGTGGCGGTGGCAATAATAAGGGAAATTAACGGGGAATACGTCGTGGGCAGGTCCGCATCGTTACCCACCACTAAAAAACTGGGCTTGTCGGGGTTGTTTAAATCGAAGGACACTTCATCCCCGCTCATCACCCAAAAGATTTCAGGGGTGTTGAGGACCGATAGGTAGCTTTGAACGGTCGTGAATATACTGGCTAGAGTCTTTTCTGACTCCTGACTACTGGTGATAGCGGCGACCAAACCTCGCACCTCCTCATCAGTTCCTAATACGTCCAACAGGGTCTTAGTGGGCGTTTCGATAATAAGACTGCTGGCGTGGGGTAGACTGCAAAACTGCGGGTAGTTACTCCGCAAAAACCAAAGACTGCCGGTTAATAACGCTTCGGCGGTCTGTAGCCAAATGTCCCGCTTTAAGCTGGATTTGTAATCCAGATTACTAAACGTAGTAAAGGCGGCCTCCCGGGCGTAACTGGCGTTGATGATGAGGTTGGGGCTAACCGGGTTAATTCGGTGGCTACGGGTCAAATCGGTAAAATTTACGTAGTAGGTCGTCACGGGACTGGCTGCATACGATCCCGCTACTTCCTGGGCCAGCGTAGGGAATTTTCGGTCGTAGAGGATCCCTGTAAAGTTAGCCGCTGCGGACTGCTGGATAATGGGCTCAATAAGACTTTTGCTTTTGCCGGTGCCCGGGCCTCCACAAATGAAAATACCCCGAAAAATATTGCGTAGCTCAAGCGAACCGTCCACCGTCATAAACGAAAAGCGGGGCTGCCCGTCGGGTTCTGGCTCGGGTGGGGCTGGCTGCCAGCGAAACAGAGGCTTGCCGGTGTTAATCCAATAGCCATACACACCCGTTACCACTAGGGTCATGTAAAACCAAGAGCTAAAGACGGCACGCTTACCCAGAAATAATTTTAAGATAGGGGAAAGCATTAATCCGCAAAACATCAGCACTAGGGCCATCACTCCAAAGCGCAGCCAAAGCTTATTCCAAAGTACATGGTTGTTAAAATGGGTTTTGCGGGTGTAGAATATCATTCGTAAGGCTAAATCAGGAATAAAATCGATTCCTAATTGCCGCAGAAAACCCATCGCGATCATGATCAAATTCCCAAAGAGTATACAGATACCAACTGCAACCAATAAAATCTTCATGCGTTTAAAAAAGGTAAAGAATCGTTGAGAAGAAGCTAACTAATACGGTTTCCTACAGGGATAAGTCACTTTTTGATCGTTGCGGAATTTGTTCTTTTTCGGCTTGCTCATTACGTTGGTTTGATCGCTCTGAGAGGAGATAATTAGGTTGTTGTTTTAGGGCTTCCAGCCGTAAGGCGATACGCTCCTCTTGACTGCCTTTCTGCACCGTGTTGGCATAGTTGAACGTTTCAGTTAAGGGACGGTCATAGCCAAACTGCCGGTCAAACTGAGCCTCGACCGCTTGCTTAAACGCCGTGCGGTCAAAGCCTCCTTGCACGGCTCCCTGACTGGTCGTTCGGTGGTTGGTAGCGGGGCTTAATTTTAAAGGGTGCTTTCGATCAATCTCGCCCGCCTGTTTTTTCTGTTGAAAGCGCGTTAAGTTCTCCGTTCGGCTGACAATAATATGCACGTGGGTTTGGGGGCCTTCCTTGGCTTCCCCTTCTGTGCGCTGCTGCTGCTGCACGGCTTTATCGGTATGGGAAAAGGTCCGGGCTTGCTCGATCTTAGCGAACCAAACGAGGTCTCTACTGTCAATCCCCTTTCCAAATTGCGAAGCGTATTGGTGCATGGCCCCCCTTGTAAAGGACTGTACTTGGTGGGCGCTGGTGCCCATATGGTTGAGCTCCGATTGGCTTGGGCTTAGGATGACTTGGTAGTACTTATCCTCCCCCTGCCCTAAGTGTTTTCGATTTGCATCAATAGCGGATACCACCTGTGGAGCCACTATATTCCCTTTGTCATGGGTGAACCAATTGCCTTCCCCTTCCTTTTCCAAGTATTGGACTAAACCAATACAACTCCCTTTGCCTCCGTTTGTGATTTTGGCGACCATAACAAGACTAGTGAATTAATTTAGCTCGTCTTTTTCATCAAATCCTCATAGACGGACCGAAACCGTTCCGTTTGAAATTCGGGCTTAAACGCTCCGCCAATGGTCTTGATTTGCGACTGACGAAGCGTCTTGGGTAAGTCCTGACTAATTAGCTGAAGCAGTAATTTTAGATCGTCACTCATGGGTCGAAGCAGCTCGTTTTCCTGCTGGCGAATAAACGAGACTAAGCGTTTATCCAAGGCTTTTAGGGCGTCCGTGGGATTGTCCGCTTTGGGGTCTCGGGGATCGGCCTGGGTTGCTTTGAAGTAAAAAATCATGGCCTCCAGTAAGGCTTTTTTAGTCAGTCCGTAGTTCTCGGCCATCCGTTCAAACTCGCCGAACAGATCCGCTGAAATCAAGATTTGCTTGTCTTTTTCTTTAGATTTTTCCATTAATCTCAGTTAATAATCAGTTTTTTAACAATGATAGTCAGTAGGTTATGTCACAAACTCAGTTGGTACCTGAGTTTTTTGTAGATTATAGTCTATTAACCTGAGTGCAAACCATTAGGTAAGTCATTGAAAGTCAGATATTTGAGGATAAAACTACCAATGAAAACTGAGCGCGGTACTGTTCCCGCTCGCTCACTATATGAGAGAAAATTAGAAGAGGTATGCATCAGGTCTAGCTGTAGGCTAGTGCCCTTACTAGCCCAAACGTTTGCTGAAGTTTAGCGAAGGCCTCTAATGTTTGGCTAATGTCTTGCTCTTCATGCTGGGCCGTTACAATGAGTCGAAGAATCATCGTTCCTTTGGGCACGACTGGGTACACCACCGGGCTACAAAATACCCCGTAGGTATAGCGAAGCTCCTGGAGCAAACTGGCCGCTTTCTCTTCCGAACAGGTGAGGTAAATGGGCGTGATGGGACTACAGGTATTGCCAATATCGTACCCTAGCGCTTGCAAGCCTTCTTGTAGTAGCCGGGTATTTTTCCAGAGTTTGTTTCGTCTCTGAACTCCTTCTTGGGCTAATAGCTTTAATTTGAAAAGCACGCTGGCAACGGTCAGTAGGGGCAGGGTTCGACCAAACGTTTGCGAGCGTAAATTGTACTTAAAATAGTCGATGAACTCTTTACGAGCGGCTACAAACCCACCCGTTGTGGCCAGTGCTTTGGCAAAGGTGCTGATATAAATATCAACTTGGGGCAACAATTCTCCCACTGACCCGTGTTCACCAAAGCTCATAAACCCGTGGGCATCGTCTACCAAAAGGGTAAACTCATAGGTCTGTTTCAGGGTAAGGATTTCTGTTAGGTTAGCCGTATCCCCTTGCATACTAAACACGCCATCGACCAACACCAGCACTTCACTACCAGGCTGAACTTTAGATAATAGCCTTTCTAATTGTTGAACGTCATTGTGTTTGTAAGAGAACTTGGGCCCTTGATGAAGCCGTACCCCATCAATTAAACTGGCATGCACTTGTTGATCGTAGATAATGGTATCATGCCGGTCCACTAAG
The DNA here is from genome assembly GCF_054777875.1 of Spirosoma koreense. Classification (NCBI taxonomy): domain Bacteria; kingdom Pseudomonadati; phylum Bacteroidota; class Cytophagia; order Cytophagales; family Cytophagaceae; genus Spirosoma; species Spirosoma koreense. Next base: position 61,688 of record NZ_BAAHAC010000007.1, on the reverse strand, counting down.
CTATCCACGACGGACAAGATACCTTGATAGCCGAAGTTGAGTAGCAAAACATCTTTATTAAGTAACTGGCTAATTTCCGCTTCTAACTGTTCGTGGTAGAGGGTATTGCCAGTCAGTAGTCTTGACCCTGCGGGGTAGCCAGCCCCGAATTTTTTAACAAGTTCGGTCTCTGCCTGGATAACCCTTTCATCGGATTGCAGCCCCAAATAATCATTAAAACTCCAGACAATGACCTCCCTTCCTTTGAAGGTCATGCGGCTCTTTAACGGTCCTTCGAGTTTGGGATAAATGTATTCGCTTTGGTATTGGCTGTACGCACTGAGGCCCCGGTTTTTACGGGTAATCTTGTCGAGTAAACTCATAGATCGTTGAGAAAAAGCAGAACACCTGGGCCCATTCTAAGGGGGCTCATCAGTAGATTTATACTAACTGACTCAAAGTCAGCGATGACTAATTATTTGTTAATTAAGCCTACGCTTTCCTGTACTCTAAGTTACGAAAAGTTGATTAAACGGTGGTTAAATGCATGAAAACTAGTTTTGTAGTTTGACGAGCACAACGGCTTGTTAGAGGTCAGTAATTCATTATGAGCATATGACTTTTTGAATAGGGTGGGGGAGTCAGTGTCCTGAGCCGCTTGAAAATAATTGATGAGACAAACTCTTAATGCTCCATTCAGTTTAGGATGTAACGGCCAGATGGCTTGGATATTAATGAACTGCATTCTTCATATTATCAGCACCTATTAAATTTTATTCTGGTCTATTTTTCGAATCTCTTCTTTCGTTGTATGCTAGCTGATGCAGAAAACACCGACTTATGCATAACCAGAACATTTTATTTGCAGCTGCCGAAGAGCAGATCATTTAATCTGCTAAAAACTATGTATCCGTCCTGCAGAAAGCTAGCCAACTAGTCAGTCGACAGACAAGTGATCTACTACGGACTTATCAGCAAACAAATAAAAAATCTTGGGTTTTGGTAGCTTACTACTGAAAATTTGGCGCATGTCATAAATGCGTCAATGAAATGCAGACTGTCTATGTGATTTACCTGATTGATAGTTCAGGCGACGAGTTTTATTTTGCTGAGGACGATGAATTGATTCGGGTTAATACCGCTGTTGAGCCAAAAACACTATTCGTGAAAAGCCTGGTTCAAATTAGTGCGCATCTAAGCAGACTTCGAAAAAAGCATTCCCCTACCTGCCGACTCTTTGCGTTGGAGTACGGGAATTCCTGGAACGTAAAGGCCAATTGATGGCGTAATGAACAGGTTGGAAAGGGGAAAGAACGAAGAGGGTATTGTCCTGAAAATAAACCGACGTTTTGGTGGACAATTTTTCTTTACCGTCAAATCAATGATTCTTTATTAATATACAAAAAGTTACAGCGTACAAAAATTAGAAGTCCAGGCAGTTAATTGAACGATTTTGAATAGGGGAGGGGTTAGGTTGCTTTGTTGAACCGGTTCAATCCCTATCAATGTCCATTTGTAGCATACGAAAGCGGCCTTTTTCGTCTGATTAGAAACTGTCTGAAAACTCTATGATCATAGAAAAAGGCATCCGATAAAAAAGGAATTTTGTAGCGACCAAACTTCAAAAAGTCCTTCTCAGATGCCTCAACACAAAACTAAGCAGAAAGCCCACAAAAAGTATCCCACGGAACTCTCTAATCAACAATGGAAACACCTAAAGGCGCTCTTGCCCATCCCTAAAAAACAAGTCGGTGGACCGGGGCGCCCCCCGCTTGATTTGCGGGAAGTGATCAATGCCATGCTGTATGTGATGCGAAGTGGTTGTGGCTGGAGCCTGTTACCCAATGAGTATCCCCATCCCAAGAGCGTCTATCACTACTTTAACACCTGGAGCAAGGAAGGTATTTGGCAGCAACTCCATGTCAACTTAGTCAGTAAAGTGCGAAAGAAAGCAAAACGCAAAAAACGGCCTACGGCCTCCTGTATTGACTCTCAATCCGTTAAGACAACTCAAGTCGGTGGAGAAGAGCGTGGTTTTGATGCGGGGAAGTGCGTCAAGGGTCGTAAACGCTTTATTTTGGTCGATACCATGGGCTTGCTGTTGGCGGTCAAAGTCGTAGCGGCCAGTGTGTCGGAAAAAGCGGGTGCCAAGCAACTGATTGAAAAGATCTGGGCCAATAGTGTTTTAAAAGAGCTTTGTGGCAAGTTAGAGTTGGTTTGGGTTGACGCGGGTTATCAGGGCGATGATCTCTACGACTGGGTGGCCAATCTGACGGGTTGGCTGTGGCAAGTGGTTAAGCGCAGTGACGCCAAGAAGTCGTTTGAGTTATTACCTCGTCGTTGGGTAGTCGAACGTAGTTTTGCCTGGTTGAGTTTCCACCGCCGGTTATCGAAAGATTATGAAAAGTTGATCCGCAATAGCGAGTCAGCCCTATATATTGCCATGTTACCCATGATGCTCAGAAGGCTCAAATAACTATTTTCAGACAGTTTCTAAGAATTTTGCGCATCGGGTTCAGATTCGAATCGGAGGTTTTCCTGTTCGATTTCTAATACGAGTAATGGTAGATATTTCTGTAAATGTCAACAAAGTTCGAACTGGATTGACAAAAAACGTTTCTAATCCATTGAGCTGATTCCTAATGTCGTATGACAACGCCTACAGTAACTTGGTAAGCAACCCATATTAACAAAAACAACTACATTCACTTCGTCTCTGCTTGATTTACGACATTTGACTCAACTGCTCGGCTAAGAAAGCAGTGCCGGTAGGTTGGTTTCCAGCCAGGTAAGTGGTTACCTCTACTGTAGACCAAATCAAGCCGTTCGCTTACTAAGAGTAAAGATGCTTTCAAACTTCAGCTGCGGATGTACTTGGCCACAATAGGGGCAAATCACCTCTTTGGGGTACACCTCATATTCTTCGGCAATGAAATGAGTGACCATCCCCTGGTCATTCGCTAGAGGCTTAATAGTAAGGTGACACTGATAAGGCTCGCCATTTTTACGATAATTTAGCAGCGTTGCGCTAATGGCTAGCCGCCGATTTAAGCGCTGACGAACCCGGGCCAGGGTAAGGGAATCCGTAGCTGGCCCTTGTAAAAAGACGGGTGTTTTACCCACTACATCAAGAGGTGGGTAGCCCGTCATCACCAAAAAGCTCTGACTAGCCCACAGAATTGATTTGGTTAAATCTGTTACCACTATGGTATGGCCCTTTTCTAGGGCCTGGTGGTAGTTCTGACGTTGGACACTGGTTAGCGACCAGTTGAATACCTCACTGAGATGGTCCAAATATCGACTCTCCTTAGCCGGTCCTTGCTGAAGGTGGTAAATCCAACTTTCCAGCTCAGCCCATTCCCGCTGCTGGCGTGCTTTAAGCGCCCGGTCGGTTAAGGCATTCATTTGGTGGAGTTGGCGAAGCTGTTTGGCATAGCGGTGAATGGCCACAGTCCAACCAAGTGGGTTGATAGGCTGGCTAAGCTGAGCCATCTCCGACCGGTGTCGATCGAGTAGAGCTTGTCGGGCCTGGGCCTGAAGGGCAAGAGTATCTTTACGCTCTTGGAGCTGATTGTCAAGAAAGGCATGACGAAGCGATGCCCATTTGTCCTTAGCAAAAGCTGTTTTCTTACGCATAAGATTGAGCGCTTTAAGGTCGAGCCGACTAGTGAGTATGAACCCTTCATGATGGCCTACTAATTAGGCGACATAGTCATAAATACTTAGTCAGACTATAGATTGTATAATTAGATCCCAATTAGTTCTGCAGTGATCTTGGAATGGATGGAGTTTATCCTGAGCACTTAAGACAACTTAACCAGTAGCGAGGACTGCTGCCAATTCCGGGTTACGCAAAGCTTGATGCTACTCAAGCGCAAACGAACCCGATCTATATCCCTGAAAAACTACTCGATGTATTATTTTATGTTTATTGTAACATTAATTCGAAATATTAAATAACCAGTTTATAGTACGACCATTTCGATTTTAGGATTCATAACTGTATTTTACTATCAATTCGCGATCTGTTATCTTGGTCTTGCCTCACGAAAAAAGGAAAGGCCAATTATAATATCAAGAGATTACCGTTCGGTTTTAGCCGTTCACGGCGTTTTATATGAACGATTTTTCTGTCATTTCAACCGACAACGGCGCTGGCAATTCGCTTGTATGTGCTAATTATGGGCCCGTCCTATGGCAACATTGGTCCAGTTTCACTGGTAAGGATGCCGTAGCGGTTTTTAGATTTTGCTACGCAGACCAGACCGTCCACCATCCGGACTGGCTTAAATGGCTACAACCTGAAGAAATTAAGCGAACCCAGCGGTACCGTCGGGAGGAAGACCGTTTACGCTCGCTGTACGCAGGAAGTCTACTAAGAATTCTGGTTGGGAAATATACCCATCAGCATCCACTTGCGATTCGCTTGACAACGGGTTTAAGAAATAAACCGACCTTGCCGGACCATCCAGGTTGGCAGATAAATGCGGCTCATTCCGGAAACTGGGTTGTCTTGGTTATTGGCAAGTCCAGCGTGGGTATTGATGTTGAAGAAATAAAGTCTGACTTTCCGTTGGCGGATGTAATCCCTGTTGGCTTTACTAATGAGGAACGGCAGTACATTGGAACAGATGAGCAAGCTCCGCTTCGTTTTTACGAGTTATGGACCCGAAAAGAAGCGTTTGTAAAGGCTATTGGCACTGGTATTGATGAAAATTTCCCACAAATTCCTTCTCTGATAGGATTCTACCAGTTGGTACCAGCTAGCGGTAAGCCAGACTGCACTTGGCGAGTCGATAGTTTTAGCATTGCAGAAGGGTACCTTGGGGCAGTTGCTTATGACCGGACTTCCGAAAATCTTCAGTTTTATACGCTGGACGGTAGTCTGTTCACTTGTTGAACTAACGAATAAGGGGTCATTTCTGGTAAGCGGCTGATTAGTGATACGCTATCTAGCGGTCTGATCAGGAAATCGATTATAGGTAGGGTTATTAAAAACGATTAATTTTGATGAAGCACTACGCCAGGTGCGTTCACCCATTCAATCCACTTCCTCGTTTACAATGGCCCATAGCTGTTTTATTATCGGAAACGGGACCCTGTTGATCGAGTGCACAACAATACTTCGTGAGAAAGGCTACCTGGTGCGGGGGGTGATCAGTCAGGACCCTCAGGTGCGGACATATTGTGATAAGGCTGGGCTACTCTACGCGGATGCATCGCTACAATTTGTTACCCTTTTAGAAGAGGCTCCCTTCGATCTACTGTTTAGTATCTCGAATGGATATGTTCTCCCGGAAGAAGTTCTGCGGCTTCCCCGTTTCCATACAATCAACTACCACGACGGGCCGCTGCCCGCCTATGCCGGGGTCCATGCTACATTTTGGGCACTCCTGAATGGCGAACGAACGCACGGTATCACCTGGCATCTAGTGGATACGGGTATCGATACGGGGGCGATCGTTAAACAAAGCCGGTTCCCGATCGAAGATAAGGAGACATCCATTAGTTTGAACATAAAAAGCTATGCGGCCGCCGTCCATTCGTTTCAGGAATTGATAAATGAACTAACGGCCAATACGTTGACCATTCAGCCTCAGGATTTAACGAACCGATCCTATTACGCCCGGAATAAACGGCCAGATTTACTGCTGGATTATGCAAAGTCAGCGGACTATACCGATCGGTTGCATCGGGCACTGGATTTTGGTTTTCAGTCAAATCCCTTTGGGCTTTTGAAAATCTGGGATGGAAATAACTTTTGGCTGATACAAGACATAGCCGGCATAGAAACAAAGAGCCGGCATCCACCCGGCACGATCGTAAGCATGTTGCCCGAAAGCCTGCTGGTGGCAACCCGTAACGGTCTTCTATCCATCCGTGGTCTCCTGACCCTCGACGGAAAGCCAATTTCCCTCACAACCTTATACCAACAATCTGGCCTTGTTGAAGGCCAGGTACTACCCCTACCTGCTCCCGACCAGATCCAGGCCATTCACAAAGCTGATGGCCAATGTGCTCGGTACAAATCGTACTGGCTGGATAAAATCGGTACTTTTCAGCCAACAACGCTTCCCTGGCTGGCTAAGCCAGGCGGAGCTAAGGGCGTTCAGTCAACCCTTGAACGGGTTAATGTCGTGCTAAGTCCTTCCGTTCAAGCCGCGACTGAACTCAACGGTACAACAGTCAAAATTTCAGACCTCCTAGTTACCGCAGTACTGATAACCCTGGCGCGCTTAGCGAATCAGCGATCAGTCAGCGTCCTGTACCAGTCGGAAGTGAACGCTCAGCTGGCCGCCGACACCGCCGGATTGTTCGTCGAATTCCTCCCGTTTCGGGTGGAATTCGACTGGGAAGCTGGACTGGAAGAAGCCCTTGGCGTTGTCCAGCAAGAACAAACAGCGGTGCAGAAACATTTGACGTTCGCCGGGGATAGCCTGGCCAATCAAGCAGCCCGGCATCAGGGATTTGACCAGCCAGAAGCCCCGCTTGTTATCTGTCGTGTCCCAACGCCCTCCAGTCAAACTTTCCCCAGACAGGCGATAACGATCCTTCTGGCCGAGGAAGCGGTTGTTCCGTATCAGGTCGTTTTCGATCCCGCTAGCTGGTCAGCAAAGGGGGTGGCCGACTTTGTTGATCGGTGTTTACTGCTGCTGGAAAATCTTATTTGCCAATCGAATCAGCCCCTTAAAACGGTTTCATTGCTGACTCCCCAGGAGCAACACCGAATGCTAAATGACTGGAATGCTACGGAAGTGCCCTATCCTTTCCAACAAGCCGTACATCAACTCATTGAAGCCCAGGTTCAGCAACGACCTCAGACCGAAGCGATCCGCTTTGGAGACGTCGCGCTCACGTATGAACAGCTAAATCAAGCGGCTAATCAACTGGCCTGGTATCTGCAAAAACTGGGAGTAAAATCCGATACGCTGGTCGGCATTTGTCTGGAGCGATCGCCGGATATGATCGTTAGTCTGCTGGCCATACTAAAAGCCGGAGGAGCTTATGTTCCGCTCGATCCTACATTCCCGGCGGCTCGTTTAACTAAGCTAGCCGCGCAAACAAACATCGAGTACATCATTAGCAGGAAAGCCTGTCTGGATCGCCTTCCCAAGGAGAAAACATACATCCTACTCGACGAAGCGCTGACGCTGATCGCACAGCAAAGCGTTCAGAACCTGGCCATCCCGATCCGGGGCGATCAATTAGCGTATGTTCTGTTTACATCCGGTTCAACGGGGCGGCCGAAGAGCGTCGCCATTCCGCACCGGGCCATCGTGCGAACCGTATGGGGCGTTAATTACATGCGGTTGGACGAGACAGTGTGTATGCTCGGATTGGCTCCATTGGCATTTGATGCCTCTACCCTGGAGATTTGGGGAAGTTTAACCAATGGTGGGCGATTGGTCTTGGTTAGGGAAAATCCCCCCTCCCTTGAAGACATAAAGCAGACCATTCAGGCCCACAGTGTTAATGCCGTTTTTTTTACGGCGGCCTTATTTAACGTACTGGTAGACAGTGGTATTAGTAGCCTAACTACGTTGACTCAACTGGCAACCGGTGGCGAAGCGGCTTCAACCCAGCATGTCGGTCGGGCCAGACATCAGTTGCCTGATTGCGTACTGATTAACGGCTATGGACCGACCGAAAGCACCACCTTTGCCAGTTTTTATAACCTGTCAGCTGGCCAATGGGAGACAGCTTCCGTGCCAATCGGAAAGCCACTCACCAATACACAGTTATACATTGTCGATTCATTTTTAAACCCGATGCCGGTGGGCGTACCCGGCGAATTGCTCATCGGGGGTGATGGGTTGGCTCGGGAATATCTTTATCAACCGGAGCTAACCCAACAGAAGTTCATCCCTGACCCTTTCCGCAATCGGCCTAATAGTCGTCTTTACCGAACCGGCGATCAGGCTCGGTATCTACCCGATGGAACAATTGAATTTCTGGGGCGTCTGGATGATCAGTTGAAAATACGTGGCTTCCGCATTGAACCCGGTGAGATTGAGCAGGCACTTTGTCAGCATCCATCCGTTGCTGAAGCGGTGGTACTGGGCGATGAATTAACATCGGGTATGAAACGATTGGTGGCCTATGTGGTTCCCCGATCCGGGGCGCTCATAGAGCCGGATGTACTGCGGGCTTTTTTGAAAATAAGTCTACCTGATTTCCTGATTCCCAATCTATTGATTCCCATAGGGGCCATTCCGTTAACAGGGAATGGGAAAGTTGATAAATCAAAATTACCTCTTGTCTCCAGCAACAGCTCGCATCACCAACGCAGTTTACTCACGTCAACAGCACTAGCGATAAAGCCACTGTGGAAGACCGTGCTGAATGTGCACGATCCAACGGGCACCGACCACTTTTTTGATTCAGGTGGGAGTTCATTGATGGCTATCCAGTTGATTTCCCTGATTACTAAGAAATTGGGGGTCCGGTTGAATATGAACGATGTATTCAAACATCCAACCTTACAGAAACTAAGTGACTACATCGATCAATTACCCCATCAGGATGTTTCCTTAAACGTAGTATCGCCGACCCGAACGAATTCAGCATCATTGCCGCTGTCGTTTGCGCAGAACAGACTATGGATACTGGAGCAGCTGTATGCCTTACAGGGTACTTATAACGTTCCGATTGTACTTCGTATACAGGGGGCACTGGACTTGGCGGTCATGCAAAAGAGTTTGACCGAAATAATTCGTCGGCATGAAAGTCTGCGTACGACATTTGGGGATACCAACGGCTCTCCTTTTCTACGCATTGAGTCCACCTTTACGCTTCGTATCCCCGTGACCAATCTTTCATTGCCAACGGATGCTGAGCCGCCTACTGTCCTGGCAAATTGGCTCATGGACGAAGCGTACCAGCCTTTCGATCTGAACAAGGGTCCCCTGGTTCGCGTGAACGTAGCGAACCTCGGAGAGGGGTCATGGATATTACTCTTAACTTTTCATCACCTTATTTATGATGGGTTGTCGACAAAAGTGCTGGCGAATGAGTTAAGTCTCTTGTATTCAACCCTGATGCGGAATCTGCCAGCATCGCTCCCTGCATTACCCATTCAATACGCTGATTACGCACAGTGGCAGGCTGATCAGGTCAAGTCGGAAACGCTTGCTCGTGAACTGGCTTATTGGAAACAGCATCTGGCGAGCGTAAATCCGCTACTCAATCTACCGATTGATAAGCCTCGACCAGCTATACAGTCGTTTGCCGGGGCCGATTATTCCTTCGCATTACCATATCAACTCTGGCAGCAGATTCGATATGGTTTTCAGGAGCCTGGAACGACCTTATTTCTGCGTTTGCTAACCGTATTTGTGGTATGGGTTCATCAGACGGCAAAAACCAGCGATGTCGTTATCGGTATACCGGTAGCGGGACGCAATCGTCCGGAACTGGACGGGTTGATTGGGTTTTTCGTCAATACCGTCGTTTTGCGCGTTAACGTTTTTGCGGATCTAACCTACCGGCAATTATTAGCTACCGTCCGACAACTGGCTTTAGAAGCTTACGACCACCAGGAAATTCCATTTGAACGGGTTGTGGAAGCGATCAGGCCACCCCGTACGCTGGGGTATTCACCTTTGGTTCAGGTTTTATTTGATTTGCAGGAGGACAAAACGAACGACTGGAAATTGGCCGGCCTTCAGGTTGAGCAAGTGCCTTTTGAACAGCGCATGGCCAAATTTGATTTGACCCTTTCCTGCCGCGAGACGCCGACAGGACTCGTCGGTACGTTTAATTATAGGGTCGATTTGTTTAATGAACAAACCCTAGCAAAAATGGCTGATCAGTTTGTTCAGTTGATAGAACAACTCGTCTCTCTACCCGATCAACCGATAACGTATTTAGCTGGCACTGACAATCAATTAACACGGCCTCTTTCCCTTCCGGACCCTTCCAGGGCTGAACCGGGCATCGAGGAGAATCTTGATTCGTTACCGAAAAATTCGTCTCTTGTCGATTTGCTGAAACCAATTTGGTGCAGGCTACTGGATAAAACGGACGTAGGGCTGGATGAGGATTTCTTCGCGCTGGGTGGTCACTCGCTTTTAGCCGTTCAGATGATGGGGGCCATTCAGCGTCAGACAACTTATTCGCTACCGATTAGCAGTATTTTTGCCCACCCCACCATTCGTCAACTGGCTCTTTATCTGGAAGCAACCCAGCCCGATCTGGCCTGGCAATCCTTGGTTTCGGTAAAAAACGCGGGCGATGGTAAGCCGCTTTTTCTAGTGCATCCCATTTCGGGTGATGTCAATTACGTATATCAACTAGCACCTTATTTATCGGAAACACAAACAGTGTATGGCTTGCGGGCGGTGGGTCTGGATGGCATTAGCCAACCCCTTGAGTCCATTGAATCCTTGGCAAACTACTACGTCCAGCTAATCCTGGATAAGCAATCGGAGGGTCCGTATTCAATTGGGGGATTCTCGCTGGGCGGCATCATTGCCTTTGAGATGGCTCGTCAATTAAGGTCTCTTGGTAAGCAGCTGAATCTGGTAGCATTGATTGATGCCTACCCTATCAACCCCCATGTCGAAGATCATACGAAGTTTCCGATGCGCCAACTTGTCCTGTATTATTACCATTATTGGCGCTCACTTCCCAAAGACCCGGTTTTGCTTTTGCCCATACTTCGGAAGAAAGTTCCCTGGATAAGCCACTATTTATTCGAGCGATTTCGCCATTCGCTACGAAGAAAAAAAGAATCAGTGAGGAGTCAATCGACACAAAAAGGTAGTATCGAACCCGAGAATTTGCTGGCGAAAGGCTTCCGGGAAGCGTACAGTCGGTATGAATTTAAGCCCTACGACGGTAAAGTTGTTTTTCTGCGGGTTGCCAAGGCCGATGTTTTTGGTACCGGAGAGAGCAAGGTTAATTTTGGCTGGGGACGTTATGCACGCCATGGCGTTGACGTACATCAACTGGTTGGACAACATGAATCCTTATTCAGTAATACGTCCACAATTGCGCAGATTGGCCGCATTCTACAATCGTATCTGTAATGATAGGTAAGTAGTGTCTTGTACTGATTGTATCCGGAGGTTTTCGTGGTCGTTTTTTTGATCTCTAAAATACCGGGTAAGATATTGGCAATAAACATCTTACCCGTTCAACAAATAATATATAACAGCCTTTTAATGGACGGAAATAGCGTTGACCCATCCTAACTTATGTTTACCACTGTTCAATTCAGACTATACTAGGATCTAATAGGTATAAGACTAGCTTTAGTCAAACAGATTTTCAATCGATACGGATGCCGTTTAACTATAAATAGAAACAGGCCAGCCCAGAACATTCATTTCAAATCGGATTCGTAGATAAAAAAAGGATAACTTCAAATTTGCTTAAAATTTGATGACGAAACTTGCGGGTAAATTTTGCCGCTGATGAAACAACTTATTCTTTTTGGCCTGCTCTTGCTCGGTGTAACAACGGCCTTTGCCCAATCTAACCGCCTGATTCGGATTGAAGATAGTGCCACTCATGAACCCATTATCGGAGCAACCATTCGAACACCATCCTCGATAAAGCCGGTTGTAGGTGCTGTAACCGACGTGAATGGAATGGCCACTATGCCCGCTACGCCAGCCAGTGTAACGGCGCTAACAGTCAGTGCCGTTGGGTATGAAACCGAATCGTTTCCGCTTACAACAGGTAGTGATACGCTCGTTTTTGGTCTCCATAGTCAGGATGAATCGCTGGATGAAGTGACCGTGACGTCCACCCGTACCAACTCACGCATCGAGGATTTACCCATTAAAGTGGAGGTGCTGGGCCAGGAAGATATGGATGAAGAAAGTGCGGTTGTACCAGGCAATGTTAGTAGTATCCTGGGCGATATTTCTATCATTCATGTGCAGCGGACATCGGCCGTGAACGGTAACCAGGCCATTCGGATGCAGGGCCTCGATCCAAAATACACCCAGATTTTGCGTGACGGCTTACCACTTTACGAAGGGTTTTCGGGAAATCTGGGCGTTTTACAGATTCCACCGCTGGATTTGAAGCAGATCGAAGTGGTGAAAGGTTCCGTGTCAACGCTCTACGGGGGAGGGGCTATTGGCGGGATGATCAATATCGTTTCCAAATCACCCACCTCGGATACCCCTGAATTTACGGCGCTGCTAAACCGGTCTAATCTGAAAGAAACGAACCTGAATGCGTATTATTCCCAGCGCTATGGCAAGGCGGGCCTGACGCTTTTCTCTGGGTATACGTATCAGAAAGCCGTGGACGTTACGGGCGACGGGTTTACGGATAGTCCCGGTATTAAGCAATTTAATTTCCACCCTAAGTTTTTCTGGAATCCAACCGATCATACCAAACTCGATATTGGGTACGCCTTTACGACCGAAAATCGTACGGGTGGTTATTTGCCGGCTCTTGAGGGTGCGGAACTTAATTCGTATAAAAACGTAACCGACCTTCAGCGTCACACCGTTGATGTTAACGCCAGCCACAACACGTCGGAAACCAATTCGCTGACGGTCAAAGGAGCCGTTAGTACATTCCATCGGAAAAATACGGATTATCAGAAGCTGTCCGACGGTCGGCAATCATCCATTTATCTGGAGACAAATGATCTGACCCGCTTTGGTAAACACCAGCTTATTGTGGGTGCAAACCTGACGGTCGAAGCCTTCCGTAAGAATCCTGATAGTACCCGGCTGGTGGATTACACGTATAACACCATTGGTGGGTTTGTGCAGGACGATTGGCAGGTGGGTGAAAAGGTAGCACTACAGGCGGGTCTTCGATTCGATCATCACAATACGTTTGGTAGTTTTCTGCTGCCCCGTCTATCCGTAAAACTCAAGCCATCCGATCCATGGACGATTCGTCTGAGTGTGGGTACGGGTTACAAAACCCCCAATCTATTTGTTAACCAAACGCCTGGCGCGTTGAATGTGAGTTTAATTTTCCCGCGGTTGCTACCGATTGAGGTAGCGAACGTAAAAGCCGAACGGTCAGTCGGCACTAATATTGATATTGCGTATTCCAAAACCTTTCAGAGCGGCTTTTCGGTGCAGATCGATCAGGCATTTTATTATACCGTTGTCAACTCACCCGTCGTGTCAGCATTTGCCAGTTTGTCGAGCAACCTGGGCCCCTACACGCAGTTGATCAATGCGCCTTACAATTTGTTTAGTCTGGGTACCGATACCTACGTCCGTCTGGAATACAACGATTATGAACTCTATTTCGGTTACAACCATACGCTAGCCCGGCGCGACGGACCAACTGATAATACATACCTGCCGCTGGCGCCCCAGGACAAGTTTTCCACTACGCTGGCCTGGGAAAATGAGCATTTTCGGTTTGGCGTTGAAGCTAGCTACGTAGGTACGCAGTATCTGTACAACAACCAGAAAGTACCTAATTATACCTTCTTTGCCGCAGCGGCTGAATATCATTATAACGACCACTGGCGGTTGGTGCTCAACGGGGAGAATATTTTCAATGTAAAACAAGCTAACTACGAAACGGTTGTGCTGGGTGCCAATCCAACCGTGCAACCCACTTTCCGGCCTGTATGGGCACCCTTGGAGGGGCGGATTGTGAATCTGGCGCTGAAATTTACGCTGTAAGCACAACGCTACAGTACACGAAACAGGCTCCTGAAGGTTACTCTTCAGGAGCCTGTTTCATTCATACTCTTATAGAACAAAGAATAGGAACGCTATATGTCAAACGTTTCCAGCTTGCCTTTTCGATAGACGTAAGCTTCGTAAGAATGTTTTCCAATCCCAAACACTTCTTCCAGAACAACATGATCGGCTCCCTGACCCAGTTTGGTCACGTCAACTTGCTTGTCGTAAGGGAGTTCCTGGTACGGGATCGTATGTTCGAATTCAAAGCCTTCATCGTATTCAAATTCAAGGGAAAAAAGTTTATTTCGCCACTGAAGCTGCGTGGTCATGCCGTTAGCAAGCGGAGAATAATTAATATCCACGGACGATTTTGTCACGACCTGACCAGCCGCTTCTGTAAACAGACTCAAGCCCGAAACAACCATGGCCGTATAGCCAACCCGTCTGAAAAGATTTTCGCTAAGGCGGGGTAGTACCCACTTCATACCCCAGGAAGAAAGCATGGCTGCTACGGCGATCACGGCCCCTAACATGAGTGCTTTACCTGTCGATAAACCAAATGAAGCGTATAAGGTCAGTTTCACCAGGTGCAGCATTACTTCGTTAGCTGCTCGGGTAGCCACAATTTCCTCTTTAGTCATCCCATAGCGTAAATAAAATCGGTTAAACAGTAGACCTACGGCACCCGTCAGTCCCGAAACAAACCCCGCGCTTAAGCCAATCAGAGCCAGATAGCCTTTGGGCAGTGGATTAATTTCCTCCAGTTCGTTACTGGAACGAAAAATTAACGGCAGGTTGGCCATTAAAAATAAGCCCATCAACAACTCTAAGTAGAGTGGATTAATATAAGTAAGCAATTTGGCACCCAACCAAACCGCCGGAAGAGCGGGCGGAACAAACCAAACCACAACATCCCAGCGGATACGGGACCAGAAGGCGATGATTCGGGAAATAGAGCTGGACACCGTACCAATCGACAGGGCTGCCGGAACTTGAGCCCCTGGCAGCAGGGAGCCTAATATGGGTAATAGCAAAAGACCAGCTCCACCGCCACAAACCGCACTGAGCGAAAAGGCCAACAGGGCACAACCAAACAATAGCAAACCAGATAAAAACATAAACTAGATGGGTTGATGCAAAAATGCCAGGTCCTAAACTTCATTAAACAGGTGATTCGTTCGCTGCCACTCGGTTAAGGCTATGCCCACGATAAGCCAGCAAGCCCCTAAGAGATAGCCACCTAGTACGTCACTCAAAAAATGAACACCCAAATAGATTCGACTGAAGCCGACCACCAAAATCAACCCAACGGCGCTAAGGCCGACCAGCCACTGGCTCCGAATACGTCGGCGCCCCCGGACAAGCCAGTAGCCCAGTAGTCCGTACAAAGTCATGGCCGTGGCCGAATGACCACTGGGAAACGAATAGCCCGTTTCGTTGTAATACGCTACTAGTGTAGGGCGTTGTCGAATGAAGGTTCGTTTGCCAACCTGCACAAATAAGCCGACGCCAGCCATCAAAAGCCAAAGGATCAAAATGTTACGTTTCTTTTTCTGTTGATATAATACAAATGAACCTAGAAGGGTTAAACCGACCGTTACGTAGCCAGAACCTAACCAGGTGAGCGCGTAAAGTGCCTGGCTGACCGATGTACTGCGCACCTGAAAAAGCCATTGTGTGAATCCCTGATCAATCTGAATCATGGGTTCGGAGTTGACTATATTTTCGGCTATTTCGGATAAAACCAGTACGTTGACAACCAGCAATCCGGCAAGCACGGTGAGGGGCAAGCCCTTGAACTGTTCCGTTGATAACCGTTCGGCCAGCCAGCGAACAAGGTCAGGGTAACGGGTAGCGAAGCGACCGAAGCGACGATAAATATGGTGTTGAAGTTGATTCGTAGTCATTCACAAAAGTCTCGAGCTAAAGCAGAGATACTGGGTACAAACTAACGGCAGCATTCTAAAGAGATATTGAAGTGTAGCATAAACTTGCCTCTGTGCAACAGGGTAAAACTCTGGCACGGCTAATTTTTAGGAAAACTAACGGTCTGACGTCTGATAGAAGCTGGTTAAATCTGCGCAAACTTTAGAATTGCTTTAGGATTGACCTCCATTTTTGCGATCACGATAAACCTGTCATTCACATTTTTTTCCTGCCCAACAGTCCGTGGTGAATAGCGATACTTGTCAGGAAGCACTGTATTTATAAACGGTCTTTACTAGTGCCACAACATAGCCAGATATAACCAACGTAATCTAGATCTTCGGACGTAGAGGTTCGCACCTAACCAGACTCACCATATAGTAGCCATAACCGCTAGGCCTGCCTACAAAAGCAGTCGATCGGTTATGGCTTTTGTTATATATAAAATCAATATTAATTTATTATAAATGGCTTATTACTAAATAGTTAAATGTTATTATTGAATCGTTGTGTCTTCGAAAGAGTCTATAAGTTTGCAACCGAAAAGAATCAAAACATTTTTCTTTTCCCGCAATACTTTATGGTCTCTTTCATCAAGAAAATTACAATAGTTACCTGCCTGCTAGGAGCCAGCCAGCTACACGTTAGTGCGCAGCAGACGCCCACCTACTCATTCATTCAAAAAATCAGTCTACCAACAGGCGATGGTAAATGGGATTACCTGAAAATGGATGGCGAACGCGAACGACTCTTCGTATCCCACTTGGATCGTGTACACGTCATCGACCTGAATACCAATAAAGCTATTGGTGAAATAACCGGTCTTCAGGGCGTGCACGGCGTTACACTGGCAAAGGCGCTGCAAAAAGGCTACATCAGCAACGGCACCAACAATACGGTTACGGTTTTCGATTACAATACGTTTAACGTGCTCAAAACCATTCAACTGGAGGGTAAAAAGCCCGACGCTATGCTGTTCGATAAATATTCGAATCGGGTGCTGGCGTTTTGCAACGGCGACAAAGTAGCCATTGCGATTGATGCGGCCACCGACCAGGTTGTTGGTAAAGTGGAAGTAGGCGAAGCCCCTGAATTTGCCGTCAGTACGGACAAAGGCATGGTGTATGTCAATCTGGAAGATGCTAACGAGATTGTTGCGTTTGACCCAAAGACCCTGAGTGTGAAGCAGAAATTTTCACTTGGAGCCAATGTCCAGCCAACCGGATTAGCGATTGATGCCGCGAGTAATCGGCTATTTTCGGTATGCCGCAAAAGTAAAACCCTGGTTGTACTGGACGCTACGTCGGGTAAAATCATCCAGACGCTTCCGATTGGTGGCGGTGTCGATGCGGTGGTTTATGAGAAAGATCTCAAACTGGTCATGACCTCCAACGGCGAAGGTAGTGTTACGATTGTTCATCAGGATTCGCCCGATAAGTACTCCGTCGTGCAAACCCTAACCACTAAACCTGGTCAGAAAACAATGGTGCACCGGGGAACAACCCACCGAATTTATTTAAGCGGGGCTGACTATCAGGCCGATGGCAAAACACCGGCCCCCGGTACGTTCGGCGTATACGTCTATGGTCCTAGTCCGAAACAATAAGTACGAACTGTTCTGATTGGGTAAACTCCAGTACGTAGCAGGCTAACTTAACTACCTATGTTGTCTTTCGTTGATAAAGCCTTATTAGGGGCTTGTCTGGCCGCGCTTTGTTTTTCGGTGACGCTGGCGCAGCAGATACCTCCCCCGGCAACCTTCAGCTTCGTCGCTTTTGGTGATATGCCATACATTCTGCCTGCCGATTATGGTCGGTTTGAAAACCTAATCCGGGATGTAAACAAGCAGAATCAGGTCTTCAACGTGCATGTTGGCGATATCAAGTCGAGCGAGACCGATTGCACAGATGCGTACTATCAAAAAATACTTGGCTATTTCAATCAGTTTGAAAAGCCGCTGATTTACACCCCCGGGGATAATGAGTGGACCGATTGCAACAAGCACTCGCCGGGAAAATATGACGTCGATGAGCGACTGGCGACTATTCGGAAACAGTTCTTCGATGGCAGGAACAGTCTCGGTAAATCCAGATTACCGCTGATATCGCAGGCCAAGCATGCTGAATTTTCCCGGTACGTTGAAAACAACCGCTGGCAGTACGGTAACGTCGCCTTCGCCACGGTCCATATTGTCGGTACGAACAACAACTTTTATCCCGATCCGAAAGGAAATAACGCCGAGTTCTACGACCGCAACAAGGCTAATCTAGCCTGGATCGATGAGGTTTTCGATCAGGCTGAAGCCAGCAATGCCATCGCGGTGGTGCTGTTCACCCAGGCTGATATGTATAATCCGGCGAAGGATGCCAAAGAAGCCAATGCCTTTACGGCCCTCAAAGTCCAACTACAGCGTCGGACCGTGAACTTTAAAAAACCAGTGCTTCTGGTTAATGGCGATTCGCACGTGTTCCTGGTCGACAAGCCCATGTACGTAAAAGGCAAAAAAGACCTCGACAATTTCACCCGATTGCAACTCTTCGGGGAAGATAACATTCACGCGGTGAAAGTGACGATCAATCCAGCCACACTGGGGCTGTTTCAGATCGAGCCGCTGATGGTGCAGGGCAACTAATGAATAAACAATAACGACTTGATACCATAACCATGAAATTAACTGTATACGTACTACTCTTACTTGGATCGCTCACGGTGCAGGCAGCTACGCTGAAAGGCTCAGTAATCGATGCCCGCACGGGTGAGCCGCTCATCGGGGCAACCGTCAGTCTGGCCAGTACCAAATTTGGTGGTACGGTCGGGCTGGATGGGGGTTACCAGATCAAAGGCGTTCCTGATGGTACGTATACGTGCGTAGTGCAGTACGTCAGCTACCAGAAAATCCAGAAATCGATCACGATTGATGGCGAATCGGTCGTTCACAACTTTAGCCTGGCGGAAAGCAGTAGCGATTTGGCCGAAGTCGTTGTGACTGCATCCGGCGAGAGGGAGAGCGAGAACAATACCCGAAAAGCCGAGCAAAAAGCTGACAACGTCCTGAATATTATCGGGGCCAAAGCTATTTCGCTGCTGCCCGACCTTACGGTGGCTAATGTGTTGCAACGCGTATCGGGCGTATCAGTGGTGCGAAACGCGACCGGCGACGGACAATTTGCGATCATCCGGGGAATGGATCGCCGGTATAATTATACACTGGTCAATGGCATCAAAATTCCCAGTCCGGACAACAAAAACCGCTTCGTGCCGATGGATATTTTTCCGGCTGATTTGCTCGAACGGCTGGAGGTGGTCAAAGCGCTGACTCCCACTATGGAAGGCGATGCCATTGGCGGCTCCATGAACATGATTATGCGGTCGGCTCCCGATTACTTGGTTGTAAATGCCACCGTTTCGGGCGGCTACAGCCAATTGTTCAGTAGCCGTCCGTTTTCGGGATTTAGCACGGCAGATATTAATTTTCGTTCGCCCTCTGAAGTAGCCGCCAGTAATCGATACGCAGCCAAACCAGGCGATTTTTCCACCCGAACGGCGCAGTATCAGGCTGTACAATGGCCTGTCAACGGGTTGATGAGTCTGTCAATTGGCAATCGGGTACTGAATAAACGGCTGGGATTTCTGGTCGGCGGTTCGTACCAACATACGTATCGAGGTAGTCAATCGTCGTTTCTACGGCTGTATGGTCAACCCTCACCCGACCCGGTGCCCAACACGCCCATCTTTGAATTTGTGGAACAACGTACCTATTCAAACGAACAGGCGCGGTTAGGCGTGAATCTTAAAACGGATTATGTCTTCAATAGCGACGGCGGCCCGGACAGTCATAAGCTAAGCCTGTATGGGCTGTTTATGCAGCTTGATGACAAGCAACATCGCACGGTATTGGGCAATCAATTGGTACAGATCGGCGACGTAACGACGACTGACCGATCAGTGTTCCGGCGGCAGAATATCTACAATGTTACGCTTCAGGGCGACCATACACTAGGGTCTAACCAAGGCGTTGGCCAATTAAAACTGAAATGGTCGGCTGTGTATTCACTGGCGGGAAGTCAAACGCCGAATTGGACCGATCTCTCGGTGACAAACCGTACCAATCAGGGCGTGGACGGCAAATCAACATCGACGCTGTATATCAATGACATGAGCTATATCTGGACGCATAATAGCGACCGCGATCTGACTGGCTATGTGAATCTGACATACAACCTGTTACCGACGGTTGATCTGTCGGTGGGCGGGATGTATCGGGATAAAAACCGGGATAATTACTACAACGACTACTCCTTATCGACGGTTCTGCCCGGCGGTGAGCGGCAGGTATTTACGAGTGTCGATAAGGCTATTTTTTCGTTCCGGCCCGAATCGTATGCCTATCCCGACAGTACCAACGCCAACAACTATACAGCCAAAGAACAGGTAGCCGCTGGCTACATTCAGGGTAAGTATTCGCGGGGCAACTGGCAGGTAGTGGGGGGTGTACGGGCCGAAAATACCAATCAGTCGTATGTGTCACAGTTACCAGTCACTGCAACCGGAAAAACGGGAAATATTAGTTATCTGGACATCTTGCCCAGCCTGCACCTCAAATACCAGTTATCGGCTCGCCAAAACCTGCGACTGTCTTACTTCCGGGGCATCAGCCGACCGGGTTACTTTGAGATTGTACCGGCTGCGTTCCCTGGCGACTTTTTCACTGAGTCAGGGAATTACAACCTCAAACATACCGTAGCTGATAACATCGATCTGCGTTATGAATTGTTTCCTCAAGGGAACGAGCAGTTGCTGATAGGAGCCTTTGTTAAAAACCTCCAGAATCCTATTGAATACGGATTTAGTCAGTTAGCGCAGAATAACATCGTTTACCAGCCGATTAACTACGGTACGGCCATCAATTACGGGGCTGAGCTAGTGTTTGCCAAGTACTTCAGCAACTGGGGCGTATCGGGCAATTACACCTATACCAAATCGAGTATCACGACACTCAAACGAGTGTATGGCCGCGATGCTTCTGGCAGTACGGTAGCGACCGACGTGGAACAGACCCGGCCTTTACAGGGTCAGTCGGATCATATTGCTAACCTGTCGCTGATGTATAAAAATGGACGTATTGGCTTCGATGCCCAATTGGCCTGGGTGTATACAGGCAAGCGGATCAATATTGTGTCGGCCTACAAAGACCTTGACTACTGGCAGCGGGGAACCTCGCAGCTAGACTTCTCGGCCGAAAAGCGCTTTCACGGAGGTCGCCTGAGTGTGTTCACTAAACTCACCAACTTACTCAATAACCCCATCATTGTTGACATTCTTCGTCCTAATACGCTGACCGGTTACCCCGATCAAGATCGTAGTGACCGGATTACGGTGCAGAAAGATGTGTTCCAGCAGTCCTATCTACTCGGACTGCGCTACAAGCGATAATGATCTATTAGCCAACTATCTACTTTTTACTAATAACCTATCAATTCGAATGAAACGTAAGAATCAACTAGGCTGGTTAGCCGCCGTGATGATTGCCAGCCTGTTTCCCGGGCTGCTGAGCTGCAACAAATCCGAAAATGTGCAGGTATCGGCTCCCCTTTATCAGGTAGGACAGGCCGTAAGTACCAAAACACCGTTAGCTGGATCGATTAAAGGAACGCTAAAGGCCGATTCAACGTACAACGTTACGGGCGATGTGTTCATCAACGAAGGCGACACGCTGCTGATTCAGCCGGGTGCTAAAGTGTTGTTCGATGGGAAAGGTGCGTGGTATTTTGTGGTGAAAGGGTCACTGCTTTCACTCGGTGCCCAGGATAAACCCATCTATTTCACCGTACCCAGTTCGGTAGCGGTCAAGAACGAAACGTTAGGCTCTGATCCTACTGCCGACCCGGCCTATAAAGGATTCTGGGGTGGTATTGCGGGTGAAACGACGTTTAAAAACATTATCATCAAATGGACACACCTCGATTTCGGCGGTGGTAAATTGGGTACATCACCGGTGTCGTTCCTGGCCAACGGGGCCAATGCCTACACCCTGACGTCGAAAAACTCGGACGGCATCGTGGTTCTGGAAGATTCATGGGTATACGGCTCGATTGACGATCCAATGCGTCCGTTCGGTGGTAAGTGGAATGTCATGCGAAATACCTTCGAGAAATGTGGCTTCACAGGGGGAGAAGCCTGGAACGTGAAGGGAGGCACAGTCGGTAACTTTGCCTATAACCTTGTTATCGGTATGGCTACCAACGGCCCAAAAGCCTCGAATGATGGTCAGGCACCTAACCAGCCTCAGACCAATATCCTGATGTATAACAACACGATGGTTGCCAACGGCTACCGTCGGGCGCAGGATGGTCGTGGAGGATCACTTAACTTCGAAAATGGTGCGAAGGGCGGTTATTATAACAACTTAATGGTCGATTGTAAATATGGTCCGCGAGTTGTTGGGGCTACGGCCAGTTATGCCGGGAATGCTCTGGTGGTTGCCGATACGGCCAACATCAAATCTGGCTATAACTATAACTACGTCGATTCGTTGAAGATGGCAAACCAGATTTATCCGACAGGTTTCTATACCAAGCCACAGGCGACGGATATTCCGACTCCAACAACGTTTTTGCCTGCTGGCTACAAACCGGGTTCTGTTTATGACGGATCGGTGGTCGTCCAGAAAAATAACCCGATGTTCGTCAACTTCCCGCTGCCGTATGTAGCAACGAAGAAAATAGCCGACGCCAGCTTTGTGGGTACCTGGAACTTCCGGTTACAGCCAACATCGCCCGCGCTTGGTAAGGGAACAACCAGCTTCAGCCCCCTGACTGTTGTGCCCATAAGCCCAAACTTTGGATCGACCGAAATTACGCCCCCGAGTACGGATGTGGGTTGTTATCCAGCTAATGGGAAGGGTAATCAGCATTAAAGGTGAGTTAAATAAAGCAAACGACTCATGGCAGCGATTTAAAGACAGGTTTCTGACGACTATGCGCCCCTACTGATAGCTCAGACTGATGGTAAAACCGGACAAGCCGTCCAATTGATCTTGCCGAAAAGAATTCGACTCGTTCAGGGTAATCAACCCATAAAACAGGTGGTTTCGGGCGGTACATTTTGTCACCTGAAACCACCTGTTTTTATTCAAATAGGTAAGATATAAAGGGTTATATATCCCGCATGGCGTCCAACCCCGTATTCAGGGCATTTCAGCAGTTTCTGGATGTATATGTCCGTTGGCTGGAAGCTGAAAGCACTAAATCGTTTGATCGAATGAAAGTAAAACAACTCTACTGCTTTAGGGATTACTGACTTCGTTTTTTCTGTTCATGGTAGCTGAATGCCTGCACCAAACAAACGGACGTAGGTAAACCTTGCCTTTTCCAGAGTTTAGATCAGGTCATTGCCTTTTACGACCGCCCTGGTGACGGGAACTCCCAAAATCCGCACATGACTAAACCCTACCTGGCAGCGTATTCCAAAACCATGAACGTACCGGGTTTCACCGCCGGACGGGGTCGTGGATTTTCCGTCGTAGGAGCTGGTGCGGGACCGAACTCCGCCGTTGTGACGAAAATGTGGTGGCTCATGGGATCAATGGTAATGGTACGGGCACCGCGCATGGTCGTCACTGTTTGAACGGCCTCAAATTTGCCCGGTTTGACTTCTTTCACCACCGTTAACGTACCTTCCCCGTTCGAACTGATGGCCGAGCCCGTCGACGGATCAAATACGGCTCCATCGGTTCCGCTTCCCGTTGGTACTTCTGCCAGCACCTTACCCGTTTGCGAATCCAGTACAACCATTACCTTATTACAGGTACTGAACAGCTGGTGATGCGGTTTGTCGAAAGCCAACCCGGTGGGTTCTTCGCCTTTGCCCAGCTTCCAGTGATGGTTGACAGCTAATGTCTTCGCGTCGAAAACGGCTACTTCGTTTTTGTCTTCCAGATTCACGAATATCAGGCCGTAGTCGTCGGTAACGGCCGCTTCAGGGGCCCCGCCCAGCTCGACAGTGGCTGCTACGTTACCAGTAGTCGCATCCAGCACCGTTGCGCTATTGCCTTCGTTGTTAAAAATGAACACCCGCTTGGAGAAAGCGTCGTATAGAATCGCATCCGGCTTTTTACCCGTCGGTATTTCTTTGTTGGCTTTGAATGTCTTTGTGTCAAACATCGTGGCCGTGTTTGGGCGACCGTTGGTAGTGTAACCGACCGACGTGCCCGGCACAACGGCGATTCCATGAATGCCTGGTGTTGGTGTAATGACTCCCACTTTTTCGTGATTTTTCAGGTCGAGTACCTCCACCTGTGTCCCGTGCGATACGTACAATTTGCCTCCGTCGGCATCGGCCAGCAGATAATCCCAACCCCCTTCGCCCCCAATGGTGGTTTTTTTGACGAGTTGATAAGTCGCCGATTGGGCGTAGAGCGGGCCTGTTAAAGACAGGCATACGGCAGAAATCCAGAATGCTTTCATATAGCTTTAGTTTTGTCTACTGGTTTGTCAATCAATTTATTAACTGATTTATCTTTGTACGCTAATCGTAATAAACCGGGAAAAATCAGGAGCAGCAGCGGCAGGGCCGCGCAGAACCCGCCAATCACGGCAATGGCTAATGGCTGATGCAGTTGCGCGCCCGAACCGATACCCAGCGCCAGTGGCATCAGGGCAACAATGGCGCTGGTAGCGGTCATGAGTTTCGGTCGAATACGGGCCGAAATGGCGAATTCGATGGATTCCGCAACCGGGGCGTTTTGATGGTGAATGGCGAACTGCTGAAACGTGAAAATGGCATTCTCGGCGATGATACCCACAATCATAATAATGCCGGTATAGCTGCCTACGTTAAGCGGAGTTTTGGTAATAAACAAGGCCATAAAGGAACCTGATACGCCTAATACTGAAATGAGCAATATCAACCCAGCGGCTTTCAAATCGCGGAACAGAAATAGTAACACGATAAACACCAGCAGCGAGGCTGATACCAGAATCAGCAGCAACTCCCGAAACGATTGCTGTTGCTGAGCGTAGGCCCCACCGTACTCGATATGCTGACCAGATGCCAATGTTATGCCAGTGCTTACTTTCTGTTGAATTTCGTTCATCACACTGCCCAGATCGCGGTTCGCAAGGCTGGCCGTAATGGCAACCATTGGCTGGAGATTTTCCCGCTGAATTTCGGCCGTACCCGAATCGACCCGCACGCTGGCGAAGTCGCCCAGGAGACGACTACGGCCATCGGCAGTAAAAACGGGGCTTTGCCTGAGCAGTTGTAAATCGCTGCCCATACCTGGATATTTTAGCCGCATTTTGATGAATTGATTGCCTTCCAGAATATTGCCCACCTCATTGCCAATCAGCCGGGTTGTCAACTGGTTTTGCAGGTCGAGGGGAGTCAGGCCGTATTGGAGCAGAGCACTGGAGTTCGGACTAAACACTACCGACGGCCCGGCGACAGTGATGCCGTTGAAGACATCGGCAGTACCGGGCACCTTCGTCACAATGCTGCTAAGCTGGTTGGCCAACGGACGAAGTTCGGCGGGTTGATTGCCAAATACTTTCACTTCCACGGGGTTGGGCTCGCTCATCAGATCGCCGAGCATATCACCAATGACCTGTCCAAAGTCAACCGTCAGGCCCGGCTGGGTAGCTTCGATTTTGCTCCGTAACTCGTCGATGACTTCGTTGGTGGAGCGCGTACGGTCTTTTTTGAGCGAAATCAGGTAATCGCCCCCGTTGGGTTCGGTAATGAAAAAGCCCATCTGAGCGCCTGTTCGTCTGGAATAAGCCGCTACTTCCGGGATGGTTTTTAGCTGTTTGTCGACCCCATTAAGCATGACGTTGGTTTCGTCCAGCGACGTACCCGGCTCAGAGTGATAATCGAGCACAATGGACCCTTCATCCATGTCTGGCAGAAAACCTGTTTCCAGCTGACTGTAGATCAAGAAGACCGCTAACCCCATCGCTCCCGCCAGGCCAAGAGCGATCCAGGGGCGACGAATGAAAACGGATAGCACGTTGCCAATGGCAGGATGCGTAGCGGTATCTTTCTTCTTTTTTCTGTTCGATCCGAACAGACCGTAAATCACCGGTAATCCCAGCCAGGTAATGAGAAATGAGCAGGTGAGTGTAACGACCATTGTGGTGGCCAGCACTTTGAAAAAAGCGCCCGCTACACCACTCATTAACGAAAAGGGGATAAAAATGACAATCGTACTGAGTGACGAACCAACCATCGCCGGAAAGAGATAATTGATAGCCTGCTGAATTGTGTGAGCATCTGATTTCCCCTCATGCTCTTCCTCAACCCGGTGAATCTGCTCCACAATCACGACGGCATCGTCGATAATAAGGCCAATGGCGGCTGCAATACCGCCCAGTGTCATGATATCAAGGGTGTAGCCCATGACGTACAGGATCAAAATCGAAGCGGCCAGGATAACCGGTATCGTGACCAGAATAACGATACTGGCTTTCAGTGACCGCAGAAACAAGCTGGTGACAATGATGGCCAGCGCCAACCCAATAAAAATACTGTCCGTCACGCTCTTAACGGCCTCGCTCACAAAATCGGCCTGGACGTAGGTGGGTGTCAGCGTTACATCGGCGGGCAGCAGGTTTTGTAATTCCTTAACCTTCTGGGTGATGCCGTTACTGAGATTAATCAGGTTGGCCGAGGGCTGTTTAACAACATTGACCAGGACCGTTTCCTTGCCGTTCGCTTCAATTTTGGTGTACTCTTGCTGCTCGTGTAGTTCAACGGCGGCTACATCGGCTAAACGCAGGACTCGTTGCCCATCGCTGCGAATGATGATGTTTTCAACATCCTGCCGGGAATGGACCGTTGCATCGGTGAGCGTCAGATACAGGCGGTGGTAGTCCGACACCAGCCCGTCGGCCTGAATAAAGTTCGTTGCTGCCAGGGCAGTCGTGATGGCAACCGGTGTCACGTTCAGGCTCGCCAGTTTGTCGGGTTGGAGGATAATCCAGTACTCTTTGGTTCGTCCACCCATTACCTGTATGTTCGATACGCCCGTCACTCGGCTTAGGTACGGACGAATGGTGTAGAGAGCCAGCTTGCGCAGTTCAATTAGGTCGCGGCTGTTAGAGGTCAGGGCGAAATCCATCACCGGCAAAATCGATGGCGACATCTTCTCCACCGACAGGGTCGTGTTGGGCAATAACGTATTTTGAATCTGGTTGATCCGGGCATTGACGCGCTGCAACGATACGTCCATATCCACCGACCAGTTTAAATAAATCGACAGTTCGGAACTGCCCCGGCTGGTGGTGCTGCGAACCATTTCTACTCCTTCTACCTGATTGACGGCATTTTCAAGCGGCTGGGTGATGGCCACCATCATCAGCTCAACGGGTTGTTCGCCCGCATCAGCAATGACTTTGATTTTGGGAAACGTTTTTTCGGGAAATAAGGAAACCTGAATAGTCCGGTACGCAAAAATACCCCCCACCAGCAGCAGGATCAGCAGCCCCAGAATCGGCTTGCGTAAACGGAAGAAACCGGGCGCAATGGCAGTTGGCTTAGTGGCCATGAGCGGGTTGGTTTATGGTGATGGATGCCGTATCGGCCAGCCCGTAGCCGCCCTTACTGACAAAGCGGTCTTTGGGACTGAACCGGGGACTCAGAATCTCAATACGGGTTTCGCGCTGGAGGCCAATCTTGACCGGTACGCGTATCGCCGTTGTATCATTGACGAGCTTCATGACCCAGAAATCCGTCTGGAGCTCGTTGGCCAGCACGGCTTCTTTAGGCAGCGACTGGGCCTGATTGTGTTGCTGGTCCGTGAAGGTTATGGCCAGCTGGAGCCGGGCCGGCAGCACCATCGGTCGGTCAGGTTTAACGACGAATCGTTCGGTTTGCGAGAGGGAATCGGCCATAGCCAGTGTGCGGGAAATCCGTCCGCCAATCCGCCGACCATTTGAGAGCTGAATGCTGCAGATGCTGCCCACGTGTATAGATGAATCCTGCTCAGCCGGTACCTCAATCAAAAAGACAAACATATCAGGGGCTGAGTAACTGGCCAGTAAACCGCCATCCTGCACGTACTCGTTTTCTTCGGCCTGCACTAGCGTAACCAGCCCGGCTTCGGTGGCCCGAATGGTCAGCTGGCCGATGTTTTTGAGCGTTGGGTCATTCAAGTAATTTTTGCCGCCCAGGGCATAGGCTTCTTTGGTTTCCAGTCCGAATAGAGGGGATCCTTTCCGAATCTGGTCGCCAATTTTGACATACACTTTGGTCACGTAGCCCGCAATAGGTGATTTAATATCGCCACTAGTGAGGTAGTACGTTATGCCCCGAAACGTTTTGTCAACCCGAAATGAGTCGGCCGTTACGGTCGTCACGTCGACGGGCGTTTTTGGTTTTGGCGCACCGTCGGCGGTCTGGGTAGCGTTGTCGCTGGTTGACGACGCGCTACAGCCCGTCAGAACCCACATCCCGATAAGCACAATAATAAGTTGTCTGTTCATAACGTGGGGCATAGTTGAGGCCATTAAAAGTTTCGGTAGTTGAACGTATTGATGAAGCGTTGCCGCTGAACCGTTAATTGATTCAGTGTCAGTTTGCTATTCAGGTAACGCTGCACGATAAGCAGGTAATCAATGGCCGATATATCGCCCCGATAGAGCCTCGTCTGACTGATGGTCAATAAGTTTTCAACATCCGTGTTCTGTTTTTCGGTGATACTTATTAGGTTTTGATTCACCCGTAATTGCTCGTTCACCGTCCGAAGTTGCAAATTGAACCGGTTGAGGTACTGGTTGCGGTAATTGCGAATGTTGAGCTGTTCAACGTCTAGTTTCTGGTATTGTAGCCGACGCTGATTTCCGTTGTAAATAGGCATGGTGAAGTTCAATCCAACGCTGTAGCCAAAGCGCCGGGTAATCAGATCTGAACTGATGGCGTTCGTACCGGCATTAACCACTACATCCAGGGCAGGCCGGTAAAAGATGTCGATCACCCGGCGATTGCGTTCCACTATCAGGCTATCGTAGTGGTACCGGAGCAAGTACGGATTATCGTCGAGCATAAACTGAGGCTGTGGAACCAGCGCTGGTTTTTCGAGTCGGACCAGGCTCGTTTCGGGGATATTGCAGAGCGTATTGAGGGCCAGCAAATCCTGGAAATACTGCACTTTAGCGCCTTCGTAATTCACCTCACTTTGCTGCCAGTCGACCCGAAACGCCAGATAATCCGACTGATTGAACAACGCCTTGCGAAGCAGCTCCTTTAGTACGTTGTTCTGTCGGGAGAGAATCTGGTACAAATCATTAAAAATGACCATCTGTTGGTAGTCCTGATAAGCGGTCAGGTAGAGGTCGACAATGGATTTCTGGAGGTCGTTTCGGGTAATGTGGATAATATTGACCAGCGAATCGCGCAGAGCAGAGTTTAAGCCGTTCTGAATACGTAGGTTCCGGCGGTACAGCAGATTTCGGTTCGCCTGAATCAGGCCGGTGTAGGCGCCCCCGTTGGTTGTATTCTGGTCGTATCCCCAATTCGTGCCAGCGGGTGCGTAGAGATACTGACCAATGGCCTGCACGTAGGGTTTATTGATGGCCACATTAATCAGGCTGTCAATCCGGTTCAGCGTAATGGCGTTCACGTTATCTTTCAGCACCGGACTGTTGATAAGTCCTTCTTGGAGGTAAAAATTCAGATCCCGATGAACCAATATATCCTGTCCATAGCTAGGCAGGTTCTGATCCAACAGGCCTACTATTAATAGCCCGCTTATTAATTTAGTGATGCGCATCGTTCTTTATTAGGGAGCCTCATTACGTAATACCGGGAACTCAGCAAATTCAAGCATCTTTTTGTAGTACTGCTTCGCCTGTTTATCCTGCCCCTCAAGGCGGGCTATTCTGGCCAGAACCAGATACGCGTAGGCCCGCACCGATTCATCCCGCACCGAACTGCGAACCACTTCGTTAGCCCACGTTTGGGCGGCTGATCGGTGCCCTTTTTCCAGAGCGTAACGAGCCTTCAAAAGCGTCCCCATCTGATGATAGACCATCTCCGAAGTCCCCATCAACTGACTGATTTCCTGGGGAACAGCTTCTGTATGGTGTGCATTGAGGAGTGCTTCCGCGTACTTGTAACGCCAGTACGGATTGCCAGGATACTTGATAATCAGTTGAGCCAAATAGGGCAGCGCATCGGCTGGTCTATTTTCGTAATCCGTTAATAAGTGTGTTAGATAAAGGATGGCCTCCGTTCGGACAAAGAGAGCCTTTTCGGTCGCTAATTGGAGCTGAGTCATGCCCAGTTTTTTATCCCCGGCGGTCATGATCCAGGCAACCGTTTTATAAAATGGGTGAATCTGGGGGTAGACCTCGCGGTAGAAATTGTAGAGGCCCGTCGAGAGGTAAAAGTCCGGATAGTACTGCTGAAACGCCTTGCCTTTCTGAATATAAGGATATGCATTCTTCGCGTGCCCAATAGCTGCGAATGGTTCATGCTCATAGTGACTTATTTTAGCCAGCATAGCCTCCGCCGTGAAGTATAAAAACATCGCTTCGGGAGTCTCAACGCCGTTATTTTTCGTTTGGGCTTTCTGCCAGTCATCGGCTTTTTTTGCCGCCAGTTCTAACTGTTGTAAACAACGTTGTTTCAATTTCGCATCCGTGCGGGCCGGGAACCATTGATAATACAGACTAACACCCCTTAATAAATCAACAGCGGGATGCCTGGGCGTCAATTTTTCAAGATCTGCGAACGTGGCTTTGGCTGCCATGAACTGATTACCATAGACCTGATCCAGTCCTTCTGTCAGCAAGGTCCTGGCGGCTGGATTGCCGTTAATCATCGGGTATTGCCCCCGGGCTGGGCTATGCAGCAGGACGATAAAGCAGGCAACCGTTAGGCCAGGCAGGACAAGGTTTCGTATTATCATTATCAAGAGGCGTTCGATATATTCACATAAAACCCGCGCGTCTGCTGCCCCACGGCCACGTCAAGCCGCAGATTTAGATGTTCTTTCTGGCTAATCAGAAATCGTAAACCCGCGCCACCGGCAACCTTCCACTGCGACGGGGAAAACTCACTCAGTACGTTTGCTGCGTCCCCCGCTGAGGCAAATACCACTCCACCAAGTCGCCCGACCAAATGCTGCCGCACTTCAGCCTTCAGGGCCATATCGTTGTTGTCGCGGTAGCGCCCATTGTGATAGCCTCGCAGTAAATAAGGCCCGCTGGCCTGCTTGAAGGGTATTTCACCGACGTTCAGATTCACAAACGCCTGTAAGGCCAGCACTGTCTGGATCAAAAGCGATTGGTAGCGCCGAATATCCAGCGTGTAATTGGTAAATGTAAACTGACTATCCAACGCACACCCATAGACCATACTAGATAAGTCAGCATACCAGCCCCGAACGGGCAAGTAAACAGAATCCCGCGTGTCCAGCACAGCAGCCACACCGACGCCATTGACCACGCTGCCTAACCCGCCAGAGAGCGTATTCATTGGAAACTGGGTTTCCGAGGAGCGGTTAACATCAAAGGTTTTAAAATACTGCTGTTGTAACCCGATAAACAAATCGGGTATAACCTGTCGAAGAAATCGGTTGTAGGCCCGCAGGCTTTTGTACGAGATCAGTTCTTTCTGGCTATTCGTTGTCTCATAGATTAGCTCATAATAAAATTCCGGAAACTGTGTGTAGAGTAACATACCCCGAAGCAAGTAGCGCTCATGGTGGGTAAAAATGGTGTAGGTTGACTCGACCACAGTTTGCCGGTTGAGGGTGTGGATAATGGCAAAATCCACATTAGAGGTTAGGGCGGTGCGATCGGTGTTAAACAGACAGACACCCAACAGCCCATAGCCCAGGTGCGTCTCGGGCGTATAGTAAACTACTAGCAAAGGAATTACCTGAGCCCGTCGGGACTCCGTAGAATCCGGCATGGATTCCTGGGCACGTATCTGAATGGATACGAGAAGCAAGCCTAACAAAAGTCGTTTGTTCATGAATGATGCGTTAGTTTATAGCCGGTTTATACCGAACAAATTTGCGCTTCAACCATGGATAAACATGATACGCTATTTCAGCGGAGAGAAGACCAATACCAGCGCCAACCAGTACGTCGGATACCCAGTGTTTATCATTGGTCATCCGTAAGAGTCCGGTCGACGTGGCCGAAGCATAACCACCGATAGGAATCCATGGACTAACACCACCAAACTCCCGACTCAGCAAACCTGCTCCCGTGAACGCCAGCGCAGTATGACCCGACGGAAATGAGTAAGAATCAGACGCGTCGGGACGCCGTTCGTGCGTCGCTTGCTTCAGACCTAGTACCACAACGGTCATCATGCCGTGCGCCAGCAGGGCAGTACCGATCCGGTCGAGGGGCGTTGAGCGACCTTTCACGCCCGCTAGACTTAACCCCGCCCAACCTGCCATGGGTGCGTATTGTAAGTAGTTGTCAACGGTGGTGCGAATATGGATCTTATCCTGAATCTCACCGCGTATGTAAAACCGGTCGAAGTGACTGTTCGGATAATCGGGCGATAAAGCTAATCCAACGGGAATCAGAACTGCTGGGGCCACCCAGCGGAACGGAGCAGGCCGGACAGGTATACTGTCCCATTGCGAACGGAGCGATAAGCTGTTCAGAGGTTGCCCAACGGCGGTAAGGAGTGGCAGCAAAGAAAACCAACTGGACAGAATCCAGGCTAGCCGTAAAGACTGTAAGCGTCCGCTTTGTTTCATATTGGTTATTGTATTTGCTACTCACTACGTAGGCTAAATAATAAGGGTGTAGTGGAGCCTGGGTAAAATAAGCGAGGAAACCTAAAGAGAATCTATAGTTAGTTCAGTGATCCATAGCCAACCGGGTAAAACGTCAACTTCAAAATGTATTCAGTATTGTTTCTATACTTTGGTGAAATAATCCGTTGAGGTGATCATGAAAATTTTATTAATTGAAGACGAACCCTCACTGTTAGTCGCTATGCGGCATTATCTGGAAGGCGAACAATACAACGTTTCAACGGCCAGCAGTTTCCGAAAAGCCTCCGAAAAGATTCATGATTATGCCTATGATTGCGTCATTGTGGACATTACTCTACCCGATGGTACAGGACTGGCCGTTGTGAACGAGTTGAAAGCCGCACATTCCCAGGCGGGCATTATCATTGTGTCGGCCAAAAATTCGCTGGATGATAAGCTCACGGGGTTAGAGTTAGGCGCCGATGATTACCTGACCAAACCGTTTCATTTACCGGAATTGAACGCCCGTATCCGCTCGTTGATGCGACGGCGCCAGCATCAGGGCGAAATGCAACTCAGCTTTGGGGTCATTACCATTATGCCGGACCGTAAACACGTACTGGTCGCCAATCAGCCAGTGGACTTAACCGTGAAAGAATACGAATTGCTTTTGTTTCTGGTCACCAATAAGAATCGACTACTACCTAAAGCGGTCATTGTCGAACACGTTTGGGGTGACTACATGGATGGAATCGACTCCCACGATTTTCTGTATACCCATGTTCGAAACCTGCGCCGGAAACTACTGGATGCAGGTAGTCCTGACTACATTACAACCCGCTACGGTGCCGGTTATATTTTTACCGCAGGCGAATGAAACTACTCCATAAAACGACGCTTTACCTCCTGTTAGCCGCCCTACCCATTTCGCTGGGGGGTGTTTTTCTACTGCATTCGTTTATTCATCGATATATCCGGCACGAAATTGATGAGTTGCTGGCCAGTGAACTAATTCAGGTAAAAGAGCAGTTACGCCAGCACCCACCCGATGCCGCTAACCTGCCGGGCTGGGACCCTAATGTACGAATCAGGCTGACGGGGTTACCCCAGCTCGTACCTTCTGTTTATTCCGACACGACTGCCTTTCTGCCGGGCGAGAAAGAACCAGAACATATCCGAATGCTCCGGGCGACATATGCGATCGGAAACCGATATTACGGGATTACTCTTCAGCAATCGTATCTGGAGTTCGATGAAATTGCCCAAGCCTTGTCGGTTGGCGTTACTGTTTGTTTTCTGGTCGTGGTGCTGCTACTGGTTGGTGCCGACATCCTGGTAACCCGCCGGATCTGGCAACCCTTTTACGGCATCATCGATCAGTTAAAGCAATACCGAATCGATGGACCCGATGACGCTACATTCCCCGTCAGTAACGTAGCCGAGTTTACGCTGCTGAGTCAGTCGCTCGAGGAAATGAGTCGCCGAACCCGCCATCAATACGTTCAACAAAAGCAATTCACCGATAATGCGTCGCATGAGATGCAAACACCTTTAAGCGTATTGTCATTTGAGTTAGATCTGCTTCAACAGTCGGAGCGGCTGGACGAAACTGATTTGGATCGGATTCAGCGTTCGCAACAGGAAATCAAGCGGCTTTCGGCCATGAATCAGTCTTTATTGCTGCTGGCAAAAATTGACAATCAGCAGTTTAGTAAGCATGAATCGGTTAACATCGGCGAACTGGTTACCCGGTTATTGGATAACTACACGGATTTTGCGGCTCACCGGGGCTTCACTATTACCCGGCTGATTAATGAGGATACATATCGATTGCTGAACCGGCAACTGGCCGAGGTACTCTTTTCGAATCTAATCAAAAACGCCTTTCGGCACGGGGATGCCAATAGTTCTGTTTTCGTGCAAGTAAGTTCTACCCGTTTTATGATTACCAACGAAGGCGATCCCCTGCCTTTTCCGGAAGACCAGATTTTTGGGCGATTTGTTCGCAATCAGGCGCTTCCCCAGTCAACCGGGCTAGGCCTGGCCCTGGTCAAAGAGATTGCGGAGCAGTATGGCATGAGGGTTCACTATACCTACGTATCGGGGATGCGTCGCCACATGCTTCAGGTCGATTTCTAAGGCGTTACCAACTCGATGTCCCATTCTAAAACTTCAATATTACTTTAGAATCCATTGGTAGGTTTGATTCGAAAACTGAACCAGTCGAAACTAATGTACACCCTACTTATCAGCTGTTTATTCGTATTCACGAGTGCACACGTAGCATCAGTTGCCTTGACTAACCACGTACTTAGGTCAAGACCTGCTACTGTTAGATTTATTATTGATGTGCCAGCCGCTGCTAAAGCGACCATTGCCCGATTGTATCCGGGGGTGAAAGCCGTGAAATGGGAGAAAGAAGACGGGAATTATGAAGCGGGCCTGACACACAATGGCAAAGAGTTGTCCCTGGTGATCGATGCCAAAGGCAACGTACTCGAAACAGAAACGACCATTGCGGAATCGGCCCTACCTGCATCTGTTCGGGCGTATGTGGCGAAACGCCATGCAGGTAAAAAAATTAAGGAAGCAGCCGAAATCGTGGATGCTAAAGGTGAGAAAACTTACGAAGCGGAAGTTGGCGGTAAAGACTTGATTTTTGACCAAAAAGGTCGGTTTATTAAGTAAACGTAGGCTTTATGGAATGGAGTGGCTGGTTAGTCTGCATCGATACGTGAGCCTCTCCGTTCTTTTTAGCCAGTCTGCAGGGCTATTCAACAACGTATAAATGGCGTTGAGCCTGTTTGTTTTCAATTCATTAAAAGCCAGTGGTAAGTCTGTTTACGCTGGTCAACTTTCCATCTCACGTTATGTGGTTTAAAATTACTGGCTTTCTTTTTTTACTGGCGACGGGGGTATCCTTGGCCCAAACCACCGTCGTTGCGACCTCGCAACCGGCTCCTGATCAACCCGTTTCTACGACCGCTACAGGGGAAACCGCACCGAAGGGCAACGCAAAAATTTCGGGTTACGTTGTCGATTCTACCCTGACCAAAGCGGTTGAGTACGCCAACGTAGCTGTCTATAATATGGCCACCGATAAGCTGGTTGACGGCACTGTAGCTGACGATAAAGGTAAATTTACGATTACCAAATTAGCGCCTGGAACGTACAAACTCTTGGTCTCCTTTCTAGGCTATTCCCCTAAAACCATTGCGAACGTTGCACTTTTCAAAGGGCAGAATAAAGACATGGGCGTTATCCGACTTAGTGCCAGTACCCGCACACTGGGCGAAGTGACCGTAGCCGGCAAGAAAGCGCTGGTCGAAGATAAGGTCGACCGGCTGGTGTACAATGCCGACGTCGATTTGGCGGCCAAAGGTGGTGACGCAACCGATCTTCTTAAGAAAGTGCCCATGTTATCGGTGGATTTGGCGGGTAATGTATCCTTGCAGGGTAGTGCCAACGTGCGCGTGCTGATTAATAACAAACCCTCGTCGATTCTGGCGGGTAATCTAGCCGATGCGCTGCGGCAGATTCCGGCTGATTTGATTAAATCAGTAGAAGTAATTACGTCTCCGTCGGCCAAATATGACGCTGAAGGGAGCGGGGGGATCATTAACATCATCACCAAGAAAAACACGTTGCAGGGCCTGCACCTCGATGTCGATGGCGGGGTCGGCAACCGGACCTCTACCCTGGGCCTCAATGGGAGCTTCCGAAAGGGTAAACTGGGCGTAAATCTGAACGGGAATGGCCGGGGCATCTATAATCCATCGGCTTCAGACTTGAACCAGACGACTTTTCTAGGAGAATCCATTCGCCCCGTTCAGACGCGTCAGCATTCGGATGGTTTTGACAAAGGCCTTTTTGGGCAGTATGCGCTGGGGCTGGACTATGATCTGGCTAAAAACCAATCGCTGACGGGTGGGGTTCGATTTGGTATTCAAAACTTAAGCCGGGACCAGCATCTGGCCACCCGTTTAGTGAACGGGGATATGGAACAAGCGTCCACCAGTCGGGATGTCAACAGTCAGAATCTGTCGAATTCAGTCGATATGAATATTGACTACCTACATACCTACCCGAAAACAAACGACGGACCACAGCGGGAACTCAGCATTTCTACCCAGTACAGCCGGAATCATCTGACCAATAATTTTGATGCGAACAATCTGGATACGCTGGGCACACTCACAACCCGGCAACGGAACCTGAATGACAATACCAGTCAGGAATTTATTCTGGCTGTGGATTACCAGACACCCATCAGTCCCACGCAACAATTGGAGTTTGGCGCTAAAGAAACGTACCGGAAAGTAAATAGCCAGTATCAATATTTATTGGCTGGACCCACCTCCGACTATTCTGTTGATAGTCAGCGCCCAGATGGCTCTCTATTATACGACCAGAATATTGGGGCTGCTTACCTGTCGTATACACTAACGACGCATGATAAGATCACAATTAAGGCAGGAGCACGGTATGAGTATACGAACATTCAGGCCTCTGCTGGAAACCAGGGACCTATTTATATTCCGAACTATGGTAAACTGGTGCCTAGCATCAATCTCTCGAAAAAACTGAATGAGTCAACTACAATTAAACTGGCTTACAATCGCCGGATTCAACGACCCAATGTTCAGGATCTGAATCCAAATTTCAACGCAGCCAATCCCTACAATATTTCCATCGGTAATCCGTATTTAAAACCCGAAATTGCCGACCGTATTGAGTTTGGGTATAGTACTTACGTTAAAAAGACGTACCTGAACCTGACGCTGTATACCCGACTCAACCGGGATGATATTCAATCGATTAGTCAGCGGTCCGATACGTTAATCGGTGCGGTCGTGAGCCGTCGGTCAAATATTGGAAAGGAATACAACTATGGCACTAATCTGTTTACTACGGTGAATATTACCCCTCGCTGGAGCATCAATACAAACTTGGATATCATGTACCGCTACATCAGTGGATTGGCTCTGGATATATCGGGGCTATCAATCCCACTCAGTAACACGGGTATTCGTTGGGGTGGTCGGTTCGATAGTCAGATACAATTCGACAAAGGTTGGGCCATCCAGGCCAACCTTGGCTATAGAGGGAAGGACATCGCGTTGCAAGGGTATCGAATTGGGTTTGCTCAGTATTCGTTGGGAGCCCGTAAATCATTCACGAATAAACGAGGTAGTATTGGATTAGCCGCCGAGAATTTTCTCACCAACGGAATGCGCTTTACGTCCGTGCTGAACTCGGCCCAGTTCAATCAGGATTTCCGTCAGTATATTTATAACTCCAGCATCCGGCTTACGTTCAGCTATAAACTAGGTAATCTGAATGGGGCTAAAGTAAAGAAAGGAAAATCAGCTGGTGGTGATGAAGAGAACTAACTATGGCTCGGTTGATGAAATTCGGTTATTAGGATATCTCTAAAAAGCAAACCTAGATTACCTTGACTGCGGCTAATCTGTTGAATACCCCGCAAAAAAGACCGAGTTGGATCCCCGAATCAACATGCTAAAGGAAAACAGGATCCCCGAATTATTTATCTCGGCATCAGCTATTGATTCGCCAAGGTCATTAAAAAGTTGTCACCCGCTTTAGAGGCCATTCCCGAAAGGCCTCTAAAGCAGTTGGCTAGTAGCTTTACATCTTTAGCCATTCCTTCACTGTCTTTGGTCGTTTCACCAAGTAACTATAATAGACCGCTAGCAGTATGTTAATCGTGCACCCAATTAGCCAACCCGCCCGCCGACCGTTTGCATGAGTAGCAAAAAGTCCCATGAAGATTGTCCAACCCCAAACCAATACCATACTGACAGTCAGAAGCATTTTCGTGATTTGCGGCATCTGATAAGAATAAATTTGCCATGGATGTACTAAGATACGTTTACTTGTTAAATCTACTACCTATAAAAAGACTTTTTAAAATTTATTTTACATACAAATGCGGATTAAATAACCGTTTAACAAAGTCCTTCCAGGAAAGTGGAGCATGATTCACGATAGTTGGCTAATAAGCTTACCTATTGGGTAGCCTCTGGTCAACGGCTCTATCTGACTCGCAGTAAGCCGATCCGAATGATCAACCGTAAGGCTGCCCAATACGTCGATAGCTGGGCAAGTTTAGCTGTGAGTTGGTAGGGCATACGGAACAAGGAGTAAATAGGTTTGGCGCAAAACCATTGGGTAGGAAAAATTTACCCTACCCGTACATACGGCCTGATCGAGCCAGCGCTTCTAAGGTTTCAACGGTTCGACGGCGGGACACCAACACACTTATTCCGTTCGTTAGTTTTAAATAAATCACCTTGGCATCTTTCCAAATGATCTGATCAATATACTGCGGATTGACCATCGTTGACTTACTGATTCGGATAAAATGGGGTAAGTGCTCCTCGAACCGCTTTAAAGTCTGACTAACCAATAAGGGCTTTGCCTCACCCTGTACGTGCAGGATTGTATAATTACCATTGCCCTCGAGCCGACAGATGCCTTGTGCATTCTGGAGGTAACGGTAGCCTGGAATCCGTAACGGGGTTTCTTTTTGGTTAGTCATGGATTAATTGGCGAATTGGTACTTATCCGCGATCGTAATTTTCTAGTTACTACTAAGTGGGTCATTACGATGCCAGCTAGTTGACTAAATAGGCTGGCTGAATCCGTACTATGCCTAGTCTTTATAAATGTAGATTAGCATTCTGAAGTAATTCTGAAGTATTGGTTGATTAGGGGCACTTCATCGACAAAGAGGCTACCTACGTTTAAATAAGTGCATGAAAAAGAAAGTGTAGAGACTTAAGCCAGTTGCTTTAAGAAAATCATCCAACTGATTCTGTTCTAACACGCCTGTTTTTGCCGTCTTGCACCCGATCAATAGGTGCGGAGCTTTAGAAAAGCAAGTCAATGTCTTATACTGATATAGGTTGTCAGTTTTTCACCCAAAACGACAACTATGCAAGACTACATTCGCGACCTATTGAGTCGTTTTCAGTACAGCGAGCAACTTAAAGAAACCGCCGTTTTTCGTATCCTCTTTGGTGGGGAGGATACTAGCCAAGTCATGGCTGATTTAGGCATCCACAGCGGCTATACACTTCGTAGCTGGATACAGCTTTATCAGAACAGGATTCAGACAGGGCTGATAACTTTACCGG
The DNA here is from genome assembly GCF_054777875.1 of Spirosoma koreense. NCBI lineage: Bacteria > Pseudomonadati > Bacteroidota > Cytophagia > Cytophagales > Cytophagaceae > Spirosoma > Spirosoma koreense. Next base: position 22,281 of record NZ_BAAHAC010000007.1, on the reverse strand, counting down.
CTATGACTAAAACTCAAAAGCAGGATGTTGTCGCTCTCAAACAGCGAAACACTGAATTAGAACATGCTCTCCAACAGGCAAATCTGTTAATTATGGCACTTAATACCATGATTGAAGTGGCGGAGAAAGAACTAAACGTGCCGATCAGAAAAAAGTCTGGCACCAAACGGTCTTAAAACTTCGTGAGAGCGAGATAGCAAAGGTCAGTGTCGGAAGCCTTTGCCGACTGTTTGGAGTGAGCCGACAGGCTTTTTATCGACGAGAAGATTACGCACAACGATCCGTAAGCCAGGCAATGCTGGTTTTAGATTTAGTGGTAGCTCTCAGACGGGACGTTCCTGGACTGGGTACCAAGAAGCTACACCTTTTGTTGAGTGAACCCTTAGCGGAGAGCGGGATAAAGTTAGGCCGGGATAAGTTGCATCAGATTCTTCTAGATCATAACCTGGTGTTGCGTCAACGGCGTCAAATTCCCAAGACGACCGATTCTAAGCACAACCTCAAGAAATACCCTAACTTGCTTATTGATAGGGTTATAAGTGCACCTGGGCAGGTTTGGGTTTGCGATATAACCTACCTATGCGTAGGCCTTGGGTTTAGCTATTTATCCATCATTACTGATGCCTATTCCAAACTGATCGTTGGCTATTGCCTTCATCCTTTCTTAACAAGCGCTGGTTGTCTGAAGGCATTGGAAATGGCTTTAGCCACTAACTGGGAAAAGGGGAAAGAATTGGTTCATCATTCGGATCGAGGTAGCCAGTATTGCAGTTTTGAGTATATATATAAGCTAAAAGGAGTGGGCATCTCGATCAGCATGACGCAGTATGGTGACCCTTATGAAAACGCAATTGCCGAACGAGTAAACGGCATTTTGAAAACGGATTTTCGCTTGAGTCAGGTATTCATTAGTTTTGATGAAGCAGCAAAAGCGGTTGAGAAGAGTATTTATAATTACAACCACTTGAGGCCTCACATGAGCTGTGGTTATTTAACACCTGCGGCCGCCCACATGAGTGACGAGCCCTTAAAGAAGTACTGGAAGCCTAAAGTGTACCGCCAACAATCAGGCCCGCGGGATCAAGGTCAGTTCACGAAAGAACGAGCATGAAGCAGGCTGACAACCTTATATCAGGATTAACTTTGACTACTTATTTCTAACGTCAAAACTGACAACTTATTTTCAGGATCGGACAACGGTCAACTTATTTTAGGACGATACAGCGTATCGGGTCCAGATTCGAATCGGAGGTTTTTCTGAACGGTGATCGGGTAGGAGGGAAGTGGTTAATAATCTCTCTTTTTGGGTTCAATTAATCCGTTCAATTTAATCGTTCACATCTTTTACGTGGTCAGTGCTTTTAATGATCGATTTATAGTCCGATTGATTGAGTAGGAATTTATTAGTCATAACAGGTAACAGAAAAAATTATAACCGAAAACAATGGCGGCCTCAACGCGAACGCCTGTAGATTTTGAGCCGTTACTATACGGGAAGAAATCAGCTGGGCCTGTAGCTCCAGTGTCATAAGTGCCGACGCTTAAGAACTGGGAATTATTCGTACCGTTGCTTGGACATAGAATCCTATTGACAGGCTGCTGTAAGGGTGTGTAAATGTGTTTGATAGTATTAAAAGAAAGTTACAGCTTAACGAATAACACAAATAGTACAGTTGCTCCGTTGCTCAAAATCGCGTTTAAAGCGAGTATCATCCTTGATCCGTCTTTCTGGATCATAGATGACAAACAGCTTGTAAGCCCCATCTGGGTACTTCATCAAGTCAGCAGCAATCTGGTCAGTGATACCGCTTGGAGACATCTTTTTTCGAAGGTATTTTGCTTCTAGGAATAGATCCATGTCCGCCATAGTAGAAGAGTGATCGGGAACAACTGTAGAAAAAGAGAAGCGTACAGCTGGATATTCACGTTCATAAGCTTCCTGATCGCGTTTTAACAGGGCCTGAATCTGATCGTTTAAAGCATTCTCATGCCCTGGTGTTGTACTCGCCAGGGCAATAGGAATCGCTACACTCAACATGTGTGCAATATCTGTTGCTAAGCATTCAGCACGGTCTCTCTGAAACCTACGCCCATTAACAACTTCGTAAATCGAATTGAGCAAAGGTGGCTTGAACATGGAGTCATGTTTATCACTCATGCGACGATACGCGCGTTCAACAGCTCCCGAATGACGTTGATACAACTCATGTAGTTTTGTTATTTCTTCTTCGACCTGGTAACTATGGACATACTCAGTAAGATCTGAGAGGGGATCAAGATAATCATTGTAAAACTCGTCAAAATGAGTTGTAGCGAAGGTGTGGGCATGCCGCATGTAATCAACGACATGAGTTTGTGCATCCCTACTAGGAAATGATTCGGTCGCTAAATCAAAATCATAAATGGCGTCATACTGCTCAAGCTTAGCAGCATACATAGCAAATCGGCGATCAACACATTGAGAGCAAAAGCCGCAGTGCGATGCACTGGTGCGGTTATTGAATTTTAAGAATGTTTTTGTGCAGGTGACCGTAGAGGTGATTAAATTTGGCTGATTGTACTTTTTTAGTACCGAAACAACTTCCGTTTTCGTTAGATGAATAAACGGATGTTTTATAGTAAACGGCTGGTTCACAATACCTGAAAATACCTTTTGCAATAGTGCTAAGGTTTTGGGATGCGTTGTTCGACTAGCTCGTCCGTTGATCAGGTCTTGGCGTTTACTGAGGTTGATCGATGTAATTCCGTTTTCAAAGATATTAAGTTCATCTTGTCCGTATGCCTGGGCAAGTGCGAATCCGACGGTCGTATATAAAAAAAACCGGGTTCGTTGTGTTTCTTCACTGGCCCGTGGCCCCGTAAGATTACATTCAATTGGATGGTAGAGTAGACGATCTGGATATACCTTATTGAGAGCATCGTACACTCGCTTCTGTACTTTGGTTGTTGATGGATTTGAACGATGGCTCGTGATCACCACTTTTTTGTCCGTCGTTTCGAGCAGTGAAACTACGCCAGCCAAAGAATCTAACCCACCCGAAAATAAAGCGACTGGGTAGGTAGTGGTTGGCACAGACGGAACAAGCGCAGTGTCGACATCATGAAATAGACTGGTTGGAGGATCATAGCCCGCTCGTTGCTCGAAGTTGAACCGGTACGATTTATCGCCTGATACAAAGGTCAAAGCGTTAGCAAGATCTTTAGCAACTTCTGCTTGCTGCCAGTATGCAAGATCGCGTACGGGTATGCAAAAAGTTAACTCTCGTGCCCAATTTTCAAACTCGACCTGATCCGTACTACCGCGCTTAATGAGCCGGTCAGCCGCGTAGATGAAGGCCGCAATCTCAATTAGGTCACGCGTACGATCTGGCATCCTTGGAATCAGCCGCGAAGCAAAATCGTGAATTTTCACGGTCATGTTTCGATTGGGTAACCCTTCTCTGTTTACTAAGTGCGTAATCCTGTGTTCCGGTAAGGTACCCGCCAACGAGTCTGGCATGGCCACACCGTCGCAAAGAATAATATGCCGTGTATCAGTCTTCTGCATCTAGATTGAACACGAGATTATTTTTCAACTTTTTCAAAGCGTACCCAACAAAGCCTTGTATGTTGTCCGAATCCGGGAACTGTTTAGCGGCATTCTTATTATACCAACCAGATGCAAATTGTTGGGTTACCTTAGTAGTCTCAAAGGCGCTTTTAGAAATTTCATCTAAATGGGAGTCAAGTCGTTGGGTGAAATTACTCTGGTCAAATAAATTTTTGAACGAGGCAGAAGCTTCACGTTCCAGAAAGTATTTCAGGTAGCGCCCGATGAACTTAGAAAAATAGATGCGAGATATTTCACTAAAACCACCTGCGTCGGCTGCTCGTCGCCATGGCTCGAACGGATCGGAGGCTTCACCAAAAAACAAACTGGTTTGTTGCTGCTCTTGCTTGGTCCAAGTGCTAACTGTGTCGATTAGAGCTTGAGAGGCTATAGTCGCATACTCTGTGTTGTCGCAGTTGGCACGATTGAACTGCTTGATAGAGCGCGCTAACTCCAATAGAGAGAATGATGACGAAAGAGTAATGCCGTTCTGTTGTAAAAAGGCGTGGGGGTCTCGTTGCTTAGACGCATGTAGCAGCGTGAGCAGATAAGAAAATGACGCAATTACGCCTTTGTCTTTGTTCATGCGCTCCAGTTGACCCGCTACGTTTCGCGTAGTTTTGTCTGCAATAGACGCTACATTATTATTCTTCGGAGAGAATTCGGTTAATTCATCCACGATGTTGCGCCATTTCTTTGTGCCTGGTAATCGGCCTATGCGCTCGTGCCCCATTGTGGTGTGGTGATTAATAAAAAATACTTCCTATTGAACAAATAGTTACGTAGAGGTAATATATATTTTTCCTTTAGAAAGTTGTCTATAATTGTGACAAAATATTTTAAACGGTTGATTATTTATAACTTCTAGCTTATTTAAATCGTATCATTGATTGTTTAATGGGTCCGGTAATAATTTTATTTCATAGACGATTTGTTATTGGATTTACTATCCTGCGCCAACTGTAACAGTAGGTTATCAACCTGTCGTAAAGTTAGCGGTTTGTTAAGCTGTAGATTTAATACCTTGATAACCGCCAGGATAGTTTCGCAGAAACGGGCATATTTAGCTCTATAGGGAGTTGTTATACGAAGGTTTTTTAATTGGGGGTGGCCTTTTAACAAAATGCTTAACCCTTGCACCGCTCGGACATCATAAATTGGGAACAATCGTGGTCGATGAAAATGCAGGTATTTTGAACAGAAAGACGTTCGGTTCAAGCCGTCATTTCCTCTAATAATACCTAAATTATCTTTTAGATAAGCAACCAAGTAAGTGTGGACTTGTAATACATCATCTAATCGTATTAGCTCAGATGTTAGATCCTCATCTACAGAAAGTTGTAACAGCCACTCATCAAGCAGAGAACTCATAAAAACTTGCGGGATCTTTTCCCGGTAATACACTTCATTTGATTCCCTTGCTCCCCTGCGCCGTTCTAGGGCTACGGAGTAAGTCCGTCCAATCAGCCAAGTCTTCGCTACAATTTGGCTTGGTTCGGTATGCGTTGGGTATTTGGCGCATAGATCATATAATGTCTGGTTTCCTACTTCCCATATGGTTGGCTCCTGGCAGTTGCGTAGGCACTCATCTAATGAGGTCATTTAGGGTGGTTTATAGGTATAGAGTTAGTATTTTTTATAATGGGTACGCCTAATCAATAAACAGACACAACACTGTATACTCAGGCTTCTGTTGATCAGACAGATACGCTTTGAGTGATTCGGCACCATCAAAGTGACTAGCTATAAGGTCGACCGAATATAGTAGTTTTGTCAAATTAGCTATCTGACTGTTCAAGGGTAATTACCCTATTTTTTTGGGACGTTTTTGGATTTCCACTTAACTACAGTGAACAACCAAACGTATGAATTGGGAACGATCTTTTTAGATTAAAATGTAATGCTGAATAAAGGTGCGATAAAAAGCAATATCAATATCTTGGGAGGGTTTGAAGACTTTTACAGGAGACCGGATTGGTTGAGCTCAGGTTCAGTTTCGTTTAACGAACGCACAGAAGCCTCGTTCAAAAGGTACTTGAGCGTAGTTAACCAAACGTTCAACCAGTTTCAATCCGACAAGGTAAAACAACTGTTATTGGCAGGTATTGGTGCTACGAGGCTATCAGAGGAGGCTAAAAAACGGCTAATAGTCTTCAGTTTACGGCCGTCGACCCTCTCTTTCAATTGCTCTTTAATAGTTGCTCTATTCATATTGTAGATACCAACTTCTCTTTATCGACAAAGCCACGCATGAAGAAACGTTTGTGGGTCCACCGGAGAAAAAAGGCTCCCATTTGATCGAGGGCACACCCCTGTCACCAGGCCTGTGCTACACTTGCACTAGCGAAGGTGATCACTTTTCCCTAGTACGCATCATAGTGGTGGTCATACAAGGGTCGGGTAATCTAAACATATCGGGTACGACGAGCGCCCTTATAAAGAAGAACATCCGAAATACGTATCAGTACATAAAAGCCAACGAGAAGAATATTCTCAATGAACAACATAGTCTGTCGAACTTTGACATGAACATCCAGATCTCGAACCTGCTGGGGGCCAATATCGGCTCAGGTGTTAGCGGAGCGGTTTACATAGCCATTATTTCCGCTATCTATAGGCGAAACCTGAAACTAGGACTAGCCGTACTTGGCAACTTATCTATAGGAGGAGCCATTGAACGCGTCATTAACTTTTCCGACAAAATCAGCATACTCTCTGAAAATGGTGCAAAAACCGAAATTGTGCCCATGTATAATTTAACAGAGTTAGTTACCGTCCTGCATTCAGTGTTAGGCATAACAGACATGCCCTTTTATTCCAATAGCCAAATGTTGATGCAAATGGCGGTTTTGATGGAGTAAAGGAACAACGTTAATAAGCAATATTGTTTTACATATATTTCAATAAAAAAAATATGAAAATTTGTTACATCTGGGTCGAGAGTTTCAGAAACTTCAAGAATTTTGGCTTTAATCTATCTAGCGAGTATAAATTTAATTATAGTGTTGAAGAGAACTTTATAAGTTTAAAGAAAGAAAATATACTACCAAATGACTTTTTTGGCGAACGTATCATTGACGTAATTGGTATAATTGGAAAAAATGGAGCAGGTAAAAGTAATGCTGTCGAATTACTATGTAAAATTTTGAAAGGATCAAAAACGACAATGCAATCAGATTTTTTTATAATTGCAGAAATAGAATACTCATTAGTTTGTTATTGTTCATTTTCAAATAGGGAGAATCCACATACAGATTCTAGAATTCGAATAGAAGAATACACAGGCTCAGTCAATCCATTAAAAGTCGTTTACTTTTCTAATGTATTTGATGGCAGAAAAATCGAATTTAACAAAGAGGTCGCTGATATTTCTGTAAATAAGTTGTCTTCAAGAAACTTATTTTATAGAGAAAAATGGGTTAGTGACTTTGAGAAACAGATCAAATTTGTCAATTCTAAAGCTTTTTTAAACTTAAATATTGACTTACCAACCCAAGTTCAACTAACTAGTAAGGTATGGAGTTCGCGATTTAATACGTCTGCAGGAAGGTATATTCACAGTAAATCAAACAATATTATAGATCTAAAAAAAGTATTTAGAGAAAGACTGCGTGAAGTTAAAGCTGAAAGTAAGTTTATCCATTTGATTCGATATGGTTATTTTTTAGATATGATAGAAAGCGTATATCGTAAAGCAAGAAATGCAAATGATAAAAATTTGGAACATATTGAAAAGTTGTTAGAGAAAATAATTCCCTCATTATTAAATTTAAAAACTGAATATATAGCTGAAAGTTTAATTGATTTTATACAAGAAAACATAGTTTTTTTTATTACTGATCAGTTAAATAAAGATGTAAAAAAGAGTGGTCAAAAAGAATTTTATGATATAAGAGAAAAAATATTAAAACAATTAAGTTTCTTGAAAGAAATCAAAAACTCACTAAAAGATGTAGAAATAGTTTACAACGTAGAAGGAAGTAGAAGTAAAGAAGTAGAGTTCTTTTCAATCATGTACAAATCAAGAGATTCAAAAGAATTCATAAATGACTTTGTTTTTTTATTTGGGCAATCCAATTTTTTCGAAATAAATTGGATTGGAATTAGCTCAGGTCATAAAGCCTATTTAAATCTTTTTTCATCTATTTATCAAGAAATAAGATTTACCAGATCATATAATTTATTAATTTGTATTGATGAAGGAGACCTTTATTTGCATCCTTTATGGCAAACTGAATTTTTTAATAAATTAATTACTGTTCTACCTAAGATCTATCCAGGTGATATTCAATTGGTATTGACATCTCATTCTCCTTTCTTACTTTCTGATCTACCTAATCAGAACATTACGATACTTGACAAAGATGCGGTAGGTTCCTCAATTGATGCGATAGATTTAAAGACAAAAACCTTTGGAGGGAACTTATACGAGTTATATTCAGAACCCTTTTTTCTCGGACAAAAAAGAACAAGTGATTTTGCCTACAAAAAGATTAAATATTTAATAAATAAGGCTGAAGATAAAAATGTCTCAAAAGAAGAGAAACAAGAGTTAATCCGTTTAGCAAAGCTAGTTGGCGACGAAATTATTCAGTACAGGATAAAAAAATTATTGGGTAATGATTAAAATTCAAGAGCATTTGGCAATAGTGGATCCAGATGGTTTTCTTGATTCACTCGCAGAAGAACTATGGAATTCACTTAATCCAAAATTAGCCACTGGCAAAGCATATAAGAAAATTTCTCTTATTGAGAAATGCAGAAAATACTCAAAAGAGACAAGTGAGGCAGAGTATGTAAAGGTATATGCCAATGAGGATACTGTTTTTGCAGCTAGGCAAAAACAGTTTTTTGATTATTTACTCGCCAATAGTGCGAATAAGCTAAAGCAAATTATAATTTCTAGGCCTACTAATTTCTCTTCAATTATTACTGATTTGTATAATATAATTCAGCCAAATGACCTTTACACAGGAGTACCTGGAAACTATCAGCAAACCTCATTCGGTAAACTACTCTCAGAAAAGATATTTGATTATGCATCATTCCGAAGCTCTGAATACTGCAAAAAGCTGTTTTCACGTATTGGCTTTGACTCTATTTATTGTCCTTACTGTAATGATAACCAGTTAAATATAATAAAATTAAATAGTAACTCAACCCAGGAAACAAAGTATAAGGCTTATCTAGATTTGGATCATTTTTATCCTAAATCTAGACATCCATATTTTGCTACATCTTTTTTTAATTTAATCCCTTCGTGTCATTCATGTAATTCGACTGATAAAGGCGATAAGCCTTTCACAATAGAAACACAAATACATCCATATCACGAGTCTTTCGACGATTTCTATACTTTCAAAGTTTCTCTAACATCATTGCTTGGAGATTCAATTGATATAACTGAGATAAAAAATTTGAATTTAAAACCATTAGACACCACATTGAGCGACTTAAATTTAGAAGCTAGATATAGTGTCCACTTAGGTCAAGCTCAAAAACTAATCGAGTATTTCCTTAATTATAAGCATAATATTGGAACTGAAGGTGAAGCATGTTTTAAAGAAGCTATCTTTTCATTGAATGGAGGGATCCCTGTAGAAAAAAAAGCTATATTAAAGCACCGTTTAGGGAAATTAAATAGGGATTTGTTAAAACAAGTCGATATTAATAATATTTTAAATTTACAATAACGAAACTATAGAATAGGGCGTGCTCGCTTAACTGTGTCAGCAGGATTTATTCAAAGCGATGAGAATTGATCAGCTTTACAAAGACAATGCTGAACTGATTATTGATCCGTGAATTAGTCTGTAAAGAAGGCGACTTTCTTCTTTACAGACTAATTCACGGATCAATAAGTTACGTTTTACCCACCATGTATCACTTCTCTGAATTGATACATGGTGGAAGCAGTCCGTTCCCAGCTTAGCCTTCTGGCTGTCCGGCAAGTAGACCAATTATTAACCCTTCGCAATTATCTAATCGGCTTTTACGTCGTTAAGTTCGAGCATCATGGGACTAACCGCGTTGCCTTATGTACGATTCGGTAGAGCGACCGACCTTTATTTATTCTCTTCTATTGCCCGCAAAATCATTAGTTCGACGCGCCATCTTTCCGGTAGATCCTGCCGAACGATAGCCGACATATATAAACGTTGTTTGGGGTAATTGAAATCGTATTTCTCAAAGCCGTCCTTGTGCTTTGAAAACCATTGACTAAATAGGCGGCTTCTGATCCGCTCCTGATCATTTTCGGTGCTACATATGTAGAGGAGGACAGCCTTTGAGTTAGTCTCAAAGAATACATGTAAGGCTTGAATAAGCGTTGGCTCAATCCGTGGATCTTTTCGATCAAAGGAGCCAGAAACGGGTAGTAGTGAGAAGGAGAAGACCGAATCTGCAAAAGAAGTCTCAGGCAGATAGTCGGAATCAGAGCTAAAGTCTAAGCGGTACCTGGTGCCTCTTTCGGTCGTAAAGGCAAAGCCGCTATCAGTCTCGCTTAGTAGGTAAGGAGAAAGGTTTGACGAACTTGATGCTGGCCGGTTTTCTAGACTCATCACCACTCTGATAATATTCGGCTAACTGCTTTTTGTCTTGCATCAGCTTCTGAGCTAGATCGACAAGACGTTTTGTTTTCGTTGCCATAGCGATTCTTTCTAGTTACGTAGTCTACAGGCACTTCAAATTCTGTAAATACAGTGATTGATTGTATTGTAGCCGCCCAGCAAAGAAACGCAAAATTTGCGTATTTAGTTGATCATACTTTACGGGCTGATCGATGGCAATGATCCACCTTATCGAATCATATATAAGTAAAGACAAATTTAAGCGGCTCTGATCAACCGTTGACAGATAATAGCGGCTACATCCGCATTATGTTTCAGCAATAGTAGAGGGGTCTTACCGGTTAACTTGCCGATCTCAAGCCCCTGCTTGTACGCTCTTACTCGGCCGACGGTATTAAATTTAATTGAAGTTGTTTTGAGCCGACCAACGAAGATTATTCGCTTGTTGGTCAAGAAGAGTTGTCCCGTGTCTATTCGCTTCAACAGCTTAAACCTGGTTTGGTGAGCAGGCGAGTTCGCTCGTAAATCAATTTCCTCCAACACTTTATCGTGAACATAGTGATCGTCGTAGCTGGTTCGACGAACCGTTGCTCTTTCTTCGAACCATTGGACATCTTCGGAGTGCCAATGGCAATGCTCTTGTTTTTGAAGGGGTAAGCTTATCTCAATAATCGGTAAACCAACGTTTTCAAGTACCCAATAAAGCTTATATCGATCTAAGGTACGCTTCGTCGTCTGATCCGGTTTTATGCCAAGACTCTTACCAATCTGCTGTAACTGGCGCTCTTCTTCAGGTGTAATCCGAGCATCGGCACTGTATTCTTCAGTTAAACGAGCAAAGTAATTGCTACGCACTTCTACTGAGATCTGATTCGCTAAATCAGACGGTAAGGAAAGCGTTTGCTCCAATTGGGTTAGAAAATACCGTTCTTCGGCGGAGATGATGCCATCCTGAATTACTTCTTCAAAACTCTGTTGGTAAATACCGGCTCCGACTCGGGCATGCAGTTGTTCAATGGTTTGATTTGACAATTGCAACAGCATTCGTAAGTGAATTAAATCGGCCACTTCTTCTTCTGACAAGCGCCGATCGGCCAAAGCGTAATTGAGATAAACCGCATAAAACTCTTCCAAATTCAATCCAAACTGCTTCGACAATGACAAGCCGTACTTCCGTTCAATCCGATCAATCTCCGAAACGGGTATAGAACGGATAGCGCTCGATGCCAGCACATTATTGAGCTCAATGACCGCGTTTTCGATCGGGTGCTGATTTAAGAGTCGCTGCATAAAACTTTGCGGCTCCAATGGACGCATTTCAAAGACCGTTGCCATCGTACTTACGGTAGGTTTCATAAATTGGTTTATTCCAGTTACAGACGCCCCCGTGATGCGAGCAAGCACCACTTCCCTTCGCATTAGATGGACTATCTGAGCCGTCGCAACAAACCGTCTGATAATAGAGCAGTTTTCTAAGGAGTGGATTCAACTGGTCGTATAATTTGGTAGCAGGTTTATAACCGGCTTCGGAAGCTTCATATAAATCGGCAATCGCTTCACGTTTACGGCCTAACTTTTGGTAGCAGAGTGCTCGTTTATAATGGTATTCTGGGTCAGCTGAACCATCTGCCATCAAGGCATCATATTGTTGAACGGCCAATTGGTGCTGCTTCGTTCGAAAATAACTTTCGGCTAAACCAGCCCAGATATGCTGACGTTCTGTTGCATTAACTTCTGAAGTAAGCCGTACAGCTTTTTTGTAAAACCCAATTGATGTAGCATAAGCACCTTTTTTCAACTGCCCGTCCCCTTTTGTTATATAGGTTCGCAAGCTATCTAAGCGAAGCATGGCTCGATGATTCGCTTCCTGTTCTGCCTTCTGTTTGGCAATCGCTGCTAGTCGGGAGGCTTCAGCAGCCTGCGCTATTTGCTCACGGTATTGTTGACTGGTTACAACACAGGAAATAACGAGCAGTCCCAAAACTCCCGTTTTTAAAATAGGGGTGAAATAAAACCGGAGCCAATTTTCAATCCGGTGCCGCCCCCAGGGAGAAGCAAAGAAAGCGAGGAGAAGTAGAGAAAAGCCAAACCCAGTATGGTAAGACCAAACGAATAGAGCAGCTAGCGCTGACACAGCAGCCACCGCCCACCACATAAAATCAACTGGGTCAGTGACTGGAGCGGTTTCGGGTTGGTTTTGCTGCTGGAAATAATCCGGCAATACCCGGTGTTTCTCCGGGATCAAATGGGGTATATAGTGTTTCATCAAACAATGCTCAAGGTGTCAGGCGAGCTTATCAATAAAAGCAAAATCTCACTCTGACTTAACTAAGGTTCATGCATGACAAATAGAGGAATACGGCGATTAATGCGGATATATTGGCTATTTTCCAAATTCATATGACGGTAAAACCCCTCTCAGTCCACCTTTCTATACAAGGTAAAGAATTTTTTTGCTGTCAACTCAGTAATTGTACTTTAGCAACAAAATAGGTAATTAATGGCTGTAGTATTAAACGTGGCTCCTATTCTGTTTGAAGATGGTAGCATTGAAATAGAAGAATTCAGGTATTCAGATGACCGATTTGAGCAGTTACTAAATCAGCATCGTAATACGCATCTTATCCAACGAACTGCCGATCGTATAAGGGTTATACCGATCCAAAAAAATACCAGTTCAGTGGGTGGTAGGAAAAGCTCTCTTGTTTTATCCGAAAATCTAGACTTGGTAGCAGCCTTAGCGACCAAAGCGATGTACCAACGTTTACAAGAGCGTTCTTGTTGGATAACATCTACTCGGCCAATAAGCTATTTAGTAAACACCAGGAATTTAATAGCTGACTGTTTGCCGCCTAACACTTCTTTGTTGAAAGGCTTAAGTGTCTTTGCCCGTTGGGAGATCGAATTTCGAATTCAAAACCCAACGGGTGAAAACCCGTTTGTGGCATTAAGTATCAATGTTAGTACTGCGCCCAGAATTTCCTATAACTGTGCCCAATTACTTCAGTATGGTGTACCCTTGACTGGTTTCTACGTCGGTCGGGCAAACAGTAGTCGTAATCCAGACGTAAAGCCCAGATTTGCAACCGTAGGTAAAGTTATTGGTATTGAAGATGGTGATTTATTACAGTTAGATGATTTAAGACCAGGAGAAGATACCCCTTTACAGGCATCAAAATTATTTTTAGAGCCTAGGGAGGATGTCTTAACACATTGTATAAAACATCTGTATGGTACACAATCAACGCATATTTTAACTGAACTTGAAAAAAGAGCAGCCGCTTTTCATACAGGCCCTGAAAAACTAAATAGGCTTGCCAGTGCATTAAAATCCTTTCAAAAGCTTTCCTTAGAATTGGTAGGTGGAATTCCATTCAAAATTGGCAGCTTTTTAACAGAAAAAGTTGACGAGATAAACTTACCAATTATCGGTATGGCTGAAAAACCAACGTTCGTATATGCGTTTGGTGGCCAAAAAGTTAGCCAATTGAATGACATAGGATTACAAAAATACGGGCCCTATTCAAGAGAAGGTTTTTCACCTTCAAAACCAAGGATTTGCGTTATATGCCAAGCTTCAAAAAAAGGTCAAGTCGAACAAGTTCTGCGAAAATTCCTAGATGGCATTCCTCCAGTGGAATATGCGCAGGGTAAATCTTTTGAGTATACTGGCCTAAAAGCGAAGTATTATTTGACAGGATGCCATATCGAATTTTTTACAACAATCGATGATTCTGTTGAATCATATAATCGAGCCACAAGTGATGCAATAAAGGCTCAGGGTTTAACGAACCAAGATCCATGGAATTTGGCACTGGTTCAGATAGATCGGACATTCCGTGACCGTTCTGATAATAATAACCCCTACTTAACTACTAAAGCCCGATTAATCGGTCAGCAAATACCTGTTCAAGAATTTACCCTTGAAGCGCTTGCTTTACCAGATAAGAAAGTAGTCTGGACGTTGAACAATATGAGTTTAGCGACTTATGCCAAATTAAATGGTGTCCCTTGGTTGTTAAAAGCGGATCGACCTATAGCTCACGAAGTTGTATTCGGTATTGGTTCGGCAACGATCAAAGAAGGACGCTTCGGGGGTGGAGAGAGAATGATTGGAGTAACAACTGTGTTTACTGGAGATGGAAATTATTTCGTCTCTAATGTCTCCTCTGCGGTCCCAGAAGAGGAATATTTTGCTACGCTATTAGATAGTCTGCGTACTACAATGGCAAGTGTCAAACACGACCTGAACTGGCAGCCAAGGGACACAGTTCGTTTAATATTTCATGCCTTTAAGGAGTTCAAAAAGGCTGAAGCTGAAGCGGTTAAAAAAGTAATGAGCGAATTAGGTGATTATCAAGTCGAATTCGCATTCGTACATGTAGCGCAAGACCATCCTTATCTATTATTTGATACGAATAAAAAAAATGGGGTTGGCTTCTATAACAAAGGGCGATTAGCACCCGATAGAGGGCAATACGTTCAGTTAACAAAACGGATTATGCTTGTTTCGCTCACAGGTGGAACTGAGCTGAAACAGGCTACTGATGGTTTGCCAACACCAGTGCAATTAGTGTTACATAGAGATTCAACATTCAAAGACTTAACCTATTTGGCTAAGCAAGTGGTGAATTTCGCGGCCCATTCTTGGCGAAGCTTTCAACCAGCTCCGATGCCCGTAACTGTTTTCTATTCTCAGTTAGTGGCTCAAATGCTTGGGCAACTTTCAGGAGTGCCTTACTGGACTTCCGATGCTATTTTAAATCGAATAGGAACGACTCGCTGGTTTTTATGAACTCTACTGTTAATCCATTATTAAGTGATGCTAGTCGGACATTAATTAATACGATTAAGCAAATAGATGATTATAGCTTAGAGGCTGCATTTATAGCGTGGATTTCTTTGGAAGAAAATACCTTAACTAATGCGAAGTTGCCCACAGACCTATCTATTATGGATTATAGGCATGTCGCTCAGCTTGGCTTATTAGCACAAATAGATTCGACAATATATTCTGAGCATCAACAAAATTTAGTCAGTGGACTCCGACGACTAGTAGGACGATCAGTCACCGTTATGGGCGCATCCCGAGCTCCATTTGCAACAGATGTTATTGCCTTGTTAGGCATCGCTGTTGGGGCTAAATTGGTTGGAGGAGCTATTCAAAAAGAGGTGGCAGAATGGATGTTGAGTTTTGTTCAAGAAACGTGTAAAGGTTTAGCACTCTGGCAACGGTGTATAGCTTACAGTGCCCTTAGAATACTAGATTCGAATAGCCCCATTTCTCTTTCTGTTGCTGGTAACGCTTCAGCTGTTCGGATTGCTTTAAGCCAAAGCGGAATTAATCAAATTCTTCAAGAGGCTGATAATGAGGGACTTTTAGTAAATATATATAAAGATGTTGTAGAAAATGATGAATTGGATCCATGCCAAGCAGGCCTCCTGCTAAAGGCATTACAATTTCTGCTAGAATCTGTTCCATCTATATCTCTTAATCAACCGACGATTACTCAATTAATCAGTCTTTTAGAAAGGATTCCTGCTGGATTTCGGCGTTGGACCTGGGAAGACAAGCCAAGAACAACTACAAGTACCCTTCAAAAATGGGATATTCAAAATGAATATCATGTACAGAATCTTCTGTACGTATTACTAGCACCTATTTTCCCAGATTTAGTTGACGAGTTTTATTTCGAGCCAATTGGTCAGAAGAATGCCCGTGCCGATCTAGGGATACCCTCAATGCAGTTAATTTTAGAAGTGAAATTTGTACGAAAAACGGCCAGGTTTGCCGATATAATTGAGGAAGTAGCTGCTGACAATAGTTTATACTTTGGAAATGATAGTGAGTATAAATCTCGATATAATCAATTACTCATTTTTATTTGGGACGATTCTCGAAGAACTCACGAATATGATGTTTTGAAAAGAGGTATAAATCAGTTGGATCATGTTGCTGGATCAGTTATTATACCCAAACCTGGAATAATGTCCTGAAATCTTATTAAGTTAAATTATTTGCAAGAAGTGTTATTAAATTTAAAATAATATCATAAATGGGGCCAGATGGATCTGATTGTTTAAGGCGAAATTCATCGAGATATGCTTTGTTTAACGTGTCTTCTCTATTTTTTTTCGTCAATACTTACAGAATTAGTTATTATAGATTCGCGTTGTTTTTGTATATAGTCTTTCAAATTGCAAATAATTAAATTTAAGTTCTGTTGAAAGATATTAAAAAATAGTAATTTAAATTATTATGAAGCTAGTGCCATCATTATTGTATTTAGGGGAGCCAATTGGCCAATAGCACTTTTACTTAGATTCGGTTTTTGTTACAAAGTATTGTAATAAAGAACCAGTAAAAATACTTGTGATGTCGAGAATTGGTATGCCTTTTCCTTGCCGCCAACTCAAGTACCCAAGAATTCCAACTATAATTAGAATTAATACCTCAATTGATAAAAAGGCATATTTTAAAATCCTTCTCTTCCTCTTCTCATCCTCATTAACAGGTACTTTTGCTTTGTTCAAGAAAATAATAATTAATGGAAAAGCTATAGTAGCAAGGAATTTTATAAGATCTTTTATAGTCTCATTACTTAATAGAGGGGGCTTTAAAGTGTATTCTATTTTGAGTTCACTATTATTTGCTTTTATTGTATTAATCTCAAAAAATCTAATTTCATTTTGTTCAAAATCTGGTTTTATAATTTCCTTGGATAAATTTCGTTCTTCAAATACTTTAGCTTCTTCAGGAAGTGAAATTGCGATCGCATCTATTGATTCCACTTGTTTACTTATTGATGAAATTAAGCTAGAATCAGGGTTTCTATAATGCTTATAGATAAATCTGTTGGTAGCTGGTAGAGACTGCCAATAAATACTGTTTGTTTCGTCTAAAGAAGAACTCCAGCGTGGAGAAATGTTTATTATATACCTTTCATCGCCGTTATGTAAAGGTAGAGAGTAATCAATGATTGTACTACCTAGATGTACTGACCATGAATTAAAAAGTTTTGATTGTTTTTCTGAATTTTTAATTTCGAATGGTAAGATTAATGTATTTCTTTGAGATTTTGTTTTGTTGGAAATAATTACAGCTGAGACTAATCGATCATCCGATCCCAGATCAAATGCCAATATATTTTTATATTTATTTGTAACAAATTTATTATTATCAATGAAATAAACCGTATCATTTTCTTTGCATGAAAATGACATTAATAAAATTATGGAAAAAGATATATTTTTTATCTTTCCAGAGAAATACATCTTATTTATCATTAATAAAAATATCTAATATTTAATATAATACCTTTGGCTATTCCTATAGCAATTAATAAAGCTGAACTATAAATTATTGATCGAAAGGCAAAAATAAGATGCTTACTATTATTCTTTTTTAATACAATCTCTTCCTCTTCACTAAGCGTTTCAAAAAAGAGGGGGACAATTGTATCAATAAAAAATCGAAGTAACTTAAACCACGTATTTAGAACAACTGAGAAACATAGTATGACAATTATTATTATTATTATTATTAAAGACCCATAGTCCCTTTCATAAGCCGTCTCGACTAAGGAGAAATTAATTGTTGCATTTAATCCGAAAAGTATGGACCAAATCCAAATAGAGGCATACTTTGAAATTAATTTATCCCACATTTTGAATGAATTTTTTAGGGGTTAATTATATTGATTTGAAATCATTGTTTAGGACAGCAATTATTTACAGTCGAATTATCTTTTCCTTTAATTGTGAGTTTTCAAAAAAACACAATTTAAAAGTTAAGAATGAAAATGTTACATGCTCATTATAAACTCACCGCTTTAGATAGAATTGTTTATTCATTTTTTTGTAAAAAGCAAGGTAAAATTAAATTTATAAACATTTATTTAAAATGTAAATATTTACATTAAAAATTACCTAATTGTCATTGACTAAGTTGCAGTAAGTAGTTAAAGTAGGAAATAAATAATACTACTGAATTCTAGGATTACAAACATACATTTTGATAGGTTTTGCTACCAACATCAATCAAAATATATTTAAGAGTAGTCTAATCTATAGACTATAGTTGATTCTTTACTGAATCCTACCTAAACACATTTACATTAAGTAACAAATAAAAGTTTTTAGGTTACAAATATTTGTTTTGGAATAGCCATTTGAATGAAACTTATTCCAATAGGATAAATTTAAATGCCCTGAAGCTTCGGATGCTATTGCATGCCAATTTGGCAGCCAACTTGTAAATAATAAATACCTTTCGTAACAAAGCCATGACGGACGTTATGGCTTTGTTACAAACCCGAAATTGACTATATTTAGCAGGTAAACTTAACGACAATGATAGAGAATGGAAGCGGAGAGTGAGGTGGTACGTCGGTTAGCCTATAGCTGGTTTCGGGGCGATTTGCCACCTGGGCGTTTAGCTTATACCGATTTTGTGAATACAATTGCCGGGCTAAATTTGGTAACAGATGATCCCAATCGGACGACGGCTATTTTTAATGCTGTTATGCAGCAGGCGAAAACACTCGGCCGATCCTCTGAATGGGTACAAACAGAACTGACCTTTGAAACCAAAGTAGAAGCGGTGGGCGAGAGGGCCAAATGGCTCCGACTGGATATAGCCGCTCAGGACGCCAGCGATGCCGCCCTTGACTTATATAATGAACGGATCACTCGATTTGTTGAACCAGAATCCTAAACCCATGCCCACAGATCCCACTGCATCTCTTAATTCCGTTGACCTTTCGTTATTGACCATTCTCAACCAAATGGTCAGCGATGTCGCCGACCCTCATGCACATTACATGGTGTCGGCAAATTACATTGATTTTGTGGACAGCGCCCGGCTCCACATCAGGCGGTATATGTGTCCGATCTACGTCCACGCGGATTCAGCTTCTCAGTTTGATTTTGACCCGGAAGGGATTTTACTGGATACATTTTTCAGCCCGGAAAAGGGCACCTTACCAGAACGTATCCATATCCCCTTTAGCCAGATTTACCGGGTAGCCAAGTGTCCCGCCGGGGGTATGTTCGTCGATAAGGATATCATTTATGAAGATTCGTCAAAATTTAAAATGCCACCCCTCCAATAGCCATGCGTCACCCGATCGAAAAATACAACTTGCAGCAAGCCGAGGTGTTAGCCTCCCTACCAGAAGGACAGCGGGAGTATATGGCTCAGATGTTTCGAATTGGTAATGCCACCTATTGCTATTATAATAAGGTAAAGGACTTACCCGTTTTTGATCAACCCGCTGAATTAGAGCCGATCGCTTCTAGCGAAGATTTAGAAGAGTGGTTAGAGCGGCAACTCGCTCCTCAAGCCGAAAGCCGCTCAGCCAGGGAATTACTTCAGATCTACTTTGAGGAATATTTAGAAGGCTTACCTCATGATGGACTGCGTAGGGCCGAAAAAGCAGGCGGACTTGACAAAGCGAAACGGAGCTTTCCCTTTCGCCGGTACGTACTGGAACGTCACGACATCGGGATGGATGAATACCTACGTCTCCACCTCAGCGCTGAAGATTATGCCTTCCATCGATCAAACGCCCCCGGAAGGCTTAATCAATAGCTCAAGATGGTATAGTGGAATCGGCTGGTAGGGAAAAGCTTATGAAAACAGAAGAACAATACGTGCTTTATTTCCGGGTATCGACCAAAAAGCAGGGGGAATCGGGCTTAGGACTCGAGGCTCAACGTGCTTATATCAATCACTTTTATAAAGACAAGACCATACTCGCTGAGTTCACGGACATTCGGAGTGGAAAAACCATTCATAAACGGCCGGAACTCCAAAAAGCGATTGCACTTTGCAAAAAGGAGCGGGCTACCTTAGTCGTGGCCAAAATTGACCGACTAAGCCGCAATACCGAAAATGCACTTCATATCTACAAGGAATTAGGCGAGCGTCTGGAAAGTTGTGATATCCCGAATCTGGATAAATTCACGCTAACGCTATTTATGGCCATCGCCGACCGGGAGCGGGTCCTGATCAGCATCCGTACTCAACAGGCTGTCGAAGCTCGACGGGTTCGGCTTGGCGAATGGCGGAGGGGCGGCCCCAACCCTAAAAAAGCGGATGCTGGGTTAAGAGGGGCTCAACTCTCCAGAGAAATAGCGGAAGAAAATGAAAACAGTCGTCGGGCATCAGCCCTGATCAGTATGCTTCGCTCAACGGGTAAGACCTACGAACAAATTGCTGAACAACTGAACCTAGCTGGCTTCAGAACACCTCGTGGTTCGAATTTTCATAAGATGCAGGTTCAGCGGCTTGTTAAACGAATTGAGTCCAATAAAAACGGCCAACTCGATGTTGAGTTAGCCGACAGTAGGATCGAACAAGAGCAAAACTAACAGCAGATGCTAGTTCCGCTTCTCGCGCTTCATATAAGTAGAGGCTCCTGTGCCTCGTCGGGCTCCCATTTTATGCAACTGTTGGGCATCAGCTTGTGATACGATCTGTAGAGCAGAATATTCCGTTTTACCGGTAATCAAGGGGAAGCCGGCTACTCGCTGAGCCGCTGAACAATGTACACAGGTTTTAGCCGTTGGCAGCGCTTTCAGACGCGCTTCAGGAATTAAATTGCCACATTTAATACAGTACATATAATGAGTATCTAGTCGCTAGTAATAGAACCCTAAATCTAGCCTAATAGTGCCAAATTTTTCGTAATTCCACAAAGTATTTTAGGTAAGTAACTATTTGAATGAGAGCATATTAACTCTTGAAAAAGTGCCTATTTAAGTGGGCCCGAATAGTGCTTTCAATTCCCTTATAAGCAACGAAATTATGCTACTAATAGAGCGTTTCAACCGTAAAATGCTTGGTGTTTTGAATGTGCTGAACGATACAAGCATCCCTGCCATTTTACAATCCATATACCGTTTCCTGATTAGATTAAGATGTCTATCGATTGGGGAAATGGTCCTAACAACGCCCTCATATTGTCGCGATTGACCCTGATAAACGCAGCTCGTCGAGTTTACCTTTGTGCAAACAGTAACTGACTAGCGAACTACATGAGAACGGTATCTTTTAGTATGAATATCAGCCTGGATGGCTGTTGCGACCACACGCTGTTCAATCCTAGTGAAGAGGTGCACGAGTATTTCACCAGCCTGCTGGACGAGGTGGATCTGCTCTTTTTCGGCCGGATTATGTATCAGCTGATGTTTCCCTTTTGGGCCGATGTGGCCAAACACCAATCCGGTACATCCGATGAAAATCGCTTCGCCCAAAAACTGACGGCGATCGATCGAGTGGTGATGTCACGAACCCTAGACCAGGTGGAGGAAAATACACGTATTGTCCGGAGCAATCCGGCCCAGGAGCTGCTGAAGCTGAAGCGACAACAGGGTAAAAAAATTTCCGTAGACAGTGTCAGCCTGCTGCCGGAATTGCTGCCAGCAGGCCTGATTGATGAATTTCATCTGGTTGTCCACCCGGTACTGGTGGGGAGAGGAAGACAACTAATCGAAGGGGGGAGCCTTCAGAAAAACCTTGATTTGAGGTTAGTTGATACAATCGTTTTCAAATAGGGCGTTGTGGCCCTACACTACCTGAAACAATGACGGAACGCTTAGCCGTCGTATTACCTGTATCTGTGTTCTTCTAGCCGCCATAAGCGTAACTTCAATTAAAGGGTCGTTTAATAAATGTGAAAAACATTTGACGTAACAATTAACAGACCTCCGTTTAAAAAAATGTTAAATGACTGAAAATACTTCTTGTTTAAGTTTTAACGAATGAGATTTAAACTGCAGCTTCAATTTCGACTCCTCGCTGGCGGAGGTATTAATACAGGGTGGTTTAAAAATATGCAACTCACGGGCGATCTGCTCCACGGAGTACTTGGCTTCGTTGTAGAGGCTTTCACCAATGCGGGCTTTCTGCTCAGCCGCTTACGACAGACCTTTGCGACGGCCTAAGAGTTGACCGCGTCGACGGGCAGAAGCTAAACCGGCCAAGGTTCGCTCCCGAATTACCTATCGCCAGTTCGCCGACCGTCCGATTTCTATGTCATTAACAAAGGGGAAGAAAAAGAATAGTTATATTTTTCTCCTCGTTTCACCACGGCACAAATACGATGAATGAGTTTGTTG
>NZ_BAAHAC010000006.1:0-2207 GCF_054777875.1 Spirosoma koreense | reverse complement strand
TAGATGTCGTGGGTCTGGTTGTCGTTGGACCAGGGGGTGTTGGCCTGCCAGCTCAGGGTGATCTGTCGGTTGGCGGGGCTGGCCGACAGCCGCACCGAGCTGGCCGCATCCGTTACGTCCAGCCGTGCCAATTGCCCGTTTGCATCCGTATAATAAAACTCAATCCGATACCGATAGGCGTTTGCTTCGGTGTTCAGTCGAGTGGTAGTCGTACCCCGGTCCACGTAGATGGTATCGACTACACCTGCCTGGAGGGTAGTATTGATCGTAGCGATCTGGGTGAAGTCGGTACCCGCTAAACCGGTTGCGCGCTGCAATCGGTACTGGTAAGGTCCGCCCAGGTCGGCGGGGTTGAGGCCGATGGGCCGGGTCCAGCGGACGGTGATGCGGCCGTTGGTGGAGCTGGTGGAGTCGACCGTAACCTGAGTCATGACCGGAGCCAGCAGCGGCAGTTCCAGGCAGGCCTGCTCTGAAGTAATGCTTTCGCCACCGTTGAAACCTCCATTAGGATCAGGATAGACGGCCACTACCCGGTATGAGTAACTCACTCCCCGCCGTAGGCTGCTGGTATCAGTATAGGTCGTAGCGGTACCTGGTACTTCGGCAATTTTGGTATAGCCTGCCGGTGCGCCGGTCGTACAGGCCGAAATAGAGATAGGTGCACAACCCTCCTTTCGGTAGATACTGATAGTTGTCCCTGCGGCTCCGCACGTGTACGCGCTCCAGGACAACTGAACCGCTCGACCCGAAGCCGCAGCGGTAGCCCGGGCCGTCAGATTCTTGATCGATGGCCCCACTAACCGAACCCGAAACGTTTGAAAAGAAGTTAGCGAAGGGGTTGGTTTGGGCGGTACATCGGTGACCTTGAAGGTGACATCATAGGGAGCCTCCCGCAACTGGTTGCAGTTGGTCTGCCACCGGAACGTCGCCGTCGCCGGCTGGGCCTGAGTCACCCCACCGTTCACCAACTGCGCATACGCCGGCTGGATCAACTCCCCCGGTGCCAGGGCCGTGCCGTCAGGACCCACGTTGAACACACCCCCGTAACCACTGATGATCACCCGGTTGCCATCGGGGTCGGTGGCCGTCACAGGCTGGTTGATCAGGGTGCCCGCTTCCACGCACAGGTCAGGAATGGGGTTGATCAAGGGCCGCTTGTTGGGACTGTCAGTGACGAAAATTTGCATGTCTCGGGTGATCTCCCCGATGAGCACCCCGTTGCGCCATTCCTCGACGATGAAGGCGAAGTTGTACTGACCTTCCCGGCCGGGGGCATCCCAGCAGAGCTCACCGGTGATGGGGTTGATTGAGAAGGTAGGCGCCCCGCCTGCTTCGCTGGCGGTGCTGAAGCGGGTAGGGTCCTGATAAGCCGGTATATTGAAGCCGGTGCAGCCGCTCTGAGTGGCACTGGTCTTGGGCACACTGAGCCGGAAGGCCAGGCTGTCGCCGTCGGCGTCGAAGGCGGCCGGATTGTGGCAGAACTTCTGACCCACGCGCCCCGAGTCCAGGGGTGGGTTGAGCATCACCGGCGTGGAGTTCAGCCCTAAGTTGGGGCTGATCAGGATTGTCGTCGAGACAAAAAAGGGAAGTAATTCAGATTGATTGGGAGGTGGTAGATTTAGGGTGTTGTTATTTCGGTTCGTAACCGTAACGCCAATGGTATACGTCCCTGGACCCGCATACGTGTGGATAACTCTATAGATGTTTATAGACGAAGTGCCCCCGTTGACAAAGCGTTTGGGTAATCGCGTAACCGGCTGCGATATGCCATCGCCGAAGCAGATGATATACTGATCGGCCGGAGGACCAGCCGCTGCTCGTCCGTTTACTTCATCGTAGTAAGCGGTAAAGGTTACTTCATAAGTGAGCGATGTCTGAGAGATTCGTCTGGTGGTGATTTCCCCGGCCCGTACGTGGGTAGCCTGGCTCAGGCTGGGCCACAGCACGGCCCCCAAAAAAAGGCACCATAGCCCAATGGTAGAGAATAAGCGCATAGTTGTCACTTCATTTTCTCTACAACGATTTTCGGGCAGGAAAGCGTATTTGTAAAGCAAACAGGCAGTCAGTTTATTCTGACTGCCTGTTGAGATGAATTCAGCGTTTATCTAACGGAAACGTTTTCTCGCAGGATCTGCACCCAGCCCTTCAACAACTGAGGGGGCGCTCCCCGATCCAGCAGCGAGTAGCTCACACTGGCCTGGTAGTAG
>NZ_BAAHAC010000005.1:840378-1138749 GCF_054777875.1 Spirosoma koreense | reverse complement strand
ATGCAACCGGTGACGGGGTTGAGCGTCAGATCGAAGAAGTTGGTGATGTCGCCGGTGATGTCGGTGAGCAGGTTGCCCGTCAGCAGGTCGGCGTTGGAGAGGCAAATGCCGAAGGCCATCTTGTTGGCGGCAGTGTTACCCCGAATGGGTACGGCGCCGTTGTTGCCGATGACGAAGGTCATCGAGAAGGGGGCACCTACCCCGCCGACGATGGGGGCGGGCAGTAAGTTGGTGCTGATGACGGCAGGGTCACCTCCGGGCTGGGCTAAGCTAACAAAGCTTATAAGTGACAACAACAAGCCAATTAACGTAGATGTAAGTCTAATCATAATTAGTGGAGTTTTGGGATTGATTACCCGTTACTAGTTGGAAAGTGAACTACTGAAATTAATTAGGTCTTTAAGAAGCTCATCTAAAGGCCTCTCAATTGTTCTCTCTGCCCGGCGATCTACTACTTCTGGAATAGAGCCTCGAGAAAAACGGGAGCTTTACATAAGCTTATATAACCTTCTAGTTTACAAATGCAACATCTTTAGTTAATCATAAATTAAATATTAGCTATAAATTAATAATCAATTGGTGATATTACAGTGACTACGGGACAAAGATAAGAGCAGTTTTACAAATAAAAAATATCATATGTATTTTTTAACATTAAATTCAAAAACTACGTTCATGCATCTTATAGAACAAGAGCTACCTGTTCGTTCTCCTTGTCCGTCGCTACCGAAGCATTAGACGGACATCAATCAATTTGTCACCTTCTTTTGCAAATATTTGCAGATTGTCTATTGATGAGCCTGGGTAAGATTTTGGCCTGCTGCCTGATACAGCCGAATTGGTATGCTGATCTATTTAGTCTATACAGGCATTTCACCCGGTACCAGACTCATTTCAGTGAGGTCTTTATACAGTTCAGCCAACACGCGCTGGGTGCAGGGCTGATAACCGATGTAAGTTTGTCATGTCCTCTACAAACCAGGCAGCAACTCAAAATCAACATGTCATCCATGCCAACATTTACCAAACTGGGCACCTTTGCCCTCGTCATTATCTTCTCCATCAGCACGTCGATGGCACAGCAATCCGTTCGGCCGTTGCCGAAGAAGACCGCCGTTCGGCCCAGTACATCGTCGGCAACCCGGCCAGCATCGACTCAGGTACGCAAACCGGCCGCTTCTTCGCCCACCCAGACGCAGGCTCCCGCAGCCGCGCCCGTAACCCGTCAGGCTCAGCCTCAATACTCTGCAAACAGATCCGCCCCGACACCTCGATACGTCGCGGCAGCTCCTCATCACCGAACTGTATACCTGAACGCGGGCGTAGGTTTGGCAACCTATTACGCCAGTGGCTTTCCTATTGGGGTATCCGCCGAAGTAGAAGCAAAAAATGGTTTTTCAGTAGGTGGTTCAATAGACTACTACCATTATAATTATGGGTATTACTCAGGAGGCTACAACTTCGTTTACGCAGGTGCCCGGGCCTCATATCATTTTCCAACGCAGAGCAGCAATTTCGATCCGTATATAGGCGCCACGTTAGGATTCCGCTTCGCCGGTGATTCAGGCGGATATGGCTATTACTATGATAACTACGGGTACAATAGCGGCTTATACGTAGGGGTTCATCTGGGTGCCCGCTGTTATTTTAGCCCTAAGGTTGGCGCGTTTGCAGAGGTCGGTTATGGCGTGTCAGCCGTGAAGCTGGGCATAGCTGCCAAACTTTGAGCCAGATTTTCTGCTAGGGGCAGTGCCGCCGTTCTTAACTGAGCCTTGTGCCCCCCTTACCTTATAAAGGCGACTAACGACTTGAATCATTACCTGCCTACGTTACGATAAAATCACATGACCTGTTTACGCTTTTCTGCCCGCTGAATGGTTTCCAACAATGTAGGCGAAAATGGGCAGTAAGCCCCGGCAGGGCACACAACCGCTTTATCGGACAGCCGGTAACCCGGTCACAATCATCGATCTAAAGCCTGACCGCGGTCAGGCTTTTTTGTTTAAGTAAAAAATGAACTGCAATTTGCCCCAATATTGCTGTCGCCGATAACTAATGGTTTACGGTTCTGGTTGTTTTTATAAGAATCCTATTAGTCAGCATTTAATCGATTGATTATGAGCGCCAAAAAGAAGATTGGAATTTTATTCGGCCAGGAAAATACGTTTCCGCAGGCCTTTGTAGACCGTGTCAACGAAAAACAGGATGAGTTTCCGGCCGAGTTTGTGAGCATTGAACAGGTGGAGCAAAGCGTACCCACGGAGTATGCCGTAATTATAGACCGGATCTCGCAGGATGTTCCTTTTTATAAAGCTTATCTGAAAAACGCTGCCCTGACCGGTACAGCCGTTATCAATAACCCGTTCTGGTGGAGTGCCGACGAGAAATTCTTCAATAACTGTCTGGCAGTTCAGTTGGGGGTTCCGGTGCCGAAAACCATTCTGCTGCCATCTAAAGAGCGGCCCGACGATACCAATCACAACTCATTCCGCAACCTGAAGCATATGAACTGGAATGCCATTTTCGAGCAGATCGGTTTTCCGGCCTTCATGAAACCCCACGCGGGCGGGGGATGGAAAAGTGTTTACAAAGTAGATAACCCCGATCAGATGTTCAGGGCCTACGACGAAACCGGCCAGTTAGTCATGCTCTATCAGGAAGCCATCGACTTTACCGACTATTTCCGCTGCTACTGTATCGGTGGTAAAGACGTTCGGATCATGCCTTATGAGCCCCGCAATCCGCATCACCTGCGCTACGCAGCCGACATGAAAACAACGGGCGACGCAGGCAAAAAGCTACTGGCCACCATGCAGGATTACGTACTGAAACTGAATCACGGTCTTGGGTACGATTTCAATACGGTAGAGTTTGCGGTTCGCGATGGTATTCCCATTGCGATTGATTTTTGCAACCCGGCTCCCGATGCCGACATTCATTCAGTGGGACAGGCAAATTTTGAGTGGGTGGTCGAAGCAGCGGCCAACATGGCTATCGACCGGGCGAAAAAAGTACAGAAAGGAACCGATAACCTTACCTGGGGCACATTCGTCCGGGGTTCGGTCGGTTCGGTCGTACCGCAGGCACCAGTCCCGGTAAAAGCAGAAAAATCGGCCAAAACCAGCACTACGCCTAAAATAGTAGAAACACCTAAAGCAGGCGAGAAAAACCAGAAAGAAGTAGCCTCACCGGAAAAGCCCAAAAAGGGTAAGAAATAGTTTCTTTGGCCGCCAACTTCCCGAAAGTCCAGTACGCTCGGGAAGTTGGTGAGCTGCCAGTCAATGCCTTATAGCCCAAGAGCCGTGGGGGATAGCCCGACATCACGGGCCGACGTGCGCAGTATCGCCAGCATCTCTACGTAGCTGAACAGGCGTCCGTCGATATAATTATGCTCTTCCGGATCAGCAAAGGTGCGCTTCTCTTCCAAATCCCTAATATTGGCGTGGACGGTGATCAGCACGTCCTGTATAAACTCTTCCAGTTGTTGGGTGTACGTTGCCATGGTTCGCTTTATCCTGGTAATGCTCTCCGAAATCAACCTGTATGTCATCAGGTTTTCAAAATATTATTGGGTATAAATACGCAAATGCCAATTTACCATTCGTCACAAAAATTTCGACGGATACAAACCTATCCATTATTTTTGGCCATATTCGTGTTTTCTGAGTGCGCGTAAACCCAATCATCAACAAATTTCTTGTCATTATTCATGCAAAGAAGAGATTTCATCCAGTTATCTGGATTAGGAATTAGTGGTCTGTTGACAGCCAATATTCCTGTGCTGGGTAACGCAGTTTCGGCCGATTACCTGCGGGAAGCCACCAATCCGAATGCGCGAATCGACGCGGCTACTAAAAAACGCCTGGCGGATATTGCCCTGAATGCGGCCAAAAGTAAAGGGGCTACCTACACCGACGTCCGGATTGGCCGGTATCTGCAACAGTACATCTTCACCCGGGAAAAACAGGTTCAGAACATTGCCAGCGCCGAGTCGTTCGGGGTCGGTATTCGGGTGATTGCCAATGGCACCTGGGGCTTTGCCGCCACTAGCAGCGTTACGCCCGACGCCATTGCCAAATGTGCTGAAACGGCCGTAGCCATTGCCAAAGCGAATGCTAAACTTCAGAGCGAACCCGTGCAACTGGCTCCGCAAAAAGGTGTTGGTGAAGTTACCTGGAAAACGCCGATCAAAAAGAACGCGTTCGAAATTCCGGTGCAGCAGAAAATCGATCTGCTGATGAACGTCAATGGCGAAGCGATGAAAAACGGAGCGGCTTTCGTTACGTCGAACCTGTTTTTTATCAACGAGCAGAAATATTTTGCCTCGACCGACGGTTCCTACATCGACCAGGACATTCACCGCATCTGGCCAACCTTCAGCATCTCGGCGGTTGATCGCGCGGCTGGCAAATTCAAAACCCGCGATGCTCTCAGCTCGCCCATGGGCATGGGCTATGAATACCTCGATGGGCTGGCCTCCGAAAAAATCAAAGCCCCCAACGGGCTGGTCGGCTACCGCAACTCGTACGACATGGTCGAAGATGCGATTCTGGGCGCCAAGCAGGCAA
This sequence comes from Spirosoma koreense, assembly GCF_054777875.1. Lineage (NCBI taxonomy): Bacteria > Pseudomonadati > Bacteroidota > Cytophagia > Cytophagales > Cytophagaceae > Spirosoma > Spirosoma koreense. The sequence continues at coordinate 1,134,181 of NZ_BAAHAC010000005.1, read as the reverse complement.
AGGAAAAACTGACGGCTAAAACCGTGCAGCCGGGCAAATACGATCTCGTCCTCGACCCGAATCACCTGGGCCTGACGATCCATGAGTCGGTCGGCCACCCGCTCGAACTGGATCGGGTACTGGGCTACGAAGCCAACTATGCCGGAACGAGCTTTGCTACCCTCGATAAGTGGAAAAGTAAGTCTTTTAACTACGGCAGTAAGCTCGTCAACATTGTGGCCGATAAAACGCAGCCCCACACGCTGGGCACGGTCGGTTACGACGACGAGGGCGTTCCCGCTAAGCAGTGGGATCTGATTAAGGACGGGATTCTGGTAAATTACCAGGCCATTCGCGATCAGGCGGCTATTCTGGGCGAAAAAGAATCGAACGGCTGCTGCTACGCCGACAACTGGGACTCGGTACAGTTTCAGCGGATGCCCAACGTATCGCTGAAAGCCGGCACCGAAAAACGCTCGGTATTCGACATGATCAAAGGCGTCGACAAAGGCATTTACATCATTGGTCGCGGCTCATATTCCATCGATCAGCAGCGCTATAACTTCCAGTTTGGCGGCCAGTTGTTCTACGAAATCAAGAACGGCGAAATCGTGGGTATGCTCGACGATGTGGCTTATCAGTCGAATACCCAAGAATTCTGGAACTCCTGCGCTCAGCTCTGCGACCAGGACGACTACCGCACTTTCGGGTCGTTCTTCGATGGCAAAGGGCAACCCTCCCAGGTGAGCGCGGTGTCGCACGGCAGCGCTACTACCCGCTTCAACGGCGTCAACGTCATCAATACCGGACGAAAAATCTAACTTGATACGGTCATTTATCAGTCTTTACGCGGTCATTAATAGTCATTTGTTGCCAGTTGTGGCTCCACTAAATGATCATCAATGCCAACTTATGACGATGAATGACACCCTAATAATGAATAAACTATGGCAATCTTAACCAAAGACGAAGCAAAAAAGATTATCGACAAGGTGCTGTCGTACTCGAAATCCGATGAGATGAGCGTCAACCTGTCGGGCGGTCGGACAGGCAACATTCGTTACGCCCGTAATGCCGTCTCGACCAGTGGCGAGAGCACGAATCTGTCGCTAGCCGTCACCTCGGTTTTCGGCAAACGCTCGGGCACGGCCACCATCAATGAGTTCGACGATGCCTCGCTGGAAAAAACCGTCCGGCGCGCCGAAGAAATTGCCCGGCTGGCCCCCGAAAACCCCGAGTATATGCCCATGCTGGGGCCGCAGACATACCTGCCCGCCGATCCTTACGCGGAAAGCACGGCTAAAATTAACCCCGATTTCCGCGCGCAGGCCACTTTCGACAGCATCGATCCTTGCCGGAAAAAGAACCTGACAGCCGCGGGCTACATGGAAGACACGACCCGCTTTACGGCCATCGGCAATACGAAGGGATTAACGGGTTATAACCGTGAAACCTCGGTCGAATTTTCGATCACGGTTCGCACGAACGATGGACTAGGCTCAGGCTATGCCACTCGCGACGTAACCGACGTATCGAAGCTAAGTACGAAAGACGCCACTGAAATCGCCATGCAGAAAGCGCAGGCGTCGGCCACTGCCCGCGCCCTGGAACCCGGTAAATACACCGTGATTCTGGAACCCGCGGCTTTACTGGCCAACGTAGATGCCTCATTGATGGCCGCCATGATGAACTCACTGGATGCCCGCAACGCTGAGGAAGGCCGCAGTTTTCTGAGCAAAAAAGGCGGGGGTACGCGTCTGGGCGAAAAGCTTTTCGATGAGCGGGTTACGATTTATTCGGATCCGACGAACCCCGAAGTTCCAGCAGCTGCGTTTGGCGGGGGCGGGGGTGGTCGCTTTGGTGGAGGAGGTAGCGATGGCCGCCCGCAGGAAAAAGTTACCTGGATTGAAAAAGGAGTCGTCAAAAACCTCTCTTACTCGCGGTATTGGGCCGAGAAAAAGGGCGTCAAAGCCATTCCGCCACCAGCCAATTTTATCATGGAAGGCGGCACGCAATCGCTGGCCGATATGATCAAGAGCACCGAGAAAGGGATTCTGGTCACCCGTTTCTGGTACATCCGCCCGGTCGATCCGCAAACGCTGCTCTACACGGGCCTCACGCGCGACGGGACGTTCTACATCGAGAACGGTCAGATCAAATTCCCCGTTAAGAATTTCCGCTTCAACGAAAGCCCGGTCATCATGCTCAACAACCTCGAAGCGCTGGGCAAACCGGTTCGCATGGGGGGTAATCTGATTCCGCCGATGAAGATCCGCGACTTTACCTTTACCAGCCTGTCGGATGCCGTTTAGAAGCGCTGTCCTGATGATACTAGATAACTCTTTATTATTTAACCTAAAAGTAGAAAACAACCTTGAACCGCCGAGATTTTAACCAACTTTTAGGCATGGGTGCCGCCGGGATTCTGATGCCCACCCTGCCCGCTTTTTCCCGCTCTGTCTCGCCCGAAGCGCTGCTGGAGCCTGGCCTGGATGTTTCTGTCAAGAAGCGGCTGGCCGACGCAGCGCTAAATGCCGCCAAAGCCAAAGGAGCCACCTACGCCGACGTGCGCATCGGTCGCTACCTGAACCAGTTCGTACTCACCCGCGAGAACAAAGTGCAGGGCATTATCAACTCCGAGTCGTTTGGCGTAGGAGTTCGGGTCATCGCTAATGGCTGCTGGGGCTTTGCCTCTGTAGGCGATGCCCGCGATGAATCCGTTGTGGCTAAAGCCGCCGAAACAGCCGTGACGATCGCCAAGGCCAATGCCCGGCTTCTGACTGAGCCGGTTCAGCTGGCTCCGCAGAAAGGCTTCGGCGAAGTAAGCTGGAAAGCGCCCATCAAGCGGAATGCGTTCGAAGTACCGATCAAAGAAAAAGTCGATTTGCTGCTGTCGTGTAATGCGTCAGCTATGAAAAATGGGGCCAACTTCGTGAACAACGTCCTGTTTCAGGTGAATGAGCAGAAGTACTTTGCCTCGACCGACGGGACCTACTCCGACCAGGACATTCACCGGATTGGACCCAGCTTTACCGTCACCGCCGTCGATCCGCAGAACGGACGTTTCGCGACGCGCAACTCGCTGAGCGCGCCGATGGGCATGGGCTATGAATACCTGCAGGTCAATCCGGCCGATAAAGTAACGGGTGTTACGACCCGCTACAACAAAGGCTACGACATGCTGGAAGATATTACCTTAGCAGCTAAACAGGCTAAAGAAAAGCTGTCTGCCAAATCGGTCGAAGCGGGCAAATACGATCTGGTGCTCGATCCCTCCCATACCTGGCTAACCATCCACGAGTCGGTGGGCCACCCGCTCGAACTCGACCGTGTGCTGGGCTACGAGGCCAACTACGCTGGAACGAGCTTTGCCACCCTCGATAAGTGGAAAACCAAAAACTTCAATTATGGTAGCCCGGTCGTTAACTTCTTTGCCGATAAAACACAGGTGGGTTCACTGGGCGCGGTCGGCTGGGACGACGAAGGCGTGAAGACCAAGAAATGGGATTTGGTAAAAGACGGAACTTTGGTGAATTATCAGGCCATTCGGGATCAGGTCCACATCATTGGCGAGAAAGAGTCGCAGGGGTGTTGCTATGCCGACAACTGGAGTTCAGTACAGTTCCAGCGCATGGCTAACGTCTCATTGGCCGCCGGCAAAACGCCACTGTCGGTAGAGAACATGATCAAGGATGTCAAGAAAGGCATTTACATCATCGGCGACGGCTCGTTCTCGATCGATCAGCAGCGCTACAACTTCCAGTTTGGTGGCCAGCTCTTCTACGAGATCAAAGACGGCCAGATTGCCGGCATGCTCAAAGACGTAGCCTATCAGGCTAATACCCGCGAGTTCTGGAACTCCTGCGTAGCTGTCTGCGATGAAAGCGATTACCGGCTGGGCGGTGCATTCAACGACGGCAAAGGGCAGCCTTCGCAGTCGAGCGCGGTGTCGCACGGCAGTTCGACGGCCCGATTCAACGGGGTCAACGTCATCAATACAGCTAGAAAAATATAGTCATTCAATGGTCATTCGATTGCCATTCGTAGTCATTTGTCGTTTTACCTACCAATCATACGGTTTTAAATGACAACTATTTGACTATAAATGACGACCAGATGACCATTCTGCCAATCAACAACTAAACAAATGGCGATCTTAACGAAAGACGAAGCAAAGAAAATAATCGATAAAGTACTGGCGTACTCGAAATCCGATGAGATGAGCGTCAACCTGTCGGGCGGTCGGACAGGCAACATTCGCTACGCCCGTAATTCGGTGTCGACCAGTGGCGAGTCGGATAACCTGTCGCTGGCGATAACGGCGGTTTTTGGCAAACGCTCGGGCACGGCCACCATCAATGAGTTCGACGATGCCTCGCTGGAAAAAACCGTCCGGCGCGCCGAAGAAATTGCCCGGCTGGCCCCTGAAAACCCCGAGTATATGCCCATGCTGGGGCCACAGACGTACCTGGAAACCAGCACCTATGCCGAAAGTACGGCTAAAATCGATCCGGCTTTCCGCGCACAGGCAGCTTTCGACAGCATCGACCCCTGCCGCCAGAAAAACCTGACGGCCGCAGGCTACATGGAAGACACAACCGGTTTTGCAGCCATTGGAAACAGCAAAGGGCTGTTCGGCTACAACCGGTCGACGAGCGTCGATTTTTCGATAACGGTTCGTACGGCCGATGGGTTGGGCTCGGGCTATGCCAACCCGGACGTCAACGATGTTAGTAAGCTCAACACTAAAGCCACCACGCAGATCGCCATGCAGAAAGCGCAGGCATCGGCCACTGCCCGCGCCCTGGAACCCGGTAAATACACCGTGATTCTGGAGCCAACGGCCTCGGTCGAACTACTGCAAAACATGATGCGCAGCATAGACGCCCGCTCGGCCGACGAAGGCCGCAGTTTTCTGAGCAAAAAAGGCGGGGGTACGCGTCTGGGCGAAAAGCTTTTCGATGAGCGCGTTACGATCATCACTGACCCCATGAACCCCGACTTACCCTTATCGCCCTTTGGCGGAGGGGGTGGCGGTGGCGGACAGGGTCGTTTTGCGGGTGGTGGCGATGGCCTGCCGCAGGAAAAACGCACCTGGATCGAAAACGGCGTGGTCAAAAACATGTTCTACTCGCGATATTGGGCCGAGAAAAAAGGCGTCAAAGCCATTCCACCCGCTTCCGGATTCATTATGCAGGGCGGCACGCAATCGCTGGCGGATTTGATCAAGAGCACCGAGAAAGGGATTCTGGTCACCCGATTCTGGTACATCCGCGCTGTCGATCCACAAACGCAGTTATATACGGGCCTCACGCGCGACGGGACGTTCTACATCGAAAACGGACAGATCAAATTCCCCGTCAAGAACTTCCGCTTCAATGAAAGCCCGGTCATTATGCTCAACAACGTTGAAGCACTGGGTAAGCCGGTACGGGCGGGTGGCCATTTGATTCCGCCCATGAAAATCCGCGACTTTACCTTCACCAGCCTGTCGGACGCCGTATAGTTTTTACTTAAACACAGAGACGCAGAGGCCACAGAGGAATGATAAAATCTGTGGCCTCTGTGCCGCACCGGCGGACCGCTCTGTGTTGAAACACCTACCACCATGAATCGTCGAAACTTTAACCAACTCTTAGGCATGGGAACGGCCGGTATTATCCTGCCGAGCCTCCCTGCTTTCTCCCGAACGGTCGCTCCGGAAGCCTTCCTGGAATCGGGCGTAGACGTGGCTACCAAGAAGCGGCTGGCCGATGCGGCTTTGAACGCGGCCAAAAGTAAGGGGGCTACCTACACCGACGTCCGCATCGGCCGGTACCTGAACCAGTTCGTTATTACGCGCGAAGACAAAGTTCAGAACATCGTCAATACTGAATCCTACGGCGTGGGCGTTCGGGTAATTGCCAACGGCTGCTGGGGCTTTGCCGCCGTGGTAGACGCGAAAAATGAAGCCGACACGGCCAAAGCGGCCGAAAAAGCGGTGGCTATTGCCAAAGCCAACGCCAAGCTCATGAAAGAGCCCGTCCAGTTAGCTCCGCAGAAAGGCTACGGTGAGGTAAGCTGGAAAGCACCCATTACCAAGAATGCGTTTGAAGTACCGATTCAGGAGAAGGTGGATCTGCTCATGTCGGTGAACAGTGCCGCGCTGAAGAACGGAGCGAATTTCGTCAACTCCGTCCTCTTCATGGTCAATGAGCAGAAGTACTTTGCTTCGACCGACGGCACCTACGCCGATCAGGACATTCACCGCATCTGGCCCATTTTTAACGTCACTGCCATCGACGCCAAGACCGGCAAGTTCGAAACCCGCCAGGCACTAAGCGCACCAGTCGGCATGGGCTACGAATACCTGCAAACGAATCCGGCCGATAAAGTAACGGGCATTACGACCCGCTACAACAAAGGCTACGACATGATCGAGGACGTGACGGCAGCGGCCAAACAAGCCCGCGCCAAACACACGGCCAAATCGGTCGAAGCGGGCAAATACGATCTGGTGCTCGACCCCTCCCACCTTTGGTTGACCATCCACGAGTCGGTGGGCCACCCGCTCGAACTCGACCGTGTGCTGGGCTACGAGGCTAACTTTGCCGGAACGAGCTTTGCCACCCTCGATAAGTGGAAAACTAAAAACTTCAATTACGGCAGCAAGCAGGTCAATCTGGTGGCCGACAAAACCCAGGTGGGTTCACTGGGTGCCGTGGGCTACGATGACGAAGGCGTGAAGACTAAGAAATGGGATCTGGTAAAAGACGGCACCCTGGTGAACTACCAGGCCATTCGGGATCAGGTCCACATTATCGGAGAGAACGAATCCCAGGGCTGCTGCTACGCTGATAGCTGGAGTTCAGTGCAATTCCAGCGCATGGCCAATGTCTCACTGGAAGCGGGCAAAACCCCACTGTCTGTTCAGAACATGATCAAGGATGTCAAGAAAGGCATTTACATCATCGGCGACGGCTCGTTCTCGATCGATCAGCAGCGCTACAACTTCCAGTTCGGCGGGCAGTTGTTCTACGAGATCAAAGACGGGCAGATTGCCGGCATGCTCAAAGACGTAGCCTATCAATCGAATACCCAGGAATTCTGGAACTCGTGCGTGGCCGTTTGCGACCAGAGCGATTACCGGTTGGGTGGCTCTTTCTTCGACGGCAAAGGGCAACCCCCGCAATCGAGCGCGGTGTCGCACGGCAGCGCTACTACCCGCTTCAACGGGGTCAACGTCATCAATACAGCTAGAAAAATATAGTCATTCAATGGTCATTCGATTGCCATTCGTAGTCATTTGTCGCTTTACCTACCAATCATACGGTTTTAAATGACAACTATATGACTATAAATGACAACCAAATGACTATCAGAAATGCCCCAAAACCATGGCTATCATCCTTACCGAAGCAGAAGCGAAAGCCCTGCTCACCAAAGTTTTAAGCTACTCTAAAGCCGACGAATGCGAGGTCAACCTGCTCGGCGAAGAGCGCGGAAATCTGCGATATGCCCGCAATGAAGTGTCGACCAGCGGTTCATTAATCAATCAGAACATACAGGTTCAGTCGGCGTTTGGCAAGAAAGTCGGCATCGCCACCATTGACGAATTCGATGATGCGTCGATTGAAAAAGTGGTGCGCCGATCGGAAGAACTGGCGAAACTGGCACCCGAAAATCCGGAATATGTCAGCGTACTCGAACCGCAGCAATACCTGAAATCAAGCGGTTTTTTCGATTCGACAGCGAAAATCACACCAGATACTCGGGCGGACGCCGTTGCGAAAAGCCTGCAGCTTTCGCGGGAGAAAAACCTGGTGGCCGCCGGTTTTTTGCAGGACAATTATGGTTACCGCGCCATGATGAACTCGAAAGGGTTGTTTGCCTATTACCCTAGCACCAATGTCAATTTCTCCCTGACCGTCCGTACGAATGACGGTAAAGGCTCGGGCTACGTCGCTCGCGGCTACAGCGATTTTACAAAGCTGGACACAGCAGCCGCAACCCGTATCGCCATCCAGAAAGCGCAGGGGTCGGCGGAAGCCCGCGCCATCGAACCAGGTAAATACACCGTGATCCTGGAACCGACGGCGGCTGTGGTGTTGCTCGAAAATATTTTCTTCGACATGGACGCCCGCTCGGCCGACGAAGGCCGGTCGTATTTCAGCAAGGCGGGTGGCAAATCGCGCATTGGCGATAAGATCGTCGATGAGCGGGTTACAATTTACTCCGATCCTACCAATGCCGAACTGCCAGCGTCACCCTGGTCGGGCGACGGTCGGCCGCAGGAAAAAACCATGTGGATTGAGAAAGGGGTAGTCAAAAACCTGTCTTATTCGCGTTACTGGGCGCAGAAGCAGGGTAAAAAAGCGATACCAAGCCCGAATAATGCCATTATGGCGGGCGGAAATACATCGCTGGAAGACATGATCAAGACCACCCAGCGAGGAATTCTGGTCACGAAGCTCTGGTACATTCGTACGGTCGATCCGCAGACGATTCTACTCACGGGACTGACCCGCGATGGGACCTTCTACATCGAAAACGGAAAAATCAAGCACCCGGTGAAGAACTTCCGCTTCAACGAAAGCCCGATCATCATGCTCAACAACCTTGAAGCGCTGGGCAAGCCGGAACGGGTCGTCAGCACCGAAACCGATCAGAATTATTTGATTCCACCGATGAAGATTCGCGAGTTCACCTTCACGAGCTTATCAGACGCGGTGTAACCGACAGGCGAACCAGGCATACAGTATGGTCATTATTCGGAAAGGTGCTTATACGGATAAGAACGCGATTATCGAGTTGCACCGAACCGTTGCCCGGAGAAGTCAGGGGATTGCCCGAACTGAATCGGAAATAACGGATCAGTACGTCGACGATCTGTTGAAAACGACGGACAGTCAGGGGCTTATGCTGGTTGCGCTTACGCCGGAGAACCAGCTCATCGCCGAAATCCATGCCGCTGCCTATGGTCTCCGTATTTTCGACCATATCCTGACAGGCCTGACAATCGCAGTGCATCCGGATTACCAGAGAAAAGGAATCGGGAAATTGCTTTTTCAGGCCTTCTTAGAGGAAGTACAACGCAGTTTCCCTGAAATCAGCCGGGTTGAACTGGAGTCCAGAGCGTCGAACCAGAAATCACTTGGTTTGTATCGAAGTCTGGGGTTTGTTCAGGAAGGGTGCATGAAGAACAAAACCCGTAATGCCGACGGTTCTTATGAAGACAGCCTGCTCATGGCCTGGACCAAACCGGGTTTTGTTCCGAATACAACGGGGTAATGCGCGATACTTCAGCCACATTCGACAAAAAGACAAACCTCGAAGCCTTACAGACCCTGCTGGCTAAGCCTGTTTAACGCTTAGCCGGTTATAACCCAGTATGATTACCATTACCGAAGCGACAGCTACCGATCTACCCATCATTCAGGACATTGCCCGCCGGACATGGCCCGACACGTTCGGTGAAATTCTGTCCCCTTCGCAGATTGACTACATGCTGGAGATGATGTACAGTACGGAGGCTCTGACGGCACAAATAGCCAGCAAAGGACACGTTTTTCTTCTGGCTCAGGAAACCGACAGCCGGAACTACCTGGGCTACATTTCCTACGAACTGAATTACAAAGGAGAACCGCTGACCAAAATCCATAAGATTTACTTACTGCCCGCCAGCCAGGGGAAAGGCGTGGGTCGTTTGCTGATCGAGCGGGTAGCGGAGGTAGCTACCCAACACGCCAACGTGCGACTAGGCTTAAACGTAAACCGATATAATAAAGCCATTCAGTTTTACGAACGAATTGGATTTTCTGTCGTCGGTACGGAAGACATCGATATTGGCGATGGGTTTCTTATGGAAGATTTTATTATGGAAAAACGGCTAAATACCTAGCTACATAGCGGAGAAAACCGTATTTTTAAGGTTAAAACGTATGCATTTCGATGGGTAGACACATGTATGGAAGGAGTATAAAATTAACCATCGATAGTACTATTTAAGGAGCTGGATTTGGAGAACGCCATCCAGTATCTGTTCATTTTTACTCAGCAAACGCACTTGAAACCTTTCTTTTTCACGCGTATTCAGTACACTTCCGGCGACTGGGATACCGACCAGCGGATGCCTTCCAACCTGATGCATTCGCTGGTCGAGTATACGACGCTGCCGGTCGATCAGAAGGAAAAGGTAGTGCAACTGAGTAGCCCTGATTTGTTTAAAAGCCCATTCTGCTACCTCAGTGGGCACAAGCTGGTGGAGTTCTCGACTCAGGAACGCGACCACTTCAAACGGTACGTCCAGAACGGCGGTTTCGTGTTCGTCGACGACTGCAACCACGACGTCGATGGTCTGTTCGCCAAGTCGTTCGAACAGGAAATGGGCCGCACTTTCGGTCCTAAAGCCTTACAGAAAATACCCAACACGCACCCAATTTACACTTGTTTTTTCAAGTTCGAAGAAGGGCCACCGACCACTTCCTTTGAGCTGAACGGCTGGGGCGACGACCTGGTACACGATTACCTCAAAGCGGTCCTCGTCAACGGGCGAATCGGGGTTTTGTATAGCAACAAAGATTACGGCTGCGAGTGGGACTACGACTTCCGCAACAAACGCTTTCTGGCCGAAGACAATACCAAGTTTGGCGTCAACATTGTTACGTACGCGCTGACGGCTTAGTAATGAATAATGTAAAATGAATAATGAATAACGCAGTTTCCGTCTGACTGTCAAATCGTTATGAAGCTATTCTACATTTTACATTATCCATTATTCATTTTCCATTACTCATTCGATACAACCTTTGGAATCAACAGACTTAACCCATTACAAAAAGCTGGTTGCCAAACTGCCCCAGCTACGGAGCGAAATCGGTAAGGTGATCATCGGGCAGCAGGAAGCCATCAACGAGGTGCTCATTGCGCTACTGGCCGGTGGACACTGCCTGCTGGAAGGAGTGCCTGGCCTGGCCAAAACCCTCATGGTCAAGACGATGTCGGACGCCCTAGCCATGCGCTTCAAGCGGATTCAGTTCACGCCCGACCTCATGCCCGGCGATATCGTTGGAACGGAGATTCTGGAAGACGACCATGAAACCGGCCATAAGGTGTTTGTCTTCAACCGGGGTCCCTTGTTTGCCAACGTCGTGCTGGCCGATGAGATCAACCGGACCCCGCCCAAAACCCAGGCGGCCATGCTCGAAGCCATGCAGGAGTATAAGGTCACGTATAATGGCACGGATTATGCCCTGCCTAAGCCATTCCTGATCATTGCTACCCAAAACCCGATCGAACAGGCAGGTACCTATCCCCTTCCCGAAGCGCAGCTGGACCGATTTCTGCTGTACATCAAGCTCAGCTATCCGTCGGAACACGAAGAGCTGAACGTTCTGAAAAGCACCACCGGTTCGTCGCGCCCGGAACTAAAAACGGTACTTTCAGACGACGAAATTTTGCAACTTCAGACGCTGACGCGGCAGGTACACATCAGCGACGAGCTGATCAGTTACATCAACAAGCTCGTACGCTCCACCCGACCGGCCGATACTCCTTCGGCTTTTGTCAAGCAGTGGTGTCAGTGGGGGGCCGGACCGCGCGCCGGCCAGGCGCTGGTGCTGTGCGCCAAAGCCCGCTCGGTGCTGAACGAGCGGTTTTCGGTGATTCCGGAAGATATTCAGGCGCTGGCCTATCCGATTCTGCGTCACCGGATTGCGCTGAATTTTCGCGCTGAATCCGAAGGCATCACGACGGATCGGGTCATTCAGGAACTACTCAAAGCCATTCGCTAACCCCGTAAATTCCAAAGCGATCAGGCTCTCTGAGTTCGCTGCCCCGTACCGACGGACCGCTCTGTGTTCATAAAAAACGTCCTATGCTTACCAACGATCTCATTAAGCTCAATAACCTGCAACTGGCCGGGAAACTGGTCAGCGATGAACTGATGCTGGGGGTTCAGCTTAGCCGACGGTCGGGCATCGGAACGGAGTTTGAGCAGTTTAGGCACTATACGCCCGGCGACGACCCGAAGCGAATCGACTGGAAGCTTTTCGCCAAAACCAGTCATTACCTGGTGCGCGAATCGGCCACCGAGAGTAACCAGCAAATTCGGTTTCTGCTCGATCTGTCGGGGTCGATGAATTACGCCGAAGCGGGCGTCAGCCGATTACAATACGCCAAAATCCTGCTCGCGTCGCTGGCTTACCTGGGCAACCGGCAGGGCGATCAGCAGAGCTTCTACACCCTGCACAAGGGGTTGGTTCAAACCGAAGTTCCGGCGGGAAAACAGGCCTTTCAGAAAATCGTCGCTACACTTGACCGGGCACAGGCTTCGGGAGCATGGGACCGGCAGGCTGCTTCCGTTCCGGAGTTTGGCCGCAAGCAGAGCGAAATGCTCATTATGGCTTCCGATTTCCTGCAGGTCAACGATGAGTGGGTGGACCTGATTCAGCGTATTGCCAGTCCCCGGCGCGAAATTGTGCTGTTCCAGATTCTGGGCGATCAGGAGCTGGATTTTTCGATGAGTGGCTTCTACCGGTTTCAGGACCTGGAAACGGGCCGCGAAATCGAGCTCCAGGCCGACGCCATTCGCGACACGGTGCGGGAGCGGTCTTCGGCTTACCTCACGGCGCTGGAAGAAAGCCTGCGGATTCCACACGTACGGCTAATTCGAACCCGCCTGAGTGAACCGATTGGATTAGTACTGAAAGAATTTTTGCTGAGTTGATATGCAGTTTATCGAGCCAGTTTACTTGTGGGGCGTGTTGGCCATTGTCATTCCGGTGGTCGTTCACTTCTGGCACCAGAAGCAGGGAAAACCCCTGCCCTGGGCGGCTACGCAATGGCTCACCGAAAAACAACAGCAGCAAAGCCGCGGCTTCCGGTTCGACAATCTACCGCTGCTCCTGGTTCGGTGTCTGCTGCTGATTCTGTTAGCGCTATTGCTGGCCCAGCCCATCCTGAATGCGCTCACGAAAGCGCCGGTCATTCAGAAAGTACACCTGGTGCAACCCAACGCGTCGGTTGCCAGTAACTTTCGATTCGAACTGACCGAAGCACAAAAAAAAGGCGAACGGGTCGCCTGGGCCGATGCGCAACTGGAGCCCGTGGGCGAACAACTTAGCCCCTCGCAAACAGCTACTGCGTTTGGGCCACTGGGGTTACAAACCGCCATTAATCAACTGGATGCAAAAAATACAGACCTGCATCTATACGTCACTTCCAGCCCGGACTTAGCCACCGTGCCCGCCATTACGGTTCCTGAACGTTTTCATCTGCATCCATTCGTCGATTCGACGCGCCAGCCGCGGGCGTTTTTGCGCATCAAGGACAACAAAAAGTTATTCATCAACCGCACCGGAAAACTGACGAGTAGTTCTGTTCTCGACCCAACGCTTCGTTTCCAATCGGCGGCAGTGGCATCGGGGCCGTTTCCTACGCTGCTTTCGTACCGAAATGAGCGGGAGCGTCAGACCGTAAAAGCGGCTCTGGCGGCTCTGATGGATGTGTATGCGCTCGATCTGACCCTGGACGAAAACCCGGTTCCGAACCGGCAATATCGCTGGGTATTGACCGATCACTTACCCAAAAATCCATCTTCGCAAACCCTCTACGTGGTTTCGGGCGTCGAGCAGCCCACGGCTGGGTCCAACGTCATTTTCACGAACGAAACGCTGACTCCGCAAACGTCCGAACGAACCGAGACCGGGCAGCTGCCCGAATGGCTGGGCGAACAACTGCTTCGGTATTACGGCCTCGACACGAACGCGCAACCGTTGAGCCAACAGGATTTGAAGGCACTTTTTATCACCTCGGCCAAGTCAGGAACACCCCAGCAAGCTAGTCTGCATGATGCGTTGTTGCTGGGGTTTATCGTTATTCTAGTACTCGAACGCTGGCTTGCTTTGACTAAAAACGCATGAATGAACTGAAACGCCTGGTCTCGTCGGTCACGTACCAACTGTACGCCAATGCCGTGCTGCGCTGTCTGCTGTTGGCGGCATCGGCGTACCTGCTCACGGCAACATTTACGGGCCCGTCCGTCTGGGCTGGGCTGCTGGGTGCCGTCGGCTTTGCGGCTGGTGTCATGGTCAGCAAACTTTACCAGAACAAGGAACCGCAGGCCATCCGGCTAATTCACCAGACTGTTGGTGATGTGGAATACAGCCTGCCGCTGCTGACCAAACCCCAGCTTAACCTGGCCGAGCAACTGCAGCTCGACCGGCTGAATGAGCATATCCAGGGCGTACGCATACCGGTAGTGCTCTGGTCGAAAGTTGGCTTCTATAGTTTACTTTTGCTGGCAGCGCTGGGCATTCATTACGGATACCCTTTATTGCAGAAAGACGCTCCCGACAGCCCGAAAGAACGCGGATTTCTGTCGACATTTACAACCGAACCAAAGCCCGTAGCGCCCGCTTTTCGTTCGGCCGAACTGCGCGTTCAGCCGCCTGCTTACACGCAGTTGCCGGTGGTCAACTCCACCAATTTAAATGCATCAGCCATCGTTGGGTCGGCGCTCACCTGGCAGGTCCGATTCAGCGATAACCGACAATTATCCGTACGGCTCGTGAGCAGCCGGGGGCAGGAAATTCCCTTCCAACAGACGGGCCAAGACTTTACGTATCAGGATCGGCTGATCAACTCGGGTCTGTACTCGATCAAAGCCTACTGGCGAACGGCTGCCAAACGCGATTCGCTGGTGTACCAGTCTGATTTTTACCGGCTCGAAGCCCGCCCGGACCTGGCTCCTAAAATTGAGCCCGAATCGAAAGAACTCTACCGGTTTCATTACCTGAACGATCCGAAAGCACTGAACATAGCTGCTAAAGTTTCAGATGACTTTCGCATAACACAAGCGTTTATTGTGGCAACTGTGGCGCGTGGATCGGGCGAAAACGTGAAGTTCCGGGAAATAAAAATGCCGCTGGATCAGCGCAATTTCAAGGAAGCCCGGCTGACCAAAACGCTGGACCTGAAGGCGCTGCAATTTGCGCCTGGCGACGAGTTGTACTACTATTGGGCCGCGTTCGACAACCGCCAGCCAGAGCCAAATTTCACCAAGTCGGACACGTATTTTGTGGTGTATAAAGACACGACCCAGGTCGAAGAAAGCGAACTGGCGACGATGGCCGTCAACATCATGCCGGAATATTTCCGCAGCCAGCGGCAGATCATTATCGACACCGAAAAGCTGATCGCGAATCGGAAGAAGCTGGCCGCCCATCCCTTCAAGAGTCAATCCAACGAAATTGGCTTCGACCAGAAGGCGCTGCGGTTGCGGTATGGTCAGTTTCTGGGCGAAGAATTCGAAAAAAACATCGGTGGAGGAGAGCCGATTCCGACGAACAGCGAAGGGGCCGTCGTATCGGGCATGGCTGCGATTCAGGCATACATGCACAAACACGACGAAGGAGAAGGCGAACATACGCCGGCCGCAGCGCCGGTACAGACGCACTCCGCCGACGACGGACACAACCACGGCGGTGGCGGTAAGTCGGACGATAAAGACCCGCTGGCGGCCCTGATGGAACAGTACGTCCATAACCACGACGATGCCGAAACGAACACGTTTCATGAACAATCGACGCGGTCGCTGCTGAAGATGGCGCTGGAGAACATGTGGCAATCGGAACTTCACCTGCGGATGTACGAGCCCGAAAAAGCGCTGCCTTATGAGCAGGAAGCCTTGAAATACCTGAAACTGTCGCAGCAGAAAGCCCGGTCATATGTCAAAAAAACCGGCTTCGATCCGCCCCAGACAAAAGAAAAAGAAACCCGGCTGACCGGTGAGCTGAAGAATGTAACGACTTCGTTTGACCAGACGCGGGCGTACAGCCAGCAACGAATCGAAGCACTGGTTGCCGAAACGCTCGGTTATCTGGACCTGCCCACGCTCAGCAGCCGCCAGCGGCTAACCGTACAGCAGCTTGGCAGTGTCCTGGCCAACAACGTCGTCAACAGCGGTCTGCAGAATTGGTCGGTGCTGGCCAGCCTGCAAAAGCTGGCCATTGGCAAACCGTTAGCCGCACAGGAAAAAACGCAGCTTAAGACAAAATTATACGCGCTGACGAATGCGTCGGAGCAGACTGGCCCATCCTATGCCGGTGATCGCACGCTGCAACAGGCTTTCTGGCGGAAACTGAAGTAGCTTTTGATCGATTCGTATGCACGCTACCCTCGACTGGACAAACAGAATCAACTGGCTCATTGCCTTCCTTTTACTGGTTTTACTAATTGGTCAGCTCTGGCTCATCGTTCGAAACCAAACCCTGGCCCCAGCCCGAAAAGCACTGCGGGCCGCTCTGAACCTGGCTCTCTGGCTGGTGCTGGTGGGCTATTTCCTACAACTTCGATGGTCTGTCGATCGACCGGCTACGCACGTCTTGCTGGTAGCAGACGATGTTCCATCGGCGTTTGTGAATCAGGTGAAAGATAGCCTTCGTCTGCAGGAGAGCTTTACTAGGCGGACGATCAAGCCCGGCTACGACTCGATAACCCTGGTCGGGCAGCGCTTTCCGACCGAAACCCTGACCCAGCTCAGCAATACCAGCCTGCAGTGGGTACCTTACGCGCAACCCGATCAGCTACAGGCCATTCGCTGGAAGGGCATCGTGCGGCAAGGCGAGTTTCAACGCGTAACCGGACGGATTCTGGCGTCGAAAGACGAGACGCTTCGGCTTCGCTTTGGCAACAAGACCCTGGACAGTATGGCGCTTCGGGCGGGCGACAATGCTTTCACTCTTCGGTTTCCGGCGTTTACCCAAGGACGGAGCGAAGCCGAACTGGCTCTGGGGTCAACAACGCTGGATACGATCCATTTTTTCACCCGGCGAACCAATCCGCTTACGGTCCAGTTTGTCCTCAACAACCCTGATTTCGAGAGCAAAACCCTGGCCGACTGGCTGGGCAAACATGGACATACGGTCGAGATATCGGCTACACTTTCTAAAGAGATTAGCAGCAATACCCGTATCAACAAGGCAGGAAAATCAGTCGGTAAGGTGGTTCCGGATTTGATCGTTACCGAACCGGTCAACGCCAATAATGTAGCGATCCGAAAGGCCATCGCCGACGGAAAAGCAGTGTTGTTCATCAACCTGACAACTCCGGAAACCGACTGCCGCCTGATCAACCAGGCCATTGGCAGCCGCTGGCAGGTTCGCAAAACATCGAATGAAGCGACGACTCCGGTAGGAATCGGATTGACGGCATTACCATATCGATTCGCGGAAAATCTAAATCAATTTGCGGTGCCAGGTTACCCGATCGCCATTCAGCAAACCACCGGGCGGGTGGGTGTCAGTTTGCTGAGCGAGACCTACCCGCTGGCGCTCAGTGGCGACAGCATCACCTATAACCGCATCTGGATGTCGGTGCTGGCCCGTTTGTCGCACGCAGACCGGAATACGGTACAGACCAGCGCTCCTGTTTACAACGGCATTCAGCAGGCTATATACCTGAACAACCCGACGACGCGGGTGCGAACCTTGCAGGTCGGGTCTGACACGCTTCCGGTTGTGTACTCCCCCATCAACGACCGGCGGGCAGCGGGCACGTTTACTTTTGGCCCGTCGGGCTGGCAACCCCTGGCCGACTCGCTGGCTTTGTACATCGACGGTTCCAGCAGTCCGCTGCATAGCCGTCAGCTTGTCGACCAATTCGTTCTGGCTCACGCAAAGTCGCACATCCTACCGAACAAGTCTGAACGACCAATTACGACTCAGATACCCGACTGGGCCTGGCTCTTGCTACTCCTGAGTTGCTTCACCGCGCTCTGGGTCGAGCCAAAATTTTAAAGATCAGGGTGTTACCAGACTTTACTGCCCTACCAGCGACAGCAACAGTTCGGGTTCGTTGGTGGTGATGTAATCGACGTGCTGCCCCAGCAACCAGCTCAGATCGGCTTTATCGTTTACGGTCCAGACGTTGGTCGTCAGTTTCAGATTCCGGGCTTCCTGAATCCAGGCTTCGTTCTTTTTGATAATGCTCTGGTGATAATCGAACCCATTCAGGTGATCGGCGGCCAGTTGCTCGGGGGTTTTATCGCCGTTCAGGTACGAAACGGCCGCTTCGGGGCTCAGTTCTTTCGCTTTTTTACAGACGTCGTAATCGAAAGCGATGTAGTCGACCCAGGCCTGCGCTTTCAAGTGATGAACCATCTTTAGTACCCGTTCGGTCAGCGCCAGCGAGCGCTCTTTGCCCAGCTTCGATGTTTTTATTTCCAGGATCAGCCGCGTTTTCGTTTGTTTCATCCCTTCCTGCAGGTAGGCTTCCAGCGTCGGCAGCGGTTCGCCGTTGCTCAGTTTGAGCTTTGCCAGTTCGGCCGCGGGGGTCTTCTCGATCATCTGCCCCTGCACCGCTGGGTCATGGTTGACAAACAGCACTGAATCGGCCGACATATGCACGTCGAACTCGCTACCCATACAGCCTAACTTAACCGCATTCTGGAGTGAAGCAATGGAGTTTTCACTGGTTCCCGACTGTTTCCAGGCACCCCGGTGCGCTATGACCTGGTTGCGGATGAACTGGTCTTTCACCACCCGAAACGTATCCCGCTTTACGCCGTTGGCGCTCTTACCTTCCACGATTACCTCATACCAGGGCTTGTCGGTACGGGCCGCTTCGGCTTTGATGGACAATCGGTTAGCTTTGTCGATAGAAAACAGGCTGGCACTGGCTCCCTGCAGCGTATAGGCTTTAACGGGCGTTTTGGCCTGCAGCGTACCAATGGTCAACTGCGTCGGCGTGTAGGTATAGCCGGTGAGCGAAAAGGGCGAAACTTGAGCCATGGCAGGCATAATTCCGAAAAGAGATAGAACGGCAGATGCCACGATGTTCGATTTCATAAACAGATTCTACGGGAAGTTCTTTCGGCAAAGGTAAACGTCTGCCTTACTCGCGGTGCATCCTGTAGCATTCATAAAAGATTGTTAATATACGTCTCTACTGAGTCGCCAGGGCATTGGCCACTTCGATGGGCAGATCCGATTCCAGCACACTAGCGCCATCTTTGATAATGGCCCGATAGGCGGCTGCCCGCTTTTCGGGCGTATCCAGCTTGTCGTAGGTTGGCGCCGACGAAATCATGCACATCACCCCTTTCTCGTGCAGCAACCGGTACATTTCCTGATTTTCGGGTTTGATGTCCGGACCGATGTACGCAATCATCTGGCGCCAGGGTATCCCGGCTTTTTCGTACTCGGCCATGGCCTGCGGTGTTTTCACAAACGCCGAGAACATCCGGTCTTTGTTGTCATCGTAATAGTAGCGGGCCTGCTCCGCCGTATGGACGGTGAGCATGACAAACGCATCGGCTTTGTGCTTTCGGATGATGGCCGCAATCATCGGAAACGGTACGTCTTTTTTATCGAGATTCAATACGGTTTTTCCGCGCGCCCACTCGATGGCTTCGCCCAGGGTCGGAATCCGGTGGTCGGTTACGTTTCCCTGCGCGTCTTTCAGACGTAGCGTTTGTAGCTCCGCCCAGGTATGATCTGACACTTTTCCGTGCCCGGTTGTCGTGCGATCCAGGGTTTCGTCGTGCATCAGCACAATCACGCTGTCTTTGGTCAGGCGGGGGTCGGTTTCGTAGAAAGCGGGCGTATGCTTCAGGGTGTTTTCGAATGTTGCCAGCGAATTTTCGGGAAAGCCCGGTACCATACCACCCCGGTGCCCGCTGATAATCGGCTTTTTCCGGGCCGACCACTGAAAAAATTCGTGCAGATCCCGCACTGTTTTAATCGGTAAGCGGTGCAGTTCCTGCCCGTATACGACCGGCGAAAAACTGCCTAAAACCAGCACCAGAATCGTTTCTGCAAGCCCAAAGCACATTGTCCTCATACCAGGAGAAGGAAGTGCTGCATCCACTATACTTATGGCAGCATATAAACAAATCGTTATGATTCGATAAAGCTGGAGTCATTCGGTAGTCATATGGTGGTCATTGAAGTTGCCATTTGTTGTCACTGACGTTTTGATGCTAATGACAACGAATGACTACTTTAATGACCACCATATGACGAATCAACTAGGCAATTTCAATCGTTTGTTCCGGCCGGTTCGCTTCGGGCCTTTTGGGCAACGTTACAATGAGGACACCGTTCTCCTGCCGGGCCGAGACAGCTGACACGTCGATTCTATCGTTGAGCTGAACGACCCGCTCGAATGATTTTACCGGGTACTCCTGCCGAACGAACTGGGGTTCTTCGGTCAGCGACCGGGTTCCGCTGATGTGCAGCAGACCGTCGGCAACCGAAACGGTGATGTTTTCCTTCTCGAAGCCCAGCGCATATACATGTATTTCAACGGTTTCGCCTTTGTCGACAATGTTTACCGGGACGTTGTATTTCGGACGACGGAACGGTCCGGCTCCCCGCCAGAATTTTTCGTAAAAAGAAGCCCGGTGCTGATGATGGTCAGGTCCGTAGCCTGCGTGGTGATTTCTGAACATGGTGATTAATTTTAGTGATTGTTTACTGAAAACTATTGGTGTCCGGTTTTACGGGCGACTGGCCCGCCCGTCGGTCCGTGGATTGGTCTCCGCAGCCACCATTCCCGTACCAGCCGTGCGGCCCATAATGGCCATGATGACGATAATAGCCATACCCAACCCAGTGGCGGCTGAACGATCGGGGACCTACGAAAGCCATCAGGCTACCGAAGGTGAGGGCCGCCGTCAGCAGAACGACCCAGGGATTGACGCGTCTTTGCATGTGTGCTATCGATTAAATAGTAGTACTGGTTTGATCCGACGGGCTCTCCGGGGCTTTACGGCCTGGGTTGACACCACAGTGGTCATAGTCGTAGCGTTGCCGGAAGGCAGCGTATTCGTCATCGCTCATCTGCCGAATTCGGTCGGCAAAAGCGGGCATGTAACCGAAACCGCGGCTGCGGCCCCAGCCACCGCGTCGGAAGCGCCCACCGCCAAAGAGCCGAAATAAGGCACTGACGATCAGCAGAAAGACAATCAGCCGGAGTAGAAAGAACGGCATGATAAATAAGGCGGCACCAACCAGCAGTCCGGCCAGTATCGATCGCAAAAGTGTGTTGTTCATTGTGCGTTTATTTGTTGTTCTGATGAGGATGACGCGCCAGTTGAGATATTACTTTACGGATGTCTAAAATTTTTCATTCAGGAAAGTTGGGCCTATGGCTCGAATCGCTAAACACCAGGGGGTAAACCTGTTGTTATACTCCAGGTACCTTATTCCCAAACGCTATGCAAGCAGCAATCATCAACCAGTACGGAACCAGTCAGGAATTACACGTGTCGGACGTACCCAAGCCCGAAGTCGACACGCACGACGTGCTCATTCATGTTCACGCTGCGGGCATCAATCCCATGGATACCAAAGTCCGATCGGGCGCTATGAAGTTGATTTTATCGGGCGCTTTCCCGAAAACCCTCGGGGGCGAGTGCGCGGGGGTAGTGCTGGAAGTGGGCCTGATGGTTACCGACCTGAAGGTGGGCGACCGCGTAGTGGCTTCGCTGGGGGTAACGGGTGGCGGGTATGCAGATTATGCCGTAGCCAAACGAAAAAACGTCATCAAACTGCCTGGCGGCATTCCCTTTGTGCAGGCTGCGGCTCTGCCTGTAGCGGGCCTGACAGCCTTGCAGGCCTTACGGGATAAGGGCCACCTTCGCCCCAGCGACAAAGTGCTCATCAATGGGGCAGCGGGCGGGGTCGGCACATTCGCCATCCAGATTGCCCAACTGCTGGGTGGTCAGGTAACAGCGGTCTGTAGCGCTCAAAATGCAGCGCTGGTTCGCGAGTTGGGTGCCGAACACGTGATTGATCATCGAACAGTCGATTTTACGCACCAACCCGAAAAATACGACCTTATTTTCGACGCGGTGGGGAAGAGCAGCTTCGACGCCTGCCGCCCGGTATTGACCGAAGCGGGTGTTTACGTAACCACCGTTCCCTCACCAAAACAAATCCTGGAACAGGTCGTCACCATCTTTACCTCGCAAAAAGCGGAGTCTCTGATCACCAGTTTTAATCAGGAAGATATGGCCTGGCTGCTCAAACGAATGGGCGATGGCCGGCTGAAAACGATTGTCGACCGGACGTATACTTTGAATGAACTACCACAGGCGCATGCCTACAGCGAGTCGGGGCAAGCAAAAGGTAAGCTGATGCTGAAGCTGATTGAAGATGAATAGGTTATGAAGGCGTCTTAGGTCGCTTTTTGTTCGGCTGACAAAACTTGCTATAAGCGTAACCCGACTAATATATTGGTGTTTCGCTCCCTTGCTAACCCTGTATGACACCCTTGGGGTCACATAGCTATAGAAGATTGTAGACTATAAATATATGGCCCTAACGGGGTCATACACGAAAGTTGTATCTGTACCTCATGGATCGCCCACAAACGCACTTCCTGGTTGATAATTTATAGGGACCTCATCGGCCAAAGTCCGATCGATGGCCGGGTAACCCAAGGCCAGTGACAGCCTGACAGATATCATCGACGGTATGAAATAGCTCGACGCCCGCATAGGCACTGAATGCATCGGCCCGAGTGTAACCCCATCCCACGACCCCACAGGCGATAGCGGCTTCGTTGGCCGCCAGGATATCCCGTATTTCATCGCCGATGCACAGGGTTTCGTCGGAGCGGGCACCGCTTTTGGTCATGGCTTTTTTGAACTTATGCTGTTTCCCGAACAACGAAGTCCCGCATCCGTAATACGTGATGAGAGCGGCATTGTCGGGGCCGAGAACCCGGCGAATGTTCGCTTCGGAATTTGAACTCACAATGGCTAGCCGAACACCCTGCCTCGACAGTTGTTCAAGCAGCTCCGCAATTCCGTCGAACAACCGAATCTGGTCGATATCGCGGGCCATCAGGCGAATGAAGGAATTGGCAATGAGGGGTATTTTCCAGGCGGGCAGCTTCGCGTGCTTCATCATCTGACGGGCATCCAGCCCCCGAAGCCGGTCGACATCTTCCGGATCGATACGCGGAAAGTTGTACGTCTCGGCCAGGATGTTGACCGTACTCAGAAAGTAAGGAAAGGAATCGGCCAGCGTGCCGTCGAAATCAAAAATGACCAGTTTGTACTTCATCGCGAAGTCAGTTTATTTACTCATGTGCTGTCCACGGGATGAACGGCGAAAGCAAGGCGTCTGTTTCGACAGCAATATCGGCATAAATAAAGGTATCGCGGATTTCCATCCGCGATACCTCAACTGTCGTGTCGGCGCCATTTACGCCACTCGTCTTTAAATTTCGACCGTTCTTCGTCCGTCATCTGGTGCCATTTACTACGCCAGTTAGGTCCCGCCCCGTATGAAGGAGGCCCCCCGCGCGGCCCAAACCGGAAACCACCGAACAGAATGCGCGCTAATATCAGCAGACCCATTGCCTGCCAGAGGGTTACGGTACGGACGCCGGTAACGACCACGAGTACGTTGTTCCAGAGCCAGTATACCACGTATGATACGGCCAGCAACGCCAGCAGTATAAACAGAGGAAAGAAGCCAAATCGTCTTCGCCGGAAGGGTGGTCTCATGGTGTTACAGGTTATCGAGTTCGTTATATAGTTTTTGCAGGCGTTTCCGCAGGTGCTGAACGGCGTAGCGCTTACGGGAAATGATCGTTTTCAGATTCTCGCCGGTCTGATCCGCAATTTCCTGTAAGGTTCGGTCTTCGAGCTCGTTCTGTACGAAGACCATGCGCTGATTCTCGGGTAGTTCGTCCAGCGCCCGCATCAGCTCCTCCCAGAACAGGTCTTTAAAAAACTGATCTTCGGGCGTCTGTACGTCGGCCAGCAAAATGTCCCGAAAGTTCGTATCACCGTCGTCTTCTTCCGGTGTCATCAGATCGGACAGCGTATCTTCTTTTTTCCGGCGATACGAATCGGTGATGCGATTGCGGGCCACCTGAAACAACCAGCCACTCATGCTTTCGATGCCGTCGAGGTCAACCACCCGGCTGAGCTGGTACCAGACATCCTGCAAAATATCTTCGGCATCTTCGTCGGACTTCACCTGCCCACGAATAAACCGCGACAGTCGATTTCCGTACTGTTTTACCGTCTCAATGATATTTCGCCTTGGGGTGTCGGCCATATCGCACAAACTACCGCTGGCGGCTAAACGTTCGTCCCGTCATCTGTCGTTACGGTTTTGCCCGTCGGTCCAGCTCACGCAGTACGTCGGCCAGGGTCCGGAAGCGGTTGGCATCGCCAATGAAACCCAGCCCGGCCATGATCAGAGCGTACCCACCTGTACTTACCCAAAACCAGGATTTATCTTTAGCATCCCGGCGCTTGTCGCCCTGCAATAATACGGCTAATCCACTGCCCAGCAGCATAGCCCCGCCCCCACCAAACAGCCAGTACTTAGCCATTAAGTCCTTTTTACGTTTGTGTTTCATCCTGTTTTTTCGGTTATGATTCAATTGGTAATGAAACCCATGTTGACAACCGCAGGTTTACAAAAAAGCGGTATCTTTCTCCCTACTAATTCATTGCCCCGGCTCTTCTAAACGGTAGCGTCGGTAGCCAGAACCACTTCAGGCCGTAATAGGTAAACCAACCCTCATGATGTGAAAAATTGTTCAGTGTTCATCGGCCTGCTCATTGCCCTGTCGTGTTGCAGCAAAAAGCCGCCGGAGCCGCTTATCGACCCAACCGTTCAGACAGTCAATGACATTCTCTATGCAGCGGATAACGTGTCTGTCTGGGAAGCTTCTACAACGGCAGACGTTACAATTACCTATACGTCATTAGACACGACTGCTACGCCAGCCTCAATCGACTGGCCGATCAGTGCGTTATACGCGGAAGGTGACAGTGTCCGATTTTCCTGGGTAACAACGAACTTCCCCGCCCTGATCAAGGTGGAAAAGCGCTGGGTAGCCGGTCTGCAGAAGTGGCAGGCTACCAGCACGTTGATCATCGATCCGAACACGACACCCGCCCAGTTACTACTCAACGCATCGGTAACCTTTCTAAAAGAGAACAAGGCCATTTCCCGAAAAGCACTCCTGTTTTTCAGGACTCAGACAGCGACCTTCGACCTGTTCCGGGTGAATTTTGGCATGAGCAAGGATGAGGTAAAAGCCAACGAACTCTCCCGGCTGGGCCTTGGTAATACAGGCACCGGCGTGTGGTATGAACCCTCACCGTCTCTGGGCGTTCTCAGCAAAAGCAGCCATCTGGCGGGCGGTGGCTATACACTCTATGCGTTTGATAATGGGAAGCTCAAAACCGTATCCGAAACAGCCGCTCAGGAAACCCTTACAGAGCCCCTGCGCCGATTAGCGGTCGAATTAAAAATACCCGAATCGATTACAAACGGCCCGTTGACGAAGGAATATGTGTGGAATAACGGGAAACTGAAATTTTCCTTAACCAGCAAAGAAATCGACCTGGGATCGGGCGTCAAGAAATATGTGCTGTTGACTTACGAAAAAGCATAAAAGCGTGGGTTCCAGCGGATGCACTTTGATAACGCGGCCGGTTGCAGCCAGGGAAACGCGCTTTTCTCCGACACCGCCTAAAACCTTATCCAGTCAAACAAAGTATTTATCACGGGGTCCGGCCTGAAACCGCCTGGGCATCTGCTGAGGGAGTAGCCCCGGATCAGACGCGGCCGGTTGCCACCGCTATCCTGGGCAACCATGCGATCGAGTTCGGCTAGGCGGTCTTCATCGATTCAGTCTTTACTGGTATTATGAAGACCCAATTTCCTCCATTTTTTGCTCGGGCTTCGATTTCTGGCGGCTTTTTTTATCTTTACTGTCGTGAGTACCCGGGCGCGTTTGTGGCCCTGTTAGCCATTTTGCTGAACTATTCCCAAAACTAAACTGTATGCCCATATTCACCCTTGGTATCGAAGAAGAGTTTCAAACGATTGACCCCGGTTCGGGCGAGTTGCGGTCCCACATGTCGAAGATTGTGGATGGTGGCCAGATTGTTCTGCACGAGCGCGTCAAAGCCGAAATGCACCAGTCGGTCGTTGAAGTCGGAACGAATATTTGCAACAACATTCAGGATGCCCGCCAGGAAGTGACCTACCTGCGCAAGATGATCATCGAGCTGGCCGATAATCAGAACCTGAAAATCGCGGCAGCCGGTACGCATCCGTTTTCCGACTGGCAGGACCAGCTCATTACCCCCAACGAGCGTTACGACCGGCTGATCGATGAATTGCGCGACGTGGCCCGCTCGAACCTGATTTTCGGGCTACACGTTCACGTAGGCATCGAAAGCCGCAACGAAGGCATTCAGATCATGAATGCAGTCCGGTACTTCCTGCCGCACATTTATGCTCTGTCGACCAACTCGCCCTTTTGGCGGGGCCGGAATACGGGCTTTAAATCGTACCGGTCGAAAGTGTTCGATAAGTTTCCACGGACAGGTATCCCGGATTACTTCGCGTCGGCGACCGAATACGACGAATACATCAACCTACTGGTAAAAACCGGTTGCATCGACAACGGTAAGAAAATCTGGTGGGACATTCGGCTGCACCCGTTCTTCGACACCATCGAATTCCGGATCTGCGATGTGCCGATGCGCGTCGACGAAACCATTTGCCTGGCCGCTATCATGCAGGCGCTCGTGGCCAAAATTTACAAACTACATAAGCAAAATCTGAACTTCCGACCCTACCGCCGTATTCTGATCAACGAGAATAAGTGGCGGGCCGCCCGCTATGGTATTGAAGGAAAACTGATCGATTTCGGTAAGCAGGAAGAAGTTCCGACGCACCACCTTATTCACGAACTGCTGAATTTTATCGACGATGTGGTCGATGATCTGGGTAGCCGGGCCGAGTGCGAATACGTACTGAAAATTCTGGAAATGGGCACGGGAGCCGATCGGCAACTGGCCGTTTTTCAGCAACATAACGATCTGAAACGGGTGGTCGATTACATTGTGCAGGAAACTTCTTTAGGAATCGTGTAGTTCAGAATAGAGCGGTTGGCAAGCCGCTATTTCTGTTAAGACCACGGCCTTACCGCTGTTTTACACCTATGAGCTTAGTAAAAATTGCCGTTCTGGACATGAATAACGGGCATCCCAACGAAGGTATGCGCTGCATTCTGCAACTGATTCGGAACGTACAAGGCAACGATCCAGCCGAATTGGCATTCGATGTTTTTAACGTTCGGGCTGAAAACGAACTCCCCGGCCTGGGCTACGATATTTATATTTCTTCGGGTGGCCCCGGTAGTCCGATGGCGTCGGATGACGCCTGGGAACAGCCGTATTTCGCGCTTATCGACCAGCTTTTTGCCTGGAATCGGCAGAACGAGCGTAAAAAATTCGTGTTTCTGATTTGCCATTCGTTTCAACTAACGGTACGGCATCTGGAACTGGCTGTACTCAGCAGACGAAAATCGACGTCGTTTGGGATTTTCCCGGTGCATAAAACCGACGACGGCTGTTCGGACTCCCTACTGAACCGCTTGCCCGATCCGTTCTACGCCGTCGATTCGCGGGATTATCAGATTACCGAACCCGATATGAACCAGATGAACAAGCTGGGCGCAACGATTCTGTGTCTGGAAAAAATTCGTCCCCACGTGCCGCTCGACCGGGCGATTATGGCCATTCGGTTTTCGCCTGAAGTTATCGGTACGCAGTTTCATCCCGAAGCTGACAATGAGGGCATGCTGCGGTATTTCAAGAAAGACGAAAAACGGGATCAGATCGTCCGGAATTTTGGCAAAGCCAAGTACGACGACATGGTCGCTTATTTGCAGGACCCCAATAAAATTGCCCTGACCGAATCCGTTATTCTGCCGGGTTTTCTGAGGCAGGCCATCGCAGCATTGTCGCCGTCGGAACAAGTTGTTGAACAAAATTAATTTTCAGACAGGATTAGCAGGATGAACAGGAGCCGACCTTAGTTATGTTACCGAAACAATCCGGCTCATCCTGCTAATCCTGTCGTAAGAAACTCATGATCCAGCCCGTTCGTCAAACCTACAACCAAGCTTTTAGCCCGGAACGCTACCGGGCTTTTTTGGATAAAATCAACACTGATCTGCCCGATCAGTTAGACTTCCGGGTGGCTGAAACGCCGGTTTTTGTTCCAAAAGTTCTGACCGATAAGCTGTTGCAGGCCTGCGATGACATCATTCAGGTCATTACCCGCCCTGATTTCAAGGCGTTGACCGACCAGGCGATTCCGGCCGGGCAGCGGGTTCCGAACGAAGACGCACATACTCAGTTTCTAGCCATCGATTTTGCGGTCTGTAAAGATGCGTCGAACGGTCCGTCGCAGGGCGAACTAGTACCACAGCTGATTGAATTACAGGGTTTTCCATCGCTGTACGGGTTTCAGCCCTACGTTGCTGATTTGTTCCGGTCGATGTACCCGATTCCGGAAGGTCTTTCTCATTTGTTCAGTGATGATACGAATGCCGATTACCTGGAACGCCTGCGCGAACTACTGGTTGGCGATTGCAACCCGGAGGAAGTGATTCTGCTGGAAATTTATCCGGAAAAGCAGAAAACCCGGATCGACTTTGTGCTGACGGAGAAGTATACAGGTGTAGCGCCGGTATGTCTGACCAAAATCCGGAAAGAGGGCCGGTCGTTGTATTACGAGAAAGACGGGCGGCAGATTCGGATCAAGCGGATTTACAACCGGCTGATTTTCGACGACTTACAGAATTTTCCAGATCTTAGGACATCTTTTCACCTGACGGATGATGTCGACGTGGAATGGGTCGGTCATCCCAACTGGTTTTTCCGGATCAGCAAGTATACGCTGCCGTTGCTCCAGAGCCCGTACGTACCCGCCAGTTACTACCTGTCTGAGTTGACCGAGTACCCGGCCGACCTGGAAAACTACGTGCTGAAACCACTGTTCTCCTTTGCGGGAAGCGGGGTTAAATTGAACATTACGACCGCCGATCTCGACGCCATTCCAACCAACGAGCGGGGTGCTTATCTGTTACAGCGCAAGGTGAAATACGAGCCGGTTATTCAGTCGCCCGATGGGCTGGTAAAATGTGAGATTCGCATGCTGTTTATCTGGCCGAAAGCCGATGCCAGACCCACGCTGATCACGAATCTGAGCCGCTTGAGCCGGGGCGAAATGATCGGTGTGAACTTCAACAAAAATAAAGACTGGGTAGGCGGCTCCGTCTGTTTTTTCGAGAAATAGTGTTACTAGTTGATGTTACCGATAACTAAGTTGATAGCCTGTTCTAATTCAAATAGTTAGATAGACACAAGATTTTAATTACATTAACCGTATAATAGAAAGCCATGACATAAATCTACAAATGAGCCATGTTTCCCTGGATATATTACACTATTTCAGTAGGGTTGCTGATTGTGCTTATCCTTCAATGCCAGTCGGTTAGGCCGACAGTAGATACTAAAAATTGGTTTCGGTCAGATGCTTTTTTTGTGGGTCTGGCTCTCGTTGCGCTCACGTTTATGCGGTTGCCGAGTTTACTCGACAACTCCGAATTGAATCCCGATGAAGGCCAGCTAGTTACGCAAGCCATTACGCTAACGCGTGACCCCGTTTTTGGGCGCTCGATCGATGGCACCTCGATCGGCCCTATAAATAGTTACTTGTTATTAATACCTCATCTGTTCGGTTTCCCAATCGATTATACCGATGCACACCTGACCAGCCTTTTACTGATTGCGCTGGCGCTCCTTATTTTTTACGCCGGGCTCAAGCAGTTGTTTTCTCCGTTTGTGAGTCGGGCGACACTACTGATTCTGGTCGTTTTTTTTGCCTGGACAACCGAGAACGATTACCTGCACTACAGCAGTGAGCTGAGTTCGCTACCGATCATTACGACCTGCTTCTACCTGGCCATCCGGATCATCCAGTCGGCTCCGCTCCGAGTTCCTGCCCTTTGGTATCTGAGCTTGGGGTTTTTGGCTGGCCTTATCCCCTATTGCAAGCTGCAGACCCTACCGGTGGTGGGGAGTATAATGGCGGTTGTCACGCTGTATTTGTTTAAGACATACGGCCAGCGGGCCATTCGGCCGGTTGGGCTGATGACTATGTCATTTTTAGTACCTACGCTGCTGGTCTTCGGTCTGGCTTATGGGTTTGGGGTGGAACGATACTTTATCGATTACTACTTCATTGGTAACCTGACTACCTATTCGCAGCTCTACGCCGATTCTCCCCTGGTCCATCGAAATTTCCTGAAAAAGCTGATCGGGTTCCCCATTTTTTCCATTCACCACCCCGACTTTGCGCTGTTCATCCTGTTCAACGGGCTTGCCCTTGTACTGGCTTCGCTATTTACCCGGTGGGCGCTGATGAACCGGCCCCGGGCGCTGGCCATGCCCTCCTGGACGGTTTCGCTGATTCTTGTTACTGCGCTGAGTGCTTTATGGTCGATCATTACCCCCGGTACCGAATTTGGTCACCATCTACTGCTGCTGGTATTTCCGTTCGGCTGGGTAATGGGCTTATGTCTGCAATCCATGCGAACCAGCATACCGGTTCGTTCGCAGGTTCGTTTATCGCTCCTTTTGCTGAGCCTGTTCATTGTCGACATTACATTGTCGAACCATGTGCTGCTGGCCCATATCAAACAGTTTGCGCACCGGTCGGCTACCATGCCTGTCGCTTCGGCCAGTCAGCCCGATCCGACCAGTTTACAGATCCGGAACCCGCCCGTTTTCTGGTTTCCGGCCCGGGTGCGCGTGACGCTGTCGCCGGTAGCTCAGGTGATCAGACGCTATACGACCGATTCCGATAAAATGGCCGTATGGGGCTGGAACTGCCAGTATTATGTCGAAACCCGGCTGGCCCAGGGTGTTAGCGAGAACCACACCCAGCGCAGCATCATCCCGAACCGTATGCGCGATCAGTACTTGAACCGGTATGCTCTCGAATTGCGAAAGAACAAGCCCGCGGTCTTTCTCGATGCCGTCGGTCCAGCCAGTCAGGTACTCAACAAACCCGATCAGCAGCACGAACATTTTGCGTGCGTCGACCACGTGATCAAAAACGACTATGCACTGGTAGCTTCCATCGACAGCGTACGCATCTATATTCGCCGGGATCGCCTAACTTCACAGCGGCTTTTGCCTTCCGAACGGCTTGAGCCCGCTTTATGACTCTTGACAACAATCCATTTGATCTTACCGGCAAAGTAGCCATCATAACCGGAGCCAGTAAAGGCATCGGCGAAGCAATCGCCCGGCTGTTTGCCCGCTTCGGAGCCAGCGTTATCGTCAGCAGCCGAAAACAGGATGCCTGCAGCGCGCTGGCCGATGACATCCGGGCGCAGGGCGGAGAAGCTACGGGCATTGCCGCCCACGTGGGCGATCCGGACCAGTTACAGAGACTGGTCGATCAGAGCCTTGCAACCTACGGCGGCATCGATATTCTGGTCAATAACGCAGCCTCCAACCCCATCTTCGGTCCCTCGCTCGACTGCGACGGTGGGGCTTTCGATAAAATCATGCAGGCGAACGTGAAAGCCCCATTTGAATTGAGCAAGCTGTGCTATCCCAGCATGAAAGCGCGTGGTGGCGGCAGTATAATCATGATGAGCAGCATTGCCGGCCACACCCCCGATCCTGGGCTGGGCATTTATAGTGTCAGCAAAGCTTCTCTGAATATGCTTACTAAAGTGCTGGCCAAGGAATGGGGACCCGACGGCATTCGGGTGAACGCCATCTGTCCGGGGCTGATCAAGACCAAGTTCAGCCAGGCCTTGTGGCAGAACGAAGCAATCCTGGATCACTTCACCAAACGATTACCCATTGCCCGGATGGGCACAACTGACGAGATCAGCCCGCTGGCCCTTTTTCTGGCCTCTGATGCTTCGTCGTACAGCACCGGCAGTTTGTTCTATGCCGACGGTGGAACCATTATTTAATCTTCCTTTCTATGTCTCCCGTTGACACCCGCGAAGTTTGGCTCAGAGGTCCCTTACCCAATATGCCTCCCTTGTTGCAACCCGTCGCTCATGCGCTCCTGCAGGCCCGCAACGAAGTTCAGACGCTCCTGCAGGACTTTCCCGAAGTAGCCCTCTGGGAGCGCTTACCCGATCGCAATGGCGTTCGGCTGGCGTCGGTTGGTTTTCATTTGCAGCACCTCACGGGTGTGCTGGACCGGACGTTCACCTATGCGCGGGGCGAAGCCCTTTCACCTGACCAGTTCAGCGCTTTGGCCGCCGAAGGGAAGGCTGAGTTGTCCTCATCAACCGTTTCGGAACTCGTCCAGCAGTTTCATGAGCAAGTTGACCGGGCGCTCACGCAATTGCAGCATACCGACGAGCAAACCCTGACAGAGTTCCGGGGTGTTGGTCGGGCGCAGTTCCCCTCGACAGTGATTGGCTTACTGGTTCACGCGGCTGAGCATACCATGCGGCACGTAGGCCAGTTGACCGTAACGGCACGGCTTTCAGCAAACCAGACCTCCTGAATTGACACTTCGAGTATTTTACAGTTGCAGGAACGGCGTCCAGTCTTAGTCTACCAGTTACTTTCATTGATGTTCAACAACACCAGGAGAATTTTACGAACAGGTATAATACTGATCGCTTTTTTGGTCTTAAGCAATTTCAGCGTCACGTTTCGGCGATTCGTTATCGGCTGGTTACCGGGCGAAAATATCTACAGGTTCGAGTACACCACGAAGAATGGCGAATTTAAAATGCGCGAAGATTTGTCCTGGAAAGGACTGACAATGTATTCGAAAGTTGAGCATCGCTTTAACCGCTATAAACAATGCTATCCGACAACAACCGACACTATTCTTTATAGAACCTTTAAGAAAAACGGGTGGCAGTTCTGGAACTGGCTGGCCTTCTTCATACACCCCAGATATAAGTTGCTTTATATCGATCCGGATAAAGTACCCGTTGCGGCCAATAAACTCCCACCAACAGTCTGTCCGGGAGAATTTGACTAAGCCATTGGCAACTTTGTTGTCCTATATGTCACTCTGATTACTGCCATCTGCTTTGTTGCTGATGTTACCCGGAAGCGATGGTCTATTCGCCTGCCGATTACCCAGGCAATCGCATCACCCGATTGCAACACGGCGGTCTGTTCACGCTCGGGGCGGCTTAGTTTCAGATCGTTCAACAAATCGCTGATTAATTTATGTCCTGATAAACCCAGCGGCCGAAAACGGTCACCCTGCTGCCAGGGGCGGATGATCAGCGGGAACGTTAATTTCTCCGCATCCAGACAGGCTACGTTCGGATCGGTTTCGGGATGAAATGGATCGGGTTTGGTCATAAGCTGCGCCGACAGGGTAAACTGACCGGCCACCTCCAGCGGAGCCTCTGGCCATTCGTTCAGTTGAATTTCGTAGGCCGATTTTGTGCGTAAGGGCATCAGGAGTAATCCATCACGTTCGTGGGTAATCTGGTGCGTAGGCGACCGAAATAACTGGCCCGTCGGTTGCGTCAGCGCCTGAATCATCTGCCCGGTCTGGTCGGCGGTAAAACCCAGTGGTTTTAACCATTCGAACAACTGAAAGGCTGGCTCCGGTTGCCCCAGCAGCCTGACCGTGGGCAACAGCGTCTGTTCGCCGGTTACCTCCACCAGATTCTGCCAGCTTCGTTCCAGTTCAGTGCGCAACAGGGTTTCAGTAGCCCGCAATCGCTCTACGGTTCGCAGCAGGGTTTGCCAAAAGCCCGGATTCAGGACCGTCAGGACCGGTACCACATGATGACGGATTCGGTTGCGTGCATACTTGTCTTCGGCGTTCGATCGATCTTCCCGGTAGGTTAAGTTTCTCGATTCGGCATACTCGGCCAGCTGGCTGCGTGTCGCGAACAGCAGCGGCCGGACGATACCGTTGTGGCTGGGCGCAATACCGTGCAGGCCTGCAATGCCCGTACCACGTGTCAGGTTCAGCAGCATGGTTTCGAGTACGTCGTTCAGGTGATGCGCGGTAGCAACGCAGGTATACGAGTGCTGTTGCAGTAGCTGGGCGAACCAATCGTATCGAAGCTCACGGGCCACCATTTGAATGGATAAGCCCCGCTCGACAGCCAGTGCAGCAGTGTCGAAGCGAATTACATGGAACGGAACCCCGTACTGCTTTGCCTTGTTTTCCACAAAAAGAGCGTCGGCATCGGATTCGGCATCGCGCAGACCGAAATTGACGTGGCCGATGGCAAAGGGCTGGCCCAGCTGATGGAACAGCTCAGCCATAACAACCGAATCCAGGCCACCGCTAACGGCCAGCAGCACCCGGTCGGTCGGTCTGAACAATTGGTTATCGTTAATAAATCCTAAAAAATCCCGTTCTACCATCTGGTCTGGGTCTTAAGACCGTAGTTTTGTCCGTATGATTCGTTTGATTACCCGTGTGCGGGGCGTGTTTATTTTTAGTTGTTTGGTTCTGCTGTCGACGGGCTTGCTGGCACAGGTCGGCACGCCGTCGCCCAGTCGTCCGCTCCCCGCCGGTGGGGTCTCCGACAAAGTCGAACTATTTCATGCCGACAGTCTGGTGGTTCTCAACGTGCCGGGGCAGGTCGTGCGAAAGTTACACAATAACGTCAGGCTTCGCCACAAAGGGGTGTTGATGTATTGTAACCTGGCCATTCAGAACGTTACGACCAACATCATCGAAGCTTACGGAAACGTCCGACTGGTTCAGGGAGACACGATTACGGTGCGGGGCGATACCATGTTTTATTACGGGAACACCCGGCAGGCCAACCTGCGGGGTCACGTCGTGATGAAAGATCGGAAGATGACCCTGACTACGGCTCAGCTCGATTACGACATGTTGTCCGGAATCGCGCATTATCCGGTTCCTGGCCGCATCGTCGATAAAGAAAATACCCTGACCAGCCGGGAAGGGTATTACGACACGCGCACCAAATTATTCACATTCCGGCAGGATGTTCGCCTGGTCAATCCTAAGGGCACACTCACGGCTGATTCTTTACTTTACAACTCGATCACGCGCCTGGCTACCTTCCAGGGGCCAACGCGCATCAAAAATAAAGACGGGGTATTGACGGCAGTGGCCGGTCAGTACAACACAGTGTCGGGCGTGTCGAATTTTGAACGACGGGCGACGGTCGAAACCCCTAAATACCGTCTGACCGGCGATTCCCTTTATTACGATAACCTGTCGGAGCTGGGCATTGCGAAAGGCAAGGTGATCATGATCGCCAAAGACCGTAAAGCCGTCATTACGGGCGACCATGTACGCTACAACGGAAAAGCGGGTATCTCACGGGTGACGGGCCATGCCGTAGCCAAAAGCCTTGCTAACGAAGCCACGAACGACACGCTTTACCTACGCGCCGACACCCTGTTTTCATTCGATAACAAACTGACCAATACCCGTCGGTTTTTGGGTCAGAAAAACGTATTTGTCTACAAATCGGACCTGCAAAGTAAATGCGACTCGCTGATTTATGACACGGCGGACTCGACAATTTACTTCTACAAGAAACCTATAGTCTGGAGTCAGAACAAGTACCAGATGGAAGCCGATTCGATACGGGCCCGCATGAAGAACAACCGGATTCATACGCTTTACATGAAGACCAAATCCTTTGTTATTTCGCTCGATACGCTCAAGAATTTCAATCAGATAAAAGGCAGGACGATTACGGCTTATTTCGCGACTAAACTGGTCAAACCGGATAGTATTTCAGAAGAATCCGGGCGTTCCGCGAAACTTCAGGCCGGTAAACCCGTCTCAGTATCAGCAACGATTCCAGGGAGTGGTTCGGCAGTTGCAACGAATCCCCCCCCGCAACGCGTAAAGGATCAAAAAAGTACATTGCCAACGTCAACGACGGCTCCGGTTATGGAACAGACCGTTCTGGATCGGGTCATTGTCGAGGGGAACGGACAAAGTCTATATTACGCGCTTGACGAGAAAAACAAAATGATTGGCCTGAACCACGTCGAATCCAGTCGGATGAACATCGATTTTGCTGATAACAAAGTCGGCCAGATTCGGTTTTATGGCCATCCGGATTCGCAGTTGATTCCGCCCAAAGAAATTACCAGCGATGTCCAGGAACTAGACGGATTTCGCTGGCGTGAAGTGGAGAAGCCAACCAAAGGGCAGGTACTCTGGCTCGAAACACCACCTGCGGAACGGCCTCTTGCCAAAAAAACACAAAAAAATAAGTCTACAGTTAAACCATTGGCTAAAAAACTCGTTCAAAGAAGTATTAAATAACCCTTTTAACAATTTTTTAGACAATCGTCCGTTGACTTTGTCTTTTAAGATGAATAGGTTTGTGGTGAAAACGTGTGTACCTGAATAGAATTTCATGAAACAAATTATACTTTTTAGTGTATTGACGGGCTTGCTACTGGTAACGGCCCCGCTCCGAGCGCAGGTCGCTCAGCGGGATTCGGATGCCAGAAAGGGAAGCCGGCTCGAACTGGGTCGAACGTCATCGACACGAAAAACCACCTCATCCGGGCTCCCGTCGCAACGATTTTCGATGACTCAGGAAGCCGGATTATCGGGTCTCGACCGGTCGATGTCCCTGAACAAAAACACGGCCATCAACGCTCATTACCGGTCGCTGCTGATGAACCCCTCGGCCGCTAAACCGACAGCCAGAGCGGCCTCGGCCGAAAGTGCACCGGTGGCAGCCAGTGATCTGCGGCCAGCCGCTGTCCCGGAAGTGAAAGAAGAGAGCTTATTGTATACCAGCGAAAAGATCTGGGTATCAAACGCTTACCCGAACCCCGCTGACGATTTTGCTGAACTGGACTATCAGTTTACCGGGCCTGTTAACGAAGCCAAGCTTACCTTATTGAATGTACTGGGAGCGCCCGTAGCCGCGCATGAACTGGACCGGAACGAGCGTAAGGTTCGAATTGCCACCCGGCATCTCGATATGGGGTATTATTTATACCAACTTTCTGTTGACGGCAAAAAAGTGGCCACAAAACGATTGCTGGTTCGTCACCAATAGTAGCTGGCTGCATTTGTTAAAATACCCTAAATAAGGGGTAGTCCTTTATAAAATTCAGCACTACAGCAGGCTGCGTCGTCGTTACAACGGTGTAGCCTGTATTTTTTTTGTATCTTTGTAACGATATGCAACACCGTCGTACCCTCACGATTCTGCTGGGAATTTCAATCGCGTTTCTGCTTGGCGCGTGTGGTTCCTTTTCGAAACTCCAGAAAAGTGGAACGGATGATGAAAAATATAAAGCAGCGGTTCAGTATTACAAAAAAGAGGACTGGTATCATGCTGGCCTACTCTTCGAAGAGCTGATTCCGGTGCTCAAGGGAAGCACGGAGTCCGAAATGGCGCAGTTTTATTATGCCTACACGCAGTATCAGCAGCAGCAATACCTGCTAAGCTCTACTCTGTTCAAGAAATTTTACGAAACCTTTGCCCGTTCGGACTACGCGCAGGAGGCTATGTATATGTATGCCTACTCGCTGTACAAAGACACGCCTGCTTTCAATCTGGACCAGTCGAATACCCTAACGGCAACGTCGGCTTTGCAGGACTTTATCAATCTGTACCCAGACAGCAAGTATAAAGATGAGGCCACCAAGCTGATTCTGGACCTACGGTCGAAACTGGAGCGGAAAGCGTATGAGAAAGCGAAGCTGTACTTCAAGACCAGCGGCTTTAACATTGCCTCCTATAAGTCGGCGGTCATCTCGATCAATAACTTCCAGAGAGATTTTCCGGATTCGGGTTACAATGAAGAGCTAGCCTTCCTGAAAGTCGATGCTGAATTCAGCCTTGCTCAGAACAGTCTGGAATCCAAGCAGAAGGAACGTTATCAGGAAGCAATCAGTTATCATCAGGCGTTTGTTGACAAGTATCCCAATAGCCAATACCTGAAGCAGTCGGAAAAAATGTACGACACTAGCCAGAAGGAGATTGAGCGGCTGGATAATCTGGAGAAGGAACGCGAGAAAGAAAAAGAAAAACTCAAGAGTGCTCCCGCCAAAGTTACGGCGGCCAATAAATAATATTCATCCGTTGATACCCAGTCATTCGTACGCAACGATCAACTGCTGACTCAAGACTATCGACTAAATTATGGCAACCAATCAATCGATCATTACCCGCAACAACGACAAAATTGCGGCTCAAACCGGTAACCTCTACGAATCTGTTTCGATTATTTCGAAGAGAGCCCGGCAGATTGCATCGAAAAACAAAGAAGAACTAAGCAACAAATTGTCGGAGTTCGTTTCGGCGGTAGATAACCTCGAAGAAGTATTCGAAAACCGCGAGCAGATTGAAATTTCAAAATTTTACGAGCGGATGCCAAAACCGACTTCCATTGCCACCGACGAGTTTCTGGAAGGTAAGGTGTTCTGGCGTTACAATGACGAAGAAGCGCAGCAATAAGCCCTTCGCTTCACGTATGTTATTCATGACCGCACGGTAATCTATCGTGCGGTTTTAATGTTTTTGATTAGTTGACAGTCGTAACCGAGTAGTAAATTGACTACTAATCACTATCGACTAACCTACTCCTATGTCTGTAGCGGGCAAACGAATTCTTTTAGGCGTAACGGGTAGTATTTCTGCCTATAAATCGGCCTTGCTGGTCCGACTGCTGATAAAAGCGGGAGCCGAAGTGCAGGTCGTCATGACCGAATCGGCGCAGGCTTTCCTTACACCTCTAACCCTGGCGACCCTCTCAAAGCGACCTGTTCTCTCCAGTTTCGTTTCGGCGGAGACAGGCAGCTGGAATAATCATGTCGAGTTAGGGCTGTGGGCCGATGCTCTCGTCATTGCGCCTGCCACCGCACACACCCTCGCCCGTTGCGCAACCGGCCTGTGCGATGACCTTCTATCGGCTGTTTATTTATCGGCCCGCTGTCCGGTGTTTTTCGCGCCGGCCATGGACGTCGATATGTACCAGCATCCAACAACGGTCGAGAATTTACGCCGTCTCGAATCGATAGGTAACTACCTGATTCGCGCCGAGCACGGCGAACTGGCCAGTGGTTTAGTCGGCGAAGGTCGTCTGGCTGAACCCGAGCATATCATGCAGGTGCTTGAGAAATTTTGGTCGACCACCTCAGAGCGCACTGCGCTGAACGGAAAGCGAATATTGATAACCGCAGGCCCGACGCAGGAGCCTATCGACCCGGTCCGGTATATTAGCAATCATTCGACGGGTAAAATGGGCTATGCGCTGGCGAAGGCTTTTGCCGATGCTGGTGCCCACGTGACTCTGGTGAGTGGGCCTACGACCTTACCCCTACCCGCTCCGACCGTCCATCGGGTTGATGTCCGTTCGGCTCAGGACATGTTCTCAGCCGTACAAAGCGTTTTCTCCACTGCCGACATTGCCGTATGGAGTGCCGCCGTGGCAGATTACACCCCCGCTCATCCTGCCGCCCACAAGATCAAAAAAAAAGAAAGTACGTTTGCCCTTGAGTTGACTAAAACGCCCGACATTGCCGCCACGATGGGAGCTCAGAAACGCCCGGAGCAATGGCTGATGGGCTTTGCACTCGAAACCAATAACGAACGCGATAACGCTCTGGGCAAACTGCACGCTAAAAATTTAGACTGGATTGTTTTAAATTCACTTCGTGATGCCGGAGCCGGTTTCGGGCACGATACCAATAAGATCACCGTTATTGATAAAGACGAACAAATCCATGAATTTGGGTTAAAACCCAAGACGGAAGTCGCTCAGGATTTGGTAAATTTGATTGCCGATTCGGTCCTCCGTCCAGACCGTCGCCGGTCTTAATTTCCTTAGCCGGGAGTACCTCTGCTAACCCGCAGATTCCCAGAGACAGCACCCATGAAAGCGCTTTATATTTTCTTATTCGTCAGTGGCCTCTTCGCTTCGGCGCAAGCTCAGGAGCTGAACTGCCAGGTGACGGTCAACTCTGATCAGTTGTTTGCGCAGCAAAAAACTGATTTTTCGTACGTAAACCAACTAAAGGGCATCATTACCGAGTTCATGAACAACCGGCGCTGGAGCAACGACCAGTTTACGGTAGCCGAGCGGATCAACTGCTCCATGAACATCAACCTGATCAAATCACTCACACAGGGTGCTTTTGAAGCAACGGCGCAGATTGTCGTAACGCGACCAGTGTATGGAACAAATTACGAAAGCACCATTTTCAGTTACGTCGATCGGTCCTTTAATTTTGTTTATTTGCCCACTACCCCCGTTTACTTCCGGGATAACCAATACTCAGACGATCTGACGTCGCTGCTGGCTTTTTATGCCAATGTTATCCTGGCGGTCGATTATGATTCGTTCAGTAAGCAGGGGGGCAGCCAATTTATTCAGCGCGCTTACAGCATCACGAATCTGGCTCAGCAAGGATCGCCTAATGCGGCCTGGCAGACCGGGGGCGACCGCCGGAATCGATACTGGCTGGTCGAGAATCTACAGAATCAGCAGTTGATCCCGTTCCGCGATGGCATGTACACCTACCACCGTCAGGGTCTGGATGTTTTTGCGGCCAATCCGGTGCAGGTGCGTAAACAAACCCTGACGTTGCTGAACACCATTCGTACCATTGGGCTTCAATTGCCCAACTCAGTCCTGATAAATTCGTTCTTCGACGCCAAATCGCAGGAATTATACAATATTCTATACGAAGGTACGCCCAACGAGCGCAAGCAAGCCTTCGATTTACTTTCGTACTTAGATCCGGCCAAAACCGAAAACTATCGAAAACTAATCCTTGATGGCCAGTAGAGAATACCCAATTGTCTGTTGACAGGAGATGCTCTGGCTATTCCATGCCGACTAACAACCAGCTACTATCTACTACAAACTGATCCCTGATTTTGCTGTCGCATCTACTCATAAAAAATTACGCACTGATCGACGAACTGGAACTCATGCCCGACCGTGAACTCAACATCATCACGGGCGAAACGGGAGCCGGAAAGTCTATCATGTTAGGCGCTATCGGTCTGTTGCTGGGCAACCGGGCCGATACGCGGGTCTTATACAATCCCGAACGTAAATGTGTCATCGAAGGAACCTTTGGTGTAGCGGGTTACATCATTGAACAGATTTTCGAAGACGAAGAATTAGATTACGCCAGCACCTGCATCGTGCGTCGGGAAATTAGCGTCAGCGGAAAATCGCGGGCCTTCGTCAACGATACGCCGGTGAATCTGGAGACCCTCCGCCGGGTAACGAGCCAGTTGATGGACATTCACTCGCAGCACGATTCGGTCCTGCTGGGTTCGAACGAATATCAGCTGGAAATTGTCGATACCTACGCGCAGAACGACTCGCTGCTACGTATCTATCATGCTGATTTTCAGAACTACCGCGCCAAAAAATCGTTATACGATCAGTTGCTGGCCGAGGCTGCCTCAATGCGGAAAGAGTTCGATTATAACAATTTCCTTTACGAAGAACTGGTTAAAGCCCAGCTTCAGCCCGACGAGCAGGAGTCGCTCGAACAGGAGCTGACCATTCTCGAAAATGCCGAAGAAATTAAAGAGCGGCTGCAACTGGCCTATGAATACTTAGACAATACCGAACAATCGGTCATCGACTTTCTAAAAGGAACCGTCAGCAACCTGGCCTACATCAGTAAGCTGTCCAACCAGTATGAGCAGTTACAGCAGCGCGCTCAAAGCAGCCTGATCGAGTTGCGCGACCTGGCCGATGAGATCAGTACCGAGCAGGATCGGGTCGAGGTTGACGACACGCGGGCCGAAACGATTCGGGAACGACTGAACCTGTTATACCAGCTTCAGACCAAACATCAGGTCAAGGACATCGCCGGGTTGATCGGGCTACGGGACGAGCTGAGTCAGAAAGTTAGCCGGGTCCTGAACCTGGACGACGCGCTGGCCGATGCTAAAGCCCAGGCCGAAGCCGCCCGCGGTCAGTTACAGATTAGTGCCGAAGCGTTGTCAGAATCGCGGCTCATCGTACTGTCGAACATCGAGACGGAGATCGGTAACCTACTGCACGACCTGGGTATGCCGAATGCCTCCCTGAAAATAGCGGCCGAGAAAGCAAAACCCACACCAACGGGTATCGACACAATTTCGTTTTTGTTCAGCGCCAACAAGGGTATCAAACCCCAGCAGTTGAAAAACGTGGCGTCTGGCGGTGAGTTTTCGCGGCTGATGATGGCCATCAAGTACATTCTGGCCAGCAAACGCTCGTTGCCAACCATTATTTTCGACGAAATCGACACTGGAGTTTCTGGTGAAATTGCGATCAAAATGGGGAACATGATGCGCGATATGGCCCATAGCCACCAGATTATTGCTATCACGCACCTGCATCAGATAGCCGGTCAGGGAACGGCGCATTATTTTGTGTACAAAGATCACTCGGCCGATAAAACCGTCAGCCGGATCAAGAAGCTCACCCTGGACGAACGTATCCATGAGATTGCCCAGATGATCGGCGGAAAGAACCCGTCGGCCAGCGCTCTCAAAAACGCCCGCGAAATTTTGAAACAACGCCCGGCAACTGTAAAATCGACCTAAGCAGAAAGTCCGCAAGGCTTTCAGTCAGGTTGCTAATCTTAGCCATTTTTTCACTATACTCTATGCGCAGACTTGTACTTGTAGTTACAGGCTTATTTCTTCTCAGCGGTCTCTTCCCGGGCTGTACGTCCGACCAGGATACCGTTAAGGAAGCCGAAAATGAAGTGTTCGATATTCACGACGAGGTAATGCCCAAAGCGGGCCAGATCATGAAGCTGCAAAAGCAGTTGAAACAGCGCATCAGCTCGCTGGACAGCCTTAAAGCCAGTGGTTCGGCGGCCACCGATCTGCGTTCTGGTGAAGACAAAGAACAGGCGTTGCGTTTAAGCCGCGACCTGACCATCGCCGACAGTCTGATGATGGCCTGGATGACCCATTACAACGGGGACACGCTGGCTAAACTCTCGTCGGAGGAAGCGTTGAAATACCTGGCCGCCCAAAAAGATCAAATCTCAGATGTCAAAACAAGAATCAATACCAGCATTGAACAGGCCAAACAGTTTCTGGGTAAAAATTAGCGGATTTACACTACTGACTACGCTGATCCTTTTTTTCTGGAACTGCGGTCAGCATCCGGATAAACTTCCCATTCTGGGTCAGCGGGAGTTGGTGACCAAACAGGTCGGTGGCAAAACCGTTACCGACTCGGTCTACCAGTCGATTCCCGATTTCAAATTTGTCAGTCAGTACGGCGACACGGTTACGGCAAAAACCCTCGACAACAAAATTTACGTCGCTGATTTCTTCTTTACGAGCTGCCCTACCATCTGCCCAAAAATGAAGGTGCAGTTGAAACGGGTTTACGAGAAGTTCAAAGGGAATCCCAACGTGATGCTGCTGTCGCACACCATCGACCCGGCGCACGATTCGGTGGCGGTGTTGAAGGAATTTGCGGACAACCTGGGGCTAACGGGTCGGCAATGGCTGTTCGTGACTGGCGATCGGGAGAAAATCTACGACATCGGCGAGAAGAGCTACATGGTAACAGCCCAGGCCGACGAGTCGGCACCGGGGGGCGTCGTTCATAGCGGAGCGTTTATCCTGGTCGATAAAGCCAAACACATCCGGGGTATCTACGACGGAACCACCGAAGCCGGCGTCGACAAGTTGATGAACGATATGGAACGGCTGCTGGCCGAGTACCAATCATGAGGTATACGCTCCAACGGCTCCTGCTTTTTTCCGTCTTTCTTTCGTCACTGGCTTGTCAGACTGAAGAGGAGATCAAGCGGCAGCGCTACATCACGGAGGGCATTCTGGTGTACAAGAACAACTGCGCCAACTGTCATCAGGAAAAAGGAGAAGGCCTTTCGGCGCTTTATCCGCCCATTGCCAAGTCCGACTTTTTAAAGCACAAAAACACGGTGATCTGCCTGATTCGGTACGGCCAGCAGGGCCCAATCGTCGTAAACGGAAGGCCATACAACCGGCCCATGCCCCCGCAACCCCAACTGAGCGACCTGGAAGTCGCCGAGCTGGTTACGTACATCTACAACGAGTGGGGCAACGAAAAGAAACTGACCGGCGTCAAAGAAGTAACGCCGGTTCTGGAAGCCTGTAAAAAATAAATGGGGAGCGGTCTAAAGGCCTCCTTCCACGTTAAATACGCCCGTCGGCTTACGGATAGAATATTGGGTAAAGTCCTGATTGGCGTCCAGACCCATTCCGTAAAGTTTTTCGCCCGTCGCTTCGCTTAAAACAGTCACCTGCTTGTCTGTGTAAACTTTCTTGGTCACCGGATTCCAGGTCAGCTCAGGTGTCAGCAGTTTTTCCTGTTTTTGCTTATTGACTACCACCACATGGCCCATCACCGTATACAAGTCTTTGGCCTTGTTGTACCGGCCCGAATCGGAACGGAGGGTTGTGGCTTCTTCGCCAGTAGGGCCGTAAAAAACGATGTTGACAGGCTTGGGGTAGGTGCGGTTTTCGTTGCTATAGCGCAGTTGCTTAGCCGTTGTCAGACGAACCTTGATCACTGCTGCTTCGCTGTAGAGCAGTTTCACATCATTGATTTCTTCGATTGGACCGGCATAAGGCTCTACTTTTTTAACCTGTTTGGCTTGTTCGCAGGCAACGAAAAAAAGTGATGAATGAAGCATGATGAGTGATGAATAAATAATAGACTGCAACCGTCCGGTCATTTTCCACCGACGCTCTTCCTTAGTATTCACCATACACTCTTCACTCTTCATTCGATTTAATTTAATCGACGACTTGCTTACGGAACCACCAGTCATTGAGTGAGAACCCTAAGGCCATTCGTACATATTGCTCACGAATCTGTGTACCTGTCAGCACGCCCCGCTGACCACCGACGACAGACAGGGTTACGTGATTGACCAGATACGAACCCAGCGGCAACGACAATCCTA
This sequence comes from Spirosoma koreense, assembly GCF_054777875.1. NCBI lineage: Bacteria > Pseudomonadati > Bacteroidota > Cytophagia > Cytophagales > Cytophagaceae > Spirosoma > Spirosoma koreense. Next base: position 1,089,461 of record NZ_BAAHAC010000005.1, on the reverse strand, counting down.
TACTTCCGTTGATATCGTTGATCTGCGTCCCGTTTACCAGATACGGCATGCGATTATACTGAAATCCAGCCCGGTAAGTGATCAAATCCCGGTACCGGTTTGAATTGATTTTGGGCGTGTACTCGACGCCGGCGGCAATGTTTATCCCATCCCTGAGGCTGCCAGAAGCATTGTCGGACGTACGGTACTGGCTCCACTGCTGGAATCCAACATCAACACCTACTAGGAGGGTATTGTTCTTTTCCACACTTATTCCGAAGTTCACCTGATGCGGTAACGTAGCCTTACCACTCGAATTCAGCCGTAGTGTATCGGCGACGGCCCCGAGATACGATTTCTGATAAATATCCGTCTGCGTACCCTTAATCCGGGTTTGCGGATCGAAGGTAGCCCCAAGATTCAGCGTCCACGTGTCATTGATTTTAGGACGCCAGGCGGCTCCGAGCTTCCAGACAACATCGCTATAGTTTATCCGGTTCAGGTGCCCGACACCCACATCCTGACTGCTGTTGGTATTCACAAGCGCATTCGACGAGTAAGTGATATTCCCGAACAGAAAGGAAGCTTCTATGCCAGCGTAGAGGTTTTTCGTAACCCGAACCCCGTTCGAAAAACTGGCCTTGTTTAAGCCGCCCCGACCGGTATAGCTGTACTCCGCTTTATACGGTGAGCCAGGGATGGCTGTTTCCTGCTGGGTCGTGTAATTTACATACGAGTAGGGTTTCAGGCTGATGGCCATGTTCCAGCGTGAGTTAGCCGGAAAGGCCAGTGCCAGATAGCCCAGATTGACCGCCGTTGCCCGCTGGCTTTGCAGACTGTTGCTGATGTACTGGCTGAGGCTTTTAGTTTCCCCGATCAGGCCCACCTCAAAGACCGTAAACCGCGTACGACGAGCCAGCAAAGCGGGGTTTTGCAGGTTCATATAAAATGAGCTGGCATTGCTGATGCCTACCCCGCCCATCCCCAGGTTGGTTACATTTCCCTGGCTGTACAGCTCACCGATGCCCAAAGCTGAATAAGGTGAATTACCTAATCCCTGCGCCAGTACCATTGGCGACGTCGCGGCCATGGCCAGCAAACTATGCGTTAACGTCTGGCGTATCCGCTTGTAAATTCTCAACATTATAGCGTAAAATTCGATTCAATCCAGTCAGCACCAATTCGGGCACTGCAAATATCGGGGGTTTCAAACGACTTTCAAAGGCGGGCATGTCGCCACCGCAGGCTAACACCACCACGTCGGGCTTCTGCTGACGATACACATCGATCAGGCCGTTCATTTCAAACAACAATCCATTCATTACCCCGCTCTGCAAGGCCTGCTGCGTATTCGTTGCCGTTAGCGTAGGCCACTCAACCGGTGCTTCGACCCAAGGCAGCCGGGCCGTCTGCTCATGCATAGCCCGGAACCGCATCCGCAATCCGGGGGAAATCGATCCACCCCGAAACACCGCATCTTTATCCACAATGTCCGCTGTCAGGCACGTACCCAGATCGAGCACCAGGCAATCCTGCCCCGGAAACATCGCCGTTGCACCGACCGCAGCCGCTACCCGATCGGCCCCGAGCGTACTGGGCGTATCGTAGGCCTTACGTATGGGCACAAGCGTTTGGCTGTCCAGCAAACGAACGTCAGTGGCAACCTGGACCAGCAGGGTGCGTATTTCTTCAGCTGGCTGACTCGTAGACGACACCAGTACATAGCCAACCGTTCGGTTCCTGAGAGCCTCCAGCAGAGCCTGAGTCGACCGATAGCGGTTCACTTCAACTAGCGAGGGCCCATTGAACCACCCCACTTTCAAACTGGTGTTTCCCCAATCAATGACCAGATTCAGATCTTCTGATGGTTGGGTATATATAGAGTCGGTTCCCATGGGCTATACGATGCTGTCAACGTCGATCGAATCGACAAAATTTGCAATTCTCCGTTGTTTTAAGGATTTTTAACGACGGAACTTTCGTGAGTGCGAAAATCGGCGCCGGATGCTTTGAACTTAGCTGCCGTTGACCCGTCAATAAATTTTATCCACGTGCTGGAAACATTTGATACCAATTAACGTTCTCTTGACAATACCGGATCAATCTACTACCTTTGCTACCATCAATCTGGCGGTAGGTAGTATTTTCAGAAAAGCAGCCTAAAGCTACGGCCGACCGTCGCAATAGCAAACTTTCCGTTTCCAAACGTTTTGATAACCCCCACGTCTGGTCCCACCAGGCATGTCTGTTTGGATTAGGTATTTCATCCCAGTTCATACGTTTGACTTATTTTCGTCGCATAACTACTTGCAGTCTGTCGAAGTAAATTTGATTGATCAATCTGTGGCCCCACTGTCAGGCTTATCTGGGCTTGTATATCTCCCTATCAAAACCGCCGTTTCTAATTTCAACAATCCCCAAGTTCCATCCTTACCGCACCAGCGGTCATTTTAAGGTTTATTGCTAACCTGACCTGTATGTTTAAGAAAGAAGATCTAGATGCGAAGCTTGTTGCGGAGCTTCAACCCATTGCCGAACAATTCGGCATTCGTAATATTGGTAAGTACACGAAAGAAAAACTGGTTTACGAAATATTAAAGCAGCAGTCCGAACAACCGGGAGCCACCGAAACGGCACCCGTTGAAGAAGCGCCCAAACGCGCCCGCCGGACGAAAGCCGCTCCTGCCTCTGAAGCGGCCGAACCCAGCCAGCCCACTGTCGGTACGACCACGACGGCCGAAACGAACACGCCTACCCGCCCGCGTACCCGTCGGGAGACGGCACCAGTCAGTCCGGCTGAAACGCCAGCTTCCGTTACCGCGAGCAATGCAGACGCTGCTGTAGAAGCCCAGCCAACGGAGCCCGTTCCGGTGGTAGCGCCCGCCGACGTACCCTCCGCCCCGCCGACCAGCGAGGCAACGTCGGAAAGCAAGCGGGAAAACTCGTCAAGCCAACCCATTCGAAACCGCAATGAGAATGGGCGCGAACGGTATGATACCAACACGAATAACCCGAATAATCCGTCGCCGACCGATCGGACGAACCGGCCGAATAATCTCCGCAACGATCGGCCACAACGCCAGGACCTGACCCAGCAACGCAGCCCCCGCCCCGAAGGGAATCAGGCCGGGCCCCGCGACGCACGGCAACGGATCGATACCAACCGGGACCGTCCGAACCGCGATAATGGAACCGGATCAGGAGGCCAGCGGGATAATCTGCAACGGCGCGACCAGCGTCCTCGAACCCAACGGGTCATTACCGACGAGACAGGCCTGAACTATGGTGGCCAAACGGAAGACGAGTTTCTGACGCCAACGGTCATTACGGAAGACTCCGCTCCGAATACGCAGTCGGTCACCGAATCGACCGATGTAATCCCTCAGACTGCCGTTACCCCGACTGACCTGCCGAATGGTACGCAGGCGGAGCAACAACCACAGCCGGATACCGGTCAGGCAGCTCAGCCCCAAATCCAGAGCCCGTCTCGCGAGGCTCAGGAATACCAGAACCGCATCCGTCGGCAGTATAATCAGCACATTCGTGAATTCGACGGCATCATCGACAACGAGGGTGTACTGGAAATTATGCAGGATGGCGGTTATGGCTTTCTACGATCGGCCGATTATAACTACCTGGCCAGTCCCGACGATATTTATGTGTCGCCTTCGCAGATCAAATTATTTGGTTTGAAAACTGGCGATACGGTTCGGGGAGCCATCCGTCCGCCGAAAGAAGGAGAAAAATATTTTGCCCTGCTTCGTGTGTCGACCGTCAATGGGAAAACCACGGAAGAGATTCGCGACCGGATTCCGTTCGAATACCTGACTCCGCTCTTCCCCGATGAGCAACTGCACCTGAGCAACCGGCCCGAAAACTATTCATCCCGTGTGCTGGACCTGTTTGCCCCAATTGGTAAAGGTCAGCGGGGTATGATCGTAGCGCAACCCAAGACGGGTAAAACGGTGCTGCTGAAAGAGATTGCCAACGCCATCACCAAAAACCACCCCGAAGTATACCTGATCGTTCTGCTGATCGATGAACGCCCGGAAGAGGTGACCGACATGGCCCGCAGCGTGAACGCGGAAGTAATTTCCTCGACATTCGACGAGCAGGCCGACCGGCACGTGAAGGTATCCAGTATGGTGCTCGAAAAAGCCAAGCGGATGGTCGAATGCGGCCACGACGTAGTGATTCTGCTTGATTCGATCACGCGGCTGGCGCGGGCCTACAACACGGTGGTACCCTCCTCGGGTAAGATCCTCTCCGGGGGTGTCGACGCCAACGCGCTACACCGACCCAAACGTTTCTTCGGGGCGGCACGCAACGTGGAAAATGGTGGCTCGCTGACGATCATCGCTACGGCTCTGATCGATACGGGGTCGAAAATGGATGAGGTAATCTTCGAGGAATTCAAAGGTACGGGCAACATGGAACTTCAGCTCGACCGTAAGCTGGCTAACAAACGCGTTTACCCAGCCGTCGATGTACTATCGTCCGGTACGCGTCGGGAAGACCTGCTCCTGGATAAAGAAACCCTGCAGCGTGTCTGGATTCTGCGCAAGCACATGGCCGACATGAACCCGATGGAAACCATGGACTTCCTGCTGGATCGCATGAAAGGCACCCGGACCAACGAAGAGTTTTTGATCTCGATGAACCGGTAGTACTTAGTCATTAAACACAGAGCCACAGAGCGCACAGAGTTTTCTCCGTGTTCTCTGTGGCTCTGTGTTTAAATCCAGTAACTTGCATAAAAGTCAGAAATAGTATGAGAGATCTGATTCAGTATGCCATTCCGGGATTCGTGATTCTGCTGGTAGCCGAAGTACTTGTGACAGCCAGGCAACAAAAAGACTATTACGACGCCAAAGATACCGCCAGTAGCCTGTCGATGGGGATCGGCAACGTCATCATCGGTTTCGTGGGGAAAGCGATTGTGTTTGGGGCTTATTCGCTCGTGTATCAGTTTCGCCTGTTCACCATCGACATGACCCAGTGGTGGGCGATTTTGTTTTTTGCCGACGATTTCAGCTACTATTGGTTTCACCGGATCAGCCACAGCAGTCGCTATTTCTGGGCTTCGCATGTGGTGCACCACTCCTCCATGAAATACAACCTGGGAACGGCGCTACGGCAAACCTGGACAGGCAATCTTTCGGGTGCGTTTATTTTCTGGATCTGGATGCCCCTGATCGGGTTTTCGCCCGTGGCGGTGATGACTATGCAATCCATCAGCCTGCTCTATCAGTTCTGGATACACACCGAACTCATTGACAGGCTCCCCGCTCCCATCGAATTTATCTTCAACACGCCCTCTCACCACCGGGTACATCACGGCTCGGACCTGGCGTATCTGGATAAGAACCACGCGGGTATACTGATCATCTGGGATCGGTTGTTCGGCACCTTCGAGCCCGAACGCAAGCGGCCTACGTATGGTCTGACGACCAACATCAATTCCCACAACCCCGTCAGAATTGCGTTCCATGAGTGGACGTCCATTGGCCAGGACATCCGCCGGGCCGGATCTATACGCAACGCGCTGGGGTATCTGTTTGGGCCTCCCGGCTGGAGCCACGACGGATCTAGAAAAACGACCCGGCAATTACGCGCACAGCAGCAACTTCAGGTACCGCAGCTTCAGGAGCATAAATAGCAGTAAATCAGCTGTTTAGAGCTAGAAAAACTACTTCAAACATGCTTCTTTCCTGTCCGTTTTTTGTCCGCATGACACCCTGCCACGGCCTCTTTTAGGGAACAAAAGCCGTTTATTTAGTTTTAAAAGTTAAACCTGTCGGCAAATTAGTGCTCTAACCCACACGATGCGAACGACAGTTCGTACGGGCTGGAGGTGAATTTTCTGGCGGGTTAAATAGTCTCGCTTTCAAAACAGTTTTCATTTTAACGATCAATTGTTATGAACACTATCTTAAAAAGTTGGCTATTCATTTGTTTGTTTTTCGGGTCTGTGGCCTATGCCGACGCGCAGGTTTACGTGCGCCGACGACCACCTCATCCGCGGGTTATCATCGCGCGCCCGCCGGCTCCCCGGTATGTGCGGCTTGCCCCTACGTGGCGCCCTTACCGGCCTGCTTATCGCTGGCATACCAACTACCGGGTGGTTACTCCCCGGCCACGCGCCATTTGGGTGCCTGGCCACTGGATAGCGCGCCGACATGGTAATGTCTGGCAACCCGGTTACTGGCGCTAGAATCAGTAAATAGAAATGATGCAAAACGGGGCCGGTTATTAAGCCGACCCCGTTTTGTTTAGGAATGATGCGGTACTTTTACCGTTTTCGACTCATGACGGGCCAGCTCTTTGCGCGCCCGTCGACTATGGATCAACTCGTACGTGACAGGCAGAATCAACAGCGAGAGCACCGTACAGGTCATCAGACCGCCGATCATCACCGTAGCCAGCGGTTTCTGGGTTTCGGAGCCAATGCCGGTCGACAGGGCAGCGGGCAGAAGACCCAGCGAGGCCATCAGCGCCGTCATCACCACCGGTCGGACCCTTGTCAGCGCCCCTTCCCGGATGGCCTCGCTGATGGGCAGCTTGTTGTGCAGGTTTTCCTTGAATCGGTTGATCAGAATGACCCCGTCCTGCACCGATACGCCGAACAGACAGATAAACCCTACCCCCGCCGATATGCTGAAGTTAATTCCGGTCAGCCAGAGGGCCAGCATACCCCCGATCAGGGCGAAGGGAACGTTCAGAATGATCAGGGCGGCATCCAGGGCGCTGCCAAACGTAAAGAGCAGAATCAGGAAGATGATCGTGATGCTGATGGGCACCACGATGGCCAGTTGCCGCTCGGCCCGCGTCTGGTTCTCGAACTCGCCCGCCCAGCGCATCTGAAATCCTTCAGGCAGTTTCACCTGGTCGCCTACACGCTTCTGGGCATCGGCAATGGTGCTGCCCAGGTCGCGGTCGCGCACCGAAAATTTGATGGCGATGAACCGGGCGTTGTTTTCACGGTAGACAAACGCCGGGCCGGAGCGGGTGCCGATTTCGGCCAGCTCTTTCAGCGGAATTTTACTACCCGACCGCGTCGGCACCATCAGATTCTCGATCAATTCGGGCGAGTAACGAAAGCGCTCGTCGTAGCGCACCTTGATATCGAAATGGCGTTCGCCTTCGTAATACTGGGTCACGGCTTTACCACCGATGGCCGTTTCGATCACCGACTGAGCAACGTCTGTAGGTACGTTATAGAGCGCCAGTTTCTGCGGATCGAGCTGGATTCGAAACTCCGGCTGACCCAGATTTCGGAAGACCCCGAGGTCGCTTACGCCCGGCACCTGTTTCATAACGTTGAATACTTTGGTCGCTTCTTTATCCAGTACATTCAGGTCCTGACCAATGATCTTGATTGCCATAGACCCTTTGACCCCCGATACAGCTTCTTCAACGTTGTCGGAAATGGGCTGCGAAAAATTAAAAGAAACCCCTTTAAAGCGGGCCAGTTTCCGCTGCATTTGCTCAACGAGTTCATCCTTTGTGACATCCCGTTTCCACTCTTCCTTGGGGTATAGATCAACAAAGAACTCGTTGTTGAAAAAACCGGTCGGGTCGGTGCCGTCGTTCGGGCGTCCGGTTTGCGAAATAACCCCGCGCACCTCCGGAAACTCTTGGAAAATAGCCCGGAATTTGCGGGTGTACGCGTAACTCTCGTCCAGCGAAACCGAGTAAGGTAAGCTCGCCCGCACGTAGATGGACCCTTCGTTCAGTTGCGGGAGAAACTCGGAACCGATGTGAAACAGGAAGAGGTAAACGGCAAGACCCAGGGAGCCAAGGGCAATGCCCATAATGGAACGGGGTTGCCGAATGGCCCAGTTCAATGCCGGTACGTAGGCCCGTTCGAGACCGCTGACTACGGGGTTATGCCGTTCGCGCACCTGCTTGTTGAGCAACAGGCTACACAACAGCGGAATCAAGGTCAGGCTCACGATCAGCGAACCTGTCAGCGCAAAACCGATGGTCCAGGCCAGCGGACTGAACAATTTCCCTTCGACCTTTTGGAAGGTAAAAATGGGCAGCAGAGCCGTGATGATGATAATTTTAGACGTAAAGATCGACTTACCCAGTTCCGTTGCATTCTGGGCAATCCAGCTCAGCTTCGACCGGCTGTTAAATTTCATCATCCCCATTTGCTCGGCCCGGTGCGCCAGCATCACAAACAAGCCCTCGACCATCACCACGGCGCCGTCGATGATAATTCCGAAGTCGAGCGCTCCGATGCTGAGCAGGTTCGCCGTCATACCTTTCAGCCGCAGGCAGATAAAAGCAAACAGCAGCGCCAGCGGAATCACGATGGCTACGGTAAGCGTCGTTCGCCAGTCGGCCAGGAAGATCAGCAGAATGAGCGTGACCAGGAAAATACCCGTCAGCACGTTTTCGCCCACCGTGTGCAGGGTGTAATTATTTAGTGTCGTGCGGTCATAGAAGGTTTTGATCTTGACGTCTTTGGGCAGAATCTGATTATTCAGCTCGTCGATTTTCGCCTTCAGGGCCGGAATCACATCGTTCGGATTCTCGCCCTTGCGCATCACCACGATACATTCCACCACGTCGTCCTGCCGGTCTCGCCCGACAATACCCAGGCGGGGCTGAAATCCTTCTTTCACCGTAGCCACATCCCGCACTTTGATCGGCACGCCGTTGACGTTGTCGATGATGATTCCCGCTACGTCCTCCGGCTTGGTCAGCAGGCCGATCCCTCGTACCACCAGCGACTGATTGCCCTGTTTGATGACGTCGCCCCCGACATTGATGTTACTCGACTGAATGGCCTGATCGACGTCGATTGCCGTAAAACCGTAGTTGGCCAGCAGCGTTGGGTTCAGATCGACCTCAATGGTTTTTACCTTTCCCCCAAAACTCACCACGTCGGCAATACCCGGTACGCTCTTGATCTGACGTTCGATGACCCAGTCCTGCAGGGTTTTCAGCTCGGTGATGTCTTTGGTTTTGCTCTCCAGTGTGAAGCGATAAATCTCGCCGGTCGGTCCGTACGGCGGTTCCACTTCGGCACTGACGCCGTCGGGCAGGTCGACAGCCGCAATCCGGTTGGCCACATTGGTCTGGGCCGTAAAGTTGTCGACCCCGTCCTCGAAGATCATCGTAACGACCGACAGGCCAAACAAAGATACCGACCGCAGCGTGCTTTTGCGCGGCACCGAGTTCAGTTCGGTTTCGAGCGGCAGGGTGACGAATCGTTCTACTTCTTCGGCCGAACGGCCCGGCCACTGCGTAATAACAATGACGTTGGTGTTCGTTACGTCCGGGAAGGTTTCGACGGGGGTGTTCAGGAAAGCGACGACTCCGCCCACAATAATGATCCCGATACCGAAAAAGACGGCAAAGCGGTTGACCAGCGCGAAGGTGATGATGCTGCGGATGAATTTGTTCATGAGCGGTGAAGAATGGATAATGAATAATGTAAAATGGATAATGAGCCCCTACCTACATCGACTTTTCGCAGGCATTATCCATTGTTCATTATCCATTACTCATTCACAAGATTAGTCCGTTAAATCGTTGTATAACAACAAACTACCTTCCGTTACGACGATATCGCCGGGCTTGAGGTTCCCTCCTTCCACAAAGGCATAGCGGGTCGTATTTTTCAGGACTTTTACCTCCCGAACCTCGTATTTATCCTTACCCGTCTGGACAATGACGTAGTAGTGATCGCGGTCGAAGACCACCGCTTTCTGCGACACCGCCAGGGCTTTTTCCCCGCCCGTCGCGCTCGTATTGGGCAGGTGCACGTGTACCGTTGCGAACATATCCGGTCGCAACAGCCCGTCTTTATTGTTCAGCACAATCCGTACTTTCAGCACCCTCGCCTGTTCATCCAGCACGCTGCTTACGTTGCTGATGAGGCCCTTGAAGATCTTGTCCGGGTAAGCCAACACCTGAATATCGACCGATTGCCCCTGTTTTATTTCAGGGATATCCTGCTCGTACACGTTAGCCAGCACCCAGATTTGCTGCAGGCTCGAAATGGTATACAGTGGATTCTGGTTATCGGCCCGCAGGTCCTGACCGGTATTGACGTTTTTCTCGACGATGTACCCCGCAATCGGTGCTTTGACCGAAAAATAAGGTTGTCCGGTACCGGCGGTGCTGCCTCCGTAAACCCGCAGAATATTCGCCGATTTACTCAGTTCGTCTTCGGCTTTTTTGACGTTGTTTTTGGCGGTCAGAAAATCCGTCTCCGACGCAAACCCCGATTTATACTGCGCCGACACGTTTTTATACTGCTGTTGCGCCACTTCCAGATCCGACTTATCTGCCTGGTAATCATTTGTATAAGTCGAAATATCGCCCGACCGAATCAGCGCCAGGTCCTGTCCTTTCTGCACGTAAGCGCCCAGCGAAGCCGTCGTTTTCTCGACATTCCCGCTCACCAGCGGAAACACCCGCACGACATTATCCTGGTCGAAGGTAACCGTGCCGTTTAGCGTCAGTTCATCTTCCGGATTCATGCGCCGAACCGAGTCGGTCAAATAACTGCTCGATGAATCAGCGCTGGAGGTAGGCGCTTTGGCACTTTCTTCGTTTTTGTGACCACAGGCGGCCAGTGCCAGCCCCATGACCACCGTACAGATTACCGGTCTCATGAATCAGAAGAATCGCGTGTTTGTCGTGTAGTTCAGCAATTGCTGGGTATTGAAAACATTGTTCAGCAGGTTGATATTATTGAGCTGCGCCTGCTGGTAGGTCCGGATTTTGTCCAGGTAATCGAGCAGCCCAATCGTGCGGGCGTTGTAGGCTTTGGTGGCTTCTACGGAAATATTCTGAATTCGATCCAGGTAGCCTTCGGGTCGGGCCGCCAGTTGCTCGTAGTAGGTATTGAGCTTGTCGTAGGCGTTCAGTACATCACTCTGGACAATGGTCTGCTGGTTTTCCAGGCCACTCGTCACGCTTTTCAGAGTTGTTTCTGCCGCCCGGATAGCGCCCTGATTCCGGTTCCGGATCGGTAGGTCCATCGACGCCTGGAAACCAAGAAAGTTTATGTACGCATTCCCGTATTTCTCGTATAACAGCCCGGTAGTCAGATCGGGCGTCCGGCGGGATTTTTCGAGGGCCAGGCTGCGTTCTGCGTTGTTGATCTGCTCCTGCGACAGCCCAATATCGGGCCGGTTAGCCTGCGCCGAATCGAGTGCGCTGGCCAGGGCCGGCACGGTAGTCCGGAGCGGAGGGAGCTCGGTCGGTAAAATAAATCGGTTGGCGGGCTGGCGCAGCAATACCCGAAGGGTGGCCTGTTCATCGGCGATTTGTGTGCGGTAATTCGCACTGTTGGCCTGTAAATCACGGATGGCTACTTCGAGCCGGGTAACTTCGTAAGGGGCTACCCCCCCGGTGCGAAGCGCAATCCGGTACGACTCAATCAACCGCTGCTGCCGGCTCAGCTCATCGTCGAATAACCGAAGCACCTGCAGGTCGTAATACAGATTGGCATAGGTCGTATACAACTGATAATGCAGCGTCCGCATGATATCGCGAAACGCCAGCCGGGCCAGCGATCGGTTGCTCTCGGCCAGCGCCACCAGCTTACTACGCTTGCCCGCCAGCAGAATCACCTGCTGCAACTGAACGGCGTAATAGCCGCTGTTGAAGACGCCCGCGTCGATATCGGCCTGGGAGGGTCGGCCAAACGGCAGGACTTTATGCGTTTGAGGGTTATAGAGGTTGCCCTGAAACCACAGATTGGGGTTTGGGCGAAGACCCGCCTGCGTAATCGACGCGTCGGCAATGTCGATCTGGTAGCGCTGGGCCAGCAGTTGAAAATTACGCTCCACAAACTGTTGTTCGAGTTGCGGCAGGCTCTGCCGTAGTGTGTCGACGGCGGGGAGCGCGGGGGCAGATGGCGTTTGGGCGGACACGAGTGAAAATCTACTCAGGCAACTTAGTCCAACACCAATGATACAGAGGGCGGTGAATCGAAAACAAGACATAATTTAGGGCGGGATAAGCTTAAATCCGGCTGATTTGGCGGCAAATAGCCATGTGGCTGTTAAGGCGTTGTTAAACCATCATTAATTATCGCTTAAAAAAGAAACCCGGCAGCATACTGAAGCAATGTTACCAATTGACCGGGTATAAATACTCATAAACAGCAAATAAATTTTAAAGGAGATTTAATTCAACTTTAAACCCGATTTAAAGTCCGTCCGGGACATTTGCTACGAGCACTAATCCGGTTGGGTATCGGCATATGAAAATATTACTTATTCAAAGCGACCATTCGTATCTCGATTTACTACACGAAACCTTGGGCGAACGCCATTACAACATGAAAATGGCAACCGACGGGTACACGGGTCTGGCCATGGCCCTCCATGCCCGCTTCGACCTCATCCTGATGGATACTCAGCTGCCGCGCATGGATGGCTTCGACGTAGTCAGGCGGCTGCGCCAGGAAAACGACTCGACCCCGGTCATGCTTCTGTCGAGTCAGCGCACCCCGGCCGATACAGCCAAGGGCCTCTACGCGGGAGCCGACGATTATGTGGTGCGCCCGTGTGATCTCGACGAACTGCTGGCTCGTATTTACGCCCTGCATCGTCGACGAACGGGCGGCTTCAATGCGCCTACGGTTCTGAGTGTCGATAATCTGGAGCTTAATCTGGCCGAAAAAGCCGCCTATCGGGCCAGCAGACGCATCAGCCTGACCGCCCGTGAGTTTCAGCTGCTCGAATTTCTGGTGGAAAATGCCGGACGCGTGGTCACGAAAGCGCAGATTCTCGAAAAAGTATGGGACAGTAACAAAGCCTGTAATACGAACAAGGTAGAAGTGTATATCAATTTTTTACGCAAGAAAATAGATCGGGAATTCGACCATAAACTAATCCATACGGCTATGGGGGTGGGGTATCTGCTCAAAGCAGGTTTATAAAAACAGCCTGTTCGCCTAGCACTATGCCACGGTCATCGGTACCGCATAAACAAACCGTGGTTCGTCGCAGCGGTTGCACGGTACTAAGCGAATATCCTGAAAACACATGCTTCATTTTCCGGATTATAGTAGGCATGGTACATGCGCTACGACCTTTAGGCTGGTGTTTACTGACTTTTTACCTGATCGGAACGACCGCTCAGGCCCAGCAGGACAACAACAATAATTACCTCGACTCGCTCCAGAACTGGAGCCTTCATTTTCAGTTCACCACCATCGTTCAGGGCCATACACGCTTCAACGGCGCAGGCTACGACGGTCGCAACACCCTGAGCGAACAGCCCGATACGGCCTTATCGGTGACTACAACCCTGTTTTTGGGCCGACGCCTGTGGCGGGGAGCCGCCGTTTACCTCAATCCCGAACTGGCGGGTGGACGCGGGGTCGGGCACCGCGACAGCCAGGATCCCGACAATGAAGACCTTTACGCACCAGCGGTCGGTATCGCAGGTTTTCCAAACGGCGAAACCTTCCGCATCGGCAGTGCACGTCCGGCGCTGTACCTCGCCCGGTTTTACATCGAACAGGTTATCCCGCTGGGCAAGAGCGCCCGCAACGAAGCGGAATCGGAAGCTAACCAGATCAGAGACTCCATTCCGGCTTCGCGTCTGGTAATCACGGCGGGCAAATTCTCCATTGCCGACATCTTCGACAACAACGCCTACGCCCACGACCCACGCAGCCAGTTTTCCAACTGGTCGCTGATGAACATGGGGGCCTGGGACTATCCGGCCAACACCCGCGGGTATACCTGGAGCCTGGCCGTCGAATACATCCGGCCTACCTACGCCATACGGGCCGCGGCTTCGCTGATGCCTATTGCGGCCAATGGCAACGTGCTGGACTGGAACGCAACCAAAGCCAATGCGCTGACGCTGGAGCTGGAACACAAGTTCAGGCTGTTGCGCCGGGCAGGCACGGTCCGTTTACTGGCTTTCCGGAATGTAACGAAAGCTCCGACCTACGTGTCGGCAACGCAGTTATTACAGGCCAACGCGTATCCGGCCGATCCCCCTTACATTTCTACCGGAACCACCTATGGCGGGGTCAAATACGGCTTCGGCCTGAATGCCGAACAGCCACTTGGCGACGTAGGTGGCCTTTTCGGCCGGGTAAGCTGGAACGACGGCCAAACGGCGACCTGGGCGTTCACAGAAATTGACCGTAGCGTTACCCTGGGCATTTACATCGGCGGTACGCGCTGGAAACGCCCCAACGACGTGATCGGTGTTGCCGGTGCGAAAAATGGCATTTCGGCCGAACATGCGGCTTTTCTGAATGCAGGTGGGATCGGCTTCATCCTGGGCGATGGCCGCTTGCCGAACTATAAATCCGAGAACATCCTGGAAGTTTTTTACAAAGCCCGGCTGGCCCATACGCTCTACCTGACGGCCGATTATCAACTAGTGCAACATCCGGGTTATAACGGCGACCGGGGTTCCGTAAACCTACTCGCTCTGCGAACCCATGTTGAGTTTTAGTAGTCATTGGTCATTAAGTGGTCATTGGTAGTTATTGGTTGTCAGTCAATCGTCCTCGTTACGACCAGTACCTATCAATGACCACTTAATGACCACGAATGACTATCAATGACCACTGACAACTAAAATCTATTTTTCTGGTTAGTAGAGCATTATGATTGCCGTTGGCCTGCTTACATTCCTGTTACTGACGCCCCGACTCGATTCGATTCCGTCGGCCGATACCCTACAATTCAAACGGGCTAAAATCAGACCGACCTTCAACCTCGATTTTCGCGACTCGTTTCTCGAACGCCAGCACGTAAATATCTGGGGGCTCAACGCCGGGATCGAGCTGGGAGAAAAGCGCCATCAGCTGACGCTGGGTTATTACTGGATCAGTTACGCCACCTACCTGAAGCTGATCGACTGGCGACGCGATGCCGCCCGACGCATCAACCTAAACTATTACACCCGGACCGACCTGTGGTTTATGAACCTGATGTACTGGTGGAATATTACCAACAACAAACGCTGGCTCATCAGTGTCCCGGCCGAGATTGGGGGCGGTGTGGCCTACGCTTTACCGACCCGGCTCAGTACCGAAACCGTCATCGACCGGACGAAGCGTAGCTTTCTGGTTCCGGTTCAGCTCGGTGCTTACGCCCAGTGGCGGGGCACACGCTGGGTGGGTCTGAGCGCGCAGATCGGCTACCGGATCTCGGTCTTCCAGACGGCCATCAATCAGAATTTCAACGGGAGTTACTACAGCATTGGCGTAACTGTCTATCCAGCGCTGTTGACGGACGTGTGGCGGTGGGTGCGAAAAAAAGACCGAATTTCGCCCCTGCATCCGCCCCAACCGCGCGTTCCATGAGCCATCCGAAAAAGCCTGCTCTCTCCAAATTATCGCTGCACCAGATTATCATGCTGGTCCTGTCGGTCTACGTCGTTCTGGCCCTGCTGGTTCGCGAGCTTGTTCCCATCGATAGCCAGGGGTATGAGTTGCTCAATCAGATCGATACGGGGATTTGTCTTTATTTTCTGTATGATTTTTTTCTGCGACTCTACCGGGCACCCAACAAACTGGCCTTTCTGCGCTGGGGCTGGATCGATCTGCTTGCCAGTATCCCGGCGTTCGACTGGTTCCGGCTGGGGCAGTTGGTCCGGGTATTCCGGATTCTACGGATGGTCCGTTCGTTCCGGTCTATCCGCGATTTCCTCAACCACCTCTTTCGGGACCGGGCCAATGGCACCCTGGCCGTAGTGCTGCTCAGCTCGGTACTATTGATGATCTTCGGGGCCATTGCCATTCTCTACGCCGAGCGGGTACCTGAGGCAAATATCAAAACCCCTTCCGACGCGCTCTGGTGGGCTTTCGTCACCATCACGACGGTAGGCTACGGCGACCGGTTTCCGATCACGACCTTCGGCCGGCTTATTGCGGCCGTTCTGATGGTGGCCGGAGTAGGCCTGTTCGGTACGTTTACGGGCTACGTAGCGAATTTCTTCGTGGAAGATGAGCAGGAGCAAACCGACAATGACCTGCAAATCCTGATCGGCGAAGTACGACAACTCCGCCAGAAAATTGAAGAAATGGAGCAGAAGATGATGAATGAGAAATGATGAAGCTTTCAACGCTGAGGTGTACTCGTTTGACCGTTAAATGAGTGACGTTGTCATTCCGACGAAGGAGGAATCTTGAGGGTTACTTTAACTCAAGATTCCTCCTTCGTCGGAATGACAAATCCATCCGCTGATCCGCCATGGCCTTTATTAAAAACGGAAGACAATCGGCGCTGTAGCATCCGTCGATTCACTTTTCGTTTGCCAGACTGGCAGGTAAATCGTATAAGAGCCAGGTTTTATTTTTGATGAAGGGCGATTTTTGTCGGATCAGGCTTATAAAATCCATGATACCCAGCGGTTCGTTGCCGTTGGCGTGAATGAGGACCAGACTCCCTTGTTTCGGCGACTGATTCTTGGCTAACCAGGCATCGCTGCCGATGGGAAGCAGTCCGAACGACAGAATCCGATCGAAGACCGCCTTATCGGAAACCAATCCCGGAAACCGGAAGAAAATGGCCGGCGTCAGGCCATTTTTGAGCATGGCCTGCTCATTCAGGAGTACCTCGTCGCTGAGGTTAGTGTTGGCTTCGAGCAGAAAATTGGTCGAGAGTGGGAGCCGGGGATTGTACCGGTGGTGATACGAATGATTCACCCACGTGATCGCCAGTTCGCCCCGGCTGACCAGATTTTTCAGATACGTAAGGTCCTGCGTATGATTTTCCATCCAAAGCCCCGTAATCGTAATGGTTACAGGAATCGGCTTTTCTGCCGGCTCAAACGCCTGAACCAGTTGTTCGAACACTGAGCGGGTCAGCGGCTTGGTCGACGGGCACAGGTCGATGGTTAGGCTGAAGCCCCGTTCGGTCGTGTCGGTCCGTTCGATACCCGCGTCCTGCAGATTGGCGTCACGCTGCTGCTCCGCCCGTAAAGCTCGTCCGTACGGCGTCTGCCGAACCTGCTGCATCACGTCTGGCCAGGACAAGGGCCGGACCCCATCCTTCAGCAGCGCGACCACCGAGGTTTCGAGCGTTTCCGGATTCAGCACCAGGTAGCGCGTCTGGGTTTGCTGCTGCCATTGGCGAAGCACCACCTGCTGGGGCCGGCGGGTGGTCAGCCCAAACCACACCCGATACCCGGCCAGTTGACCGAATGCGTCATGACCCAACCCGAGAACCAGGCTGGCAATAACTAAAAAACGGTTCATCCGGCAGCTTAGAAATCATTCGGGTTATAAGCGGTCGATACAACCCGGTTCCAGGCGGGGTGACGTTTGAGGTAGACATCCACAAACGGGCAGAGCGGCACGATTTTGAGGTTGTTCGCTTCGATGTACGCTAAAGCGCCCTCGACCAGTTTCGAACCGATTCCGTGCCCTTCGAGGCTTGGGTCGACTTCGGTATGCACGAGCGCGAGGGTATCGTCGTCGACGTGTTCGTAGACCAGAATGGACAGTTTGCCGTCAGTTTCTAATTCGAAGCGTTGGCGGTGGGTGTTGTTGTGAACGAGCGCGTTGTTCATGAACGATGGTATAAAAAAGCGAAAACCGGTCGGCCAGCATTACCGCCCGGAAAATGGATGGGTTAGAACCAGTAAACAAAAAAAGCGCGACTTGTTCACTTGAACAAACGTAATTTGCAAACAGACATCCATCGTCCTGCCATGAACCGACTTGACCGTCTTACTGCCATTCTGATCCACCTGCAAACCAAACGGGTCGTGCGGGCGCAGGAACTGGCCGACCGCTTTGGAATCAGCCTGCGAACCGTATACCGCGATGTGCGGTCGCTGGAAGAAGCCGGTGTGCCCATCGGAGCCGAAGCGGGAATCGGTTATTTCCTGACCGACTATCATCTGCCACCGGTTATGTTTACCAACGCCGAAGCCAGTTCGTTGCTGCTGGGCAGCAAGCTCATTGCCAAATGGGCCGATGAGTCGGTGCGGACGGCCTTCGAGTCGGCGCTATTCAAAATAAAGTCGGTCATGAAGCGGGCCGATCAGGAACATCTGGACGATCTGGATGCGCATATTCAGGTGGCCGACCCGGTGCACCGACAGCCTTATTCCGATGGCTTATTGACTCACATCCAGTACGCCATTGCGCAGAATCATGTGCTGCTGCTTCAGTATCATTCGCAATATAACGACGCCGAAACCGAGCGCGAAGTCGAGCCGGTGGGTCTGCATCATTACCGCATGGGCTGGCACCTGATCGCATTTTGCCGTACCCGACAGGATTACCGCGACTTTCGGGTCGACCGCATCCGGCAGTTGACCGACACAGGTCAGCGGTTTGCCCGACCGGAGCGGCTGTCGCTGCAGGAATATCTCGACCGGATTGGTGAAGACTGGAATCTGGCCGAAGCCATTCTGGTATTTCCCAAATCCGTTACCCGATTCATGCAGGAGCAACGGCACAGCTATGGCTTTCAGCGCGAAGAGGACCTGGGCGATCGTGTCCGTATGGTTTTCCAGACGCCTTACCTCGAAGGTCTGGCCCGCTGGCTGCTGATGTTCGGCAAGGCGGTCACGATTGAAGAGCCCGTCGAACTCCACAACATGATGCAGGCGCTGGCCCACGAAATCCAGTCGCATTACGCACCCTATGCCGTAGAGCGGCAATCCTGAACGGCCTGCTTTCAGGGTAATTAGAACACCTGCTGACAGGCTGTTGTCAGTTGTCTGGTCGACCTTTGCCCAAAACCAACGAATAAGTATGACTGAGCTAATTGTCAGAAACCGTATTAGTCTCGATTCTCCGGTTGCAAGCGTATGGGATGCATTGACCAATCCGGAACAAACCCAAAAATACATGTTTGGCTGCAAAGCGCTTTCGGACTGGACAGTAGGCAGTCCGCTACTCTGGACAGGCTCCTGGGAAGGGCAGGACATGGTTTTTGTGAAAGGCACGATTACGGCGATCACGCCCGAAGCGTTCCTGGCCTACACCACCTTCGACCCGAATTCCGCGCTCGAAGACATTCCTGAAAATTACGTGACGGTTACGTATACCTTGACTCCACAGGGAAATCAAACCATACTGGACGTTACCCAGGGCGATTTCGCTACGGTAGCCGATGGCGAAAAGCGGTACACCGAAACTTACAATAACGGCGAAGGCTGGAACCCGATTCTGGTCGAAATCAAAAAACTGGTCGAAAATCCGTAGCTGGTATTTTTAAACACAGAGCCACGGAGTACACAGAGTTTAATAGAAATCCTCTGTGTGCTCCGTGGCTCTGTGTTTAAATCCAAGTTATTTAAACGCCGGGATACCCGTAATATCGGCGCCCAGAATCAGCAGTTGAATGTCGTGCGTGCCTTCGTAAGTGCTCACCGATTCGAGATTCATCAGATGGCGCATGATCGGGTACTCCCCTGAAATACCCATGGCGCCCAGAATCTGGCGGGCGTCCGACGCTACCCGCTGGGCCATTTCGACGTTATTCCGTTTCGCCAGCGAGATCTGCGCATTCGAGGCCCGGTCTTCGTTTTTCAGCATGCCGAGCCGCCAGCACAACAGTTGGGCCTGAGTGATACCCGTCAGCATTTCGGCCAGTTTTTTCTGGATGAGCTGAAAACTGGCGATGGGCTTGTTGAACTGTATACGCTCCAGGGCATACCGACGGGCTACTTCGTAACATTCCATGGCGGCACCCAACGCACCCCAGCAGATACCGTAGCGGGCCTGTTCGAGGCATTTCAGCGCACTTTTCAGTCCGTAAGCTTCAGGCAGGATATTCTCCTTGGGCACCTGCACATCCTGAAATATCAGTTCGCCAGTACTGCTGGTGCGCAATGACCATTTGTTTTTTATTTCATTGGTCGAAAAGCCGTCCATACCCCGCTCGACAATCAGCCCCCGAATTTTGCCCTGTTCATTGCGGGCCCACACGACGGCGATATCAGCAATGGGTGCGTTGGTAATCCAGAGCTTCGAGCCATTCAGCAGGTAATAGTCGCTGCGTTCGATAAAATTGCTTTCCATACCGCCGGGGTCCGACCCGTGGTTGGCTTCGGTCAGACCAAAGCAGCCGATCAGTTCCCCTTTTGCCAGGCGGGGCAGGTATTTTTTCTTTTGTTCTTCGCTGCCGAAAGCCCAGATGGGATACATAACCAGTGAACTCTGCACCGACACGCACGAGCGCATGCCCGAATCGCCCCGTTCGATTTCCTGGGTCATCAGGCCATACGAAATCTGATCCAGCCCTCCCCCACCGTATTCAGTCGGGATGGTGGCGCCAAAAACGCCGATCTGACCAAATTTCGGAATCAACTGCGTTGGAAATTCGGCCCGCTGGGCGTACTCCTCCACAATAGGTGTAATCTCGCGTTTTACAAAGTTGCGCACAGCCGACCGAACAAGCTTGTGTTCGGCCGTCAACAAATCGTCAATACAGTAGAAATCCGGCGACTCGAACGAGTCGACCTTGTTTCGGGGCGAAGTTAGGGTTGCAGCTTGCATACAGCTTCAACTCCAAAACGGGCTCCTTGTTACCAATAAGCGGCTTTTTTATTAATGTAAGGCGTTTTGTTGAGCGTACTGGCGGAGGACCGACCGAATCGACTGACGAGCTGGAATCTGGCTTTAGCCCATTGCGCTTATCGATACACCCGTACGTAGTCGACTTCCATGCGTTGGGGCCAGATGGTCTCGTCGACGCCTTTCTGACCACCCCAGTTGCCGCCAACGGCCAGATTCAGGATCAGGTAAAAGGGCTGATCGAACGGCCATTGGGCTTTGGTATCACCTAAAACAGTCTTCTGAACGCTGTAGTACTGCTGGTCATCGACAAAAAAGTCGATCCGGTCGGCGGTCCACTCGATGGCATAGCGGTGAAAATCGGCCGTGACGTTCTTGATCGTAACCGCTTTCCCTTTCTCGGTCTTTTTTGCATGGTTATACGCTTCGGTATGAACCGTACCGTGAATGACTCCTTCATCGAAGCCCACGTGCTCCATGATGTCGATTTCACCACAGAGGGGCCAGCCGGCCGTTGGAATATTCTTGCCCAGCATCCAGATGGCAGGCCAGGTGCCCACGCCTTTTGGCAGTTTCGCCCGGGCTTCGATACGACCGTACGTCCAGTCGGCTTTCCCACGCGTAAACAACCGGGCGGAAGTGTAGCGGTTACCCTGATAGGTTTCTTTACGGGCTTCGATAATCAGCTTTCCGTTCTCGATGCGGGCATTTTCGGGTCGCCGGGCCGTATAATATTCCAGTTCGTTATTACCCCAGCCGTTCCCGCCGACCTCATACGCCCATTTGGTCGAATCGGGCAGGCCTGCGTTGTCGAACTCGTCGGACCAGACCAGCTTGCGCGTCGGGGGGCGGGACGATGAAACAGCCTCCGGCGAAGAGCCGGCCAGCCAAACCACCAGGTATAAGGCCTCTATTAGTAGCAGGGTTTTCATAGGAGTACGGGGTTCTGTTTATCGCTTACTGAACCGGAAAGGCCCATTTCAGAAAATCCGGCATAACAGCACTCCAGGTTTGCTGGTTGTGCTGGCCGCCTACGATCTCCACATACCGAATGTCCCGTTCGCGCTGATATCCTTTTCTAACCAGCTCACCGATCAAGTCGGTCGTGTCGTCGATCGAGTCGATGATGCCATTGTTGTTGCGGTCGCTGGTTTCATCGTCGGTGCCCGTCTCGAACCAGAATTTCAGGTTGGCGCTGTAAGCTCCTTTCCGAACCAGGTCGTGCATAATCCGGTCGGTCTCGTCGCGGTAGCCATCTTCCGTGCTTTTGCTCCGCCACCAGAACGACCCCGAAAACACACCCGCCCGGCCAAAGCGGTCCGGATGGTGAAACACAATATCGAAGGCCGACAAACCACCTAACGAAAAGCCGGCGAAGGCCGTATTCGCCGGTTCAGCGCTAATGCGGTAGTGGGTCCTGATGTACGGCAGCAGTTCGGTAAAGACAAAGTCGGTATACAGGCCGGCTTTACTGCCCCGATTCATATAATCGGCCTGAGCTGCCGTGCCATACTCCTGAATCCGATCGCCCGCGTGGATCGCCACCAGCACAAACGGCTGAATGACTTGATGGGCATACAGCGAATCCAGGATTTCCGTCATGCGCAGCCGGGGTAAGTCCTGGCCGTCGTTCAGATACAGCACGGGGTAGACGCGGTTCGAGGTTGCATAATCAGCGGGCAGAATGATATCCAGCCGCACGGAGCGTTTTAGCGGAACGGAGTATAACGAATCATCGCGCCGGACCACGACGGTAGGCGGTTCGGCAGAAACAGAGGCCAGTAATGAGTCAGCCATATAGGTTAAAAACAGGAGAAGCAACGGTGTCATCAAGTTGCAAAATAGGGATTTTTTAGCCGTAGCTCCGCACAGGCATTGCCGTTGCCAGCTATTTCCTCTATTTTCAACCGAATTTTGACCGTTCTCTTCAACTACAGACAGTCGTGCAGGAAGATTATCGAAAATGGTACTCGCACCACCTGGGTCGCGATATCGAGATGCTGGTTTATGGCAACTGGGGCTACCCGGTATTGCTGTTTCCAACCTCCATGGGGCATTATTACGAATACAAAACCTTCGGCCTGACCGAGACCGCCCGCTGGTTTGTGGAGACAGGCCGGGTGAAACTTTACTGCATCGACAGCATCGACCGCGACAGCTGGTATGCCAAACACCTGCACCCAGGTACCCGCATCTGGAATCATGTTCTCTACGACCGTTTTCTGCACGAAGAGTTGGTGCCCGGTATTCAACGGGAGTGCAACGTCCGCAAAGTCGGCGTATCGGGTGCTTCGTTCGGCGGGTATCACGCTCTGAACTTCGCGTTCCGGCATCCCGAGCAGGTAGGCCATCTGATGACCATGGGCGCAGCCTTCGACATCCGGACATTTCTGAATGGGTATTACGACGATAACGTGTATTTCAACAACCCGCCCGACTTTCTGCCCAACGCGCAGAACGACGAGTTTTACCACATCAACATCGTGCTGGGAACGTCGGAATACGATTTTTGCAAAGATGCCAATTACCAGATGTCAGCTATTTTGAACCGCAAAGGCATCCGTCATCAACTCGATGTAACGCCCTGGGGCAACCATGACTGGCCCGTCTGGAAAGACCAGTTTCCGCGCTACTTAAGCCAGATTTAAGCAGTTAACTAATGAGGTGGCGTAGTTGACCCGAACGGTATCCTATCGAGAGCCTCAGGATCGGCTTGCTTTCTTAGCAACGAGCCTGTTTAGGCTTTTCAACTTGATACCTATTTAACTCACTCACTTTTCAAAACCTAAACAGCTTTAACGTAATCCGGGCGCTCCCCGAACGCCGGGATAGCGGCCAACCCCATTCTTCATGGACGTACTCGATCGGCTCCGTACCCATCTGATTCAGGTTCCTGCACAATTGGGGGCTTTATCTGAGGCAGAACTGACGCAGAAGATACCGGACAAATGGTCGAAAAAAGAAATACTGGGGCATCTGATCGACTCGGCCATCAACAACCTCAAGCGATTTACCGATGCGCAGTTCATGCCCGAACCGTACCGGCTCCAGCGCTATTCACAGGATCGATTGGTCATCGTCAATCGCTATCAGGATTTGCCGCTGGATCACCTGCTGACGCTCTGGACAAGCCTAAACAGGCAAATCGTCTACGTAGCTGAGGCTATCCCCGCCGAAACCCTGCGTCGACCGATCGATCCGGGCGATGCACCGACGCAATCGTTGGCGTGGCTGATCGAAGATTACGTGCTTCATCTGGAGCACCACCTGAAAACGCTGCGGTAATCACAGACCAGGCTCTTTTTCACCTTCCTCTTCCTGTCATTTCATCCGACGGTTTTACCCGTTGATAACCCGGTTTTGCCGGTTGGTACGACACGCCCTTCTCTCCGGGCGAAGCAGATGCCACCTTTGCATCACCAGACCGGCAGGTGCCGGTCGAGCATCTTCCTCTTTTTAACTAAACATTCTGGAACACACCATGAAAACATTCGTACTGTTTCGTCGTTCGGCCCTGCTGGCGCTGTTATTTGCGGTTTCTCTATCGGCCTGTAAAAAATCCAACTCCGATCCGGCCCCCGATCTGGCCAGCCGCGTAGCCGGTACGTACACTTACTCCGAATTCGTGACCGGTGGCAAATCATATCCGGCCAGCGGCACCAACCTGAAAGGCACCATCACGGTAACCCGCCAGACTGCATCGACGGTAGACATGAAAATGAACCTCACGCTGAAATCGACCGGCGATGTGTTTGCCGACGACGCTGCCAGCAGCGTGAACGTGACCGAAGCCAGCGGGGGTAACATCGAGCTGACTTACCAGGGTACGGTCATTGCCCGCGTTAACAGCAACAAAATCAGCGTCGATGGCGAAGATCCGCAGTCGGGTACGTTCACGATCAATGCCACGAAATAGCCCACGCTGGGCCATCCGGAGGCCAATCCGCAACTTCATCAGCAAGACTTGAACCGCGGAATTTTAAACTAAAAAAGGCCGTCCCTACCGAACTTCTGTTTGGTAGGGACGGCCTTTTTTAATTAAAGCCAGGTATCACGGGTTTAACCCGTTTTTTGTGAGCCTAAACCGGGTTAAAACCCGTGATAACCACGGCTCCGTTGTATCGAACAAACCAGCGATCATTAGCATGTAACACAAAAACGTTGCCCCGAAGCAGAGCTTCAGCGTTACAGTGTAGTGCCGAAACTCTGCTTCGGCCGGGTCATGTTATTGCTTTTGGTAAAACGAAAAACCGCAACACGAGTCACTTACACTACTGGTTATAAGCAGGACAAGAATTCTGCATACTCAGGCCCGGACGGGCTTCAGGAGAGGTAGGATAACGGTAAAATGCTCGTCGTCGGATAAGACGATGGGGTCGGTTTGGGCCAGCAGCCGGTATTTGGCGGCAATATTCGATAAGCCCACCTGATTGGAAGCGATCCGCCCACCGGTTCGGCGCTGGCGGTTGTTACGCACCTGAAGCTGCTCGCCGTCGGTCGTGCCAATCTCGATCAGCAGGGGTTTGCCCGCGTGAATGACGTTGTGCTTGACGGCATTTTCGACCAGCATCTGAAGCGTCAGCGGGGGTAACTGATACTGACGGGCGTCCGGCGGTACGTTTACTTCGAGTTCGATGCCGGCACCGTAGCGGGTTTTGAGCAGGTGATAATAGGAATCGATGAAGGCCAGTTCCGTGTCGAGGGTTGTCAGGACATCCTCGTTGGTTTGCAACAGATACCGGTACACCTTCGCCATCTCATCGACAAACTGCTCGGCTTTTTTGGGTTCGTCATCAATAAGCGACGACAATGAGTTGAGGCTGTTGAAGAGAAAATGCGGATTCACCTGGTTTCTCAGACTTTCGAGCTGGCTCTGGATATTGATTTTCTCCAGCTGTTCTTTTTCGAGCGTGTTTTCCCGCCACTTTTTCATCGAATACGTACTCTCGTCGATACCCACCGACAGCAGGTTCGCCACGATGTTCACCAGTGCAATGCGGCCCAATGACAGCCCACTCTCGGCGTAGCTGTAACCGAACAGATGAAAATAATTGTAAGCGCCGATGGTGCCAAAGACAAAACAGGGCGTAACGAGCATAAACAGGGCCAGCAACCGCCAGACACGCGGCCAGGTCTGACCTAGATTAGGATACCGGCTGACGATCTTCTGCGTGAACAGATCCAGCGTCAACAGGCAGCTGCCCGCGATGGTCAGGTTCAGGAGAGTAGCCGGGAAGAAAACCCAGGCCTCCGTCCAGTAGCGCGTGCCAATGACCCAGTACGTCAGCAGCGGAATAAACCACGGAAACAGCAGCAGAAAATGCCACTGAGTCTGCGGTCGGATGCGCGGTAGTCGTCGGTATAGGTCAGCAGCAAACTGCTTCATCACGTTAGTGTATGGTTCAGGTCGAAAGCGTCGGCAAATTGCGCCCGCTTTCCGTTAACTCAACTCGTCAGTGTCTCCAAGTGTCTTTTTCGCCGATTGTTTTGTACAAACCCGCGTAAGAGTTGTTCACGTTATCCACCAGTCACGGCCGTTCGTAAACAGCGTCCGCCGATCCGTACATTCCCGGCATTATCGCCTTCCCGATCGATACCGGTGGTTGTTGTACCATCTTCAGGTCTGCCGGATGCGCTGGCTTACCAGCAGGGGCAGCCATACCCGAAAATGGGTTGCGGTCTCCGTAACCTGAATAGCTTCCTGGCTCAGCAGTTCGTACTTCTTCGTCAGGGTCGCCAGATTCGCCTGCGCCGTTTCGACTTTAACGACTTTCCGCTGGAGGTTGTTTTCGACCAGAAGCGTTCCCTGGGGGGTTGTCTGAATACGAATTAGCAGCGGCTTGGCGGCCGACATACCATTGTGTTTCATGGCGTTATCGATCAGAATCTGAATACTCAACGGCGGCAGCGCATAATCCAGATAAGCCGGATCGATGGCCTGCGTAATCGACAGGCTGGCACCGTAGCGGGTGTGCAGCAGGTTGCTGTAGCTGGTTATGAACGTCAGTTCCGTTTGCAGACTGACCAGCTCGTGCGGATTGGCCTGCAGCAGATAGCGGTATACTTTCGACAGCTCGTCTACGAACTGCCCCGCCAGTTGTTTGTTTTCGCTGATGAGCGACGAGAGCGACGTCAGGCTGTTGAACAGAAAATGCGGGTTGATCTGGGTTTTCAGGGCATCGAGCTGATGCTGATACGTTTCTCGCCGAAGGTGCTCGGTGGCTGTCTGATCTTTGTGCCACTGCTGATAGGCATAAGACAGGCTGAGGACTGTGCAGAACGAGAAATCGAACAACAGCGTCAGAATCATGACGGGGCGAATGAGCGTCCAGGTAAACGCCGTACCGAAAGCCGGAATCAGGCTGTACACAAATACGTCGAACATAACCGCCAGCGCCGACAAGCTACTCAGAACAACCAGCACCGCCAGCGTTCGCTGGGTCGACTGTTCGACGTCGGGGTAATGGCTCATGGCCCAGCGCACCGCTTTGGCAATAACCCAGGTCGAGAGCAGGTACAGGATGATCAGCAGGCCAGTTCCGCTTACCAGCAGCCGCCCATCGGAAAAATAAGCCGGCCCGATGAAGTAGTAATTGCAGATCGGAATCAGAACAGGAATGAACAGCACATGATACCAAAGCTCCCACTTCGAGAAACTGGTGGTCAGACGTTGGTAAATGGCGCGAACCATAGGTATCGGTACGGAAAGCAGTCAAGTGGTGGTTTGAGCGCCTAAATTACGCAGTTTTGGCCAATTACGGCTCGAAGTAACTGATTTACAAAGCGATCGTTGACGGTACCGCCCAGCATCGGACGGGGCAACGGACAGTTCATACGGCATTTTTCTCAATTCATACACCATTTTTTACAGTTGATGCAGGTCTGACCTACCGATTCGTAGGGCACCGGCCAATTTTGAGGGTTCATTCCATGATACCCCTACGTACGCACTGGTCACCGCTCAGCACCCTGGATAACTACCGCCCCCGCTTCTTCCTCCGGCGCGACTGGCGCTGGCACGTGCTGCTGGTTCCGGTGTTGTTTCCACTGGCCAACTATTACTTTATCGGAGCCTCGTATTTCACTGACCTGAAGTCGTTTCTGGCCGGCACTTTCCTTGCTTCCGGGCTCTATGCGCTGTCGGTTCTGCTGCTGACGTTTACGGTGCAGTGGGCCATTCGGCATTTTCCGGGCATGCAGCAAACCGTGGCACGCACGCTGACCATGCTGGCCTGTATGGGCAGCCTGACCATCGCACTTGGGGTAACGTATGTCTGGGTATACAGCCTGTTTCCAATAACGGGGGTTCGGTTCAGCTGGCTGGTCGTACGGCCCATCTGGGTGGTCGGTCTGATTTCCGACGCTTTTTTATGCGTATCGCTCGGGCTGTTCTATACCTACGGACAATGGAAACTGGAACTACAGGAAGATGAACAACTTCAGCGGCAGGCGCTCCAGAGCCAGTACGACAAGCTGAAAGGCCAGTTGAACCCGCATTTTCTCTTCAATGCGCTCAACTCGCTGTCGGTGCTGATCGGCGAAGAACCCAAACAGGCCGAACAGTTTGTCGACAAAATGGCGCGGGTTTACCGCTACATGCTGCAAAGCGGCCGGTCGCCGGAGCGGGTACGGGATGGCTACGAGCCAGCCGCAGCAACCCGCGAACACAACGAACTGGTTACGGTGCAGGCAGAACTGGAGTTTATCAATCTCTACGCCGATTTGTTACAGGTTCGCTATCAGCAAAGCCTGCGGATCGATCGGCTGATCGACTGCAACAACCTTTATCTGAACCATTACCTGCTGCCGCTCAGCCTGTTGACGCTGGTCGACAATGCCGTCAAGCACAATACCATGTCGACGAGTAAGCCCCTGGTGATCAGTATCGAGATTACCGCCGGCGGCTGGCTCCAGGTCACCAATACCCGCCAGTTGAAAACCATCCGGCTCGAAACCATCCGGGCGGGGCTGGTTAGTCTGATGGCTCGCTACGATCTGGTCAGTCAGCGGGCGGTGGTCGTGGAAGCAACGGATACGTATTTCCGGGTGGCGCTCCCTTTACTCACCCAGGCCGCCTGATCGTGGCACGGCTCGCCGGACCAGCGCGAAACCCGGTTTCAATTAAGTTTATTATTTACGCAACTCACCGCTTCGATCCCGCAATTGATACAACCCAACCGGCCAAATATACCATAAGACCGCTATCTTTATCACCCATAGCGCCACGCTACCGACGAGACGACCATCCATGAAACGAATTGTATTTGACCAGATTTGCCATTACCTGCGCATCACCACGCGCGGGGGCTGGTCGTACGTTCTGTCGATGCCCTGGTTTGTTCCGTCTATCAGTTATCTGCTCATCGGAGCCCCTTATCTGCACCACTGGGACACGTTTGTGATGGCCACGCTATTGGTCTGGGCGCTGGCTACCATTGCGTTCATCGTGCAGGACTGGGCCGCCCATGCCATTGCTCAGGCCTACCCCGAACTACGCCAGACGATGATCCGGGCGGGCATGACCGTATTGGCTTTCGTGGGGCTGTCGGGTCTGTTTCTGACACTTTACGCCTGGCTTTTTATGCAGTTTCACTTGTTTGCGTCTCAGCTTCGGCCCGACGCCGTGCTGCGGGTATATAGCTTCGATCTAATCGCGATCATCCTGCTGATGGGCGTCTATGAAACGTCTTATTCGCTGAGCCGGTGGCAACAGCACCAGGTCAACAAGGAAAAGCTCAAGAAAGAAAACCTGCAGGGAAAGCTCCAGGGCCTGAAGAGTCAGGTAAATCCGCATTTTCTGTTCAACAGCCTCAACTCGCTCTCATCGCTGATTGCCGACGAGCCCAAACGGGCCGAACAGTTTGTCGATCAGATGGCGAAAGTGTACCGGTATATGCTCCAGACGAACCGAACCTCAGGCGATGAATCGTCGGCGGACGATAGCGACGAACTGACGACCCTCGATGTCGAGCTGGCCTTTATCGACTCCTATTACCACCTGCTGAAAACCCGGCATGGAGCAGGTCTGCACCTGAGCGTTCGGGTGGAAGATCAGTATCGCCAGCACCGGATACCACCCCTGACATTGCAGTTACTGGTCGAAAATGCCGTCAAACACAACGTCATTCTGGCCAGCCGTCCGCTGTGCATCGACATCATGACCACCGTGGATGGTCAGTTGCTGGTCAGCAATAACATCCAGAAAAAAACCGTCCGGTCGGACCTGGCCCGGGTCGAGTCCACGCAGGTTGGATTGCCTAACATCCGGGCGAAGTACCAGTTACTGGCTCAGACCGAACCCATCATCAACCCCGGACCCGATTCGTTTACTGTCATTTTACCTCTCCTCCAAAAAGCCCTGATCAACGCATGAACGCTCTGATTGTCGAAGATGAAGAATTAGCGGTACGCAAGCTCCAGAAGTTACTCCACGAAGTATCGCCTACGCTCCAGGTCATGGGCGTAACGGCCAGTATTGAAGATACCGTAAGCTGGCTCGAAAACAACCGGTCTACGGGGCAGCCCGACCCGGACCTGATTTTCCTGGATATCGAGCTGGCCGACGGCCAGAGTTTTGAGATTTTCGAGCGTACGCCCGTTCGCAGCACGGTTATTTTCACTACCTCCTACGACGAGTACGCGCTGCAGGCCTTTAAAGTCAACAGCATCGACTACCTGCTCAAACCCGTGCAACGCGAAGATCTGCAACGAAGCCTGCAAAAATACGAAGACCTGCGCGGCCAGTCGGTCGAAGCACCCGAGTTCAAGATCGAGAAACTCCTGCAACAGCTGCAGGGTCAGGCTCCACGCAACTACCGGCAGCGGTTTCTGGTCCGTCAGGGCCAGCGCATGCTTTCTGTCGAGGTGGGCGACATTGCGTATTTTTACACCGACGAGCGCTATAGTTTCTTTGCCATGCACTCGGGGCAGAAATTTCTGGTCGACTACACCCTCGACGAACTCGCCGACGCCCTGGACCCCAACCGTTTTTTCCGCATCAACCGGGGGGTTCTGGTAACGCATCAGGCCGTCGAACAGATTCAGCCCTACTTCGGCAACCGACTGGCGCTGAGCCTTCGCCCGGTTTTCGATAAAGAAGCTCTCGTCAGCCGCGAGAAGGTCAGCGACTTCAAACAGTGGATGGGGAAATAACTACGTTATTGCAGAATATCGGGAATCTCCGTATTTTTGAGCAATGCATTTGTCAACGGACCCACTGTCCTTGTCAATAGCTTCACCCCCAGGTCCTGTAGCTCAGTTGGATAGAGCATCTGCCTTCTAAGCAGACGGTCAAGCGTTCGAGTCGCTTCGGGATCACGTTAAAAGCAAAGAGTTACACTAGCGATCAGTGTAACTCTTTTTTATTACTGTCCCTTTTATAACCGTGGCTGTCATCGAACAGGCTGACCTTGCCGAAGCTGACTGTTGGGCCAATACGTTAAGCCAGGTTGGTCAGCAGGTTCACGAGCTCATGCTGCAGAAAAGGTTTTCGGAGAAAGCCTTTGAACCCAACCGTTTTTACCCGCTCCAGGGTCTCCTCGCTGTCATCGGCCGACAGAGCAATGAGCGGTACACCCGGCTGAAGGACCTGCAGGCGCTGGGCCAGTTCATATCCGTCCAGGTCGGGCATGTATAAATCCAGGAGCATACCGCTATAGGCCGTATGGCGAGCGGCTTCGAGTGCTTCGAGCGGTGAATTGAAGACCGCGACCTGGCCGCCCTGTTTGGCAATAAAATGGGCTAACACTTTGGTGTTCATCGGGCTGTCGTCTACCGCCAGTAGCTGGCCATTGGTCCACGACTTCGGTTTCGCCAGGCTTTCCGCATCGGCTTCATGCCTGGGCAGACTGACACGGAAACTAAAGCAGGACCCCTGCCCTTCCTGACTCTGAACCTCCAGTTGACCGCCCATCAAATCGAGTAGCTGACGGGTTATCGCCAGCCCTAAGCCGCTCCCGCCGTAAAGCCTCGTCGTAGAAGCCGACACCTGCGTGTATTCGTTGAAAAGCAAGGCCAGCGAGGTCTGGGGAATACCGATGCCGGTGTCGGTGACGTCTACCTGGAACGTAACAGCCGATGCGGCTTCAGATACGACCTGCACCCGCACACCCACTTCGCCCTGGGATGTAAATTTAAGCCCGTTGCTGATCAGATTGAGCAGCACCTGCAACAGCCGGGTGGCGTCTCCCTGCAATCGGCGCGGTAGCTTTTCATCGATCTGGACCGTGAGCTGAAGGTTTTTCTGGTGAGCTTGCCAGATCTGAATATCGACGGCCTGCTGAATCAAGTCCTGCAACGAGAAGGGAATTGCTTCCAGCTCCACTTTACCCGCCTGTAACTTACTGTAATCGAGTATGTTGTTTACCAGACTGACCAGCGTACGCCCAATAATCTGGAGCCGGTTCAGATTGGGCTGCTGATCCGAACGCGGCTGTTGATCGAGCAAAAGCTGGGTGTAACCCTCCAGAGCGTGCAGGGGCGTCCTAATCTCGTGGCTCATGGTCGCCAGCAGATGCGCTTTCTGACGAGCCAGTTCTTCGGCCTGCGCCCTCGCCCGGAGAAGTTTATTGTTGGTTCGGCGGAGTTCCATCAACAACACTACCTGGTCGGCCAGCGCCTGCAGGGTAATCTGTTGAGACCGGTTCAGCTGACGGGGTTGATGATCGATTACGCAGATGGACCCGATGGCAAACCCATCGGACGAGATCAGGGGCACACCCGCGTAAAAAATGATATATGGCTGGCCGGTTACGGCCGGATTGTCCCAGAAACGATCATCCTGGGTGGTGTCCTCAATGATTAAGGGGTGGTTGAAATTGATCGTATGCGCACACAGAGAAACTTCGCGGGGAATGGATTCTACCGCCAGTCCATAATACGATTTGACCCATTGCCGCTGCTGATCGATCAGGCTCACCATCGCGATGGGGGTTCCGCACAGTTGAGAAGCAATATGAGACACCCGGTCGTATTCGACTTCCTGGGGCGTATCCAGTAATTCATACTGGCTCAGTGACTCAAGTCGCTCGTGTTCATTAGCGGGGATTGGCGCAATAAGCATCGTATAACAAAACAAATAATGAATTTACCTTTCGAAAGTACGCCAATTATTGCTTATTCGTATACAATATTGCTATTTAACGCATCATTTTAGAAAAAATATACACAGTATTGCACTCTACGGAAAGGTCGCTACTTTCTAGGCCTCTGCACACGAATCCGCAGGCACTTACCGTTCAGACATAGCATGACCTGCAACTTGCCCTATGAAGATCCTTTTGGTAGAAGATGAACTACCATTACAAAAATCGGTGCGGGAGTATCTGGAAAGTGAAGGATACACCGTCACTACGGCGGACACCTATGCGCAGGCAACCGAAAAAGCGCATGACTATGACTACGATTGCGTCGTTGTCGATCTGATGCTGCCGGGTGGGCACGGGTTCGATCTGGTCCGCATCCTGAAAAAGCGGCAATCCGTGGCTGGCATCATCGTCGTAACGGCCAAAGATACCCTGGCCGATAAAGTAGCAGGCCTCGAGATCGGGGCCGATGATTACCTGACCAAACCATTTCATTTGCCCGAGCTAAACGCCCGCATTCGGGCCGTGCTGCGTCGGCGGCTGTTTGGCGGCCAGGAGCAGCTGAAAGCCGGGGAGATCATGCTGTGGCCGAATCAGCAGCGGGTGAGCATCCACAATACCGATCTTAAACTGACGGGTAAAGAATACGAGTTACTCCTGTTTCTGGTGATCAACGCCGAGCGGGTGCTGTCTAAATCAGCCATTGCCGAACACGTGTGGGGCGACGCGATGGATGCGGCCGACTCGCACGAGTTCCTCTACACGCACATAAAAAACCTGCGCCGGAAATTGCTGGCGGCCGGTTGCCCCGACTACATCCAGACCCGCTACGGAACCGGTTACCTGTTCTCGACCCAAACGGTATGAGTTTGCTCGGTCAAACAGCGCGCTACCTGCTGCTGGTCGCCTGCGGCATTGCCCTGATCGGGTCGGTTGCCTTTTATGAACTCATCCACCAGAAAATTCAGTATGAAGTCGATGAAATTCTGCTGAATGAAGTGCAGAAAACCGGGCAACGGCTTCAGACACAGCCCATAGGTACGATCGTAGACTGGGACGACAATCCGCATATCGAGCGTATTGCCGGGCCTGTTCCGGCTCAATTCAGCGACATAGTGCTAAACGATTCGTTAACCGATAACCAGCCGGTTGCCGTACGCCAGTACCAGGCATCGGTAATGGCCAACGGCCGGTGGTACCTGGTCCGGTATCGGCAACCGTACCTGGAATTCAGCGAACTGACCCAGCATTTATCCATCGGTGTCATTATCGGCTTTTTACTGCTGATGGGCCTGTCGGTAGCGGTTGGTCTGGGCTTTGCCCGCCGGTTGTGGCACCCTTTCTATGCAACCCTCGACCAGCTCAGCAACGTTCAGCTCGACGGGCCCGTTGCTCCTTCCTTTCCCGACGATCGCATCCGCGAGTTCGCCTTACTCAACCGGTCGCTGGGGGAGTTGACGACCAAATTGCGGGCGCAGTTTACGGTCCAGAAGCAGTTTACCGAAAATGCCTCCCACGAGCTCCAGACCCCTTTAGCCATTGCCACTGCCGAGCTGGATTTATTGCTTCAGTCGCCCAGGCTGGGTCAGGAAGATCATTTGCATCTGCAGCGGGCTACCGATGCGCTGAATCGCTTAAGTCAGCTCAACCGGTCGCTGCTGCTGCTGATGCAGGTCGAAAACAACCAGTTTGCCATTGACGAACAACTCGACATCAGTACCCTGGTCAGGCAGTGCACCGATGAGTTTACGCCGTTCTTTGCGCACAAACGACTGGCCGTTACCCAGTCCATCACGCCGGCCGTCAGGCTTCGCATGAACCGGCAACTGGCGGGTGTTCTGCTGACGAATCTGCTGAAAAATACCGCCCGGCACACCCCCGTCGGTGGTAATGTAAACGTTTCTCTCACGCCCGATGCCCTGGTCATTGCCAACACGGGGCAGCCACTGCCTTTTGCGGCTGATGAGTTGTTCAACCGCTTTGTCAAAGACCCTACCCACTCCGATTCGCTCGGTTTGGGGCTTGCCCTCGTGAAACAGATCTGTGATCGATACGGTTTGCCGTTGCAGTATCGGTACGACTCCGCCCGGCAACTGCACACTTTTCAGGTCGGTCTTCGGCCCCTGCCTGGTCGTTAGTCTTCAGATTTCCTTAATTCCTCGTGCCGTATTTGCCCCCAAATACAGCATGTGATGAAAACATTTATTATTGGCCTGGTATCGATCTTGCTGGCCGCTTCAGCTTTCGGCCAGAGCAGGCGCATCGTTCGCGTCGAAGACAGCTTAACCCACGCTCCCGTTATCGGCGCTACCATCCGAACGCCATCGTCCGGCAAACCCATTCTCGGTGCCGTCACCGATGCCGACGGCGTCGCCACGATGCCCGTCCTGCCCGGCAGCGTTACGACCCTGACGGTCAGCGCAATCGGGTATGAAACCGAAACGTTTTCCATTACGACTGGCAGCGATACCCTTGTTTTTCGGCTTCATAGTCAGGATGAGTCGCTGGACGAGGTAACCGTCACGTCTACCCGCACAAATTCGCGTATCGACGATCTGCCCATCAAGGTGGAGGTGCTAGGACAGGAAGACATGGACGAAGAAAGCGCCGTCGTGCCGGGAAACGTCAGCAGTATCCTGGGCGATATTTCCATCATTCACGTACAGCGCACCTCGGCCGTCAACGGCAATCAGGCCATCCGAATGCAGGGACTCGATCCGAAATACACCCAGATTCTGCGCGACGGATTGCCGCTCTACGAAGGTTTTTCGGGAAACCTCGGGGTGTTGCAGATCCCTCCGCTGGACCTGAAGCAGATCGAAGTCGTAAAAGGCTCTGTGTCGACGCTCTACGGGGGCGGAGCGATTGGCGGCATGATCAACATCGTCTCGAAAACGCCCACGTCCGACACGCCCGAATTCACAGCCTTGCTCAATCACTCGAATCTGAAAGAAACCAACCTGAATGCGTACTATTCGCAGCGGTACGGCAAAACCGGGCTGACGCTCTTTAGTGGCTATACCGACCAGCAGGCTGTCGACGTGACCGGCGACGGCTTTACCGACAGTCCACAGATCCGGCAGTTCAATTTTCACCCCCGCTTTTTCTGGAATCCATCGGCAGCTACCAAATTTGACGTCGGCTATGCCCTGACGACCGAACACCGCGAAGGCGGTTACCTGCCGGCTCTGGAAGGCAATGCCGTGCCCAATGGCTACCGGAACCTGACAGACCTGCAGCGCCATACCGTCGATTTCAACACCAGCCACCAGACCTCGACGTCAAATACGTTGACGATCAAAGGCGCGTTGAGTACGTTTCACCGGCAGAATACCGACTACCAGAAGCTATCCGATGGACGACAATCGTCGGTTTATCTGGAAGCTAACGACCTGGTTCGGTTCGGAAAACACCAGCTGATCGGCGGGGCGAACCTGACGATCGACGCTTTCCGCAAGAATCCTGACAGTACCCGCCTGGTCGATTACACCTATTCGACGGTCGGCGCGTTTGTTCAGGACGACTGGCAAGTGGGCGGGAACGTGGCGTTTCAGGCCGGGCTGCGTTTCGACCATCATAACACCTTCGGTAACTTTTTCCTACCCCGGCTATCGGTAAAAATTAAACCGTCGGATCCGTGGACGGTACGTCTGAGCGTGGGTACGGGCTATAAAACCCCTAATCTGTTTGTCAACCAAACGCCGGGAGCCCTGAACGTAAGTTTGATTTTTCCGCGCCTGCTGCCCATCGATGTGGCCACGGTGAAAGCGGAGCGGTCGGTGGGTGCGAACGTGGACATCGCCTATTCGAAGAACTTCGAGAGCGGCTTTTCGGTGCAGGTCGATCAGGCCTTTTATTATACCTACGTTCATTCGCCGGTCGTATCGGCCTTCGCCAGCCTGTCGAGCAATCTGGGCGCGTATACGCAACTGATCAACGCCCCCTACAACCTGTTCAGCCTGGGCACGGACACCTACGTGCGGCTCGAATACAAAGCCTACGAACTCTATTTTGGCTATAACCACACCCTCGCCCGACGCGACGGTCCCACCGACCAGACCTACCTGCCGCTGGCTCCGCAGGACAAATTCTCGACTACGCTGGCCTGGGAGAATGACCATTTTCGGTTTGGCATCGAAAGTAGCTATGTGGGTACGCAATATCTTTATGACAACCAGAAAGTGGCCAATTACTGGTTCTTCGCCGGGGCGGCCGAATACCATTACAACGATCACTGGCGGCTGGTACTGAACGGCGAGAATCTGTTCAATATCCGGCAGGCCAACTACGAAACCGTCGTGCTTGGCGCCAATCGTGTCGTACAGCCCACGTTTCGTCCGGTCTGGGCTCCGCTCGAAGGCCGAATCGTGAACGTGGCGGTAAAGTTCACCTTGTGAGCGATAACGGTTCTAGTTTTACAATCAGGAGCTGATGTATTATTTCGATGCAGATCAACGGCAGGTTAGCGGATGAGGTGTTCACTCATTTCGGCCCCTGGCCAGTTTCCGCATTTTATTGATTACCCACTACAAGCATCTCTAAAGGCTGAAAGCCATTGCCTGCTCATACCGCGTTGTGAACGCGTTGCCTGGAGTCAGCGCCCTTCGCGGGCGAATAAAAAAAGCCAGTTTAACGACTGGCTTTTTTTTATGACTTGTGTATATCCTGGCTATACGCTTCGCCCCTGAATCAGGCGTAGAATAATCATGATGACAGCGATGACCAGTAAAACGTGAATGATGCCGCCCAGGCCAAAACTGTTGAAGCCCAGGAAACCCAGCAGCCAGATGATGATCAGCACCACGGCTATTGTATACAGAAGATTACCCATGATTGTGTTAGTTTAATTAGGTTCTGTTACGAAGAACCCTTTATATATCAATATGTTTGGACCGGTTGATCAATTTTACTGACCAGCCCGGTTTTCTTTACTTCCGTTTGGCATCCCCGAAAAATCGGACGAGATCAGTTACATGAACGATCGGTCAACTCGCTTCAGAATTGCTTCAGAATTATGAAATACATTTAAAGCCCGAAAATTCATGGGTATAAACTCGTACACTTCGTTTCATATTACCCCTGATTAATTAACATCAGAAGACTCAAAGTTGTCGAGTATCATTATCCGTACCAGGTGAGAGGTTGCTTTTTTTCGCTTTAAACAACCACTTAGCTATTTATGCCAGGTCGAAGACCAGGGTGCTCTATGATAACTCAACGAAAAGAAAACAGCGAATTTCGCATACCCGGCTATCGACAGATGCCGCATCCGCAACGGTTGATCGTTCGCCTGGAAGGCAACGGCAATTATACGGTCGTTCATTTTGGCGATAGCCAGAAACCCGTGCTGGTCAGCCAGACACTGAAGTATTTCGAGTCGCGTCTGCCGACGTTCATCCGCGTCAGTAAATCGACTCTGATCAATCCGGAAAAAATAACCCAGATAACCCGGCTGAACGCTAAAACGCTGTACATTCAACTATCCGATCGGGTTATTATCCTCGTATCCCGTCGTCGTGTTGCGGCCGTAACCATCCGGCTGGTGGCCCACGGTTCGCTCATTACCGACTAATTTTTCTCCTCCTCAACCCAGCAGATTCGGCCGGGGGCTACACGGTTTGTACCTTTTCTTTACTTAACTTAACATACTCCGGCGGGTGTCATGCCCGCTGCGGATTTAGGCAATTTACTCATGGATGATGACAAGCGGAACCGACAGAAACGCTCTTTTCCTCTACTCGTGGTGGAAACGAATGAAGATCATCAGCTAGTTATCCAATACAGTTTACTGCACAGCATGCCCCAGGCCGAAGCGGTTTATACCTCGACTGCCGAAGAAACCCTGCGCTATCTGCGCATTGCCAGCATCACCCGGCTCAATTTCCCGCGTGTCGTACTTCTGGACCTTTTCATGCCGGCCCCGGAAACAGGCTTTCAACTACTGGCGGAAATCCGGCAAACCTACCCCCGGCTGCCCATCATCGTATTGAGCGGGTCGCAGGAAGAAGACCTGATCCGACAGGCGTATGAACTGGGAGCCAGTTCGTACCTGAGCAAACCCACGAGTCTGGACGCCTGGGAACGCTGCTTCCTGGTCTTCAATCTGTACTGGTCCGGCACAGTCACCCTACCCCCGAAGTAGGAAAAGCGGCCAACAGGCATATCATGACATCGAAGACAATGTTCCGAGCGAATTAGCGATCGAAAAGCGGACGCCTTCCAACCGATCGGAGCCAATTGCGGTCCTGACAGAAACGAACGTTCCGGAATGAGACAGGCACTGACATTGGGCTGGTTACTACTGCTATTAGGCTGCAACGGCCCGGGTATCGAAGCGGGCGAAGTAGCGGCCACGCTAACGGGCGAAGTGATCATCGATAACTGGTCGAAGTACTGTAGCAGCGGGGGGCAGCAGATTTCGATCGACAACCATGGGTATCTGATCAGCCATCCCATACCCGACGCCTTCACCCACTCCTACCCCCTATCGGTCTGGGTCCGCTACGAACCCGCCCCACCTGACACCTGTGCCCCCGCGGTGGATCGGGTTAGGATTTTGACAATACGAAAGCAGTAAAAGCCAACGGATCAGCCTACCGAATTGCCTGGTTCTCGTAAACGCGGTAGTTCAATGCACCGGCTATAATTTTTCGTAGGTGATGCAAACGTGGCGTTTAGTACCTGTGGGTAATTGAAAATCTTTACTGTGCAACGTGAGTTTTACTTTTCCTTTTTTCCAGGTATACTCTTTGGCCAGCTCCTCCCCTTTTATAGCATTGTTGTACCGGGTCTGTATCGTTTCCGGAATTTTATACTTCAAAGCCACTTTTTTGAACCGATCATCGTAGTAGCCTGACGACGATATTTCAGAAATAGCCTTGAGGCCGTGCTTATCGAACTCGTAGAACGTACCGTCCAGATTTGAACTGGTGGCTATAGCGCTCAGGGTCGGCGTAAAGTCCGTCCATCCACTTATGTTGGTAGCTACCAGCCGCCCCATTTCATTCTTTTTGACTTCCTCCCGGCTCATTCCAAAATTTACCCGAAACAGATCGAACGTATAGTTCGTATGAGCTATGGTCAATACCGTTTGCCGGGTGACCGATTTCTTGCTGTTTAAAAACGTAACGGACGCCGTCAGGGTCACGGGGGTAGGCGCTTTCGACGGGTTGAAATAGAGCGTACTCGTGCCCAGCCACTTTTGCATAGTGGCATACCACCCTTTTTCTACTTTCACCACCGGTGAGATATGGGGCGTAGACCAGGTAAACCGTACACTGTCCCCCTCATCGTACAGCGCATGAATGGGCCAGGCGAGCACCGTAAGGGTTGAGCCAGTATCTAAGGACGTGTAGAAAGTACCGGTGTTAAAAGTTCTGGAAGACTCCCAAAGCGATACGTTGTCGTCAGCCAGTTGAATACCCCCGATCGACGTAGGCGGATTAGGGTCGACATTGCCCTGGCTGGGCCTTTTGCCGCAACTGAACAAAGTTATGGAGAGAAAAACCGCCAATAACAACTTTTCCACAGCAAATCACAATTTTGTTACCCATAACCTAATTTATTTAACAAAATAAGTGAATTTTGCGGATAGCGCCCTCTTATCACTGATGATTTTCAACGTTTACGGCATTGTGGTTCTACTCTATCGTCCAAAATAGTAATAGTCTATTAGAATACGTTGTGGGGATAGCGTCAGGCAACTAAAGAACCATCTCCGACCGAATATATTTAGGATTAGGAATGGATGATTTGTTATACTAACAGACGTAATTACATACAATCGATGTATCTAATTTAAGAGCGCGTTTGGGATTGAGAAAGGGTAAGGGTCGTGATTACCTCATATAGACCAAGCGTTGACTGGATGAGACATCGATTTTGACAAACTTCACATCTAGAATTGGTCCGAGGTTTTGGGCCATTAGTCAAGCGGTGGTTTGTTGAACATAGTATCCGTATAGCAATTTCTTTCGACGCATTGTCAAGAATTATAAGTACACGGTATCTTCTGAGGTGAGTTGGCCCTATTTAGCCATCATTCAAATCATGCTACAGGGCCTTTTACTGCTTGAACAAAGATAATTCCCCGACACACTCTTATATTATTTGCCACAAAGATTCTTGGCAAAAAACATTAAATAAAACTGCTTAAAGCAACTCCATTATTTTCGCTATAACGGCAAGGCTTTTATGTATTCTAAGAAAGGTGAGTTTTCCTTAATATATGTTTCTGAAAGGAATGCACAAGGTAAAGAGAGTGAATAGTTTAACAGATCTTTATAGAGACATGTTAAATACTCAATTAGAATAAACGGTATACTAATCTTATATCCATTATGAACAACATTGCTACGAAGCCTAAATATTTTACCTACATGGAACTGAGACTCTGTTTTATCAACGGGTATATTATATGCTTGTGCAAGTGCATTTCTTAGTGGTTTGAGGCTTGTTTGCCCTTCCAAAATAAGCGCTTCAACAGCAATCCACAAACTTATTAATTTATTGACATTCGATCCCTCGATGCAGCCGAGAAACCAGGTTAGTGAAAGTTCTATTCTATTAAACAGGCTGAGGTTTATTGTTTCTAATTTTTTCAGAGTATGATATGTCTCACCTACAGACCATAATGTTTTTGAATCTATTTTAGGAATTAAATTGGTAACGCTTATAGTAAATGCTAGTGTATGGCTATAGGATTGGTCTTTATAAGTTAGCTCAAGAGGTTCAGAGAGCACTACTTTTTCAATCGAGTACATTCCTAGCTCAGCTAAGAATATTGCTGGTATTGGCGTTACATCAAATTTTTCCCAATTCTGCTCATTAGCTTTCTCTAGCCTGTGCATCAATAGAAGATAGTACCCCTCCTCTGATTGATGATTTATATTTGCTTCTTGCAATGAGCTATCAGCAGAAAGAGTAATTCCTTGATCATATTTTGATTTAAATTGGTAGTCTAACGAGCCGTATATAATTGTCATATTGATATCGCCGATGCCATACATGGCATAACCAATATTTTCTATTTGCTGAAAGTCTTTTAACCCTTGTTCTAAGGCGTATTTAAATTTTATCTTACATATAGAAACACCAACATAAATTCTGTGCTTAAGCCAGTCTTGTGGCAAGAATTGATAGTATTGAACTTTGTGTTCTTTAATATTGAAAGTAATATACATTGTATGATAAAGCAAGGACAGTTAAGCAGTGAATTATTTAATATATAATCCTTGAACGTACTGTAAACACTCTTTTACTATTTGAAATAACATTTTCCCAGCTTGTATATTGATCAAACAACAAAAGCGGGAAACGCTATGAGCATTTCCCGCTTTTGTGTGTAAAAATGTGTTCAAATCTCGTAATCATTTGATTTACAGACTTGATTGTGGAGACGGAGGGATTTGAACCGCCTACCACTGGGGCCGAAAAACCGCGTTCAAAGGCGTTAAATGGCCTTTTTTGAGTGACAAGCACTTGTCACTTTGTCACTTCTTTAGGCTTATTCTTTGTCACTCATTTGGGTTATACTGATAGTCAATAGGTTAATACCGGGTAGATTAACAAAAAGACTATTCTTACTTCTTATACACATAGACAGGGTTACTTATTCTTACCTGGTTCCCAGTTTGAACCCGTCAGCTTGCCACCCTTCACTCCGAGATTTTCGGCTAATGTACTTTGGCTTACACCTTTACTCTTTTTATGTTCTTGTAATCTTTCGGAGAAAGAGCTCACATTCTATTCCTCTTTATTTCTCTCCTGCGTCAGTTGCTTATTGGCCAAGCGCAACGTTTCAACGTATTCTTCGATTGGGACAGTTATATATCCTGGCTTTGGTTCTTCAACTGCCGGAGGCTTAGTATTTTCTCCGTCAACGAGATATCCAACAGTCGTTCCAAGCACTTCAGCGATTTTTCGTATATCGCTTAGGGTTGGCTCGTTCTTACCTAGCTCCCAGTTCGAAATCGTTTGTTTCCCGCTTCTCACGCCCAGTTTTTCGGCCAGATCTTCCTGGCTTAGCCCCTTTGCTTTACGTAATTCTTTAAGCGTTTGTCCAAACGGATTACTAATCATAAAATTATTATTACAAAAAACGCTTGACAATGGTAAAATTATTACTACATTTGTCATGTAATGATTTGACATGTTAGTTTATTGTATGTAAAAATATGTCGACCAAGTCCCAAAAACAAGCGCCCCCACCGGCTATAGGTCCCCCTATCGGACTACAGGTTTTTTCGAAAGATTACTGGCACGGGCGGTTCAAACAAGCCTTCACCGAATGGGAAGATTTAGCCGAACTGGCCGATACGCTTGGTGAGCACGATCCGGAATACGCCCGGGCGGCTGGCACTCTATTTCTACAACGAATTCAGGCTGGCCGGGCCAAGGCGGAGGTGATCAGTAAGGCGGTCCTCCTGATGGAGCAGCTCCGGCCACCCAAAGCCAGGAAGTCACTGCTATCCCGTCAGAAGATCAACGTCGATTAATCCTCATCCCATTATGGCAGCCCATTCGTTTTCGCCCGGCGCGATCGTTCAGCTTAACTCCGGTGGCCCCCAAATGACCGTGCTGGCCTGCTTTAGCCGAGATGATGTCCCCTGGACGTGTTGTAGCTGGTTC
The DNA here is from genome assembly GCF_054777875.1 of Spirosoma koreense. Classification (NCBI taxonomy): domain Bacteria; kingdom Pseudomonadati; phylum Bacteroidota; class Cytophagia; order Cytophagales; family Cytophagaceae; genus Spirosoma; species Spirosoma koreense. Next base: position 1,046,288 of record NZ_BAAHAC010000005.1, on the reverse strand, counting down.
GTTGGTCAACTCGAGCACACAGCGGGCTTTCCAGCGGCTATGCTTCGGCCCCTTAGACCTTTTTTAGATTCAGCGGTCACCCCACTTCGAGCAAACGGTCAGGATTCGGGTCAAATGGAAAAAGCGGCTTATCCTACTGATTTAGCTGAATCCAAGTCGGTCGATGTGCCGTTTCATGGGCCCAATTTTTCCGAGACTCTGTATACGCTGGAGCGCCAGCTCGAGCAGATCTGCGTCAGCAAGCTGCTGGGCCTGTGTTATCTGGACGACGACCGGCGGCTCATTCAACTGATCGACGATGATCCGGCCCTGCGGGAAGCCATCGAGGACTACTACTCGGGCCGCATCCACCAAATGCAGCGGTGGGTAGCTACCGACGAAACGAGCCAGCCAGCAGCTCTTCACTAGCCATTCTTTTTTACTTCTGTATCAATAGTTTCTATGAACAACGCACAACCAACCAAACGGCCCATCGACAAACTAGTCGAGCAGCTCCAGGAGCAGGGCGAAGTCCAGCTCACAGACGAAGGTACCTCCCACGGTACCCAGCGTAAATACCAGATCGAGCTGGTCGGCAAGTTTCAGCGACTAAACTGTCTGTTCGGCCAGAAAGACCTCGAGGTCATTGATTTGGTGACCAAACGATCGGGGAGCGTATGCCGCACGAGCATCAGCGTAAAAACAGCCATCAGCTAAACTCTGACCGACGATGCTCACGCTGCTCACCCGCCTGTTGCCCCCGCCCGCTATGGTTACCAACCCGCAGCGGCTTAAGAACCTGTTTCGCCAGGTGGTTATCACCTTGGAGAATCACCGCGGCCCGCTCTTGGAGATCCACTGGCTGCTCAAAAAGGAGATCTGTATGACGGCTCAGCCCCAGGCCGCGGCCCGCTACCCCTTTACGCCCTACGAGCTGATGGTGCTGCAACTGATGTTGCCCGGGGGCGATCCTCAAGCCGAGATGACCGGCGAGCAGATCGTTTTGAATCACCGTCAGTATATGCTGCTCCAGCGCTATCTGGGTCACCACCTGCTCAAGATGTCGACGCCGATTCCACTGGAGAGTGACCTGCTGGATGCGGACCGCATTTGCCCGCTGTACTACGGCTACCCTACCGAGTGGATCCAGCGAAGTTTTGTGAGCCTGGTCGCCGCGCTGGATAATCGGACTAACCTTCTAACCTGGCCGGATCTATGCAAACTATAAGCGATTTCCTGACTCTCAACGCGCCCTACGGCTACACGGCCCTGGTGGCGATCCTGCTGGGCTTCGCCGGGGTGATGATCATCGATCAGCTCTGGCCGGATCCTAAACTGCTCTCAACCTGTCCCAGACCGATGAGCCAAACCGAGCAAGTGCAGCACATTCTGGCCACAGGCCAGCTCGACGAGTCGACCGAAACGCCGGTGCTGGAAGCGGCCCAGGCCACCCTTTGCATACTGATCCGAGATTTCTCCGGACCAGGCTGGGGACCGGTGGGTCTATCCGCTCACGCCCGCTACGTGGCCATCGCCGATCGGGTGCAGCTTATCTTAAACAGCCGCCGGGGATCGGACGGCATAACGCCCATAACTGTATGATGCCCATCGAGAGTCAAGCCGAATTTGATCGGCAAATCGAGCGGGAGAAGGACACCAATGCGTTTCCTCAGGACATTGGCGAAGGCATGCCCCAATTTGGACTAACCAAGCGGGAATATTTTGCCGCCAAAGCGCTGCAAGGGCTGTTAACACAGTCCGGGGCCTTGCAAGGCAACACGGTATGGGTGACGGCGTTAGCTGTGACGTACGCCGATACGCTTATCCGCCAACTTAATCGGGTCAATCCGATCGCCGACTCCGGATAAGCCATGCCTATCGATCACAGGCGCTACCCGCCCTACTGGAAGCAGCTCAGCACCTACGTGCGCTTCGAGCGGGCGGGTGGTCGCTGCGAAAACTGCGGGGCTACGCACGGCGAGCCGCACCCCGTGACGGGAAAGAAAGTCAAGCTCCAGTGCGCGCATTTAAACCGCACGCCGGAGCGAACCAAAGAGTCGGAGCTGATGGCCCTTTGCGCTCGTTGCCATTTCGCTTATGACCGAGCCGACAACCAGGCAAAACGCCTGTACGGTCGGAATTATAAACAGCAGCAGTTGGATGTCTTTGGACAAAACAGCCCATCTCCAGTGGAAACGGGCTGTGGGTAATCGATATCAATAGTGACTATGCGTCACGTGGCTGCAAGATACAACAAAAATTAGGAAGGGCTCTTGAGCTCATAACGATATCCGCTGCTTACCAACATTCGCAGCGGGTTGGCTGGGACTGGTTCTCATTGGCCCAGCTAATGGTGTGGATAGAAGCGGAGCTTGCGGACCGGATTCGGTCCGCAAGCCTACCATGGGGTAGTTCAGAGGTAGAACACTGGCCGATGCCGGACTTACGGGAGCGGTAAGTCAGGACTAGACGGAAGTGGGTGGTTCGAATCCATCTCCCATGACAACTGGGCAGGGTGCCCGGCTCCGGCAAGCCACCGGATAATCAACGGGCTGCCAATGGTTGAATTGAAGAGGATAAGCCGGGTAAAGCCGGGGGCACTGCTCCCGGCCTTCTTCCCCAAACACGCATTAACGTATGAGTCAATTAGATGAGCTCCCCGTTTATGATTACCAGCAGGAGCCCCACTGGATCGCTAAAGGCTGGATCGCCCAAAAGGCGTACTATGTAAGTCATCCGGATCTGGGAAGTATCGAGCAGAGCGCCTACTGGCCCTACTGTGAGCAGGTGATTTACTCCCACGTGTACAAACAAAATGGCAACGTGGCCGACCGGCGGCAGCGGCTGCTAATTACCATCGGATTCATCACCTCCAGCGCTATTCAGCACGGTCGTTTCAGCGTATGGTCGGAGTATAGCTTTAAAAACACTCGACTGGTCTTAACCAGTATTAACCTTAAAATTCTGGTGGATGGCCGTAGCCAGATAACCTACCATATGTACCTACCCCTTACCCCCGATGAAATAGAAAGTTACCGCCCGGCCGACGTCCAGCCTTAACCCTGCAGCAAGGCCCACCAGAGCCCGCCCGGATCGTGCCCGGATACTGCAGCCACGGTGCCGACAGTGCACCGAGTTTAGTCGCAAATCGCTCGTTATCATGAATCGAAATACTCACAACATCCCCCCCTAGGTCGAGCATGACCATATAGCCCTGGATGCCCATTCGAGTTGCAAATCGAGTGGCGATCGCCTACGCGCATCCCGTACCCGCTACGCCCCCGAAAAAAACAGATTCGGCGGTTGACCGGGAGAACTATAGCCTTTCCGGAATATCCTTTTTTTAGCCCCGACTTTGCAGTTATTCGGTTAGGGTAGAGCTATATAAAAAAGTTAATCTGGTTAATCCACGGTCTCTAAAGTTGATCAACCTTGGTTAACAGGTTAACAGGTTAACAAGTTAGGGCGCTCGCGAAAAAAACGAGTCCCCCCGCCCTTGACGAGCCGCGCCCTACCCTGCCCACCCCTGCGCTTCTAGTGGCCTCCATGTTTCAAACCTCCAATTTTATGTCTTCGATTCCGCCAAATACCATCCCCCGCCGACCCCTAAGCGAGGTCAAATTCCAGGCTGACCCCATCAACAGCACCTTCCGCTGGGAGCTATACCTGACCCCGGGCAAACCCGGCAACCGGGTGGCCCTGATGGATGGCTATTCCAAGGGGCTGGGCTTTGAGAATACCAACAAAGTCGAGCTGCTCTACAAAAAGCTGATCAACCCCATTCTGCCCTATCTCTCGCGCTGCGATAGGATCGTTATCTGCGAGCAGGACAAAGGCCTGCCCAAGGCCTACCACCCGGTGCTGATCGATCTATACCCCCATGATTTTGCGGCTTACGAGTGGGTGAAGGATTCAGCCTTTCTGATGGATTATCTCAAGCGTTACTACAACGAGTTTATCCACACGGGCAAGCTGCCCCCGCTCGAGGATCGGCGCAAGAACGCCCGCCAGGCGGTATATTTCGCCGATTTGGATCATAGTAAGCATACTTTCAGAACCCTTCAGGAGCTCAAGGATTTCTGCGCGGAGAGAAAGCAGAAGTATTCCAATGAGTGCATGGTAGCCTGGTACTACAAGCATGCCGAGTTTCAGCCCGAGCTTTTCGACGTGGACAACACGGCCGATCTGCAGCACATCATCCACACGGCCAAAACGGGCGAAGAGGCCCAGCGCGCCATCGACTCGATGCATGCCAAATTCACCCGCGACAGCAATCCATAGTCATGGATATGAAGCCAACACCCAAAGCGCACCAATTGCGGTGGTGGCAGTAGATTCTTTAAACGGTGAGCCGTCGAACGAGGTTTTATGTAGCGTACCCTTAAAACGCTAATAGCGATGAACGATATTCATAACAAGTTCGAAGAAGAGCGGCTCGACATCGAAAAGCAACTGACCCAGATTCACGACGAGATTCATTCGGCGACCTCCCTCAATCTGGAGCCCGAACGGATCGAGCATTTGCAGGCATCGCTTAGCGGGCTCATCAGTCGTTGTCATGAACTGGATAAGCTGGCCGAATTTGATACGACAATCGTTTCGGATCAGGAGGACGACTCCGGCTCCGGAGAAGAGGTCAAATCAGACAAAATCAATACCCTGGTGAGTGAATGCAAAGCGTATATGATTCGCATTAATACCCTGAAGGATGGAAATCAATAGACGGCTCGTAAGCTAGCCGATTATTCCGGTTAGACGGGCAGCGCTTCTTTGTCATTCTATGGACCAAATGCAAACGTGAGTGCTTCATCGGGTGGCTTCGTTCTGCAAATGAGCGTTTCCAATATTGCGTGTGGTACAACAGGCGGCACATCTGGCACTTTTTTCATTACCAACTGCGGAGGTGGCTACTTTGCTGTCGTTAATAATCCAGCCAGCGATCAGGTTTCGGCATTGTTTGACGCAGCTGACAATGACCAGCAACTACCCGATATGCTTCGGCTGTCCAGTAAAAAAAAGGGTACTGTTAAAGAAGGTAAAGTTCGGGGTCACTATTCAAGCCAATCCGTAAAGGATGGTTTACGGATTGATCTTGACGTGCATTACCTATCACGAGGCACGTATTATCTGCAAGGAATATACAATTCGGAAAAAACGGAATCAATTAGAGTTTTACTGCAATGAAAAATCCTTCATTTAGTCACACGATAACGATATGGTGCATGGCTGTTCTCCTGATCCTAAAAGGCACGGTCGTCTTAGGACAGCCTACTGTCGGCGTTAAAGTAGGCCTTAAAGCGGGCTACAATCTGGCTAACTTTATTGAACCCCAAACCGGTAGTCCGGACCATTTTCTGCCCGGATACACCATTGGCTTAGCCCTCGAAAAAGGCGTCTTTCAGCCCCTTCGGTTGTCGGTAGCTATTGATTTATTATACTCTAAACAGGGTAATCAAACGCCCGTTCAAGGAGCTACTGTGTACCCAATCTTTGATAAGATAATTTATCGACATGATTATGTGTCTTTACCGATCAAAATAAAGTACAAACTTAAACAGCTACCGTTTAGCATTGGCGCAGGAATACAAATAGGTTATCTTATCCATGATGTCAGAGAGTTTCACGTTCCACCGGGTTATCCTGCCGTCAATGGCAGCGGTCCCTATTCGGATCCATTTTTGAAGAAGTTCGATTTGGGTTGGTTAGCTTCAATTAGCTATCCCGTCGGTGACCATATTCAGATTGAAGCTAAATACTACCGCAGTATCAATGATTTAAATAAAGGCTTAAGTGGGCCCGATCCGTTGACGGGACAGACTGTCTTGCAAAGTCGCCTTTACAATCAATTAATCACGGGTAGTCTCAGTTACTATTTTAACTGACAAAAAAATGTCCGGTCATGTTGACCGGACATTTTTTTAAATGCATAGGCTTTTGTATTTATAGTACTACATTGAACGGTAAGTTTAATAAAAGGCAGTAGTAAAGACCCCATTGCCTCATCTGGCAGTGTTTGAAGAGAGGATTACGTTTACTAACTCTCAACTCCCATTTTCTAGCTCACAGACTTTTCCAACAGCCACTGCAATTATGTTAACTTAATCGGTTAACTATATAATGTCTGGCCTTTGCCATAAAAGTAAAATTGCATCATAAACTCATCCTCAAGACGGGAAATGAGATGTTGATTCAAGAGACGCCAATTTGAGATTAATAAACGAAGAAAGGTACGACCGCGACTAAAGCGGTTACCCCTTCTTGTGAAATGGGCCTTTTTCTAAGAATAGAAATGGGTAGTCACAATAGCCGGCTCTTTGAAAAAAAGCCCGACCGAATACGGGGATTCTCCCGTTGCTTACAGTTGGTTAATCAGTCATTTTTGGGCAATCTAACCTTTATAATTATGTATATGTTCAAAATAAACATTCTTCAACTGGGTCTACTTATCGGACTAGCCTCCTGTGGTCAATCGACTGAAAGCTCTAAAAAGGAAAATCCCCAAACATCCCCTGGGTCTGAATTGGAAGCAGAGCCCAACGCTGCTAAAATACCAGCGGTTCTCCTTACACTGGATGAAGCGAAGATTAATTACAAGTCATACTCAGATAAAGTAAAAGCCAGAGTTTTACCCCAACATAAATGCAATAAGGAAACAAGGCCATTGAAGTATATTCGTATACCGAAGGGACACATTGAGGAACATATCCAAATTGCCGAATCACAACTGCCTGAACCAAACAGTAACTATGCTGGTATACGGATCTATCCCTATCTAGATTTAACGAATGTTCCTGGCACACCTAAAACCTATCGATACCTACTATGCTATACAACCCTAATCGATGGCGATTCAACCAGGCATCGGGATAAAAAAGACAATTTCTATCTAATCTCAATACCTGTCGATTTTGATTGGTGTAAGCTGTGGTCAACCACCATTGGCAAGAAACTACACCCTACTACCGTGGAGATAAAGTCTGCGCATCACACGTGTGAACCCGATTGCCCACCAGGAGACCAGGCCCTGCTTAGCTTTTAATCATTTATGTCACTTATCGCCTTTTCGTTTTCTGATCTAACCACGGTTGGGCTCGCCCTTTGCTTTTTAATTGGCCTCTTTTTCTACCAGCGTATAGTCAATCCAGCTATACGCTGGTTAATTATTTACTCAGGTGTTGCCCTTCTTCCTGATCTTTATTATCTAATTGCTACTGATCCTGAGGGACTATATATGCGTATCTTTTACTGCATCATGTTTCCTTTGGAATATGCTTTATACGTCAACATTTTTTATCCCGTCTACAACGACTCTTCTAGACTAAGTCTACTATTAATCACCTCTATAGCTGGCATTCTCTTCTACGCAACACTTATTGTACTGACTAGGATTGGCGAGCGTACCGCTGCCCAAGATATTTTTTGGGTAACTAGCATCGCCAGCCTGCTACTAGCTCTTTTATATTTTCAGAGGATTATACGAAGCGGCCAAATCGTCCAGTTAAACCAAGAGCCGCTTTTCTGGATTGCTACAGGTATTTTGTTTTTCTATACCGGAAATCTGATCGCCACCGGCTTTTATCACCGGCTTTTGGTGCATTCGAAAACACTGGCTAGAAATCTCTACTACCTAAACTACCTACTTAATATCATTCGCTATATTTTGTACAGCATAGCCTTCTACGTAGCTGCCTCCACCGAAGTCCAACGCGATGAACGATAGTTTCCTACTTCTGGCCGTCATCAGCACCGTTGTTTTTTTACTACTGGCTTTCTTCGTTGTCAGCTTTTCCCTTTTGTTTCAACGACGACAGCAACAAAATCTTCGGGAAAAGCTCGAGTTAAAAGCAGCCTACGAAGAGGAGTTGCTAAAAGCCCAACTGGAAGTACAGGACCAGACCATGAAGCACCTGGGGGAAGAGCTTCATGACAACATTGGCCAGCTGTTAGCCGTCACCAAGTTATATCTCGTATCGTTGGAAGATTTGACTCAGCAGGGTGAAGCGTTCGAACTTGCCCAAAATACCACTGGAGTCGTTGACCGGATCATCCAGGATGTACGGGCATTGACAAAGAGTCTGGATAGTAACTTCCTTCAGGAATTTGGCTTGGTCGATACCCTCGCTGTCGATATTGATCGGATTCAAAAAGCTGGCCGGGTCTCAATTGAGTTAAGTACGAATGGGGCAATCGTTTCCCTGGGAACCCGTCGTGAAATTGTGATCTATCGAATCATCCAGGAAATGCTCTCCAATGCCCTTAAGCATTCCCGCGCTAAACATATTCAGGTTGATCTCGACTATCAACCCACCTTAGTCTCCCTCCGCTTTCAGGACGATGGGGTTGGCTTTAATTATGAAGCCAAAATAAACGGCAACCTGAGCCAATCCGGGGCTGGCCTTCGTAACATCGAACGTCGGGCCAAGCTCATTGGGGGTTCGTGTTCGTTTCAATCGGCGCCAGGCAAGGGAACGACTGTACAGATTCTTCTTCCGGTTCCCTAAGAGTCGTCATCACGGATGTGGTACATATGTGTGTTACCGACCAGCCCACTTTCGGATTTCATCGGCCCGATCGGCTCAACTGTGGAGAAAGTGCACGGTTCATTGAAATACTTACCGTCGGGTAACTAGCTGATAACCACAATTACCATTTTGGCAGGTAGATGATCAGCTAAAAGCTGGATCGAGTTGGCCAGAACGATTGACTATCCTCAACTCTTCATTTATAGCTAATTATTAGCGAAGTGAGCAAATCTCACTTCATGTTGATAAGCCGTTTTACGCAAAATCCGTCGTATACAAACGGTTTTTGCTACCCTTGGCTCGGCAGCGGTACACTTGTTAAGGAAACGAGTTTCCAAGAGTACCCTATTCGCTGCATCAGCAAGGTTTGCCGAGTTTTCTGAAACCAAGGATTCATCCTAGCGCTGTACTTCACTGAGCAAGTAACGGTATAGTAGTCACTGGACATCGGTGTAAATTGCCAATCCCCATACTCGACTCGATCCGCTCGTTTTAAGGTTGAATCAGGACTGGTTTGGATAAACTCTTCTACTTTAGTAAGACCCTCATAAGCTGTGGCTTGCATACCATCCTTTGTTGCTCGGAAAAATAGTATCCGCGTATAAGGTAGAGGAGCAACAAACGAAGTCAGCCAGTTGTGATTGGGATTTTTAGCTGCAAAATTGAATCGAACGATTGACCTTTTGATTGCTTCCTCATCGTCAGAATTTTGAGCGAAGCTGGTTAAACTACAGGCTAGAAAACCAATTAGTAAGAAGCGTTGCATATTAAGTAAAGGGGTTAGACGTAAAATAGCCGTATCAATAAGTGGCTTGTTTAGTGCTAAACGTTTGAAAACGAGTTTACTATATATGAATTCGCCAGTAGATTAGCACACGCAAATGAGGGAAGTATGAGTTGTTAAATAAGTACCGTGGCTATCACAAAAGAAAAATTGTGTTTTACACGTCAGGTGGCTAACTCAGCCCTATAACTAGTCGTACGATAACCTTCATTTTGATGGCGTATAATTTGTTGACAGTCAAGTGAGTATTTTGACAGCTGACGATCATCTTTCTATTGCTTCTCAGCTTCTTTACCCATTGATCTACAAAAATGCCATGATGACTGGATTCTATCGCTTCTTGATCGCTACACTACTCAATGGCGCCCTGCCCGGCAAACAATACTGGTCCGTTTACTCACCGTCAACTCACAGCCAAGGCCATTCGATCTTTCAATTCGATCAGTTCAAGAAAGGGACGGTTATGTTTAGGAATCGAACCAGCCGCCAGGTACTGCTGAATTACAACCTCATGCAGGGTCAGTTGCAGTTCATCCATGACAATGGCGATACGCTCCTGTTCACAAATAAATACTTGATTGATAAAGTCGTAATTGATCATCAGGTGTTCGTAGTAGGAGTTACCGACCAGGATCATGATCTTGAACTTGTAAATCTGTACTCGGCTGCCAGTCTCGCGAAACTCACCAAGCTTGTGGCAGGCGGTAGTTCATCGTCGTCCTCGAATCAACAATTTAAAGCCAGTTCCTCCTCAACGCCCAGTTCGCTTTTGGTCAGCAGTCAACCCGGCGAGTTTCAATGGCAAAACACAACTCTACCACTAGACTGGCATCGAAAGACGGTTTATTATTTGATTGATGCCAATGGGCGGTCTTACCCGGCAAGTCAAAAAAGCCTCCACCGCCTTTATCAGCGGCAATGGTCAACAGTACGTGCTTACCTCAAAGCACATTCTATCGATTATTCGGATCTGGAAGATATAAGCCACTTGTTAGCTTTTCTTGATGGGAAGGATTGATTGGGGTTTTTGCAACCGCCACCCTAGCTATAGAACAAAACTTGAAATAATACAAATAATATAGTGATCGGCAAGTTGCGTCTTTTTTCTAAAACAGAACGATTAAAATGTCTCCTAGCATTGACCCTTTCATTTTAAATCAGTTTAAAGCAATATCACTTTTTACTGAATGCGGCAAACCGTTTAAAGGCGAAACACCACCTTTTAACTTTGAGCAAATAACTGATGTAGAGACTGTCAATAAAAATTTAATTTCTAGTAATTGGGAGAACTTTATGCTCGAAGGTAAAAATGTCCTGAACTACTATCTGCAGAATTTTTTTCGTAACAAAGAACAGGAAAAGGAAGCCTTACGCTGGAATCAGATAGTTGATCATTACAAAGAACAACTATCTGATTTAGAAAATTTTACAAAGGGATACCTTGAAGCGTCTGGACTTAATAAAATTATGCTCCATGACATTAATTGGATAGTTCTTAATATGTGTATGGAGAATCATTATCGAAAGCTAGATCCGAAAATTCCTATTCTATTTTTGAATATGTTACCCATTTATACTGCTGGTCATATTCCCTGTGGTTGGCAGGGTGATGTCAAACGGAAAACCGACAGGAAAGCAATGAATATCTCGGAAGGTGTTCTTTTTATCTACTGAATGATCAGCTTACTTTCTCAAGCTCGTAAAGGTGAAAAGTACAAATTTTTCTACTAATTAAATTGTACTTTTTCAACCCCTAATCTATAACTATACATAAAGAGAATAAAGTTAGAATCTCGAAAACTAAGGGCTTCGCTGTATACCGAATTAATACAAGGAGCTATTGAGTTAGTAAAGCCTCAATCTCTTCTTTGGCACCGCCACTGGGACGACGGCAATTGTTCTTGACGATCTTACCTTCTTGATTGATAAGTACGTAATGGGGATACGACTTCACATTATACGTAGTCAGGAGCGTATTTTCCCAGGACTTGTTGGCATACAAGTTCACCGTTTGTAAGTGGTACAACTGACTTACCTTGATCCAGTCGGGGCGTGAGCTCTTGACACAGATATTGACTATTTTAACCGGCTTACCCGTAAAGTACTTAACGAGCTCGTTTTCTAGGGGCATTTCTTGACGACAGGGAGCACATCCTGTAAACCAAAAACTTAAGTAGATTACTTGACCTCGGAAGTCTTTTAGGTAAGTCAAGGAATCGGCTGGATTATCCAGGGCAAAATTAGGCGCTAGCTGATTGGGTTTAAGTGTGTAAGCCTCCCGATAAAAGCTTTTAACCTGGTCAATCCATCGTTTGTTGGTGAACTTAGGATAGTACTTGGCTACCAACTGTTCGCCCCTGGTCGGAAGTCCTGCTAGATATTCACTCAGCAGCCGAGCCATAAAGATGTCCCAAGATAATCCTGACAGATAAGTGGACGCTAGATTTGGGAGGTAGTTAGCGGCTTGCTTGACCCGTTTCTGTTGAAAGTACAGATAAAAAAAGTAATCCGTGAGAAAGTGCTGGTAGTCGACCAAATGCGCTGCTGAAGGATCGTTGAGCAGACTGGGTGTAATAAACTGATAGAAATTCTTCGGTGCTGCATTGGCACTATCTACCTTAATAAATCGTCGGTAGGTGACGGCATTGGTTCGATAGGCTGCATCACTGTAGAGGATCTGTTGCCTTTCTTTCTGGACAAACCAGCTAGGTAGCGAATGCCGTTTGAGATAGTTATTCAGATAGGCCCGCTCTACTTGCAAAAGAGAATCCATCTTTTGCTGGTATACAGCCAAGGTAGGCGTTTCGTTGGCTAGACGCGCTCGACTAGAGGGCAGTACTACTTTCAACTCTCGTGCCTGATCAAAGTAGTACTGATTGATTGACGCGTAGCGTCCCTTGAACTGATACGCTTGCCAAGGGTTAGGGTGGCTTAGATCCAGTGAAAGAAATAAGGTATCATCAGGGACTAGATAGATGGTAGCGCCAAAGTTATCGATCGCGAAGTACCCTTTTTGGGGCGAAGCAATTTCATAGCTGATGCATTTCTCATGGGTTCCAGTCAGTAAAGAATCGTCAAGGCTAAATTCGCCCATATATGGGAGAACATTGTCTGAATATGTTACTAGCGATCTTACTTTGTGGTTCGTATGGTAACTGATCTTTAAGACCGCTTTGCTACGGGGTTTGATTGTGAAGTCAGGTGTCGGTTGGGCTGAACAACAGGTAATAAGCCAATAGCAAAGGATACATAGCAGTGGTTTCATGGCTATTCATTAAAGATTTAGCAATATAGCTCGATTAATAGCTCTCTTACTCACACTGGTTCTTAAAGAGTTATGTATTTTTGTTGTATAAGTGCTGCGATTAGGGTCCGCCGTTACGACCGTCCGCGGTTGCGGTTGAAAAAGTCCAAAATCTACGGCCTCTAGTCATCAAATGAGCCTTTTATGATTAATTTTTGACTTGAAACCGGATGGTTGTTGCGGGAAATCGAGTATACTAAAGACTTTTACAATAGCCATGTAGATTATACTTTAGATCTGATTGGTAATATATGCCTCTGTATGCTTATAAATGGAAAATTTATAGTCCCAAGATTATATCTCATCACTGGGACCGATTGTAGAAATAAAGTATGTCGTATAAGCTTTTGTATACTCATGAGCTTATTATTGTATAGATGTGGAAAGCCAGAGGCAACGCCTGCTCAGGTGACGTTCAATGAAAACGTTTCCTTTAACGGTTGGGGCAGTGGAGGACCTTATTACACTTCCACTCGAAATCACCACTATAAGCTGACTATTGATGGATCAAACAACGAAGTTGTGATCCAGTTGGCTTCGTCTACATTAGACTTAACTTATTTTATATACTCGGAAGCTCAATATCATTCCGAAAATGCTCTTCCTGATATTAATTATACTATTGACGGACAAAAGCAGCAACAGATAGTCTTAAAGAACCAACCTGTAGGCAACTATTTTCTAGTTGTAGGAACATCCCAAATAGGTGATTTAGGGGATTACTCTCTGACTATTGATGGTATTAATATAAGGCCTTCGAAGATTTCTTTTGAATTTTTAGAGAGTTCACATCAGATATGGTCTGATGAGGGTAGCGGAGGATCGGCCATGGGAAACTACAAATCTGTTGAATTCCTGTCGGAGCTAAATCCACGATATATATTTACAGTTAATCAAACAGATTCTTGGGTAGATATAGAGCTGATAGGAGAAAAAGGGGATGTCAACGGAGCTTTATATGACCAGCAGGGCAAACAGCTTTATACTTATGGAGAACGCCATGCAGTGCCAGCTGTACATAGTATACATCATTTGAGAGCCGGGACTTACACTTTACTTGTTGGAAGTTACTACAAAAGTAATTTAGGCACATTTACACTTCGATTAAGCGGGCACACAAGCAATTTGAACAGAAAAGCGACACCCCTGTCTTCGTTCAATGATAGGTGGACACAAGATGGATCATTTGACTATTTCCAAACAAAGTCAACGGGCAAATCCCATCTCTATCAAGTCGATCTTGAAGCTGATTCAACCATACTTGATATAGTCTTAACATCTGGTCAAGACGTTTCTACTAACCTATTTTTAGTCGATCAAAACAGAAAATATTTAAGTGATGATCAAGCTGCTTCCAAAGCATCAATCATAGCTAGCTTAGGAAAAGGTCGTTACTATGTATTAGTCACTACAACTACAGGACTAGGGGGACTATCAGAAATTCCCTACAGGCTTTCTATCTATGGCTATGTAAAGGAAATCAAGAGCTTGTAATGTTTTTATGGAACACTTTTTAAAAAGTAGCGCCAATATGATCTAACCGCTGGTTGGGACACGTAGTCAGAAGTAAGTGCGGATGAACGGTTATCCAATCTCCGGAAGTGGTTGGAAAGGTACAAAAAAAGAACTTCAATTGGGGATCAGCAGAAGCCCTTTTCGATTGGAAAAGCGGAGCAAGTACAATTGTATTAAAATACGATCAATAGTTTTTATTGGAATTCGTCTGTCGAAGAAAAATAGAATAACATAAAATCAGTGGCTGTTGCAAAAGTCCGAATGAAGTCAAATGAACCTGATTTACGGGTTTGTTCAGGGTCATTCGCTAGCTAAAAATTAGCTGTTTATAAAGCAAGTTCGCGTTTGTCTCGACTTTTGCAACAGCCACCCAGATTATACAACAAAAGAAAGCCGCCTAAAACTATGAGCTTTTCAGCATTTTCCCTGTTTTATGGTATTATACTCTGGCTGGTTTTTGGCCAAAAGACGCTGCTCCGTCAGCTAAGCGATAGAAAACAAAAAAGTCCTTTCTGGAAAGGGTTATTCAATTACAGATACGCGCTACTATCGCTTGTGCTCAATATCGTTTTAGAGTTGGCTTTTATTCTGTACAAAGTAGTAAGCAGTTAACATATTGCCACTTATACAACAAGAATGTGTTGGAAAAATTTAAATGAAGTATGATATACTCTTGTCTAGTCTTATGGAGCTTCCTATTTAGAATTTATAGTATCTCAACTGTCAATATTTCAGGTAAGTATTATAGAAAGGAGGCTGACTTAACTTACCGAATTGAATTAGAAGCAGACTATAGTTTCTTCTATTGTAAAAACTATGATGGGTGCATAGAGTATTCACGTGGCAAATGGACTGTCAATGAAGATACGCTGCTGTTAAGATCGGGTGAGCCACCAAGGATTGTAGAACAATCATTAATGCGTGGTCAGTATCTCTCTTTTACTAAACGGCTATTGATCAAGAAAAATGAATTATTAGTGATAGAAGGAAGCGAGCGTTTATATAAAGTAGAAAAATATAAAAAAGATAGATAACTCGTATGGAACGTTAATTCAATATTTCTATATAAAATCGAATAACATAATCGGAGTTATACAACGACTCTTGAAAAAATGCCAGTGGTGACATACTATGTCACCACTGGCATTTTTGTATTTGGCTAATTTATTTAACTGATACTAATAACTCCTTTATAGAGGTAGCAGCATTTAATCTGTCAAGTAATACTTGTTTTGTTCTACCCCAAAAAAGCCGAGTTGCGCCAGGCGAGTTTAGCTTATCTAGTATAAATTGCTTAATATCTTCAAAATCATATCGTTGAGTCTCCTCAAGAGTGTATTTTATTTTGATAGATGTGCCCTTAAAGAAAGGATGAAACCCCCACAGTCCTCTGTATCCTGTTTTCTCCACGTCTTGAATTTTATACCCTTTGCCAAGGGAGTCTATCAGCTGAGTTTTTTTAAAGACTCTTTTTTTTAGCAGTTCTCCGGAAGTGTAATGTATTTCCTTCTTAGAATCGAAGTAATACAGCATACTCTTACCTTCGGAAAACATAATTATAGGGAATTCCACGTCATCCATGAAAGTTGATCTATTTCAAGAGTCGTTGTATAACTCATTTTATGTTATGTAAATCAGGCAAGAATTCCCTGTTTGAAAATACTCTCTGTTACTGAGAATAAATCAATTCTGATGGCCAACCTTCAGGCGGATTCATTGCTAGACTATCAGCGACTGGAGTTTTCCAATCGACTTTAAAAATTGAGTCGCTCTGACAGCTTACATTAACGAAATATTTCTTACCTATATGATACCCACTTGGGTCGTAAATGGGTTGGTAAAAACTAGTTATAACTCTATTCTTATAATGGAATTGAATCGTTCCAAATTTTCCAGTTTTCTTATACTGTGTATCGATTAGCCTAGCTACTGCTACCTTATAGCATTTTGAAATGACATGACGGTTATATAAATCCCTAATAGTAATATACAATATCATTCCAATGACAAAAGCCAATGCCAATAGGTTAGGCCAAGTCCATCCATTTAGCATTTTTTTCATTGCTTGTTATGGCCATTCTAATTTGTTGTATAAGTGCCGTTATGTTAATCAACATACTTATATATCTTTCTCGTGACCTAAATCGGCAACTTTACAACCCGTTCGGGTAATGATTAATAACCCAAAATTATCTGATCCACAAGAGCTCGCTTGGTTGCCTGATTTATCATAGCGTATACACTCTAAATTGGTAATTTCCCCTTTATTATTTCGACTAACGACTTTTACCTCGGCTTTTACTCCATATTGCTGGAGGGCTTGGCGCTCAGTCTTCTTGATCTGACGATCAGATGATGTTCTTGTGACTTTAACAAGTGGTTCATCGAGGTTATTTAGATTTGTGGTGAACCATGTCAATAGCAAAACGATAGCGATCTTCATCTTATTTAGGGTTTAAACTGTTGTATAATCTCCTATATGTTAAGCGAATATAGCTAAATACTTACTTTTCAAGTTGTTGCCAACACTATGAGTAAGTAACATAACTGCTGCTAAGGCTTATAGACTTAGATCTGTTCACTGATGAAACACTCGGTTGCTTTCTTCGCTACTATCAGCTTGAATGCTCTGACGCTGGCCGTTGCCCTGGCGGCTATAAGTAATCACTTTGTGGGTTGGCTAGAAGCCGGGGTAATTCTGAGTGGGCTGTTGCTTCAAGGCCTACTTTGCTGGACTGGACCAGCCAGAGTGAATTGGCTAGTACAGCACAGCATTGTAGGGCGATTAGCTGTACTTGGCGGTATTACGTTGTTAGTTCTGGCTACCTCACCCCATCGAAGTGTGCAGAATCTAAGTTTGTTATTGGGTACTTACACCTTGCTCTCAACCTTACTAAGCCGGAGTTCTAAGCTTGGTTTGTGGAAACAAAAGTGAGGGGTAAAGGCGCTTTTTTCTCGAAGCGACTAAAGAGTATTTTCTTGGAAAAGTTTCTTAACATAAAAACTCTTATACAACTTGACTAGAAAAGTACAATTTATTATCTACTTATTTTCTTCCCCGTCAAACCATAGTTTGGGGGTGGTGGCCGTCTCATACCAGTAGGCGCGAAGTTGCTCGGCATAGGCCTTCCAGTCTGAGTAACTAAACGGCTTCAGGGTGAAGGCACTGGCTCCTCGCCCATACGCTTCTGCTTTAACCGTCTGGTCTTGGCCAGCGGACAGAATCACAACAGGCAGTAAACGCCCCTGCGGATGCCCCCGCAGCAAGCTCAGAAAATCAAGCCCACTCAGCTCACTTCGTAGATCGATATCCAGTAGCACCAAGCGGGGACCCCGGCCAAACAAGCCTTCTAGGTAAGCAGCCGCTTCAGTGAAGCTATTCACCACGGCTAGTTCGGCCTCTGGAAAGCCTAGGCTGATCGCCCGACGAAAGATATCGGATATAACCGGGTCATCATCGACCAGTAGAAGCGGAAACGGAAGCGTCATTTATCGTTGAAAAAGACAAAAATACACGTTAGAGTAAGGTAAACGGCTAATTCGTTTCCGCTAATCGTTGAAGCACCGACTCGATTCGACGGCGAGCCACCGAGAATACTACATCAGGACCTAACTCAATCGATAGCGATTTAGCTCCCTTTTTATGGACCCGGCTAATGAAGCGAGGATTGATCAGGACCGCTTTACTAACACGCACAAAGTGGGGCAGTTGCTGCTCAAAGTATTTTAAGGTTTTGCTCACTAAGAGCGGATTCAAGCTATCCTGTAAATAGATGAGTGTGTAATTACCACGGCCCTCCAGGTAGATTAGATCGAACAGATCTTGAATGTGCCGATAGGCTGGAATTAAGCCTTTGTTGGAGGTGTCTGGGGGTGATGAGTTGGTCAACGTAAACTATGCCAGGCCAATGAGTTGTGCCCTGTATGGGTGAGATTCAAATCACTGCAAATGGTTTAATGGTCAGTAGTCGATTGATAATCAATTTATTTTACAGACCTATTCCTAAACCACGCTTGCGGCTCTGCCCGTGTTGAATGCCAACTTCCCGTTGGGGATCAATTCCATCTTTTTAGCCTGTAGCGGCTAGTTGAGCGCCTTCATCGGTTTATTTCCCTTAATGAATGACCGTTAAACTACCGCTGTGCTGACTTACCTGGCCACTAGCCGACTCCAGCATCAGTTGATAGGCATACACGCCCGTTTGTACCAACTCGCCCTTATAGCGGCCGTCCCAATTCATCAGCTTCTCTAAAGGCGATTTGAGTTCCTGATGAAAAAGGAGTTGACCCCATCGGTTGTAAATACTTACTTGACGAACTCGGCCTAGACAGGGGTCCACGATGACCTGGAACGAATCATTGAGGCCATCGCCATTTGGCGTAAAGCTCGTGGGGACATCGAGTGAGCACGCCAATACATCCACGTGTAAGGGATAGATCATCTGACAATCCGTGTTAAGAATGCGCACCGATAGTTGATAGAGTGTCGGGCCAATGGGACTGGCCCAGGTAAGCGGGCAGGTTGGACAGGATAATCCCGTTTCGGGTAACCAGTGATAGCTGTACTGGGTACCGATGGGTGGGTTCACCCCTAGTAGAAGGCTATCGCCTTGCCGCATCACCGTATCATGGGGCGGGATGAGATCGATTTGTCTGATTTCCAGATGAGTTGTAACCAAACTATCACACAGCGGGGCTGGCCGGACAAGCCGGGTGAGATAGGTGCCGGATTGTGTATACACACGATCCCCAACTACCAGCTGACTACCAGCACAAAGCGTGACTTGTTGAGTGGAACTGGGCGTCGGCAGGACGCTTAGTTCGGTAATCAGCAGGCTATCACAACCCCAAGGCCGATGAAACACCTGACGATAAGTACCCGGCTGGGTGTAGAGTGAGTCTCCGATCCGATACGACTCACCAGCGCAGAGACGTACCTGCTGAATGGTAGGAATCTGAACTTGCTCGACTTGGTAATCTAATCGTACGTTCGTTTGACAAGTGGGATTGAGCGCCGATCGGGATGTCACATCAACCCAGTATGGCGTACCCAGTTTGGGGCTTACCAAGATGGTCTCGGTGGTATCCCCTGTACTCCACCGATACTGATCAAAACCGGCCGGAGCGGCCAAGCGAATCTGACTACCCTGCGGACCACAGATGGATGAAGCCGAAAGGGTGGTTGATAAACACTGGGCATCAAAGTAAGCATAGCCGAAATGTCCACCCTCGGTACAGTCATGAGCGGTCACCTCCAATTGGAGCGTCTGCCCGACATAAGCCCGTAAATCCAGTACATGGCTTGTCCAGTTGCGATACATAAGCCGCTCGGAGGGCTCATCCGACGGTTGATAAACAAAGCCAGCGGTTTGATTGGTGGCCACGGCCTCATAGTAGCCGCAAGGAAGGGTGTCTCCGGACGGGCTGCGCACCAGTAGACTAAAGCCGGGTTGCTGCTCGGGCCGGTGATTGGGGTTCTGGAGCACAACGGCCAGTTGGTAGCGTAGTAAAGGCTTGTCGGCGGGCACCACGAAGCTGGTTCGTAGCTGATCGACATAGCCCCCCGCTTCCAGATCGCCAATGCGAACTGAGTGCTGACTGCCGGGTGCCACCACCGGTATCCGTTCTCGAACATTGGGATCAAACCCATCGCCAGTACTGGTGATGGTATGGCCGTATTTGCCGTTCTCTGGGTGCAGGCTCCCTAGTGCCATTTTGTAGGTGAGGGGGAAAATATAGGGCGATACTTCACCGGTCCAACGCTGCCAGCCCTCAAAACTTCCTGCTTCAAAGCCAATCGTTTGGCAGTCTACCCCCTGGCCGTAACTGGCTAAGGGTAAGCTTAGAGCAAGCCAACTAACGACCAGAAGCCGAATCATAACGCTGATTTTTGTAGAAAACGCTTAACTAGAAAAAACAGTATAGGACGCTATTTTGGAGCTACCTTTTCAAATTCGCTTTCCAGGCTTGGGCGTATTTTTATCCAGCTCATCAACGCTTTGCTGGCCGTGTCCAGCTCGCGCATAGCCGGCATTTCCTGTTGATGTGACTGCACCTAGAATACTAGCCCTGCACCCATCACTATCAGCAGACTAAATACCATTTGGGCAGATTGCTAGCGGGTAAACTCGATTCGGTTCGCCCGCGCATTGGCTTGGCTGCGACTGACTCGATTCGGTGAGCTGCTGCGTTCCGCTTTGTCATGTTACTACTACAGCGCCAATCCTTCCGGTATGATAAAACGGTCGGTTTATCACTCTGCTGAAGATGCTTACGAATCCGCTCCTTTTGGCGTAGAATTGGTTTGATAATCTGGTACGAATAATCTAAGTTTGATAAACTCGTTGGAAAGCTCCAAAATCAAACTAGATGGCCATCATTGCCTATGCCCGCGTTTCCAAAGATGAACAGAATGCCGATCTGCAGCTGGATGACCTGAAGCAGCACGGTTACGATCAGCTCTATTCTGAAAAAGTGTCCGGTGCTAAGAAACAGCGACCCGAATTCGATCAGTTGTTGAAATCGCTCCGAAGCGGTGATCTGCTGATCGTATGGGATATCGACCGGATGGGACGCGATACGGTCGAGATGATTCAGACCATCGATAAGATCATTGCCCTGAAAGTGGGTTTCAAATCCCTTTCTCAATCCTTCATCGATACGACGACTGAGAGTGGCGTGTTTATCTTCAAGCTCTTTGCTCTATTGGCCGAGCAGGAGCGTAATCGCCTGGTCAGACGAACCAACGCAGGCCTGGCTGCTGCGCGCGCTCGTGGCCGAATCGGCGGTCGACCAAAGGGCTTATCAGCGACGGCCGATATGAAGGCCAATGCCGCAAAGACGCTGTACCTGGACGGCAATGGCCCTGGCGTCATCATGAAGCAGCTGGGCATTAAATCCAAGCAGACCCTCTACCGATGGCTTCGGCTCAAAGGAGTTGCCATCGGGCAAGTGGTATAATGGCAATGGGTTAATTCCGGCCAGTGAACGTTTAAAAAGCTTATTGATCAGTAGATCAGTCGACCATCCACATTACTGCAGTAATCACAGTAGTTGTAATGTATTTTATCGGTAAAAGCAATCATGTTTAGATACATAAGTCCTGAAGCGGCTGGGTGGTTGGGTAAGCAAACGATCGCGGACACGTCAAACCATCCCATAATTGTTCACAAGTTGGATTTTGAATTCGACGGCTGGATGGGCGATGATATTCTGGCAACGGTTGCCTGTTACATCGTTACGGAACGACTAAAGCAGGCCATCGAAAAGCAGGCGTTAACAGGGGTTGTCTTCGACGATGTCATCATCTCAAAAAGTAAGACGTTCAATAAGCGTTATCCTGAGCCGCAATTACCAACATTTTACTGGTTGAAAGCGGTCGGCGTACCCCGAGAAGATGATTTTGGGCTTATCGACGATTACCAGCTGTTGATCTCCCATGAAGCGTTTATGCTCTTAAAGGAATTTAATATTAAGTACGCTAAATTTCAGAATGATGATGTATAGGCTGCTTATCTATTGGTGAATTGATATTGATTCGACCCGGTGCAACCACACGTTAGAGCGTTACTATGCTCAGCTAACGTGAGTAATCATTCATCTCCAAACCTATAGGCGGCTAGATAAATAGTTTGTAATAGATCATTCAAACTTTCTCAAATAGGAGGAGAACTCCATACCAAGGACGAACGAGAGTAGGCAGAGACCAATAACGATATAGAGCATAGTAAAGATATTGAGCTAGATAATAAGAAGTAAAGTTAAGTACGCTAGCCAAGGAACTGGATCGATTCATTGTAGCAGAGTATTCTGCTTTTATAGATAGGGTCGGTATATTTTTATAATACAAATACTGCAATCCATTGATGGCCAAAAGAATTGCACCATCGGCATAAGTCAATATCTCCCCGTTTATAAGCTAATCATCTAGTCGATTGCGCTAAACTCAATTACCCCGCCAGTCTATTTAGCCAACGGCATGGCTTCTTTGCCTAACCACACATCAATCAGTTGACTACTAAGTCCGCAGGCGTTGATGGGTACATCTGAAGCGGTATCTAGTTAGCTCAATAAGCCATCTTACTCGATCCCGCTAGCGTGGTGAACCAGACGTACAAATGGCACCCCTATCATATATGCATGGGGTGGGGTACCCTGCAATTGCACTGCGCCGGTAGTGCGTGGCGGGGTCTGGAAACCCAGAAAAGACGATATTTTAAAGTTTTTCACCGGTCGAGGCCTATAAACCAGTCAGTTAGGCCAAAAAAGTTGAAAAATGGGGCAAAATTTTTCTCGCAGATTTGTCACGCTTATTCGTGCAATTCGGCTGATGGCCAACACATTAAGTACCAAAAACACCAAAAATACAAATTGAACGGTTTTTGAGCGATTTTATGAATTGCACACCCAATGTTGGTGCAATTCATAAAATACTGGGGGCGCAGTAAGCTAAAACTAGGCTTTATAAGGTCGCTGCAGAAATGATCAAGCCACTAGGGCAATTGCACTTAATAGCGCACATACCACTGTTTCTCCTGGGCGACAGTGAAGCCGCATTTTATCAGGAGTTCTTCCTGGATCTGCATCGATAGAGCTTGCTGTTTAAACCGGTGGCGAAGCTGGCGACGGTACTCCATGGAATAGCCACTCTTCAGGAAGTGCTCCAAGTAGTCATCACTCGTCAGCAGAAGCCGAATCGCCTGGCGGGTTGTTAGTTTTGCCATAAACTGTTGTAAAATAGATGCCGTCAGTAGAAAATCCGCCTCCGTTGGACTAGTTAAGGCTACACTAATACTAGGTAAATAGCCCCCCATGTTTTTGGATCAACTCTTTCGTTTTCCGCTCACTGTGCTTATAGAATAGGGTGGCTTCTCGTCCCGACGGCCCAATGATATCGCGCTGAATGTAGTTCCTAAATAGGACATAAAGCTTGTTGTTGTGGGCGTACCAGCTGTCAAATATCTTGTATAATTCTTGATCGGTGAAGGTTGTATAATACAAGCCATACTCGTCGGTTTCCTCGTGCGTGGTGACGGTACCGAGTTTAAGTTCTTCGCCCGTATCGTCTATACTCCGTTGGAATTCGCTGGTAACCAGCTGAAGTTTTCGTTGTAAGGATTCGATGTAATCCTGCATCAGATCACGCGTGCGTTCCAGGGCTTGCAATTTCAGGGATGATTCCTTGGCTTGATGAATGGTAAGAGGATTTGGCTGCGATCCGTTTTCTTCTCCCCAGTTGAGTAATTCGGCCAGAGAGACCCCCAGGGCTTTGGCGATTTTTTCAATTAACTCGAAGGACAACTTCTCGCCCCGGTTTTCCATGCGATTATAATTGGACCGTTCCATGCCAATCGTATCCGCCACCTCCGTTTGACTGATCCCTTTCTCCAGGCGGATCAGCTTAATGCGAAAGGACACTTTATCGGTGGTCTGAATGGATGGGGCTTTGCTGGGCCGCGGGCGATTGGCTTTGTCCATGTGTCAAATTTTAAACGTTTGTGCAAAAATGAGTCATTACCGGGTAGAATACACTACCGTTTATTCATAAATCGACAAGCGATCTTCTATATATCTATCCTAGATTTCAGTAAAACGTATACATCTAGAGGTATTTTTGGCTAAATCGTTACTCGTTTTTGTTGCTTTTGTTATTCATAATCATATTTTTGTGATGATTTATCCAATATAGTATCAAAACGAATAATTAGCAATGATCACAGCATCCTCCCCACCCGTTCAACGGCTGATTACCCGTTTTGAGACCAAAACAAACCTTTCGTTCAGGCCCAGAAAGGCCTTTTTCAGTGCCATCCAGATTAACGCGCATCGCTTTGCCCTGTTTACCAAGGGCCAGAAACGGCCGGACGCCGAAGAAATCAAAAAGCTGGTTGCCTTCTTCGGTCAGTTTTTTCCCGTCAAGGCGGAAGATCTTCTCTCCTAATCGATCCCCTACTACACCGATGGATAAAAGCATTCGATCAGCGCTTCGACAAAAAGCCGCCGAGGCCGCCAACGGCTTTGTGGCCCTAAAATGCCACGTGAATTTTTTCGCCTACAAAAGCGAGCGTCTGGATAAGCGCAAACAAAGGATCAGGCCGGTAAAAAGTAGGTATATCCGCTTCCGGGTGGCGATTGCCGGTATGCGCTCATCAGAACGATCGACGAGCATTCGGGTGGCTAACCCACACGATTTTGATCCTCAAACCCTGCTCATCAACGGAGATCCCATTAGCTCGGCCCGGCTGGTGGCGCTCAAAGCCGATGTAGAGCGAATTTTTAACGAACGACTGTATCTGAAGCGGTCGCTTAACCCCATCCACATTGCCGATATGGCCCTGGGTCTGTGTGGCCACGAGGATGAGCACTTGTATACCACAGCCGTTAATGCTCAGGGGGTCAAAGTCGCTGTGCGCGGGGCTAAGCCCGTAGCGCCTAATGTGCTGGGCGCCATTCAGCATTACCTTGACCAAAAAGCCCTGCTGGTCGGCAACGGCATCGCCCCCGTGAGCCTGCAGCGCTACCGGCAATACGGCGTCCTGCTGAGTGAGTTTATTAGCCAGACCTATGGGAAACATACCGCCCTGGACGAGCTGACACCGGCCGTGGAGTATGATCTGCTGGGCTTTTTGAAAGGGGCCCGCAAGTATGTGCACAACTACGCGGCCAAGATCATCCACTTTTTTAAGTCCATTCTCACCTACGCCCATGCCCACCGCTGGGTCGATCGGAACGTGCTGGCGGGCCTGCGGCTCACCCGCCAGCGCAGAGAGGTGAAAACCTTAACGATTAGCGACGTAGAGAAGCTGCAGGCAGGGGAGTTTGCCGAGCCCACGTTAAACCGGGTCCGCGACATTTTTCTCTTCTGTTGCTATACGGGGCTGGCCTACACCGACGTGAAGTCCCTGGCTCCCGAGCACATCGTGGAGGTGGACGGGGTGGAGTGTATCCTCAAGGAGCGGAATAAATCGGGAGTACCCTCGTTTATTCCCCTGTTTCCCGAAGCCATAGCCATTCTCAACAAATACACCGATGACGAATGGCTTCGGGTAAGCAACAAGCTGTTACCCGTGATTTCAAACCCCAAGATGAATGCCTCGCTCAAGCTCATCGGTAACATTCTGGGGATTAAGGAGTCGCTGCATACCCATCTGGCCCGCAAAACCTTCACCTTACTGGCCGAAGAAAAGGGCTTCGATCTGGGCCATATGGCGACCATGCTGGGCCACACGCGCACGAACATGACCGAGCAGCACTACTACAAACGTAGGCGAGATCCGGTGCTCAAAACGTTTAAACAGCTTTATCGGAACGTCGACATCCAACGCCTGGCGAGTTGATGCCTACAAGGGTCGACCTGGGTTTGGCTGGCCTCCCCTTTTGCTCATGCGCTTTAAGGGTCAAACCAAACTACCAAAAGTAGGCGTTTTGATAGTGGCTTCACGCTAATCATCTCCCTGCGCAGAACAATCATTCTGACGCGCATACAACACTTGAACCATTTTTCTCGTCGGATCAACAGCCGGCGGAATCAATCCAGCGTTTATGACCCAAGACAATAAAACGATCCTATTGGATTTCGACGGGTATTCCCATTACCTGGTGCCTTATGGTAACCGGGTTATTCCCAAAGATAAGCCGGTGGATCCTAACTACCGCGTGATCAAAACGGACTATGTGCACCTGCAAGTTACGGTAGCGGACATGGAGCCGACCATTCTGCATGACTCGTTTGCCTACGGCGAAATCGTCGATTGGTCTGGGCTAAAGGCCTTGACCGGCGGCGTATATGCGGCGGCCATGTTGAACTCGGACGGCCGGCAGATCGCGCAGATCGTGGTCGGTCGGCTCAAAGACTCCCCCACCCAGAGTCTAACGCTTTGGTCCGATCGGCCTGGTCATATACCTAAAAAAGTGCTACCCATCAAAAACATCGCGTTCTTATTTCGGCTGACCTGGAGCGCTCCCCGGGAGTTGTATTGGATTATCCCTCGCTAAGCCGGTGACTCCATTCCGAAGACTATCCTATCCGTTGACCCATTTCCATCCTAGCCATGAGCAACGCTAATCAACCCATCGATACTGCATATCTGCCGGTCACCAGCGGAGAAATCTGGGTAGTTGACCCCCTATCGTCTCAAGCGGTCAACGTACACGCATTTTTGAAAGCGTTGCATGCGTTTGAGCCGGAACGGGATGCCCCCTTGAATCAAGGAGCGCTGGACTCGCTCAAGCGCGTGCTTCGTTTTTTAAGCACCGCTGTTTATGATCAATGCTCCACTGACCCTGTAGAACTAGCCAACATTTTTAATGATCTGTGGCGCTTGTGGGATATGTTTGACGCAACGAGTGATCGTACCCCTTCGGCATGATCCGTTAAGCACTTGTCCGATGGCTCAATGGTAGATTTAGTACCGTGGGCACGCTACCGGCGTGGCTAAGCTAACCTGTGGGTAGTGGTAGCGGAAAATAATTCCCCCAGAGGATCGATTCACCAGGTAAGCTCCCAATCTCGAATAATTACCGGCTACACACCGACTACGCTCGGGTGTCTCGGTGAGTGAAACGGCTTTCCAGGTGAGCTTCGAGAGTCGGGCCTACTTCAGCAAATGTTTTCAGGAGCTCTACCAGGTGAGCCCCAGTGCGATGATGACCCAAGGTTGATCAGGCATCTTTTCCTCTTATTTTCTGGTGATTTGGCCCAAAATGAATCATTCGTTATCGTATTTGGATCATTTGTTATCGTCCGATGGGGTACTGGCTGCCTACTTTTGGCCTGGTCATCGACGGGGACTATCCTCCTTTTTTATAAGAGAAATTCAGCCCAACCAACATGCCCACCCGTAGCGTAAAAGACGCGGGCGCGTCATCGGATTGCCGGGTGTTGTGCACATTTTTTTCCTCTAATCACGTATGAAACTACCTTTCCGGCTTACGTCCTCCGCTCTTCAGCGACTCGTTTATTCGACTACCTCTCTGCTCGTGGGGCTGACAGGCTGGTTCTTCTCTCAGCCAGTGCTGGCTCAAAATGTCTTCTCAACCTCCGGCCCAGGCCTCTACACCTACACCGTTCCCATGGGTGGCCCCTACCAAATTCGCGTAACGGCCCGGGGCGCGGACGGGGGCGGGAGAGTGAACTATGGGGGTGTCGGGGCCGTTGTGGGCGAGACCTTTACCGTGCAGAGTGGCGATGTCCTGACGCTGATCGTTGGCCAAAAAGGAGCGTTGGTCTTCACCGATGCCGTTCCTAGTAATGGTGGGGGCGGGGGTGGGTCGGCGGTCGTGCTGACCCATAATGGAACGCGCACTCTATTAGTAGCCGCCGGGGGCGGGGGTGGGTCCGGGACTTTTAGAGCAATTGCTACTCTTCGGGGCGGGGATGGGCAGGGTATAGGGCCAAGCACCGGTGGTGCAGGCGGGACTTCCAACTCTGCTTACAGTAGTGCGGGAGGTGGGGGCGGATTGGCAGGCCCAGGTGGGGCTGGTGGTCGTTCTAGGGAAACAGGTTTACCGGGTGGTGAGGGTGGGGGTGCCGCCAGTTTGACGACAATCAGTCCCGGAGGGACGTATCGCGATTTGGAGAATGGGTATGGGGGAAGTGGGTTTGGTGGCGGGGGGGGCGTGGGTGGCTATGATTCGAGTTTTCCTAATCCGGTTGGGGGGGGTGGGGGTGGCTATGGAGGAGGAAAAGGGGGAGAAGTTTTTATGACCCCTGTCGGCGATTTTGGTATTACTAGTTCTACTGGTGGATACTCGTATACGAGTACTACGGGCAGTGCTCCCACCATAAGCTCTGGCACCGCGGGCGATTACGGTTCGACCGTGGACGGTTTAGTGACCATTGCCTATCTCAATCATACCGCTTCGGCAGCCTTTTCTACGGGTAACCAAAGTATCTGTCCGGGCGGTTCGACCACCCTACAGGGTACGGTGAGTGCGCTGGGCAGTTGGACGCTGGTACTCAGTGATGGCACGGTGAGCACGGGCAGCGGGTCCAGCTTCTCCATACCCGTCAGCCCGGTTACCTCCACGACCTACACCATTGCCTCACTCACCGATCAAACCCTTGTCAAGGTCACCGACCTGACGAGTAAAGTCAGTGTCACCGTCAACCCCCTACCCACGGTGAGTTTGACCAATAACGGTCCTCTTTCTTGTACCCTGACGAGTGTAACGCTGACCGCAACGGGTAATGCGTCGTCCTATACTTTCGCTAGCGGGGGGACTATTTTGCCCGGTAACCCCACCAGCAATACCCGGATGGTGACCAGTCCAGGTGATTATACGGTCCGGGTGACGGGGGCCAATAGCTGTACTAACTCGGCCTTTACGACTGTCAGCCAACGGATGCTAATCCCGTCAGGGGCGGTATTACTCAACGACGGTCCCCTATCGTGTGCCAAACCTACTGTGACCCTAATCGGAGCGAGGGTTACTCCTACGCCAATTGCATCGTATACGTTTACCTTTGGCAACACGGTCTTACCCGGCGACCCTGCCAGTAACAGCCGGACCGTCAGTCAGCCAGGGCAATACCAGGTCCGGGTAACCGATACCAATGGCTGCACCAGCGTAGCCGGAACAGTCGTCGATCAGGCATCCCAGTCACCCCCATCGGTAGAACTAACCAATAATGGACCGCTGAGCTGCACCAGCACCAGTGTGCAGATTTTAGCTACCAGTACGGCTTCGACCTATAGATTCTATTATAATGGTGTGCTCATGGACGACGAGGTGCGCCGAAAATTCCGCAATGTGAGTCAGCCGGGCGTTTACACCGTTGAGGTGACAGATGGTAATCTCTGTACGGGCACAGCCTCCACCACCGTAAGTCAACTGCTGACCCCACTAACGGTGAATCTAACCAACAACGGCCCCCTTAGCTGTGCGCAGCCCAGCGTGACGCTGACGGCCTCAGGAGGCAGCTCCTATACCTTTACCAATGGCAACACCCTCCTGCCCGGCGACCCCAGCAGTAACACCCGCATCGTGACCAGTCCGGGCAACTATTCAGTGGTAGCCGCCCTGAACAGTTGCACTAATGTAGCCGCCACTACCGTTACTCAGGTGGGCCTTACCGTCAGGAATCCGGCTACTATCTCGCTGGTGGTTGACCAGGTGGTTAATCAAGCCTTCACCGCGTCGGGTGGCCCGAGTCCCTACAGTTTCAGTGTGGCCAGCGGCAGCCTGCCCCCGGGGCTGAGTCTGGCCACCAGCGGCCAGCTGACGGGCAGTCCCAGCCAGGTGGGTAGTTTTACGGCCGTCATTCAGGCCACGAATGCGGCTGGCTGCTTCGGGCTGGGGGATCCCTTTATAGTCAATGTGGCTCCCTTCAGCATCACCACTCAACCTCCAGCCAGCCTATCGGTCTGTGCGGGTAGTCCCGTCAGTGTGAGTGTGGGCGTTTTAGGTCACCCCACCGCCTATCAGTGGTACAAAGACAATGTCCCCGTTGCGGGTCAGATCTCATCTACGCTTACGCTGGCCTCGGCCAACCTTCTGGATGCGGGTAGTTATGGAGTGGTGATCACGGGGGGAGGACTCAGTCTAACCAGTACCGCCGTTAGTCTGACCGTTCGGTCCAGTGTGCCCGCCCGGTTGTATGTCAACGCCAGCGCCACGGGCGCCAACACGGGCCTGGACTGGGCCAATGCCTTTACCGACCTGCAATCGGCCCTCAGCGCGGGTACCTTCTGTGGGAATAATCTTAGGGAGATCTGGGTGGCCGGGGGCGTTTATAAACCCACCCCCACGGGTGACCGCACGATCGCTTTTCGGATGCTGTCCGGGGTAGCGATCTACGGGGGGTTTGTGGGGAATGAAACCACCCTCGCCCAGCGTCCTTCGGTCAATCCCAACCTCGGTGGGGCATCACAGCCCAGCAGCAGCACTCTGAGTGGGGATATCGGTCAGCCGGGTAACGCCCTGGATAATAGCCTGGGGGTCATTGCTGGAAGCGATCTGGCCCCCACCACCGTGCTGGATGGCTTTGTCATCACCGCTGGCCGGGCTGAGGCTACTGATGTGCCTATCGGGGGAGGGCTGACGAACTACGCCTATAGTGGCAACAGTAGCCCCACACTGCGCAACCTGTTCTTTACCAACAACTATGCGACTAGTCTGGGCGGAGCCATCGTAAATTATGGGGCGGGTGGTGCGGCCAGTCCGACCATCAGTAACTGCCGCTTTGAACAGAACACGGCGGGTAACGGGGGAGCCATCGCCACCGCTTCGTCCAGCGGCAACAGCGTTCCGGTGATCACCAACTGTTACTTTGCGGGCAATAGCGCTACCCAGTGGGGCGGAGCCATCGCTAATGTTGCGCAGGGAGGGAGCCTGAATGTGGTACTCACCAACTGCGCTTTTCTGAGCAATAGCGCTACCCAGGGTGGCTCCCTTTGGCAAGCCACAGCAGCGGCGAGTGTCCTCAATGCCCTCATTACCAACTGCTCGTTTTCGGGCAACCGGGCGGGAGAGGGTGGCGCTCTTTATAATTCGACCTCCGTACCGGGGGGGGCTCCGGCTGGCGGCCCCATCGGGCTAACGTTGGCCAACAGTGTGCTGTTTGACAACGGCGGAGCCAGCACCTTTTCGAACACGGGGAATGTGACCCTGTCGGCCCGCTATAACCTGCTAGAGGCTTCGGTCACGGGCTATAGCGACGGGGGCAATAACCGGACCACAACCAGCTCGCCCTTCGCCAGTCCCACCAGCCTGCTTTTAGGAGCGGGCTCACCGGCCATCAATGCCGGTGACAACGGGGCCTACCAGACGGCGAATGGTCCTTCCACCGACCTGGCCGGTAACGCCCGGATTCAGCAGACCACCATCGACATGGGCGCTTACGAGAACGCGGCTCAGACGCCCTGCCCACCCGTGGTCTTCACCTCACCGCTGGCGTCGGGCTCGGCTGTCTGCGTAGGCGGAAGCGGGCAGGTAACGGCTACGCTCAGTGGGGTACCCACCGCTTACCAGTGGTACAAAGATGGCGCTTTGCTGGCCAGCCAGACTAGCGCTACGCTGAGTTTGACCGGTCTTCAGCTGAGCGATGCGGGTCGCTACGTGCTGGTAGTAACCGACGGCTGCAATCCCGCAGCCCCCACCAGCCTGACGTCGACGGCCTTCAGCCTGACGGTGACGGCTGCTCCTACGGTCAGCGTCTCCGCATCCTCCACGACCGCCCTGGTTGGTCAGGCGCTCAGCCTGAGCGCCAGCGGAGCCTCCACCTACCAGTGGGCCGCCCCCCCAGGGGCCACCCTGAGCCTGCCCACCACCGCCCCCACTGTCTCGGCCACGCTGACCAGTGCCGGCCGGCAAACCTTCACCCTCACCGCCAGCCAGGGCAGCTGTAGCCAGACGCGCACACTGGCCGTGACGGCCATCCAACTGCCCGACTTGACGCTAGTGCTCTATGCCCGGCCCTCGACGCTGACGGGCAGTACGCCCATCAGTGTGGTGGTCGATGTGTTTGAACTCAATGGGCTGCCTACTACGGCTCCGCTCACCCTGAAAATCGCCAAAGATGCCAAAGTCATGCTGAACTTCGATGCGGGTCTTAGTAGTGTGGGCGGCAAGCCAGTGCAGAACAGTCAGTGGACGTTTGGGGGGCTCTCAGGTGGGTTCTACACCCTGACCAGCAGTGGGGTGCTGAGCGGCAACAGCTTGTCGGTGGGCTTGACGGGGGTGTTGTCGGCAGGGGGTTCAACGGGGGTGGTGACGGTGAGTGCGATGGTGGTGGGGGGCGCGGAGGCTAGCCTGGACAACAACACCGATGCCGATAAGATCGAGTATTTTCAGCAGTGATGAACTTAACAGCCCAGTTAGCCTATGACTGAGATCAGCAACCAAGTGCGTTAGATGAAGGGGTCTTTCTCCGCCTAGTCATCGATCCAATAGTCCGGTCAGCGGGTGGCCTTAAGGCCGCCCGCTGACCGGACTATTGGATCGATGACTAGGCGGAGAGAATTTTCAACCAAATTAATACCATCAAATTAATTCCATGACAAAGCCTGATACCCTAACACTACCGGGTCTTGCTCCGATGGCCCTGAACCTGGTAGTTTACCTGCAAGGAGCCGGCAACTACACAATCGTTCATCTGCTCACGGGTCAGCGTTTTATGCTAGCGAGCACCCTGCGTAAGTTGCAAGCACGTACCGGTTTCTTACGAATCCATAAATCGTTTTTAGTCAATCCATCCCACATCCTAAGCCTTACGAAAGGTCCAGCCCGGCAAGTTAAAACCATTCAACTACAGAATGGACTCAGGCTGGTGGTTTCCAGAGGCCAGTATGAGCATGTATGTAGGCAACTCTATACTCTGCAAGCCAATGAGTTAGTATGATTTTTAGCTCTAAGTCGCCGGTTAGGCTGACCACTCCTTACTTGTCTGAAAAAGTCATCCCAACGAATTACTGAATAACTAGCTAACCTTGTTAGTGCTCAGAGCTATGAATGGCTTTAAGAAGAATCGGCAGGTTATCTTTGGCTGGCTTTGCTAGTCTACTTAGCCGGTCACCCATCGGTTTCAGAATGTCTTAATCTGATTTTATATGGACTGAACCCAAGCCCCCACAACGGCGGTCCAGTAAAAAGAATGCTCCGCCCGCGCCCCCGGAAACAGAATCTTAGAACAATCAAAAGCCTGCCCTACTTACAGGGTCAGGCTTTTTTTATAGCTTTGCCCTGCTCTATTGTCAAGTATGTCTTCAGGGGAATGGTACCACCACGGCGAGTGGGCGGTACTGTTCCCCCGTACTTGTTTACTATAATGGTTCAAGTTATTTCCTGAAGACAGGCAATAGAGCAACGGGTCAGAGCAGTGCCGCCCTTTCGAGAGTCCTTATAAAGACGAAAGAAGAAATTCAGGCTCGTATTGAGGAGCTGCAGGCCGATTCTCCCTGGGCGCTGTTTGAAGATCCTACCCGGGTGAGGGCTCAGATCGAAATACTGGAGTGGGTGCTGCAGGTGTCGTTTTCTGCTTAAGTCTGACTCAGGATCTGCTTCCGGTACCGCTTCACGCTGGATAAGCTGATATCAGTTAGTGATAGAATCTCAGTCACCGACAGCCCCCGTTCGACGGCCTTTTTTACTTTGGCGTATTTCTCCTCGTCGACGCCCGCTGGCCGGCCCATGTGCTTGCCGGTTGCTTTGGCCAAAAGCCGACCCGCCTGGGTTTTCTCCAGAATACTTTCCCGGTCGTACTCGGCCAGAGCGGCAAAGATCTGCAGCACAAGCTTACCGGCCGGCGTGCTGCTGTCGACACCCAGATCCAGCGCTTTGAAGTGAATGCCCTGCCGGGCAAAATCACCCAACAAACTGATCAGATGATCCCGGCTTCGTCCCAGTCGGAAAAACCGTGCCACCATCACCGTGTCGCCAGGCCTGAGGTGATTAAGCAACCGATCGAGCGCCGGGCGGCTGGTTGCTACTCCAGTAATTTTATCCTGAAAGATTTCATCGCACCCGGCCTTATGAAGGGCGTCGAGCTGGGTATCCAGGTTCTGCTCGATCGTCGAGACACGGGCGTACCCAAAGAGTTTATTCACGGCTCAAAAAGTCGGTTTCATAAAGATACAACCGGATTTGTTTCTGAACCCACTTTTTGGCCTATGTTTTTGGCTCAATCCGGAGCGAGTTGTCTTCGGACTTGGCCAGCTCAGAAAGGTACAACTTTCTGGACCGCCCCGGCCGTTAACCATTGATAATATCGAACGTTATAGTAGACACTAAAAGGTCCCGTTGCGACTGCTAATAGGTAATAATTTAGGGCAAGTTGAGCCCTTAATGGAAGCCGTACCCGAAATCATCTAATTCGTTTTGAAACGTCGTTGCCTTTTCTAAAAGTGTCAACTAGGCCCCGTCGTAAACGACACAAAATTCCTTAAAATCAAAGCTTTTACCATTAACTCAAAATATCAACTAATACGTAGCTAATCCATTTAGTATCAGGCTATAATGTTAAATATCTTCCTACACAATGAATTGTTTTTTGCTTATCCCTCTTACTACCATGACACATTTTCTACTTACTCTCCTGCTGGGCATAAGCCTCATCTACCAAAGCCAAATCACCCTGGCTCAACCACTTTCAAGTGAATCGGGTCGCCAAGATGCACCCGCGATTGTCATAGATGGCTTAAAAGCATTTCAAGCCAACGGATCACAGGCAGCCATGAGCGTCTGGCTTAAGGATTCGCCAATTAGTGACAACGTTACCTCGACGGGTCCAATATTGCTTGCACTTCGGGATCTGGATACTAAATATGGAAAGGTTACGGGCTACGAAGTAATAAAAACCATCGCCGTTGGCACGCGCGTACGCCGGGTTTACACGGCTATCTTTTATGAGCGAGGGCCGGTTTTTGCTTACTTTGACTGCTATCAACGGGGCGGTGGCTGGAACATTCCTGTCTTTATCCTTAATCCTCGCCTGTCGGAGGTGCTTCCGGCTAGCATGCTTACTGGTCAATAAGCTATACTGTTGGTCTTGATTAGAGCACGGCTCTTCGCCTTCAATTAAATACAGCAACCGTTCACAAAAACGTCCGTATAAAATAAGGACAAGACACTGACTATCCCCATCAGTTATTGACAGAGAACAGCCAGAGCTGCCTGTAGGAACGTTCGGGTTTGATATAAAATCAAGTTTCCTACCTCAAATTTACGCGCATTGACAAGCCCGCAATGCTCAGCTAAAACGCAGCCTGCGCTCTGACCAACCCGCTTCAATCCCAATCACTGCCGACGGCAATCAGCTAATCTGACCCATCACCTCACAGCAGGCCACCGTGGGCTGAGCCGCAAAATACAGCTCCAGCTGCTGAAACACCGTCTGGCAGGCATGGCTGCTTTGGGCCCCCTGACAGCAGTCTACACTCACCCACAAACTCACCACCAGACACCGATCCTGGCCCGGCTCAGTCAAAAACTGGGCCTCGATAAAACCCGGCTGATGGGCCAGAATCGGACGGAGTGAGGTCTCAAACAAGTGGCTGACTTCCGGCAGGCTGCCTGCCCGTAACGACAGCCATACCAACCAGCCATAACTCAGACAGTAACCCGACATATAAAGAACATAAACCTGCCCGGCCGCCCGGCTCATGGTCCCGGCGGACGGGCAGGTGGGCCTTACTGCTGAAAATACTCGATCTTGTCGGCGTCAGTGTTGTTGTCCAGGCGGGCCTCTTCGCCCCCCACCACCGTCGCACTCACCGTCACCACCCCCGTCGAGGACCCTGCCGACAGCGTGCCTGTCAAGCCCACCGACAAGCTCGTGCCGCTCAGCACCCCACTGCTGGTCAGGGTGTAGAACCCGCCACTGGGACCACTCAGCTGCCACTGGCTGTTCTGCACCGGCATACCCCCCACACTGCTCTGACCCGTATCCAGGCTTAGATTGACCCTGGCATCTTTGGATATCTTCAGGGTCAGCGGAGCCGTGGTGGGAATCCCATTGAGTTCAAACACATCGACCACCACACTGATGGGCTTGCTGCCCGTCAGCGTCGACGGACGCGCGTAGAGCACCGCTGTCAGGTCGGGCAGTTGGATGGCCGTCACGGCCACGGTGGTCGTCTGGCTACAACTGCCCTGACTAACCGTGACGGTAAAGGTTTGCAGGCCGGCACTGGCCAGCGTGGCCGAGACGGTGGCAGCGGTGGCGGGCGAGGTGAGGGTAGCGCCCGGGGGGGCGGTCCACAGATAACTAGTTCCTCCACTGGCCGTCAGGCTAATCACATCGCCCACCAGGGCCGTCGTGGAGGACGCAAAGGCACTGGCCGTGGGCGGAGCAGTCACCGTCAGGGCGGTGGTGGCCGTGGCGACTTGTCCCTGGCTGCTGACCGTCAGGGTGAAGCTCTGCACGCCCGAGCCGCTGGCCGTCAGGCTCCGACTAAAGGTGGGGGTGGTGCCCGATCCGCTGAGGGTGGAGCTGCCGTTGGAGAGGGTGTAGCTGTAGCTGGTAGTGAGATTGCCCACGCTGGCCGTCACCGAGAGGGCTTGGCCCGCACAGACGGGATTGGGACTAGCCGACAGACCCGATAGGGTGAGAGGAAGGGGCCCGTTGAGCCGCACACTCACGCTGGCGCTGTTAGAATTAGCCGTCAACAGGTCCAGATCCCCATCTCCATCCACATCCCCCAACGCCACGCTAGAGGGACCACTGCCTACCTCCGGGTTGGGGTTGGCGGCCGGGGGGGTGAAGCTGCCCGACCCGTTGTTGAGCCGGACACTCACCGTGTTGGTGCCCCCATTAGTGGTCACCAGGTCCAGATCACCATCCCCATCCACATCCCCTACCGCCACACTGTAGGGACGACTGCCTACGCCAGGCTCCGGATTAGTGGCCGGGGGGGTGAAGTTACCCGACCCGTTGTTGAGCCGTACACTCACCGTGTTGCTGTTAAAATTAGCCGTCAACAGGTCCAGATCGCCATCCCCATCCACATCCCCTAACGCCACGCTGACGGGACCACTGCCGACCCCCGGGTTAGGGTTGGTGGCCGGGGGCGTGAAGCTACCCGACCCATCGTTGAGCCGTACACTCACGCTGCCCCCATTAGCGGTTACCAAGTCCAGGTCGCCGTCTCCATCCACATCCCCCAACGCCACACTGTAGGGACCACTGCCTACGCCAGGTTCCGGATTGATGGCCGGGGGGGTGAAGCTGCCCGACCCGTTGTTGAGCCGTACACTCACGCTGGCGCTGCTATAATTAGCGGTCACCAGGTCCAGATCGCCGTCTCCATCCACATCCCCTACCGCCACACTGTAGGGACGACTGCCTACGCCAGGCTCCGGATTAGTGGCCGGGGGGGTGAAGTTACCCGACCCGTTGTTGAGCCGTACACTCACCGTGTTGCTGTTAAAATTAGCCGTCAACAGGTCCAGATCCCCATCCCCATCCACATCCCCCAACACCACACTGCGGGGATAACTCCCTACGCCAGGCTCCGGGTTGGTGGCCGGGGGCGTGAAGCTACCCGACCCGTTGTTGAGCCGTACACTCACCGCGTAGACATTCTCATTAGCGGTCAACAGGTCCAGATCCCCATCCCCATCCACATCCCCGACCGCCACGCTATAGGGCGTGCCGCCCACCCCAGGCTCCTGGTTGGTAGCGGGGGGAGTGAAGTAGCCCTGGCCCGTACCCAACACCCCGGTGGTGAACTGGAAGACCTGACGAGGAGCCGTATTCCCCCCCGTACTCTGGATGGCCGTTGTGCTGGTGACAAACACGGTCTCCCCCGGCTTGAAGTTGGTCGTCGGGTTGAAGCTCAGCCGGTTGGAGCTGCCGCCCGTCAGGCCCGCTACGCTGGCGGTGCCCCCCTGCCCGTGGCGCAACAAACCGCCCCGCTGGGCGCTGAACACCCGCACGCCCCCCAGCGTGGCGGCATTGTTGCTGAGCAGCTGATTGAAGAGCAGGTTCACCCCGGATTGCACCGGCGCATAGCGTTCGTTGGGGTTGGGGGCTGATCCAGTACGGGTGAGGCATTGATTAACCGTCACGGTGGTGGTGGCCGTGGCGCGCTGGTCGGGGGTGGCCACCGTCAGGGTGAAGGTCTGTACCCCTGAGTCCCTGGCTGGCAGGGGCTGCGTAAAGGCCGTGCCGGTGGCCGTGCCGCTGAGGGTGCTGCTGCCGTTCGAGAGGGTGTAGCTGTAGCTGGTAGTGAAATTGCCCACACTAGCCTGGAAGGAAACCGATTGCCCCGCACAGATGGGGTTAGGGCTGGCCGATAGCCCCGACAGGGTGACGCATTGGCTGACCGTCACGCTGGTGGTGGCCGTGGCACGCTGGTCGGGCGTGGCCACCGTCAGGGAGAAGGTCTGCACGCCCGAGCCGCTGGCGGTCAGAGATTGACTGAAGGCCGAACTGGTGGCCGTACCACTGGTGGTGCTGCTGCCATTGGTGAGCGTGTAGCTGTAGCTGCCGCTGAGCTTACCCACACTTGCCTGAAAGGCGATGGGTTGGCCCGCACAGGAGGGACTGGGGCTGGCTGATAGCCCCGACAGGGTGACGCATTGACTAAGGGTCACGCTGGTGGTAGCCGTAGCGACTTGCCCCTGGCTATTGATCTTCAGGGTGACGGGCTGCACACCCGGGCTACCCACCGTCAGGCTCTGACTAAAGGTTGACGTAGTGCCCGTGCCGCTGATGGTAGTGCTGCCGCTGGTCAACGTATAGCTGTAGCTGCTACTGCTGAGCTTACCCAGACTAGCCTGAAACGTGACGGGCTGGCCCGCACAGGCGGGACTGGAGCTGGCCACCAGCCCCGTGATGGTGGGCGGAGGGAAAGGCCCGTTGAGCCGTACACTCACCGTGTTGAGGTTGTCAATAGCGGCTAGCATGTCCAGATCGCCATCTCCATCTACATCCCCCAGCACCCCACTATAGGCCACGTCAGATGTATTCACCTCGGAGTTAGTGATTGACGCCGAGAAGCTGCCCAACCCGTTGTTGAGCAGTATACTCACCCTGGGGCCATTAGCGGCTATAATGTCCAGACTCCCATCCCCATCTACATCCCCCAGCGACACGCTAATAGGGGTTTCCCTTACCCTGGGGTTTGGATTGACCGCCGGAGGGGAGAAATTACCCGACCCGTCGTTGAGCAGTACACTGACGGTTCTCGCACCGTCGATTGCGTCAGAGTTAGCGACGATAAAGTCCAGATCGCCATCCCTATCCACATCCCCCAGCGCGATACTTTGAGGACCGGCCAGCCCGGGCACCCCCGAATTGGTGTCCAGTCGGATGAAATTGCCCGACCCATCATTGAGCCGTAAACTCACGCCATTGCCAAACTCATTAGCGGTCAACAGGTCCAGATCCCCGTCCCCATCCACATCCCCCAGCGCGATGCTTTGGGGACCACTCCCCACACTCACCTCGGGGTTGAGAGCCGGAGGAGTGAAGGTACCCGATCCATCATTAAGCCGCACACTCACGGTATAGCTTTCTCCGACGTCATTTTGATCTTTGGCGATGAGCAGGTCCAGATCCCCATCCCCATCTATATCTCCCAGTGCCACATCTTGAGGTCGGTCCGAAAAACTCAACTCCGAATTGTTAGGATGGGGGCTGAAGCTGCCCGACCCGTCATTGAGCCGCACACTTACGGTTTCGTTAGTAAAATTAGCCGTCACAAAGTCCAAATCGCCATCTCCATCCACATCCCCCAGGATTACGCGGATGGGTCTATTGAATCGAGTAGTCCCCACGCCCACGTTCACCTCAGCGTTGGTGGGATGGGGGGTGAAATTACCCGATCCGTTATTGAGCCGCACACTCACACTGCGGTTGTCCCGATTAGCGGTGAGCATATCCAGATCACTATCTCCATCCAAGTCGCCTACCGCAATGCTTCGAGGGCCATCGCCCACGCTCACCTCAGCGTTGGTGGCCGGCACTGTGAAATAGCCCCGGCCCGTACCCCCCACCCGGGTGGTGAACTGGTGGACCTGACCCCGGCTCAGCCGGGCACCACTGGTGCTCCGGATGTCGGTGGTGGCGGTGACAAACACCGTCTCGCCGGGGCGAAAGTTGGTCGACGGGTTGAAGGTGAACGTGCTGCCGCTCACGCTGGCATTGCCCCCCTGACTGTTGCGCAGCAAACCGCCCCGCTGGGTGCTGAACACCCGCAGCCCCCCCGTGGTAAGGTCATCATTGCTGAGCGTCTGATTGAAGGTCAGGGTCAGGTTGGTGTTCGTAACGGCCGTGTTGGTGTTGGCAGAAGGACTCCGCTGGGCAATGGTTAGACTCTGGCCGGATGCCAGCTGGACCAGGGGCCACAAAGCCAGCAGCAGCCCCAGTCGGTAGTAGTTGTGGTTCATACGCGTAGATTACTTGATTGAGTAAGCTCCCGGCGGACGCTATACCCCAGGGCATCGGCCGCCACCCGAGCAGCCGACTCAGACCCGTGTTTTTCTCTTCCGGGACTGGCTCAAAAGTAGGGCGTGAGTACCCCGTCAGACGATAACAAATGATCCAAATACGATAACAAATGGTTCATCCTGGGCCAAATCAACAGAAAAGGCGCAAAAAGGCCCTCGATTTAGCCTTGCGCAGCCACCTCACTGGGGCTCACCTGGTAGCGCTCCCGAAAGCACTTGCTAAAATAGGCCGCACGCTCGAAGCCCACCTGATAGGCCGTCTCACGCACCGAGACGCCCGGGCGCAGCCGCTGAGCCGCTTGTTTGAGCCGGTAGTTGCGCAGCCGCTCGTGGGCGGTTAGTCCCGTCAGGGCTTTGACTTTGCGGAACAGGGCCGTGCGGCTCATGCCCAGTTCACGCATCAACTGGTCGAGGCCAAAGCCCATATCGCTCAGCTTGGCATCGAACAGGATGTATAAGCAAATCAGAAATGGGTCGGTCGATTCGGGGGTTAGCGGGGACGGACGCCGGGTCGGGATTCTGCAGACTGGCCTGCAACCACTCCCGTTGCCGCTGTTTACGCACCCGCAGTTCGGTAATCTGAAAGAGCGTTGCAGAACCCGAAGCCAGCCAGGGTATCATCAGGTCACAGATCACGATGTTCGGCAATAGCCCTGTTGCTTGGTAAGTCGGTAACGGCAAGTGGCTATAAGGTGTACTTTATAGGTATTTGTATGATCTATTCATCGATACTCGTTGCTGAAAAGGCAATCATCTTTACTCATTGAACAAGTCATCGTAAGTTATCCGACCCGGTCAGAAAAACGTCCGTTTTTCCGACCGGGTCGGATTTTAAAAACCCATGTTGGCGGTTAGTCGATTTCGTGCACAAATGGATTTGTAAACATGCAGCTCTTAACTTGAAGCGTGAAAGAGCAAGAGCTGCGCGAGCCCAACAGGGGCGTACTCAATTTTATTCGAGAGAACAAACCCATCCGGTGGGATGAGCCGCTCGAGCTCTGGTACCGTCTCCAGGACTACGAAGCCCAGGAGACGATCGTCGACATCGCCATTCGCGAGCACATGCCGATTTGGGCCGCCGAGCAAACCTTCTTTTCGGCGATCGGCAAGGCGGATGACAGTTGAGGTTTCGGGTTTTTAGTATACCCTCACTAAAAAAAGAGGGTGGGCCATTTGGCTCCAGGTGATTTTACTATCGTGACTCATCCTTCCCCTCTTCGCCATATTACAGTTTATTGCCCAGGCGGTTCTTTACACCGCTGTTGTCACGCTTACTGAACGGCTACTGGATTGGCCGATCCGTTTTTTTTTATCAGTGGCTTGAAAGCCTGCTGCTCAAGAGCCCGCTAAAAGTGGTACCGTAAACTCCGCAAACGGATGTTGTAAGAAAATAAGCCCGGCTGGAAGGACCAGCCGGGCGCATTGGTTTAATTCACCTACTGATCCACCAGCAGCGAAAACGCATCCCCCAACCGGTGCAGATCCCTATACAGATTCGCCAGATCGTGCGGATCAGTTATATAAGGATCATGCACTGTTACATTGAGTAGCCGAAGAGTTCGGGCTATGGTTTGAAGAGCGCCCTCGACGAGGGAGGTGCCAGGCGGAGCGTCCAGTTGAGACAGCTCTTTTAAAAAGGGCTCAATATAAACGAGCCGGTCTTGGCAGTCTGGGTGAGTAACCCAGCCAGGTTCATTTACCATTGTTTACCGCTGAAGTGGATATGTTAGGTTATTGTCTCCTATTCCACTCAATAAAAGAGACTTCCCCTTAACTAACTCCACCAAAGTTTGATTAATGCAACTTAATATTTATTTATTTTAGTATTTAATATATAAAACAAAAGAAAACTACTAGGATCTAGTATTCATACATTTTTAATAATTGGTTAAAAAACAGCCTGTTGGATTACAGAACTGGGAATTTATGAATCTTATCGTCGTCAGCTAGCCGCACGCCCAAATCCCGTAAATATTCGATGGTCTGCTTAATGGTTTTGTGACGGGCCTGCTGGCGCACGAGCTCGATGTCTTTGGTAGCTGTCCACAAAGCGATCGCGCCGGTATGCTTCCAGGAATACATGTCGTGGCCCGATCGGAGCAGATTCATTTTCTCCATGACCTTGACGTGCCGACGGTAAAAGAATTTAGGGCCCACCATCTCGGGACCCGGCTCACCGGCCGCCGAAAAGACAAAGTAGTGGCCAGGGTAATCCCGGATCTTAGCCTGTTGGATCAGCTGCTCGAGCGGCAGGGGAATCTCGACGTATTCGCCCTGGTTGGTTTTGGCCGTTTCACCCGTGACGTAAATCGAGCGGATCCTGACGTCTCTCACCCGCAGCCGGCGCAGCTCCTCGTGGGGGCGCATCAAGGTGTAGTACATCCACCGGCAGAAGGTAAATAAATACTGGAGCTCGGGCTCCTGGCAGATCTCGCGGTACTGGGCCTGCTGGGAAAGTGAATAGGATTGGTGCTTGTTTTGAACCTGGGGCAGCACGCCGATATCAGGATCCTCGAAGGGGTTACCCGACTTCTTTAATTTCTTGGATTTGTCAAGCTTGATGAAGTGGTTAAAAAACGTGGTGGCCGCTCCCTTGATGTTGTTACGGGTCCGGTTGGAAAGCCCCTCGACGATGACCAGCTCGTTTAAAAATTCGGCCGCGTCGGCTGGCTCAAAGTTTCCCAGCGTCGTTTTGCCCCGCCGGTGGCGCTCTAGATAACGCTGGAGCGCTAGCACGGCCGTGCGGTACGATTTAAACGTATTATAAGCCAGCGCTTTTCTGGAAAAGTCAATGTACATCTGAACGGCCGTGCTCACTAGCAAGCTCGGACTAACGACGACTTCGACGGGGGTTTTCTCGTAATTATCCCGTCTGAGATGGGCGGGTTTGGTGCCTAGATACGCTTTGCCTGCCGTTTGCCAGAGCTCGGCGATCACCGCTTCGGCCCGGGCCAAACGTTCAGAAATGGTCGGATCAGCCAGCATCACCCGCTTACGGACCAGCCGGTTTTCGTCGAAGTGCCAAAGCCAGTAGTTGACGCTCCAGGGCTTGGATAGATCATTGTCTTTGGGTTTGTAGAGCCGGGGCTCGCCCCAGGGCAGATTTTCAGGGTCGATTTCAGAATTCACGGAATAGTACAAAATATTTTGTCACAGGATTGTCA
The DNA here is from genome assembly GCF_054777875.1 of Spirosoma koreense. Taxonomy (NCBI): domain Bacteria; kingdom Pseudomonadati; phylum Bacteroidota; class Cytophagia; order Cytophagales; family Cytophagaceae; genus Spirosoma; species Spirosoma koreense. The sequence goes on along the minus strand of NZ_BAAHAC010000005.1, from coordinate 1,003,130 downwards.
TTTTTATGCATGACAATTAAAAAAGGCCTGTAAATCGCTGATTTACAGGCCTTTATGCAGTGGAGACGGAGGGATTTGAACCCTCGTCCAGTCAAGGAAACCGTCGTGCTTTCTACATGCTTAGGTATACTTGGGATTGTCGGGAATCGGCCCGGTGTATACCAGACCAAGCGTCATCCGTAGGTGCTAGTGTCTTACTCGGCCGTTAACACCATTAACCGAGCCAGCGCTGCGAGTCGATGCCTCCTGATCCAGCCAGCAGCACGTAGGCCGGGGAGACAATGGCTATTGCTTAATCCTCCGGATTAGGCAGCCATGGCGTAGTTATACTCGCCAGTTATTGTTTTGACGATTTGTTCGGGTCGGGAAATTCCGTCAACTCCCGGCATGCTTACCCGCGACCTCAGCAAGCTGTCAATTCCGGTCGTCCCCAAATTGACACTCCTAAAGAGCGTGTGCAATTAAGGTAACCCAGTCCCTCACTTTTTAGTTCGAAACAAGGCAATAATTCACATTATTCACAAAATCTTTATAACTTAAAGCTTTTAAAACGAGTTACTTCGCTATGCACCCCTACCGGGGTCAGCCTGGCTTCGACCGATGACTATTACGCCTTTTGAAACGAATCTGTATCAGCACCTGGCCCCGTTTTTTATGGGGCACGAGTACACCTTGCTGAGCGAAAAAAAACAGTTTCGCCGGATTACGCAAAGCGGCTTTCAGAATGTCATTCTCTCATCGGTGTTTTATAGCAACGACACCATGCTCGACGTGAACTTCGGCTGCCGCAACGAACAGGTCGAACAGATCGCTCAGCAATTCCTGAACAACCTCCCCGATCTGCGGGCCGATGCCAACACGCTGATCGTTTCCATCAGTCGGTTCAGTGGCTCGCAGCACCCGCGCTACAAAATTCATTCAGACGATGAACTGGCGGACGTCTGCGAAAAAATCGAGCGGTTTTTCGATCAGCAAGGGTTCGATTTTCTGGCATCGGCGTCGGTCCTACCTACGCTCGACCGGCTCCTGAACGAATTTCCGTCTCAGCCCTGTCCGTACGTATATAATCAGACCCACCGTTGTTACAAAGGACTCATTGCGGCCCGGTTGAATCACAATCCCCATTTCGATGGATTGATCGACCGCTACCGGCACCTGCTTTTCCGCCAGACGCAGAACCCCTACGAGCAGATTCACTTTGAGCGCCTGATCGCCTATCTGCAACACTACTCGGCCAATTGACTAACAAGTCGGTACTACAAGTACCAGACAGCGCTATGGCTTCACAAAGGCGGCAATGGCCGTTGGCAGGCCAGGCGTGAGCGGCAACAGCGGATCGTTGTAGGTCTTGAAATTCGCCGTTTGGTCGAGCCCGTCGACATCTTTCAGAATGTGGTTCATCCGGTCGAATACCACTAGCCTGGCGTTCGGGCAGGCCGCTTTCAGTCGTTCGGCATCGGTCATCGATACCTGTAAATCGTTCTTTCCCTGAATGATCAGCACCGGTCCGGCGTAATCTTTAATGACAATCGCGGGGTCGTATTTCATCCAGGATATCAGGGCGGGCTGGGCTTTGGGCGAAAGTTGAGCGCGCAGAATCGGATTCTTTGGGTGTACGGTCTGCCCCGCCTTCAGGGAGTCCAGCGCCTGATCGACTTCGGCCTGCAGTGCAATCGGGTTCCCGGCCATTCGCCCCTGTGCTTTCATCACCTCGGCAATGTTGCGGCCCGCGCCCTCGATCGACACAAAGCCACTGGCATTGGTTCGTTCGGCGGCCAGCAAGCCAACCAGCGAACCTTCCGAATGCCCCGCTACGATCACTTTAGAAAACCGTTTGTCGGCCTGCAATAGCCGAATAAACCCTACGGCATCCGAAACGTAATGATCGAATACGAATTCTTCGGGTTTCAGCGCCGTAGCGGCCGCGTTCAGGTTCGTACCGGAGCCGCGTTTGTCGTAGCGCGCCACGGCAATACCTTTACTGACCAGGCTGTCGGACAGCATTCTGAACGCATTCGATTTCAACCCGTATGGGCTATTACAATCGCGGTCGGTTGGGCCCGAACCGGCAATGATCAGCACCACGGGTATCGCTTTGCTTTTCAGTGGGGGCACGGTCAGGGTGCCTTCGAGCGTCAGGTCAACGCCCGCCGGAACGGCAATTTTGTACTGGATATCTTCGTGTGTCTGCCCGAAAGCAGTCAGGTAAAGGGCGGCAATAAGCCCGCTGGAAAGTAGGAAACGTTTCATAATAGGGAGGTGTACTGATAAGCATAAGACATTGAACAGAGCTTTCCGTGGGTGCCTGACGAGCGTGCTACGGTTTCCGATGCGCAGAACCGTAGGGCGACCGCCGGCCACGAACGAAATACCCGACTGTATTATCCATTGAGCGGGTGCGCTTTTTCCTGCTGATAGGAGATGTACGAATAAATTACCGGAATCAGCGCGGTCGCGAGCATAACCGTTACGACGCTACCGACCCGGTAAGGTATCGGCACTACCAGAGCGAGTATGGCCGCTACCAATCCGCCGAATACCATCAGCCGACCGCCAAGCCGGTGGGTTTTGCGCCAGACCACCTCGCTGGCGAGTGTCCACGGGGTGCGTATACCGACAAACCAGTTGGGCCTGACCGTCGTGAGGTAATTCCCGATTCCGGCCAGCATAAGTCCGGTGATGGCCAGCAGCAGCCCCAGCGACTCCGGCTGGTTTTTCTGGTGAGCGGCCATATACCAGACCCAGCCCACAATGGCCGCGACAGTCAGGGTAATCACATACCGCAGCCTGACAAAATTTACCGACTGCAGCCGCCCTTTGGGGTCGATGGCGGGTAAAAAGCGCAGGAGTACATAGCTCATCACCGACACCACACCCAGCAGCAAAGCGACCGTTTCTTTAGGCATCCAGCCATCCGGGTTTCCGGTCAGGGTGTAATGGATGGCTACTTCCGTCGGCAACTGCTGCCAGATCAGCGCAGCATACGCAAAGGGGGTCAGTAAGGTACCAATCATCAGCATTTCGGGAGCGTAAGACTCTGTTTTCATGGCGGTAAAATTGTTTAATGGGTTGGTTCGGTTTTTTTCGGTTCAGGGGGGGTAGCCTCGGTTTTCTGAAAGCTCATGAGCCAGGCCAGCAACTCATCGAGTACGGTGGTGTTTAGGGTATAGTTGATAAACTGCCCCTGCTTCGTCGCTTCGACTAACCCGGCCTGCCGCAATAAATCGAGGTGGTGCGAAATGCTGGGCTTTGTCATGTCGAATCGGTCGGCAATCTCACCGGCGTTCAGATCACCTTTCCGCAACAGGTCCAGTATCTGCCGACGCGTCGGATCGTTCAGGGCTTTAAAGAGGGTGTTCATCAATAAACTATTAAATTGTTAGACAAATATCTAATTAATCATTTAGACAACTATCTAATCGTTAATGAATGGTAAATTTAAGGAATAAAGGGTATTATAACTTGATGAGTGGCAAACAGTGGTTTCATCAATGAGATATATCCTCCTTCAGATCGTCCCTTCCTCAACAGCGCATCCTACTTTTCTGTCATCCCGACGCAGGAGGGATCTTAATGATTTCCTACACTCTGGTAAGGACATGTTGAGATCCCTCCTGACGTCGGGATGACAGAGAAAACCATAAAATTCTAAATCCGATCCGCTGGTATGACCCCGTCGGGGTCAACTGTTTATAGAAAATCGAATTCACTATAACTATGTGACCCCGACGGGGTCATACCAGCGGATCGGCCCGTTTCTTCTTATCATTGGCAGAAATACAACAGATTGAAACCAATTGGCCCGGGGGCGGTTTGGCCTACAAACCCTCACGAATGGATATCTACCTGATCCGCCACACAGAAGTGGCCGTTGGCCGACAAATTGCCTATGGCCAGACCGACGTCGACCTGACCGACACGTACGACGAACAACTAACCCGGTTGCGCAACCACCTGCCCGATGGCCTGCTACTCCCCCACCCATCGGTGATTTTTTCGTCGCCCCTGACCCGCTGCCGACGGTTGGCCACCGACCTGGCGTCGGCCCTGACCGCCGGTAGTCAGATCGAAACGGCCCCCGGCCAGACCAGGGTTGTCGATGAACAGCCGCCGTCGATCCGGTTCGATGACCGCCTGAAAGAGTACTTTTTCGGCGACTGGGAAATGGTCCCCTGGGCCGATATTCCTGCCGACCAGTTGAGCACTTGGCGAACCGATTTCGTTTCGGTACGAACGCCCAACGGCGAGAATTTTCGGGATGTTTCCGAACGGGTGCAGGCTTTCTGGCAGGAGCAGATTGTACCGCTTTCCAAGTCGGAGCCCCACCAGACCGTGTTCATTGTTTCGCACGGCGGGGTTATTCGGGCTTTGCTGTGTCTGTTTATGGAGTTACCTTTGTCGAATGCTTACCGACTCAACCTTGATTACGGGGCCGTGTCGAAGCTGACCCTGACGAGTTCGTCCTATACAGTTCAGTACATTAACCGTTGATTGTACACCATGAAACCGCTCCAGATTCGCCTGACCACGCTCACCGCCATTGTGCTGGCGACCGCCTTATTTCGTTTAGTGCCGCACTGGTACAACTTTACGCCCGTTGCTGCGCTGGCACTTTTCGGAGCCGCAGCTTTCGAACGCAAATGGCTCGGGCTGGCCGTTCCGCTGGCGGCTATGCTGCTGAGCGATACGCTGATCGGTTTCCACGGGAGCATGGGCGCCGTTTACTTTAGTTTTGCCCTGACCTGGCTGCTTGGGCTGTGGGCCCTGACCGGTCGGTCGGCTCGTCCAACGGCTGGCCGGATCGCACTGGCGTCCATCGCTTCGTCGGTGCTGTTTTTCCTGATCACCAACTTTGCGGTCTGGTATGGCAGTTCGTATTATCCACAAACTCCAGCAGGTCTGATGAGTTGCTATGCCGCTGGCTTAGCGTTTTATAACGGAACGTCCTTTTTCCTGAACGGCCTGCTGGGCGACCTGTTTTTCAGTGGTATCCTGTTCGGTGGTTATTATCTGCTCCAGCAACAATTTGTGGTACTTCGCCCGGCCCGTCGCTAAAGCTATCTAATACAGCCTATACACAAACGATCCCGTAATGAGCAACGTCATTACGGGATCGTTTGTGTATAGGCTTGGGTGTTTCCGGGCGGTGCGATTTGCGCTGGAAGCGTGCCACGGGTATTCGTACCGTCATCAGCAACCGTGGTATGCATCCAGCGCAAATCGTACCGCCTGCTTATTAAAAACTGGTGTATTTCCGGGTAATCAGTTCGGCCACCAGCCCGGTCCATCCCGTCTGGTGGCTGGCCCCTACCCCGCGCCCAGTGTCGCCATCGAAATATTCGTAGAAGAGCACGTAGTCTCGGAAATGGGGGTCCTGGTATTTGGTGTGCTGGCCGAAAGCCGGTCGTCGTCCGGCATCGTCTATCGTAAACAGGCTGATCAGGCGGTTCATCAGTTCATGCGCCACGGCTTTCAGGGTCATCTGCTGGCCCGACCCCACCGGGCATTCGACCGTGAAGTCATCACCGAAATAATGATAAAACCGGTCCAGGCTTTCGACGAGCAGGTAATTGATGGGCATCCAGACTGGTCCGCGCCAGTTGCTATTACCACCAAACATATCGCTGTCGCTTTCGGCCGGGGTATACGTCAGGCGGAAGGTGGTGTTTTCCAGGGTAAACTCATACGGATGATCGCGGTAGACTTGCGAGACGGCCCGAACCCCGTGTGGACTCAGAAACTCGGACTCATCGAGCATTTTCGTCAGCAGCGACCTCAGCCGGAAGCCCCGTAACAAACTGAGCAACCGTTTCTGGTCGATGCCTTTTTCGGTGTACCGCGATACCTGGTGGTATAGATCCGGGCGATGCCCCTGAAACCAGATCATCCGGTTCAGAAAAGCCGGATTGGCTTGCATCAATTCATCGTTCAGGATCTCAACCGCAAACATAGGAATCAAACCTACGATCGTTCGGACGCGCAGCTGGTGAATACTGCCGTCGCTCATCCGGAGCTGATCGTAGAAAAATCCTTCCTCTTCGTTCCACAACCCCAGGTTGTTCTGCCCAATGTTGGTGATGGCCCCGGCGATGTAGAGAAAGTGATCGAAGAACTTGGTAGCCAGCTCGTCGTAGACGCAGTCGTGGCGGGCCAGTTCGAGGGCGATCCGCATCATGTTGAGCGCGTACATGGCCATCCAGCTTGTGCCATCGGCCTGCTCCAGGTGGCTACCGTCGGGAAATACGGTGTTCCGGTCGAAGACGCCGATGTTGTCCAGCCCCAGAAATCCGCCTTCGAAAATATTATTCCCCGATTCGTCTTTGCGGTTGACCCACCAGGTAAAATTGAGCATCATTTTATGGAAAATACCCCGCAGGAACGGCAGATCCCCTTCGGCATTGGGGTTGCGCTTGATCTCCTGGTGGTAAATGCGCCACGCTGCCCAGGCCTGTACGGGCGGATTCACGTCCGAGAAATTCCATTCGTAAGCTGGTAGCTGCCCGTTCGGGTGCATGTACCATTCGTTCGTCAGCAACATAAGCTGCTGTTTGGCGAAAGCCGGATCGATCTGCGCCAGGGTGATGCAGTGAAAAGCCCAGTCCCAGGCGGCATACCACGGATACTCCCACTTGTCGGGCATAGAAATAACGCCCGCGTTGATCAGTTGCAGCCAGGTATGGTTCCGTCCTTTCATCCGCTCGGGCGGTGGCGGGGGAGCGTTGGGGTCGCCCGCCAGCCAGCGCGACACGTCGTAGTAATAGAATTGCTTACTCCAGAGCATCCCCGCAAAGGCCTGTCGCTGAATCAGTTTTTCGTCGGGCGTAGCCTGGCGGGGCTGAATGACCTGGTAAAACGCGTCGGCTTCGGCCTGCCGTTTCTCAAAAATAGCCTCGAACGTATGGAACGGCCTGGTGATTCCCGTGGCTTCGAGCCGCAGGCGGATCGTTGCCGACTCGCCCGCGCCGATGTTCAGGGTATAATGGGCGGTTGCTTTCGTGCCTGTCTGACGCGGATTGACGGTAGGCTTACCATGCAGCAGGTAGTCGTTGATGCCATCTTTTGGATACGGCGATCCAGTATGCGTATTGTAGAGCCGGGCCAGGTTGGTTTCATTCTCGCAGAACAGCCACTCGGGTGCGCCATCGGCGTGTAGCACATATCGCCCCAGGGCCGAATCTTCAACGGATACCATATGGTGCGACAGCCGCACGAGCGTCGGCCGATAGGTCGGTACGGCGTCCGTATCAGTGCCAAATACCCACGTATTCCGGAACCACAGCGTCGGGAGCAGGTGCAGACCGGCCGGTTCCGGCCCCCGGTTGTGCACCGTTACCTGCATCAGAATATCCTGCGGCCCTTCTTTCGCGTATTCAATACATACATCGAAATAGCGGTCGTCGTCGAAGATACCCGTGTCGAGCAGTTCGAATTCGGGGTCCTGCCGCGTCCGGCGACCATTTTCCTGCACCAGCCAGTCGTACGGATAAGCCGCCTGCGGGTATTTATACAGCATGCGCTGGTACGAATGCGTCGGGGTATTGTCGAGGTAATAATACAATTCCTTGACATCTTCGCCGTGGTTTCCTTCCGCGTTCGTCAGGCCGAAAAAGCGTTCCTTCAGGATCGGATCGTTGCCGTTCCAGAGCGCCAGGGCCAGACACAGTTGTTGTTTATCATCGCAGATTCCTCCGATTCCCTCTTCGCCCCAGCGGTAGGTATAACTGCGGGCCATGTCGTGGGTGGTATAATTCCAGGCATCGCCGTTGGAGCTGTAATCTTCGCGCACGGTCCCCCATTGCCGGTCGGATACGTACGGCCCCCACTGTCGCCAGGCAGGGTCTTCTAATCGCTTTTGTTCAGCAGTCATAGGGTGTAATGAACAATGGATAATGTAGAATGAATAATGCACAATGAGCAGGGAATAACGGGGAGTTTGGTCCCGTCACTCATTATTCATTGTGCATTATCCATTATTCATTCTACCTTATCCATTACCAGCGAATCCTTCGAACACGGTCATGCCGCCGTCGATGAAAATGCTGGCTCCGGTGATATAGTCCGATAAGTCGGACGCCAGAAAAACGGCCAGGTTACCGATGTCCTGCGGCTGGCCAATGCGGTTGTAGGGAATCAGGGTCATCAGGCTGTTCAGCGCCTGCGGGGTTTCCCAGGCGGACCGGTTGATGGGCGTTTGAATAGCCCCCGGACAGATGCTGTTCACCCGGATTCGGTGATCTCCGTATTCCTGCGCCAGCGACTGCATCAGCATTTTGACCCCGCCTTTCGACGTAGCGTAGTTTACGTGCCCGGCCCAGGGAATCAGTTCATGGACCGAACTCATGCAGATAATCTTGCCGGTGGCAACGGACACTTCCGGTCGGGGGCCCCGGCGCAGGAATTCGCGAATGGCTTCGCGGGCGCACAGAAACTGGCCCGTCAGGTTTACGTTGATCACGGTGTTCCACTGATCGAGGGTCATTTCGTGGAATTTGGCATCGCGCTGTAGCCCGGCGTTGTTGATCAATATATCGACCGTACCAAATTGGCTCACCACATCGGCAAACATTTTGATGACATCGTCTTCTTTGCTGACGTCGGCCTGCGCTATAATCCCCGTACCGCCCGCGTCAGTAACTTCTTTCAGCACCGCTTCGGCAGCAGCCTTCGTCGCTTCGACGGGATAATTGATAACAACCGTTGCGCCCACTGCCGCCAGCGACTTAGCGACTCCGGCTCCGATGCCGCTGCTGGCACCAGTAATGATCGCAATTTGCCCTTTTAATACCTGATCCATGAATTTTCCAATTCGTTTTTTAGTGTAAGCTTTTTTGTACGCGTTTGTTTGCGGCTTTTAAGGGATCACTACGCGATATACAGGCGCTACCTGCTCATAAAGCAACAGACTACCCATAAATTAATTGCTTGTTAATCCGTGGTCCTGCCGTCGGAAGCCGGGCCTAGGTTGCTGACGATAAGGCCGCGTCTGCCAAATTGCCCGAAGTAAGCCCTGTCAGAAGCCACCGTCGACACCCGCTATTTTTACGGAATTGGATTATGGACATGAAAAGTAGGTACGCAAATCGGCAAAGTCCTATTCTTTAGAAATATTAGAAAAATACAATTCATAAGTAATTTAAAGGGACTTATTGTACTTTTTCAATAATCGCCCTATTCTACCAATAGCAAATTGTCTTTTTAAAAGAATATTAGTCGTAAACGGCTCAGGAGAGCCGCTACCTATTGCATTAAACCCAGATCAGCCCACACCTTTGTAGCGTTAAAACTAAATATTTCAAACCAATGAAACAGTTCCGTTTATCAATTGCTGTCCTGCTATCAGCATGGAGTCTGGCAGGCATGGGAGATGCCAAAGCCGACAATGGATCGGGAATGGGTGGTGTGAAAGTTGAGAAGTCCGAACAAAAGAAAGTGCGCGTCTATACACAACCCGGCGCTTCCGTTGACGTGGCCATTATCGATGCCGACGGTAACGTACTCTACCGGGGTCTGATCTCGAAACACACCAAAGGCGCAACGTCGTTCAACCTGAACAACCTGCCCGACGGTCAGTACTACCTGACGGCTGGTAACAACGCCTGGTGGATGTCGCAACCCCTGACGATCAAGTCGAACGCGGTGAACATCGACCCCCGGAACCTGAAACAGGTAGCCGAACCGACGCTGACGGCTTACGAAAAAAACAAGATCGAAGTGGTGCTGCCCGCTAAGAATCTCGAAGAAGCCAACGTAGCGATCTACGATGCGCAGAACGTACTGGTTCAGACCGATACGTTCAAAGGCTCGACCCGTCGTTTCGATCTGTCGTCGCTGCCCGACGGTGCCTACACCTTCGTGGTTGGCCCGAATCAGAAACAGTTTGTTACCCGTGTCGACATTCGTCACTAAGTCGATACGACCTGAAGTACTCAGCCTGCTGGGCTGATCATTGAATACAACCTCAACTTTAATGTGGCCGGTCTTTTCGGACAAGCCCGACCCATCATTCAACGCTCCGCCCGCCCGCTTCTTCGGAACCGGGCGGGCTTTTTTTATCCCGTCGATGACATTTCCTGGTCAGTATTTCAGCTTGTCGGATCAGGACCGCTTCGCCAGCAGAGCGATGATTTCTTCAGAATTGCCTACTTCACCCAGGCGGGGAAAAATATAGGTGAAGCTATTGTCGTGAACACTCGCTATGGTATCGGTGATGGTATCCTGGGCAAAAGCAAGGTTATACCCTCGTTCGCTGGCGGCCCGGGCCGTACTCTCGACGCCCCGGCTGGTAGCGACTCCTGATAGCACAATCCCCGTTACGTTGCGCTTCGTTAGTTCTTCATCCAGTGGCGTGTCATAAAAAGCGCCCCAGGAATGCTTGGTGATAAAAATATCGTCAGGCCGGGTTTCAATGTCCGGAGCTAGTGCCAGCAAATCGGGCGAAACACCTGCGCCGACGGTGGATTGGTTATTCCGGCGTATGGCTTTATCGGGAGCGGCAGGCTGCACCGTAACGATCACAATGGGTAGATTCGCTCTTCGGAATGCCGTGATCAGTTTGACCGTGCTGGCTAAAAGAGTAGCCGCAGGCGTCAGCAGTGGATACTGAAGCACCGCCTTTTGAAAATCAATTAAAACCAGCGCCGTATTCGGATCGAGTGCGGTTATCATGGTTAGCCAGGTTTACGTGAGACATGACGAAATAAGACTATTGGCTACTCAAACCAACCCTGGATGGCTTTCTGCGACCGGTAGAGCAGCCGCGGGTATTGGTATGTCCGGTACGGGTTTGCGCGAATTCGTTTTTCGCAGAAAGCGCAGATGCAGTAAACCGATCAGCAAGGCCAGTATACCCTCCCCCAGGACGGTGTTCTGCACACCCGAGTAGTGCGACACACTGCCGACAAGCAGACTACCCAGCGGCAACATGGCGGTGTAAGCCATCACGAAAAGGCTAATGACCCGACCCCGCATGGCAGGCGCGACCGTGGTCTGAATCAGCGTGTTGCTGATCGTCACCTGCGACATCATCCCGAAAGCCCCAATGACAATAAAAAACAGCGCCAGTGGATACCAGGTCGTATGGGAAAACAGGATCAGCCCAGTGCCGAAAACGAAGGTATTGACAGCCAGTATTTTGCTGAGGTTAGCGCCGGGTTTCAACGACGCTAAAAAGATGGCACCGATAAAGGCCCCAAATCCAATGGCACTATCGATGAGCCCAAACGTAGACGCCGTACCCTGAAAGACATCTTTCGCATAAACGGGCATGAGTGTCGTGAAGGGCAGAACAAACAGACTCACCAGCGCCAGCATACCAATGATGAACCGGATGGAAGGCGTTTCCCTGACGTACCGAAACCCGTCGCTCAGTTCACTCAGCATGTTTTTAGCGTGCTTTTTCCGTTCGTAAACCGGTAGCCTCATCAGCATGAGCGATCCAATAACCGCCAGGAAGCTGCCGGCATTCAGACCGAAACATACCACTTCGCCAAACTTTTCGATCGCCACACCGGCTACGGCCGGTCCAACGAATTTAGACAGATTGACCATGGATGAATTCAAGGCCAGCGCATTCGGCAAATCCTTTTTGTCGTCGACCATCTCGTATACCAGCGACTGACGGGCTGGGACATCGAATCCATTGATAATGCCCAGCAATACACTCAGGCCGATGATCGCCCAGACGGCGTCGTTTTTAAAGTACACCACCAGCGTAAGCAAAATGGCCTGCCCCATCGATAAAATCTGTGTCGTCAGCAGAACCCGATACCGGTTATACCGATCCGATACGACCCCACCCAGCGACGTAAATACGGCCGAAGGAAACATCGTAGCGAATACGCTAACCCCCAGCATAACCTTGGAATGCGTCTGTGCATAGATCACCCAGCTGACGGCGGTCTTCTGCATCCAGGTACCCAGCAACGAAATCGATTGCCCGGCGAAAAAAAGTTTGTAATTACGGCTCCTGAAAGCCCGAAATGTAGTCAGATTCATAACGTTGGTTTGAGGCTGTTTAGGATTTCGCAGCTGATGTGTGCTCAACCCTTCAGACTGCTTTTTTCAAAATCTTAAGCAGGTTATTCTTGCGCTCCCCGCCAGAAACAGCGTATCTGCCATCAATACTTGGGAGACTACGGTTTCAGCTTATCCACAAAATGAATGCTGCCCATCAGCGACATCGCCACAATGCCTAAAAACAGCGCGAGCATCGACAGTTTGTGCTGCGGTGATGCCTTACTTGCCCGGAGCAGCACGTAACCTACCAGCAGATTGAAACAGGCCCACAACACGTTGACGGTTGGCGATGAAAGACCCTTACCCGGCGGATTGGCAAACGGCGACGGAAACGGGTCACCCGAAATACCATGCACATAATGAGGAACGACGTTGGCCAGGAAGAACCCCGCAGCAAACGCAGCCAGATACTGATACCATTTCATAGTTTAAGAAGTAAGGAGTGTGTAGTTGGGCATGAGTGATCTTTCGTAGCGCAGACGGTCGGCCGCATTACTTTTTTAATCAAAATCGACCAGTTTGGTCAATGGTCCCAGCGCCTGCCGTAGCACAGCCTGATCGTCGGTCGTGCAGGTTTCCCGTATAGCTTTGCTCAGCCATTCGTCGGCTTCATTTCTAACCGAATGCAAAAACGCCTGTCCCGCTTCCGACAACGAAATACTGACTTTACGCCTGTCAGTCTCCAGCGGTTGACGAACAATATAGCCCAGTTCGGCCAGGTGATTTAGTATCTGCGACATCGACTGCGTGGTCACTTTCTCCATCCGGGCGATTTCGCTGGGTAGCAGAGCCCCCTGCTTATCCAACAGCTTAATCACGGCGCGTTCGGTAAGCGAAATCTTACCGTGAGTTGCCGATTCACTCCGTAGTTTCTTGATGAGTCGGGTCAGGATGGTCCGCAAATCGGTGGCTAGTTGGGTTTCGACCTGATGTGAAAGCATACTTATAAGGTAAACTTGTTAATTTACTTTACAAATTTACGATAGTTTTTCGGTTTCACAGGCAGCATCGAAAAAAATTTGCTGAACGATGGCTTGTGGCTTTCCTCCGATGACAGGCGAACCTATACCGAAATCAGGACAACTAACTGCATGTCACCAAAAACCGTCCAATTGTTTGATAAACAACCGGTTAAACGAAATAACTATAGCAGATATGGCAAAAACTATATTTTTTATCAGTTATCCACCTTATAGAATGGGTAACTATAGGAAAGTTCTTAGCTGTTATTATAATTATTTTAGGTCGTGAATAATGGAGAGTCCTGTAGACGCTTATTGTTTTCATCATAGGTTGACAAAGAAATGCTTTCCACGCCCTGCCGGAAAGCATTTTTGTTTCCGTACAAATGATAGGTTGCTACCCAAAGCCACTCAGGCAATCCCTGGTTTATTATAACGATACGTATGGCTGCATTTCGGTTCCGGCTGATCCTTGTTTTCCTGTTTCTTACCCAGTTCGTCTACGCTCAAACCGTCGTTCCGCTCTACACGGGTGCTGTTCCGAACGCTCGCCAGGTGCCAGACCCCGAACGCAGCAATGCCAACCAGGACGCTTTCAGCGTAGCCAACCCAACCCTGACGGTTTATCCGGCGCCTACTCCCAACGGCACGGCGGTTATCGTTTGTCCGGGTGGCGGCTACGGTACGCTCGTGATGAAGCGCGAAGGCTATGAAGTGGCTGAAATCTTCAACAAAATGGGCGTGACGGCCTTCGTTCTAAAGTACCGGTTACCGAGCGACAACACCATGGTCGACAAGTCGATTGGCCCCTTGCAGGATGCACAGCAGGCCGTTAGACTGGTTCGGCAGCGGGCCGCCGAGTGGCACGTGGATCCCGCCAAGATCGGGATGATGGGTTTTTCGGCCGGTGGCCATCTGGTCGCTACCGCCGGTACCCACAGTAACCGTCCCGTTATCGATAACAAAGAGAACCTCAGCCTGCGCCCCGACTTCCTGATTCTGGTTTATCCGGTTATCAGCCTGAACGATAGCCTGGGGCATGGTGGCACACGTAAAAATCTACTAGGCCCTTCACCTTCAACCGAGCAAATACAACTGTATTCCAATGAGTTGCATGTCAGCAAGCAAACTCCTCCCACCTTTCTGCTGCATGCCGGCGACGACCGGCTGGTGCCCGTTGAAAACAGCCTGGTGTTCTACGAAGCCTTACATCGGCATGGGGTGCCGGCGGGTATGCATATTTATCCCAAAGGTGATCACGGGTTTCTGAAAGCGCCACCGCGTGATGAATGGATGGGACTATGCCAACGCTGGATGCAAAGCAACGGCTGGCTCCCGAAGTGAGTAGCCCATTCGTTAGTACATGCTGGTCTTGCCGGATGCTGGCCCGATGGCGGCTACAAAACTGCGGCAGTAAGTTAGGCTTTCCGATCACTTATGTCGAAGCAAACTGTGTTTGACAGGGCTGATGCTTAGATCTGTCAATGCACCCTATCTCTACCATGCAGAATAAAAAAAACGTTAGTAAGCTTCTCAGTCTGGCGCTTCGCCACAATCCGGCGGTACTCGGTCTCACTCTTGACGAGGGCGGCTGGGCTTCGGTTGAGCAGCTCCTGTCCAGCCTGAAACATACGCAAAACGATCCGTTGCTGAACATGGCTTACCTGGAGGAACTTGTAGCCACCAATGATAAGCAGCGCTTCGCCTTCAATGAGGACCGGACGCGTATCCGCGCCAGCCAGGGCCATTCGATCCTGATCGACCTGGGGCTGCTTCGTCAGCAACCACCCGATGTACTTTACCACGGAACCGATACACGGGATGTGCCTTCCATTCTGGCCGAAGGCATCAGGAAAATGAGCCGACAGCATGTGCACCTCAGCCTGGATATGAAAACAGCCCAGATTGTCGGTGCCCGGCACGGTAAACCCAGTCTTTTGCGGATTGATGCCAAAAGCATGCACGAACGGGGAAATGCTTTCTACCGCTCGGCCAACGGTGTCTGGTTAACCGATTACGTAGCTCCGGACTTTCTCCAATTACTCGAACCTGAAACCCGCTAAACCATCTGTATGTTGCTCAGCCGTACCTTTTTGTGGCTATTGTGCCTCAGCCTAAGCGCGATCGCCCGTGCTCAGCTGCCACCCATTTTCGAGCCGGGTCGCGCCCAGAATGCCCAATCCGAAGCGACCGTCCGGCGGTTTCTGCCACCCGTCAGGATGCTGTGGCAAACGGGTACTATCACTCATGTCGAGCAACTCCTGAAACCCGGCAATGGCCAAGCCGACCTGTCAGGAAAAGGCGTCTGCTCGCTGAAAAGCGACGCTACCGGCAAACCGGGAATCCTGTTGGATTTTGGCCGGGAGCTGCACGGGGGTCTGCAAATCGTAACGGGCCAGTGGAGCGTCAGTAAGCCCATCACCGTCCGGATTCGGTTTGGCGAGTCGGCCAGCGAGGCTATGGCCGATATCGAGCCGAAACAGAACGCAACCAACGACCACGCCATCCGGGATATGACCGTTCAGGTGCCCTGGCTGGGGAAACTGGAAATCGGCAATACGGGCTTCCGGTTTGTCCGGATCGATTTAATCGACGCTAATACGGAACTACTGCTCAAGGAAGTGCGCGCCATCTTTACGTTCCGTGATATTCCCTACCTGGGTTCGTTTCGTAGCAGCGACGAGTTGTTGAACAAAATCTGGGCCACAGGTGCCTACACGGTACACCTCAACATGCAGGATTACCTCTGGGACGGCATCAAGCGCGACCGACTGGTCTGGGTAGGCGACATGCACCCCGAAGTGTCGACCATCAACGCCGTGTTCGGGTATAACGACGTGGTGCCCAAAAGCCTCGATCTGGCGCGCGACATTACCCCCCTGCCCGGCTGGATGAACGGCATCAGTACTTATTCGATGTGGTGGATTCTCATTCAGCGCGACTGGTACATGCAGCATGGCAACCTGACTTACCTGAAACAGCAGCAGTCGTACCTCACGGGTTTACTCCAACAGCTCATCCAGAAAATTGACGAGAAAAACAGCGAGAAACTCGACGGTACCCGGTTTCTGGACTGGCCTTCCAGCGAAAACGCCAAAGGCATCCACGCCGGTCTGCAGTCGATGATGGTACTCTCGCTCAGTGCCGGGGCCGACCTGTGCCGCATCCTGAACGAGCCCGAAACGGCCCGAAAATGTGATGTGGCGCTGACCCGCCTGAAGCAGTACGTACCCGACCCCAATGGGTCGAAGCAGGGAGCAGCGCTTCTGGCGCTGGCCAACCTGGTGCCCGCCGAAAAAGCCAATACCGACGTGCTGGCGGTTGAGGGAGCCCATAATTTCTCGACCTTCTACGGGTATTATATGCTCCAGGCCAAAGCCAAAGCGGGCGATTATAAGGGTGCACTGGCGAACATCCGCGAGTTCTGGGGCGGCATGCTGGCACTGGGGGCTACCACGTTCTGGGAAGATTTCAACCTGAACTGGGTCCAGAATGCGGGGCGTATCGACGAGCTGGTGCCGGAAGGAAAAAAAGACATTCACGGCGATTGCGGGGCCTACTGTTACGTCGGTTTCCGGCATAGTCTGGCACACGGCTGGGCCTCGGGACCAACACCCTGGCTGACGGAGCATGTGCTCGGGATTCGGGTGGTCGAGCCGGGTTGCCGAGCCATCAAACTCGAGCCCCACCTGGAAGACCTCAGCTTTGCCGAAGGTACATTTCCAACCCCTTACGGCGTCGTGAAGGTGAAGCATACTAAATTGCCCAACGGTAAGATTCAGTCGGAGGTCAGTGGCCCCAAGGAAGTCCGCATTATCCGGTAAATAAATAGCCGTGCCCCCGATTCAGGAAGAGGCACGGCTCCGAAAAACTGGTATGGATAAAAAGACTTAATTCAGGTTGGTGGTGAGTTGCTGATGGTGCAGGTACTGATTCAGCGTCGAAGTTACCCGACGGCGCGCAATAGCCAGGGTACGGCCGCCCTGCAGTTCGATGGATGCATCATCGCCAAAATTGATGGTACGTACGTGCGCCAGATTCACCACGTGTGACTTATGAATCCGGGCAAACGACGACCCCGTCAGTTCGGCCTCGAACATCTTGAGCGTTTTCGCCATAAGGTAACGTCGTTTGTCACGGGTATGAATATACGTATAGTTGCCGGAGCCTTCCAGCCAGATGATGTCTTCGGTTGCCACCAGAATCGATCTGTTGTGGCAAACGAGCGTAATGCGCTGCTTCAGACGTGGGAGCTTGGCTGCACTGGCCGCAACAACGGCGGTAGACTGGGGTTGAGTGAGCGAGGTCATTGGCTGATAAGGTAAAGGTGAACCTGTTGAATGATGATAACAAACGTACGGATGCCCACGCGTCGGTTCAATAATTGTCCGTTGAACGGTATATTAGGCCGTATGAACCGTACAAAAAGGAGCGTTAACCGTAAGGATCTGTTCACACCTGCGGTACGTCATTCGGCGGCTTTACCACTTCCCCGGCGCTCATCGCCCGATTTATGCCTCCACCAATCCAGACCAACCGGTTTATTTTCTTTCCTCTCCTATGACGCTTCCAGAGAACGAATGGCCCCAAATGTGTCGGTTTGGTTTAATGGAAAATTAATCGATAAAAAGCCATTTCCGGTTTTCGGGGGTTTATAAGGAAACCAGTTACTCGACACCATGAAACGCTTATCTGCCTTTGTACCCCTCTGGCTGCTGGGTTTATCGGCCATAGCCCAGACGCAACCGGCCACAACGACGCCCCCCGCCGTGGTCTCGGCCATCGAGAACATTACCGCCAAACACTTTCAACCCGACACGGCCTACGCTGCCCTGTCGACCGAAGACGCGACCCTGCTGGCCAAGGAACCCATCGCCAACTGGGGGCTGGCGCAGGAATCCGGCGGCATGACCTACTACAACCTGATCGTGGGTACCCGGTCGTATCAACTGATCATTGTCAGACCACCCAAATCGTCTTATCCGCTGGCAACCCTGCTGCGCTTTGAAAATCCGAAGTCGAAACCCGAACCGATTGCCCGCGGAACCCTCCGGCCTAAAGAGGAAGAGAAGCCTAAACAACGTGACTAGGTAATACCGAATCTCCAGATTCGGCCGAGAAGCAGCGCACAGCCCAATCTGGAGATTTGGTACTACCTGGTCAGGGCTCTCCGGTAGATGCTGCCCGTTATGATCGTTTCGCGCTGGTGATCGCGTCCTTAAAGGCTGCCAGTATCCGGTCGTTGCTCTGCGTCAGCAGGCTCTCATTTACCATCAGTTTCATGGCGCCATTGGGGTTCACGCCCGGCAGACCAATATTATGCTTTGTCCATAATACCTCGCCGAACTTCTTCATGTCGACCGTCGGAGCCCATTGGGCATTGTAGATATTCGTGCCGTTTTCGATGGACGTGATCTTCAGCTCCGGTAAGCCATTCAGTTGCGCAAACAACTGGTTGGCCTGGGTGACCGTGCGTTTCAGCCGATCGTCCAGCCCAGTCAGGTGATGCAGTGCCATAGCCGCGTTGGCCCAGTTCATAAACACCACCCCGCCGTGAATCTTGGTCAGGTGTTCCATCCGGTCGATAATCGCTTTGGGTCCGCACAGCACCGCTCCACCAGCCGCGCCGAGGTATTTGTACAGCGAGATGTACACGGTATCGAAATGCGATGCGTATTCCGTAACGGACGTACCCGAATAGGCAGCCGCCAGGTAGATTCGAGCGCCATCCAGGTGCGTTTTATAGCCTTTTTCCCGACAGAAGGCCGTTATTTTTTTGATCTCGCCGATGGGCACATACTGCCCGTCGCAGCGCCGAACGGGGTTTTCGATCGAAACGGCGCCGATACCGCTTTTAAAAACCTCGCCCTGCACCGACTGCTCAATCCCCTGCTGAAGTGCTTCCAGGGTAAAATACGCTTTTCCCGGGGCCAGTGGCATCAGTCGCTTCCCGAAGACCGACTGGGCGGCATCGGCCTCATCCCGGTATACGTGGCTGGTATCCTGCACAAAAACCTTGGTGTTTTCACCGCTCAATACTGAGAGCGCCAGTTGATTGGCCAGCGTACCGGAAGGCATCAGCATAGCCGCTTCCTTACCGGTTATGGCCGCAAATGTTTTCGTCAGTTCGTCGACGCTGCCGCCTTTGCCGTAAAAATCCCACTCGATGGGTTTGGCCTGATTGATTTCCTGCAATTTGGCCATAAAAGCCGTCGGCGAGTACATGGGTCCGTCGCCCGCAAAGCGTACCCGCTCGGGTTCGACGGGAGCCGCAGTTGCGGAGAAATCACCGAAATTCGATAGGGCTGGCGCGGCAGACAGGCCAGATACACGCAGGAAATCTCGTCGGGTAAACATGCTGTTGGTACGGATTGATGAAGGGGTATTGTCGTCTACCGCAAGGTACGCAACGATTAGGATAAAGTTTGCTGTAGCGGTTTAGGGCGATTTCTTTGCCGTTACGATAATGACACGAAAAGGTGTGCAATTGAGCAGCGTTATGTTGACTACTTCGGTATGACCCCTACGGGGTCAAATAGTTATAGGAAATCGGATCTCTATAAACATTTGACCCCGTAGGGGTCATACCGAGCGGTTATCCTTCATTCAACATTGAGCATCGGTAACCGGTCACAAATTACGGTTGGTGAACGAAGATCACGAACCCATTAGCCGGTAAGGTAACCGTAATGGTGCCCTCCGACGATAGCAGCGTAGCTCCGCCATTTCCAACATTGGCCCCGCCAAAATTAGCCGAATCGCTGTTAAACACCTCTCTCCAGCCGCCGTTCGGGAGTCGGTACGCATCGACGGCAAGCCGGTAACCTGGATATGCCTGGTTGTTCCAGCTGGCAACGACCAGCACCTGTTCGTCGCCCTGCCACCGCTTGAAGGCAATGACCCGGGTACTATTAATCGCATGCAGGATGTCGATATTTTTGGTGCGAATCGACGGCAGACGACGGCTCAGACTGATGAGGTCCTGATAAAACCGGAACATGTGCGCACCGACGCCTATGCGGTCGCCAAGCAGGTCTTCTTTGTTGTCGATAAAGGTATCGTAGCGGTAGGGCTTCTGCGCGCCAATTTCTTCGCCCATGAAGAACATCGGCGTTCCGGCAGACAGCAGCGACAACCCAAACGACAGCCGCGAACGCATTTCGGCCCAAAACCGGTTCGCCCCGTCCAGCGATGCGCCATTGACCGCTACGTTCATGGTCCGGGCGGTTCCGGCGGCATTACCGGCTTCATCGTGCGACTCATGAAAAACAACCTTATTCTGTTTACTCTGGGCTAGGTTCAGCGCAAACTGGTCGATAGCCAGCGGATCGTTGTACCCGTATCCGGCTTTCTTCAGGATACCATTGGCATTGTCGGCATCGCCAATCAGCGAATGGTAAAAAGCGGCAAACCAGGTTGCATCGAACCCCAGCCCACCGGCTGCGGGCACTTTCGTGACGGCATCCCAGCCCGTATGGTCTTCGGCAATCAGCATGACGGACGGATGGATCATTTTCAGGGTCCGGCTCCACTCGCGCAGCAGCTTTTGCCCGAACAGATTCGCGCGCCCAACGGAATTTCCATTGGCATGCAGCCGGTTATCGCGGTGAATAGCCTGCGTTAGATCGACCCGCAGGCCGTCTACGTGCATTTCTTCGACCAGAAAGGCCGCGCTGCTGATGAACTGCTGCCGAACTACCTCCTCCCAGAAACGGGGGGTCCATCCGCTCGATCCGTTATCCAGGTAGCCACCATCCGGAGACGGATAATCCGTTGACCGGCCTTCGTACCAGTAATAGATATTATCTTCTGGTTGTATCGAATCATACGCCCACTCGGCCCGGTCGGCATTGCCGTCAAAATGATTGTATACCACATCCTGAATGACCGCCATACCCCGATTATGACATTCGCGGACGAAATGCCGGTACTGATCGCGGCCACCGGCGCTGGACTCGATTACGAAATGGTGCGTATCGCCATAGCCCCAGGCTATATTTCCCGAAAACTCGGCCATGGGCAGTAACTCGACGGCATTGACGCCCAAAGCCATCAGGTAATCCAGCAGTTGAATGGCATCGGCCAATGTACCGGGGGTCTTTCTGCCGAATCCCAGCGCACCAATGTGCAGTTCATAGATGATCAGGTCCTCGACGCGGGTTGGCAGCGGGCGGTTTCCGGTGAACTCATGCGCCCAGAAATCGCTGGCGGGTATTCGGATGGGCGGCTGCCCAGGCGCGGGATCGAAGTCCGGACGAATGGTATCCGGGTCGGTAATCACACTGCAACTGACGGTGCCGTCCAGCGTGGCGATGGTGCCGTCCCAGCTGGCGTCGGTTGCAGGGTTGATGCCTCCGCAACCGATCTGGCTACGCGAGAAAATATCGGTTCGGTATACTTTTTTGTTCTGCGCATTGGTGATCTCGAACATATACGGCAACCCCTCGTAGGCGCTGAAATCCGGCAACACTTTGCTCGTCCAGATGCCCTCCGTTGTCTTTGCCAGCGGAATTTTCGGTCTATGGGGATCGATCCCTTTGCCGGTAGTACTGATGTAGCCCGAATCGGGCTGGCCAAACACAACCTGTATTTTCCGGGCATTGGGTGCCCACACGGAAAATTGCAGACCCGGTTTCGTACCGGGAGCCGACAGGATTTTATTGGCCCCCAGCCGACGCCCGTAGGTAAAATAATAGCGTTCAATCTGGGTTGTGACCGCATCGGTCAGCTGAAACGAGCGGTACCGCTCGACCGAGAGTGCATCCTGAATTTCGGTCGGAACGCCCCACAAATTAGGTCCGCCGGGACCATCCAGGAAAACGCCCCAGCGGTAGATCGTTCCGTCCGATTGGTTGTCCAACTGCACCGTTGCCTGAAAAGCCGGACAGCCATCCTCAGCCGTCACCGGAACCATGGGGGTTTCGGTCCATTGTCCGGAATAAGCGCCAGTGGCATCCCAGCTACCCAGCAGCCGGACGTTGGTGAAGAGCGGACTTTTCAGCCCGGTCAAATAAAGAAAGGTAACCGATTGACGTGCCATCAGTTGAAGAGATTGTGGAGTTGGGAGCAGGTCGGAGACGCCCTCAGATAGCCCCGATTCCACAGTCGTACGAATCAGGCTGACCTGAAACAAACGTATTGATCCACAAGTCCTTTTCCAACGTCTTTTGAGTAAACGGAACGGATATCGATCGGCGACATGCGCCCCGGTTTACCGAGCCGTTAACGATGACACCACTGAGGGTTGGCCCAACCGGCTTTGGTCGGTTGAGCCAGGTGTTTATCGTTTCAGCAGCTTAAACGCTATGTCACGCCCCTGCCCCTGCAGAATGGCTAGGTTGACCCAGTGGAAGGCTAACTGTTCGATCGCCGTAAAGCGATCATTGCCGCCCAGATCGTAACATTCCGCAAAGCCTATTTCTTTCGCCAACTGGCTGGCAATGGCTTTCCCACGCTGACTATCGCCAGCCATAAACATATCGGCCCTTTCTTCGTGGTAGGTCGGGTCGAGCATATTTTCGATACCAGTCGTATTAAAGCACTTCACGACGTCCTGAGTGGATGTGTTCGCCAGAATGACGTCGGCAGTATTGGTAAAATCGACGGCGTCCAGACCCGGCACTATATTCATGGTATCGATAATGATTTTACCGGTCGTATCGCCCAGTTCCTGCGCCACCTCCACGGCTTTCGAGGCAGGCGTGGCCAGCACGATCACTTCAGCCTGAGCCGCAGCCCGGTCGGGCGACGTAAACCGGTCTTCCCCGATTTTCGTGGCCAGGTGGATCGATTTTTCGGAAAGGGGGAAACGAGCCCCCACCACTACGGTGTGACCCACTTCGATAAAGCGTTGAGCCAGTGCTCCGCCTACATTACCGGAGCCAATGATGGCAATGATCATGATGATTGATGGATTAAGGTTGAAAATCTGCTGGTTACTACTGAACCAACCCTGGCGTGTGTATTTTGTTCTGCCGGCTCGGATGCCCGTGGTTTTGTCTGCGTTTCCGATATACGGCCAGTTTTTGCCCGAACAACGTCACCGCCGAGTCAGCTGAACGCTTCATTGGGCAGGATTTTAAATTCTAACGGGTATCTCCGGCCACTATAAATACCTGACCAAACCTATGCCAAGTCGTCTCTGCTGGAGTAACCGGTGTTATTTTCCCCCATCGGCCACCCCTGGCGAGAGATGGCCGGGGAGCGTGGCTTCGTTTTTCTCAATACGTGGCGCGTCCGCCGGAGATGTCGTAAATAAATCCCGTCGAGAAGCTGTTCTCGGCCGATACGATAAAACAGGCCATAGCCGCCACTTCGTCCACCTGACCCAGACGACCCATCGGGATTTTGGCAGTCATGTAGGCCAGCTGCTCGGGTGAGGTATTGTCGTTCATGGCCGTCCTGATCACGGCGGGCGCTAATCCATTGATCGAAATTCCGGCGGTTGCGTACTCCTTGGCGATGGCTTTTACCAGGCCGATCACCCCCGCCTTACTGACCGAATAGCCCACCATTCCCGGGTTACCTTCTTTCCCGGCGATGGACGCTACCAGCAATATCCGCCCGTAGTTTCGGCTGGCCATAGCCGCCACCGCGTATTTGGTGATCAGGAAACTCCCCAGCAGGTTTACAGCGCACACGTTCTCGAAATCGGCGGTGGTGTAGGCGGTGATGTTGGTACTGGTTGGACCGACAATCCCGGCGGAATTGACGACGACATCCAGCTTGCCAAAATCAGCGACCACTTGTTCGATGGCGTCCTTCACCTGATTTTCCTGCGAAACGTCGACGGCGTACGTCCGTACCGTACCGCCGTATTTCGTGAGTTCATGAGCGGTCTGTCCGGCTAATTCGGCATTCCGGTCGAACAGCGCTACCGAAGCGCCTTCGGCTATCAGGCGCTGGGCAATGGCTTTACCCAGGCCATCGGCTCCCCCCGTTACCAGGGCCACCTGCCGAACAAAGCGGTCAGGAAAATACGTCGATTCAGGCATAGAATTGTGGATGGTCATAACTTGTCATTCTTTGCCAGGGGTGGTCGATGATGTACCACAATGACCATGACTGACAAGTAAGGACGACTAATGACTATGTTTTATTTTTTCTCGAAAATCAGCTGATCTCCGGTGGTCACTCCGGTCGTGTCGCCCCGGTCGATCTTGCCGACCAGGAAGATGTAAGAACAGGCTCCGATAAAACTCAGGCTACCGATAAAGACCAGCGCCGGCGCAAAATTTCCATTCTGGGCCAGATAGCCAATAGCAATCGGAACCACGATCGACGCCAGGTTACCCATAAAATTGAATACGCCCCCCGTCAGGCCGATTAAATGCCTGGGCGACAGGATCGAGACGAACACCCACGAAATCAGGGCCATCCCAATGCCGAAAAAGGCGAGCGACAGAAAAAAAATAATCAACGCGGTATCGTTTGTGTAGTTTGGTCCGATAATACTGATCGAGATCAGCATGCCGAGGATGATCGGCGTTTTCCGGGCTACTGCGATGGATTTTCCCTGCTGAACTAACCTGTCCGACAGAAAGCCCGACAGCAAAATACCTGCACAGGCGGCCAGAAAGGGAATCATGGACAGATAGCCTGTCTTGACGTAACCCAGCCCCCGATAGTCGACCAGGTATTTCGGAAACCAGGTCAGAAAAAACCAGAGGGTGGCATTTACGGCGAACTGACCGATATAAACGCCCCACAGCGTCCGACGGGAAAAGACCTGGCGGAGGTTTTCCCACGTCCAGATGTTAGCCTGTACCGCCCCCGCTGGCTTGGCCCGAAACAGTCCCCCGCCTTCTTCGATGTAATCCCGTTCCGCCTGGTTCACCCGCGTGTGTTCGAGTGGGTCGCGGTACAGAAGATACCAGACAATTCCCCAGATAAGCCCAACTACACCCGTGCCAACAAACAAGCCTTTCCAGCCAGCATACGCCTGAATCTGTACCAAAACCGGCGTCAGAAAAGCAAGGCCAATAAACTGTCCTGACACGTACATAGCCGTGGCCGAAGCCCGCTCGTGATCAGGAAACCAGTTGGTTACCACCCGGTTATTGATCGGATAAGAAGGTGCTTCAAACGTACCCGTCGCCAGACGAAGCGCAAACAGCGAACCCATGCCGCGAACAAACGCCTGTGCGATAGTTGCCAGAGACCAGGTAATTAAGCAGAAGGCGTAGAGAATTCGCGGCCCAAACCGATCGGCAATCAGCCCGCCCGGAATCTGTAAAGCAGCATAAGCCCAGCCGAAGGCCGAAAAAATGTAGCCCAGCTGAACCGACGAAAGGTTCAGGTCTTTGCCCAGAGCGGGCGCAGCCACCGCAATGTTGGCGCGGTCCAGGTAATTGATGGCGACATTGACAAAGACGAGGGCTAACATTCCGTAGCGCACTCGGGTTCGTTTGGGTTTCTCAGTCGAGGGATTCATGGAGAAAGGGTAGGTTAGCGTCTGGATCAGGGCAACATCGATACGCTCAGGGCGTACAAGCCTATCGGGCCGTCCAGCCGCCATCGACGGTCAGCATCGAACCAACCATGAAGCTGCCCGCGTCGCTGGCCAGATAAATGGCGGCTCCCTGAATTTCGCGCAGGTGCCCCCAACGACCGAGGGCCGTAGCGCCGACCACAAACTTTTTGCCCTCGTCGGTATCGGCGATGGGCAGGTTCATTTCGGTCAGAAACGGACCCGGACAAATGGCATTGACATTGATGTTGAACGGTGCCAGCTCCAGCGCCAGGGCACGGGTCATCTGCACCACCGCCCCTTTGCTGGCCGTGTACGGGGTCCGGTTTGACAGCCCGACCAGGCCCAGCGTGCTGGCCAGGTTGATGATGCTGCCACGCCCCGCCTGTTTCATGTAAGGGGTCACCGCACGCGAACAGAGCCACGTACCGTTTACGTTCACGTCCTGCACTTTTCGAAATTCATCGTATGTCAGCTCGTCGATGGCCCCGCGAATGTTGATGCCCGCGCTGTTGATCAGGATATCGATGCGGCCGAAGGCATCCATAGCGGCTTGTGCCATCGCTTCCGACTGCTCCTGGCTGGTGATGTCGGCCGCATACGCAATGGCCTTTATCCCAAAATCTTCACTCAGTTCATTGGCAGCCCGGATACCTTCGTCGGCGTTTCGGTTAACCAGCATGACATTGGCCCCCGCCGAGGCTAATCCCGCTGCCATGGCCAATCCCAGTCCTTTGGAGCCCCCGGTAATGATGGCTGCTTTTCCACTCAAATCAAATTGCCGGACACCCGGAAGGAGTTCTTTACTCATGCTGCTTAGTTTGTCATCCCGACGCAGGAGGGATCTTATAGTTAATGATTCTCAAGATCCCTCCTGCGTCGGGATGACAAAATCTAATTGTCAGATAAGTCCTAGTTTCTTTTTGCTGTAATCCAGGCAGGCCAGGATGTTATCTTCTTCGGCCGCCAGCTTGTTTTCCGCGCTCAGGGGTGTAGTCCGGGGAAGACCCGCTTTATACGGATGCTGCTTCACCATGCGCAACGTACGGGCCAGATCGGCCCCTGACACGTCCGTAAATGTCGGCCAGTAATCGTTGGTCAGACACGGTACTTCGAGCGGATCACGGGTAATCATTTCCAGGTTGAAGGTAACCGCCGGATTATGTTTTTTGCACAGGTCGATCATCTTGGGTAAATCGCAGATACCTTGGCCCAGCGGCACTTCCGATAGCAGAAACCCATCGGCATATTCTCCGACGGCCATGTCTTTCACGTGCGTGGTAAACACGTACGGCGACAGCGTCTGCACGACTTCCATGGGGTCTTCCAGCAGCGAAATACTGTTACCGAAATCCAGCGTTACCCCAATCCATTCGCTGTTCAGTTGTTTAAGCATGGCCACCAGCTCCGGCGCCCGCCAGTCTTTGTGGTTTTCGACGGCCAGTTTCACTTTGTGTTTGCGCAGCACGGGTTCGGTCAGGCGTAGCGAAGCCAGCGCGTTTTTCTTCAGTTCCTGGAAAGCCTCCGCCGAGTGGTAGGCCTCATAGCGCCGACCCGCCGAACAGACCGTCCGCAGTACCGTCGCTCCGGCTTCTTTGGCGTTGATCACGTCCTGCTCGAATTTCGGCACCTCGGCGGCCGTCTTCGGTATGCTGATGGAGCCTTCCAGGTAAAGCCCCGACTGCTCACGCTTTTCCCGCACTTTTTTGGCAAAATCAGCCGACCAGCCGTTGACGACTACCTGAGCGCCACCGGCGCCGATCTGCCGGCAGTGATCCAGCAGATCGATGGCATTCGCAAAACCGGGGTATTTCTGGCTGTCGACTTTAGAGTTCCAGCGGCTTCCGTACGAATGAACGACAATCCCCATTGGAACGTCTTTTATCCACGTTGGAAGCTCCGGCAAGGAAAGCGCTACGGCACCAGTTGAGGCCCGCTGCAAAAAATCACGTCTGTCCATTGGGTTAGGGTAGTTATAGTCATTCGAGGGTCATTCGGTGGTCATTCACAATCGTCATTTATGGTCATTAACAGTCAATGATAGTCATCTACGGCTGATCGCTGACGACCAAATGACTATTAATGACCCTAAATAACTACCGAATGACGGGTTCTCACTTCGGCGTATCCACTTTGGCTTCGAGCATGTATTTGTTCAGCTCCCTGGCAGTCCAGGGTACCACCCGCCCCTGCGACGTTACCCGCGTTGTGCCGATAAGCCGCTTGTTGATCGGGCCGGCATTGTTGCCCCATTCGTTGCGGAT
Source organism: Spirosoma koreense (assembly GCF_054777875.1). NCBI lineage: Bacteria > Pseudomonadati > Bacteroidota > Cytophagia > Cytophagales > Cytophagaceae > Spirosoma > Spirosoma koreense. The sequence continues at coordinate 975,420 of NZ_BAAHAC010000005.1, read as the reverse complement.
GTACGTCAGAATGGCGGTCAGCGAGGCATCGTCCATGGTCGAATGGGCGGGCATGACAGGTAGAATTTCGGGTTGGTCGTAGACCTTTTTGTTGATTTCGACCGGCCCTTCCATGCCGTGCAACAGAATCAGTGCCAGGCGCTTTTCGTCGCCCGTGACCCATTCGGAACCAATGAGCGGGGGCGCAAACCGGGCCATACCGGCCCCGTCGGTTCCGTGACAGCCCGAGCAGGTGTTCAGGTAAAGCTGACGACCCGACGCAAAGAGTTTCTGTTCTTCTTCATTCAGCAAACTCTTTTTCTGCGTCGCGCTCTTGGCCGCCACGTGGCCCGGCCATTCAAACAGAGAGGCCAGCGCCGACAGCCGCGCCGGGTCGATGGCGCTGTTGGCCTGCGTTAGCAGTTTAGGCGCTGCGGCTAGTTTTACGGGCTTGAGCTTGCGGTTGCTGCTGGCAAACGACATGCCATTCAGCACGGCCTTCTGTTGCCAGGTCAGCGTTTCCTTACCGCTGTCGAGCATCGCCAGCATCGCAGTCAGTTCAGTTGGGCTCTGCTTCTGAACGATGGCCGTTGTCAGTTGCTCGACAAATATTTCCTTGGCCGGTTCGGCGGTTTGCCAGGTCGGTTCTTTCAGCAGCCGTTGCAAAAACGCAAACTCCTGATCCTGGAGGCTGCTCAGAACCGCATCCCGAATCAGGGGCAACGAACCCTGCTGACCCACAATACCCGCCAGCAGAGGCTGCGCTGCGTTCTGGTCGAGAACATTCGCCGATAAAGCCATTTGTAGTTGCTGCTGAATGGTCGCTTTTTTCCAGTTGCTGAGCAGTTGCGCGCCCAGTTTGGTCCGAACCGCTTTATCCGTTCTGGCAAACGGCTCCAGCAGCCGTAAGGCCGTCGAGCTGATCAGCGAACCCGGATCATTGACCAAAGGCAGAAGCAGCGTAGGCGTCGTCAGTTTCAGACCATCCAAGGCCCATAACGCCTGAAAACGCCCCAGCGAATCGCGCCCTTTTGTGACCAGATCGACCAGCGCGGGACCGATTTTTTTGTCGGCCCGCTCTACGAGCAGTCGTTGCGCCATATCGCGGTGCCATCCATCCGGATTCGACAGTTCAGCGACCAGCTCCTGCGACGAAGCCCTGGAAAGCTTCTTCGGTGTCTGAGCCTGCCAGTTTTCGGGAACGATGCGCCAGATACGGCCGCGGTTAATGGGTTTTTCCAGGCCACGGGCCAGCGTCTGCTCTTTCAGATACGGCGTCACGTAGGCTTCGTGCTGGATGAGTCCGCGGTACATATCGGCTATGTACAGCGCTCCGTCGGGCCCGGTAGCCAGGTTGACCGGCCGGAATCGCTCATCCGTCGACGCCAGGAATTCGGTGCCGGGATGCGGATCACGGGCAGCTATCAGTACTCCTTTCTCTTCGACAACATTCCGTTTGATCAGGTTACCAGCGGGTTCGCAAACGAATACATTGCCGTAGTAGTCCGTGGGTAACGCTTTGCCCCGGTAAGCCAGCGGAGAGCAGGCCGCCGTAAATTCCTGCAGTCGTCCTTCCTTGTTCAGGGTTCCGGGTATGTAGCCGCGGTTTACTGCGGGCGTGGGCCGGATCGGATACACCCGCCGGTCGAGGGTAAGCCCGTAGTCGATGCCGGAGGTGGCTTTGTGGTGTTTGTTGCGGGACAGATAGTTTGGCGGCACCAGATCGCCATGCAGTTGCGACCAGTTGTAGTTGTAAACCAGGCGGCCTTTGTCGTCGTGGCTGATGCCCCACTGGCCCCGAAACTCGGTGCTGTCTTTCTGCCAGACACCGGCCACTTCCCGGTAACGGAAACGCGACTTGGCATTGTAGTACCAGTTGTCCATACTGCGCCAGAGACCGTTGGGCGCGTGTTCGGGCAAACCACCCGCCGAGTATTTCGGGTCGACTACCGTTTTGGTGTCTGCCTTAAGGTCGCCGTTGAGGTCTTTGGTCATCCACAGCGCGCCATTTTCGGCGATGAGTGCTCCGCCGGGTACCAGCGCAATGGCGCGGGGCATAATCAGGCTGTCGAGGTAAATTTTGCTGACGTCCATCTGACCGTCGCCGTTGGTGTCTTCCAGAATCGAGACGCGGCCCACGGGCTGGTTTTCGCCTTCTCCACTAACGTTCGGCATGAACCCACGCATCTCGACCACCCAGAGCCGACCGTCGGCATCGAAGGTCATCACTACCGGATCTTCCACCATCGGTTCGGCGGCTACCAGCTGGATTTTCAGGCCGGGTTCGAGCTGAAAGGTAGTGCGTTCTTCGGCGGGCGTTCGTACAGGCGAAGGCTCGTCTTTCCAGGTCGTTTTAACGTTGGTTGTAAAGCTTAGCAGACACAGAAAGCCTAACCCAAACAAGCAGCTGTACTGAATGTGCTTATTCATAAGTCATCACACTTGGCATTGTTACCAGAAAAAGCATTATTAATCAGATACTACTTGTACCAACGTTTTTGTTTTGTCTTTTTTAATAGAAGGAGAAGTAAATTGTCTTTTATGGTCTTCGACATGCCTTGTTCGTGATTAACAAGGTTTACTGGTACGCCAGCCCGGTGGCCAGCCCGGTGGTACGCCAGCCCGGTGGTACGTCAGCCAGACCGCCATCCATCAATCCCACGTCAGCTTGAGCAGCGACACGCCCTGGCGGGGTAGGTCGAATTTCAGAGTGGCTTCGCCGTTTTTTACCGATATCCATTCCGGCGAGGTGAGCAGTTGTAGCTGACCGGCTTTCTCCAACTCAGCGATCTGCTCTGCCGTCGGTGTTTTCGGCGAACCCATCTTTTTCCAGGCTTCGTACGAGTTACTGAACTGCTTATCGATGCGGTAATGCTGAAGCAGCACTTTCTGATTGGGCAAGCCCTGTACTTTTACCGAGACAGGCGCATCGGGTGCGGGCAGATTGTCGTCGTGGTAATGCCAGACCATCACCGCTGCCGACTTTGCGTCTTTGCTGGCCAGGGCATTGATGTCGGCTTCGGCCCGCACGCTTTCATCGCGAATACGCTTATAATCGTAGGCTAGCCCGCTTTTTACTGCCACACGATTTGCGGGCATCATGCCAAACATGCGAAACACGTTCAGCACGGGTTTATCGACGCCATTGGTAGCCAGATCGCGGAAACCCCGAAACCAGGGCTGATCTTCGAACTCGAACGCCCAGGTAACGGCTCCCGCCAGATTTACCCCGCGCGACGCGGCCAGGTCATACTTTCGGGCAAACGAAGCGGCCGTGTAGCTGGAATACATGGTGCCATTGCGGTAAGCATTCTGCGGATGCAGATCCTCCGAACAGGCCGCGCAGCCTTCCGGGTCCGATTCGCCAATGATGATGGGCAGGTTTTTCAGGCTGGGGTACGAGGCCACGATCTCGAAGCCTTTGTCGATATCCCGTAGTTGCGTGCCCATGTTCATCTGCACCGCACCGTTGACCACTTTGGGTGCTCCTTTGGCGTGAAAGGTGAGAAAATCGATGGGGGTACCGGTCTGACCCGTTACGTAGTTTTTGCCACTGACGACGTGATCCAGAAACGCCCGGAAAAATTTGGCGGATACGTCCCAGTTGGGGCCGGTCACTTCAGGACCGCCGATTTTCGCCGTGGGCAGCGCCCGCTTCACCGCATCGGCAGTGTAGTCGTACAGTTTGATGTATTCTTCGGTCGTCCCCTTCCAGTAACTGATATTCGGTTCGTTCCAGAGTTCCCAGTACCAGCTTTCGACCTCCTGCTGACCGTATCGGCTGACGGAATGTTTGACCCACTGATAGACCAGCTCGGCCCATTTCTTGTAGTCTTTCGGTGGATAGGCCCAGCCGGTGTAGATATCGTTGTAATCGTCGCCGGGTTTCCAGTAATGCCGGTACGGCTGGGGTTTGGTCGAGAGGGCTTCCGGCATGAACCCGATCTGGGCGATGGGTTTCATGCCCCGCTCAATGTAGGTATCGAAAATCTTATCGACGATCGTCCAGTTGTAAATCGGATTGCCCTTTTTGTCTTCGGTGTAGGCGTTGGTCGAACCCCATTTGAGAGCCGCTGTGCCATCGCCTGTTACGAGCAGGCTATGCGCCCGCACATTGACCGGCACTTTACTCAGCTGCGAAATTTCGGTGAGCAGTTTCCGCCCATCTTTCATATAGGTGTAGTTCGGTTCGTCGTAGCCAAACCACGCCCAGATGGGTTTCAGTGGCCCTTTTTCTTCCGTCAGATCGACCTGAATGGACACCGGTTTAGGCGTGTTGGGCTGCGCCTGGCAGTGGAAGGATGTTGGTAAACTGAGAAGGCAAGCTGTGAGAACCGTAAGCGCCAGGTGGCTTTTGCCGTGAATCATATAAGCTGTTTTTAGGGAATGCGACGCAGCCATAGCACAAGCAGGAGAAGGCCCGAAACTACTTTTCAGCTGGATTATGATAGCCTGATGAATTTGTCCACAGAGGTATAGAGAGCACGGAGCTTCCATCGGCAGTACTCTTTGTGCTCTCTGTGCCTCTGTGGACAAGCTATCAATCGAAGGGCAAACTATAGAAAACCTGTCATAAATTATTTAGCACGTATACACTCAGCATCGCTTAAAACAAACTACGTTTTTTCGGGAAAAAGTAGTACTTCTGGTGCATGAACTGGTATAAATGAATAGCCACCGCGTTTAATTAGAACGAACGAATTACGTACGCATGAAATCTCTTCCCGTTGTTGACCTGCTGGTGATCGCCCTGTATCTGGTCGGTATGGTAGCCGTCGGCGTTTATTTTTCCCGAAAAAACCAGCGTTCCGGCCACCAGACCGCCGACCAGTTTACGACCGCATCCGGCAAAATTCCGGGCTGGGCCATCGGCATGTCGATCTACGCCACATTTCTGAGCAGCAACACCTTTCTGGGCGTTCCGGGCAAAGCCTTCGGGAGCAACTGGAATTCCTTTGTTTTCAGCTTATCGATGCCCCTGGCGGCCTGGGTAGCTACCCGCTTTTTCGTGCCGTTCTACCGACATACCGGCGAGGTATCGGCTTATACGCATCTCGAACACCGCTTCGGGCCCTGGGCCCGCACCTACGCCGTGGTTTGCTTTCTGCTGACCCAGCTGGCGCGGATGGGTTCCATTTTTTTCGGTATTGCGCTGAGCCTGCAGGCGCTGACTGGTTATCCGATGCAGACGATCATGGTCATTGTCGGCACCTGCATTATCATCTACACCGTACTGGGTGGTATGGAGGCCGTCATCTGGACCGAAGTCGTGCAGGGAGTAATCAAGACCGCCGGGGCGTTGCTCATTTTGTATCTGATCGTTCAGGGCATGGCCGGCGGTGTCGACCGTATCATCGCCATTGGCGAGGCCGATCATAAATTCGGTCTGGGAAGTTTGGCCCCCGATTTCACGCAATCGACGTTCTGGGTGGTGTTGCTATACGGCTTTTTCATCAACCTGAACAATTTCGGTATGGATCAGAACTACGTACAGCGCTACCATACGACCACCTCGACGCGGGAAGCCAGCCGCTCCATCTGGCTGTGTGTGTACCTGTACGTTCCGGCTTCGCTCCTGTTTTTTATTATTGGCTCCTGCCTATACGCCTATTACCAGACCAACCCCGATCTGCTGAACGCCGTACGGATGCAGGTCGCCACCGAACGCCTGCCGGGCGGTAGCGCGGGCGCAATCCGGCAACTGGCCGCTACGCTTAGCCCGGCCGATATTGGTGACAAAGTCATGCCACATTTTATGGTCAATAAAGTGCCCGCGGGGCTGGTAGGGTTGATTGTGGCGGCTATTTTATCGGCGGCCATGAGTACCATCAGCTCGGGCATGAACGCGTCGGCCACGGTATTTTCGGTCGATATCTACCAGCGCTATTTTAAGCCGGAGCTTTCCCCCAGTCAGGCCATGCGGATTCTGTACATCGCCACAACGACTTTCGGGCTGCTCGGCATGGGTACGGGAATTGCTATGATTGGGATCAAAAGTGTGCTGGATGTTTGGTGGTTGCTGTCGGGTATCTTTGCCGGGGGTATGCTGGGGCTGTTTTTACTGGGCATGATCTCCCGCTCCACACGCAATGCCGAAGCCCTGACGGCTACGATTGTTGGCCTGGTCGTCATTCTCTGGATGACATTCTCGGCTCAGCTTCCTGACACCTACGCGGCTCTCCGCAGTCCCTTTCACCCCAGCATGATCATTGTGGTGGGTACGCTCACGATCTTTCTGGTAGGTTTATTACTGACCCGGTTACGCCGGGGGAAGCAGCAAGAAATTGATTTAAAATCGGGCGCGAAGATTGGCATGTAAAACGCATTGATTTCCTCAATGGTGTATCATCGAGGCACTAATAACGGCAGACATTTTAGCATCTTTTCCTACATTTGACTTATGAGAACAGCAAATAGTAGTCATACGATGATTAACGGCTATGTTGGCCTCCTGGCTAATTTGAGTACTGAGGATAAACTCGATCTCATCGCCCAACTGACGACGTCCGTCAAAGCTGATTTAGGCAAGAAAAGATCTATGTTCAAGGCAGCCTTTGGAGCGCTGGAGTCCGATAAATCAGCGGAAGAGATTATCAATGAAATTCGTACGAGCAGAGTGTTCAACAGAACGATTGAATCATTTTGAAAAAGTACCTGATCGACTCAAACATTGCTATTTTTTACATGAAGGGAAAGTTCACCCTCAACAAAAAGTTTGATAAAGTAACGCCGGATCGCTGCTTTATTTCCGAAATAACCCTGGCCGAACTTAAGTTTGGCATTGCCAACAGCGAACATCCCGAAAAGAACCGCACTATATTGGACAATTTTCTGACCGGAGTTCAGATCTTACCTATCTTCTACTCTCTGGATTTATACGCTACAGAAAAAGCGCGGCTCAGAAAATTAGGCACCCCGGTCGACGATTTTGATCTGCTGATTGGCGTCACTTCTGTTGCTCATGACTTAATTATGGTCATTAATAATATCAGTCATTTTAAGCGAATAAACGGAATTAAACTGGAAGACTGGACAATCGCCTGAATCTACTACGAACAGCGTCATTTCCGTACTGACTATCTTTTATCATGTCCTCGATTAACAACACCCAACCCTCGCTGCCCCACGGCTTTATCCCGGTTATGCTCACGCCCTTTCTCGATTCAGGGGAAGTCGATTACCCCGGTCTGGCACGGCTGACGGATTTTTACCTGGAAGCCGGGGCCACGGGTCTGTTTGCCAACTGCCTCTCCAGCGAGATGTATGAACTTACCGAAACCGAACGGCTGGCCGTTACCAAACAGGTCGTCGAGCAGACAGCGGGGCGCGTACCGGTGGTAGCCACGGGTACCTTCGGCGGACCAATGACTCAGCAGGCCGATTTCATTAAGAAAATCTACGACACCGGTATACAGGCCGTCATCGCCACGACCTGTCAGATCGCTCTTCCCGAAGATTCCGACGCCGTTTTCCTCGATCATCTGCACCAGCTGATGAACCAGACGGACCGAATTCCGCTGGGTTTATACGAGTGCCCGGTTCCGTATAAGCGGCTGATCAGTAGCCAGCTGCTGGCCAGCATTCTGCCCACAGGACGCATTATTTATCACAAAGATACGAGCCTCGATGCGGACGAAGTCGTCCGGCGGCTGGCAGTGGCTGAAGGCTATGAATTTGGGTTATACGACGCCTACATGGTCAATGCCGTATCGTCGCTGAAAGCCGGAGCGGCTGGGCTCTCCTGCATTCAGGGAAATTACGTACCGGAACTGATCGTGTGGCTCTGCGACCATTACAATGACGAAGACCGCCAGGCCGATGTCGATCGGGTGCAACAATGGCTGGTCGATTCGATGGATTTGCTGCACACGGCTTACCCTACAGCGGCCAAATATGCGCTACAGAAGCGTGGCTTGCCGATCTCGCTCTACACCCGCCGTGCCGTCGACCCGCTGACGACCGACGTTCAGCAGCAACTGGACACCCTGCTCGAAACCGCCAGCCAGTTGCAGGATGAGCTGGGAATAAAGGAAGTGGTGTAGCGAGACAGGGTAAACTAAACGCCAAATTTGTCATCCCGACGCCAGCAGGGATCTTGAGGGTTAGTATGCTTCAAGATCCCTCCTGACGTCGGGATGACAAAAAAAACAGGTGTGCCACGGTTCGGAACCGTGGCACACCTGTTTTTCCCTGAAACGTTTTTGCACGCTTATTTCCGGCTGGCAATGGCCTGCCCGTCACGGATTTCCTCGGTTGCTTTTTTGACGATGGTCATGCCGGGTTTCACGTCGCCGAACACTTCGACCAGGCTATCCAGCACGTTTCCTTTCTGGACCGATACCCACTGTGCCCGGTCGGCATTCACTTTGATCACAAACATTTTTTCGCTTGAACTCACCACCGATGTCGTTGGTACGAACATGGTTTTGCCCGTCCGTTCGATTGGCATCGTCACTTCGGCGTACATGCCCGCTTTCAGCTCGTGGTTCGGATTGGCGACGTCGAATTCCGCCATCATCGCCCGGTTGGCTTCGACCAGGCTCTCGGCCGAACGGGCCAGTTTCGCATTGAAACTCCGATTTGGCATGGCGTTGACCGTGAACGAAACCGAACTTTTCGGTGCCAGCTGATTCGCGAACGATTCCGGAATGGCGACCGTCAGGCGCAGGGTTCGGCTGTCTTCCAGTACAAACAGCGGTTTGCCGCTGTCGCCCGCCCCGACCAGCGCTCCGGGGCTGATGTTCCGTTCGATAACCATACCGTCGAACGGGGCCGTAATAGTCAGGTACTGCCGTAACTCACTTTTGGCCTGGTAATTCGATCTTGCGGCCTGCACGGTTCCGCGGGCCATCGCCACCAGAGCGCTGTCCGACTGCATGCGGGCCTGCGCCTGATCGAGTTCGTTCAGTGACACGGCCCCTTCCATTTTGGCCGTTTGCTGCAGCCGGTTATAGGTGAGTCGACTGGCGCGGGCGCGGGCCATCTGCTCCACCAGATTCGCTTCCTGCGCCTGTACCTGGGCCTGGGCCTGACTGAGTTCCGAAAGCACTTCGGGTGCATCGAGCCGGGCTAACACCTGCCCTTTCCGAACGACAGTGCCCCGGTCGACCGAAATAGCCCGTACAAAGCCTTTTACTTTGGCGTACATGCTCACCCGGTTCCAGGGTTTCAGTTCGCCCGGTAGCGATACACGCTTGCTGGGTTGAAGTTCCTGCACGGCAGTCACCTCCACCTGCTGAACGTCGGGCTCTTTAGTCGTATTGGTTTTGTTATCACTACTCGCCGTCGAACAGGCCGTTACGGCAACGGCTATGGAGACGGATCCGATATGGACCAAAAACGGTTTCATGTTGAACGATCGATTATGGCTGGGCGAATTCATGACTGTTTCGGTTGAAAGTTAGAGTTACAGGCTGTGGCTCAGTTCCTGCTGGTTCTGATGATAAAATTTACTCTCCGGATCTTCAGGATCGAGCGAGACCGACTGGGTCGTCGCTTTGCCCTGAAGCTGCGTAAACACACAGGGCAGGATCAGCAGCGAAGCCAGCGTCGACATGATCAGCCCTCCGATAACCGCCTGTCCCAGCGGGGCAATCTGGTCTCCGCCTTCGCCCAGCCCCGAGGCCATCGGCACCATCCCGGCAATCATGGCGATACTGGTCATGAGAATCGGGCGAATCCGGCTGTTGGCAGCCAGCACGGCGGCTTTGCGCGTGTGCCCGATTTCCAGGCGCAGGTTTTCCGCATTGGTCACCATCAGAATTGAGTTGGCAACCGACACCCCCACCGACATGATCAGTCCCATGTACGATTGCAGGTTCAGCGTGGCCCCACAGGCCAGCAACATCAGCAGCGCCCCGGCAACCACCGCCGGAATAGCTGCCAGAATCACCAGCGACAATTTAAACGACTGATAATTAGCCGCCAGCAGCAGGAAAATAATCACGATAGCCACCAGCAGCCCCGTTTGCAGACTGCTCAGCGTATCGGTCAGCAGGTTGGTTTGTCCACCCATCTCGACGATAACCCCGCGTGGCGGTTCGCCGGCTTCCTTGATCGCCTGTTCGACCGCTTTCTGCGCCGAGCCCAGGTCTTTCTTTTGCAAATTTGCCGTTACGGTAACGAGGTTGTTGGGACCCGCCCGGTCGTATTCGCCGGGGGCCGTTCCTTCCGTAAACGTAGCGACGTCCGACAGCACCGGGTGCATTTCGCCACTCTTCAGAGGGATGTTACCGATGTCGTTGGCGCTGCTCATCTGATATTCCGGAATCTGTACCTGCACCTGATAGGCCAGTCCTTTCGATTCGTCGAGCCAGAGGTTCTTATCCGTAAACCGGCTCGACGACGTAGCCGCTACCATCGAGCGGGCCACCTGCGTGGAGGTCACGCCCAATTGCCCGGCGCGTTCGCGATTCATCGTCACCTTGAGCACTGGGTACGACAGCGGCTGGGCAATCTGTACGTCGCGCAGAAAATCGATCTTCGCCATCCGCTCCCGGATCTTGTTGGCAAACCGTCCCGCTTCGGCCAGGTTCTTGGCCGCTACGGTCACCTCGATGGGTGTCGATGCGCCTTGGCTCATGATTTTTTCGGTCAGCTCGATCGGCTCGAAGGAGATGCTGGCGTTCGGTAAAGCTTTGGCAATTCGCGCACGCAGTTCTTCTTTGAGATCATCCATCTTCACCGGATGCTCTTCATTGAGCGACACCTGCAGCACCGCTTCGTGCGGACCGCTGTTGAACACGAAGATATTCGACGTACCGTAGCTGGACGGCACTGTGCCGACGTAAGCCGACGAAATGTCGACATTCTCGGCTCCGACGGCATCCTTGATGATATTCAGCACTTTCAGGGTTGCCATTTCGGTCCGCTCCACCCGCGTGCCGTCGGGAATCCGCAGGCGCATCTGAAACTGATGACTGTTGCCATGCGGGAGGATATCCGTGCCGATGACCATGAAACAGACGACGATCAAGGCTAGGCTTCCGACCAGGTAACTGCTTACGACGAGGCCACGCCGATTCAGAATTTTTTCGAGGACAGCCGAATAGCGCTGCCTGAATTTGTCGAAACCCTTCGCATGGGCAACCGGGCGTTCGTCTTCGATCATGTGGCGCTCCTGCGCGTCGAGCGCCAGCGTTGGCGCTTCGTGTGCCGGATGGCTTTTCAGCAGCCAGTTGGCCATGACGGGTACCAACGTCTGCGAGAGCAGAAACGACGCAATCATGGCAAAACCAACGGAAAGCGACAGCGGCAGGAACATCGAGCGCGGCACACCACTCATCACGAAAGCGGGCGCGAATACGGCCAGAATCGCCAGCAGGATCAGGAATTCCGGGAAGACGATTTCCTTACAGGCATCCCAGATGGCAACGGCCTTGGGTTTGCCCATCTCCAGATGCTGGTGAATGTTCTCGATGGTCACCGTCGCCTGGTCGACCAGAATCCCGATGGCCAGCGCCAGGCCCGACAGGGTCATGATGTTGATCGTCTGCCCGAACAGGTTGAGCATAATCACCGCCGACAGGATTGAAATCGGGATAGTCAGCACCACGATGATCACGCTTCGCCAGTCGCGCAGGAAGAGCAGCACCATCAGCCCCGTCAGCACGGCGCCCAGAATCCCTTCTGACACCAGGCTTTTGAGAGCGTTGGTCACGTAGACCGACTGGTCGAATTCGTACGAGATTTTGACGTCTTCGGGCACGGCCGCCTGCAATTCGGGCAGGGCTTTGCGGATGTTGTTGACTACGTCGAGCGTCGACGCATCCGACTTTTTCACTACCGGAATATACACCGCCCGGCGACCGTTGACCAGCGCGTAGCTTACCGTCACGTCGGCCCCATCTTCGACCGTACCGATGTCGCGCACAAATACCGTTGGTCCGGAACCTACCCGGATCGGAATATTCAGAAAATCTTCGGGCCGTTTCACCAGCGAGTTCACTGGGGTCATCAGGGCTTTATCGCCGATGCGGATGTTACCGGCGGGCGACGGCTGGTTGTTGATCACGATCGACTTGATCACCTCTTCGGGCGTCAGTTGATAGCTGCGTACCCGCTGCGGATCGACTTTGATAATCACGGTCCGCTGGTTTCCACCGAACGGCGGAGGACTGGACACACCCTGAATCCGGGAGAACATCGGCCGCACGCGTGAGGATGCGTAATCCTGAATTTCGTTCAGCGACCGAGTCGGGCTTTCGAACACCAGTTGCCCTACTGGTACCGAACTGGCATCGAAGCGGACAACCTGGGGCGGCACGGTTCCTTCAGGCATGTACGCTTTGGCCCGCGACACGTTATTGGCGACCTCCGCAGCCGCCTGTGCCATGTCGGTGCCTGGATAAAATGACAGCTTAATGAGCGACAGCCCCTGAATGGTTTTTACGTCGATATCGCGGATACCGGACACGTACAGGAAGTGATCCTGATAGCGTGTGGCTATGAACCCATCCATCTGGTCGGGTGCCATCCCGCCATAAGGCTGCACCACGTAGATGGTAGGCAGATCCAGATTTGGGAAAATATCCACCGGGATCGTGAACAGCGACATCACCGAGAAAAAGAGGAGACCCATGACCGCTACGACCACCGAAATGGGTTTCCGCAGCGCAGAACGAATGATGTTGTACATGACTTATACAGTTGTCATTTAATGGTCATTCTATTGTCATTCGTCGTCATTTATCGTCACTGATTTCACAAATAATGACCATTGAATGACAATAGAATGACAACCAAATGATTTATTTTACCTGATTCATAAACAAGGACAAATCGCCGTCGGCAGCCGCTTTGAGGAGCAGAAACCGCCATACGTTACTGACGGCCACGTAACCGTCGACTTCGGCCCGGTTGAGCGTCACGACGCTTTGCAGCAGGGTTGGTAAATCGGTCAGGCCATTGGCGTAGCGCGATTTGGCCTGGTTATAGGCTTGCCGGGCCGCGTGCAGTTGGATGGGTGCCTGACGAGCCTGCTCCAGCGCGACCTGGTACTGCGTTTCGGCTTCCTGATACTGCCGGCTGATCTGAAGCCGCTGCGTGTTGAACAACTGCCGCGACCGCTCGACCAGATACTGATCGGCATGGTAGTCGTGGGTCGACCGCAACAGGTTGGTGATGTTCCAGCGGGCCACTACGCCGAACAGGTAGTTGCCCACCTGATAGCCCAGCCCATTGAGTTGATTGCTCTGCAAGAGATCGCCCTGGTTGGCAAAGCCCGAACCACGCGCATTGCCCACGCCCACGAGCGAAATCACCGGCATACCCGACCGCTGCGTGGCTAAGCTCCGGGCCGCCGACAGATTGATCTGCGACTGGAACAGGCGTAAAGTCGGGTTTTTGGGCGACAGCGAATCCGACAGGAACGAGCTGGTGGGCAACGACGTGTAGAACCGCATGCTGTCGACCTGTGTGTTGTTCTGAAGCTGACCGATCAGTTCCGAGAGCCGGAGCCGCTGCACCTGCTCGCGCTGCTGACTTTCGAGCAGCAGAATCCGGGCGCGTACCGCTTCGGCCGTCGCCAGCGAACTATCGACGCCGGCCCGCATCCCCGACTGAACCCCCGCATCGACGACCCGCTTGAACGTCTGCGCCCGCTCCAGGTTACTTTGTTGAATCTGCACCAGTTTCTGGTTGATCAGCAGGAGCAGGTACGCATCGATGGTGCGGACCTGGTGCTGAAAGACTTCATTCTCGTAGTCGGCCTGCGAGCGTTGCAGGTCGGCCCTGGCCACCCCAATGTTGGCTTTGACCCGCCCGAACGAAATGGCCCGCCACTCGATGGAAGCGCTGGTATAGCTCCCGAAACTCGCCTGCGACACGGCGACCGGACGCACCCCGCCCGAGGTAGAAATGTTGGTGCCTTCGTTCGGGAAAAATGAGTTGTTAAGGCTGTTGCTGGTGGCGTAGCTGTACTGATCCTGCAGGATCATGTTCGGCAGCAACTCGGTTCGGCTAGCCTGCAACCGGCGTTCGGCGCTGCTGACCTCTGCCTGCTTCGACTTCAGGAACGGATACTGCCGGACACTCTGATCGATGACCTGATTTAGCGTCAGCGTCTGTCCAATGGCCTGCGTCGTCAGCAGCCCCGTTCCCAGCAGGAGCACCCAGGCCGTTTTCCGGGGCCGGTTCCCCCGCGTTGCCATCGGCTGTCCGACGTACTGATTTCGTGTGTGCTTCATCCACTCTTCCCCGACCGGCCTTTTGCCCTTTTCCGGTCAGGTGTCTGCAAAACACGATCTCAATTCTGGAAACATTTGGGAAACCTCCGATTTGACGAAGATTCAGCTGGTTTTCTACCGATTAGTAAAACTGCTTCCACCTATGAGCTGGGGGTTGGTAGATTAGGGTAAATTTATTGATCCGTAGATCAGTAGATGCATCGGCAAACGACAATTTGGAGAGAAGTTCACTTCTACAAAAACCATATGGCAAAATCGAGTGCAGCAAAAATAGGCCTCAAACCCGGTGGGCGGGCGCTTTTCGTCAATGTGCCGGTAGAGGTTGTCGAAGCGATGGAACTCCCAGCGCTTGCCGTTCAGTCAACGGCTGAAGGCTCCTTCGATTACATTCATCTCTTTGTCACGAGCCAGCAGGAGATGCACGAGCACTTCGCCGGGCTTAAAAATCACCTGAACCCAACGGGTATGCTGTGGGTGTCGTAGCCGAAGGCTGACCAGCGGGGTATTGACCTAACGTTAACTAACGTGATCGAAATAGGCTACACGTACGTACTCGTAGAAAGCAAAGCCATCAGTGTCGACGCCACCTGGTCGGCGTTGACGTTTACTCATCCTAAAGAAGGTAAAATCTATCAAAACAGCTACGGAACGCTGAAGTTGTAGAGCTGGCTTACAACCAGATCTGTTGATATGTACTCACAAAGGCAGTAAATTTGGTCAAACAAACGCTCATGGATACAACCGCTTTAAAACAAGAAATCAATCAGATCGTCGATCATTTACCCGAGAATCTGTTAGTAGAGCTTTTAGATCATCTCCGCAAAGTGGACAACCTGCCAACTCCTGCTACAGAACGAGCCTTGCATCTGAGACGGATTCTCCAGGAGGACCGCCAACTCCTGAAGAAATTAGCGCAATGATTGAGCTAGAAGAGGCTCTGTCCATTCATCAGATATTAATTGAAGAATTTGGTGGTTTAACAGGTATTCGTGATGAAGGACTACTTCGGTCGGCTTTGGCGAGACCTTTCAGTGGGTTTGAGACAACCGAATTTTATCCGAAGGCTGAACAGTAAGCTGCCGCTATTTTGGAGAGTATAGTAACAAATCACCCTTTCATAGATGGCAACAAGCGGACTGGATATGTCCTGATGCGTTTGCTTTTATTAGAAAGTGGAAGGGATATTCTGGCAGACCAAGAAGAGAAATATGCCTTTGTAATTGATTTTGCCACCAGCAAATTTACGTTTGAGCAGATTGTAGTATGGATTCAGCAGCACATGAAGTAATATAACCTTTATGCAACTCCTTCCCATCCACCCTACCCTCGCCGAAAATGATCGGTTCTCGACTCTTCCGGATGTCGAGCCTGCGCTGTCGATGACGGTTGAGTTTTTTGAGAGAATCGGCTATACGCTGCCGTGGGTTGGCTACTTCGTCCAGCAGGACGACAAGCTGGTAGGATCGGCGGGTTTTAAAGGAAAACCGAAAGGTGGCCGGGTGGAAATCGCATACGGCGTTTTTCCACCATACCAGCACCAGGGCATCGGCACCGAAATCTGTCGGCAGTTGGTACTCCTGGCCCGGCAAACCGATCCGAACGTTACGATTACGGCCCGAACCCTGCCCGAAGAAAATTACTCCACCCACATCCTGACCAAAAACGGTTTTGTTCTGCTCGGCACCGTCTGGGACGATGAAGACGGCGACGTGTGGGAATGGGAATACAGGGGGAGTTGATGCCCCTTACTTACGCGCTATCTGCGCCCGGATGCGACTCAGCGATGGCCCTTTGATACCGAGGTAGGACGAAATATGGCCCAGCGACACACGATTCAGAATGTCCGGCTGGTTAGCGAGTAAATCCAGGTACCGCTCTTCGGCCGTCTGCGTCAGCAAGCTTTCCGACCGACTCTGGTTGATCATAAAATACTGCTCGGCCAGGAGCCGCCCGAAGCGTTCCCACCCGTGCGATTGCGCATAAAGCTGTTGCAGATGTTCGTAGTCGATCACCAGCAATTCGGCATCCTCCAGCGCTTCGATCAGGTACGGGCAGGTCGTCTGCGTCAGCAAGCCTTTCAGTGAGGTCATGAACGCATGCTCGGGAATAAAATACAGGTTGTGCTCAAGCTCGGTTTTCGGATCGACGTAATATACCCGAAACAATCCTTTCAGGATAAAGCCCACCTGCCGACAAACCGAGTTTCGGAAATTAAAATAGTCGTGCTTCGCCATTGTCCGGCTCTGCCAAAATCCGTCGGAAAGTTGGAGATCGGGGTCGGAAAGCTGCGCAAACTGCTGTAACTGATGGTGTAAACGATCGTGTTGACTAGAATCCATGCGCTGAAATTACGACCTATGCGAATCGGTTGGCGACCACGCTAACCGGTCAGATGAGCAAAAGTGGGAAACAATTCGGGGTAAATCTTACTTTTTCAGGTGATAAGATCGCTTTTTAACATAGGTGAAAACGGAGATGTTCTCACCTGATTACCTTTGAGCCATCAAACCAAACCACTAACAAATCTAATTCATACACCCATGAAAATTTCACGCAATGCATCCGCACACTGGGCCGGAACCGGCAAAGATGGTAAAGGTACTTTAACCACGGCCAGCACGGTGCTGAACGAGACCCAGTATTCGTTCAATACTCGCTTTGCCGATGGCGTAGGCACCAACCCCGAAGAACTGGTGGCGGCTGCTCATGCCGGCTGCTTTGCCATGCAGCTGGCGTTCAACATCCAGGGTGCTGGCTTTGCCGCCGATTCGCTGGACGTAACTTGCACGATCACCCTGGAAGACAGCGGCATTACCAGCTCGAAACTGAAACTTAACGCCAGCGTACCGGGCCTCGACAAAGCCAAATTCGACGAACTGGTCGATCACGCCGAGCACAACTGCCCCATTTCGAAGCTGTTCAACACCAGCATCAGCGTCGACGCTACCCTGGCTTAATTCAGCCTCTTAGCTTCAGTAAGTCTACCCCTAAATCCACGAAAATGAGTGGGTTTAGGGGTAAATTGCTTTTGTATAACCCATACTATAAGCCGCCATTCCAAAACAATTTGCCTGATGTCTTTTTGTCATCCTGACGCCAGGAAGGATCTTAAGGTAATCTGGCTTTACGGTTAGGAAACATTAAGATCCTTCCTGACGTCAGGATGACAAAAAGACGTCCGAATGACAAAAAACGCAAATCCAGCCTACTCCATTCCCACTGTTTTAATGGCGAATTAATCGCTACTCTATTGCTTTTCTGACCATTGCCCTCCTCTTCACCCTTATATTTTTGCCTAAATTATTGAAATGATAATATCCTATATATTACCGAGAAAATGATACAGATATCAGCCCCGAATTTCAGCTTACTTTGAACTTGATAATACAATCTGATCATCGATCAATCCTAGTGCTAACGTTTTTAACGAACAGGACGCAAGGATTTGTTCACTATACAGCAACTCATCCCATGAAAAAGCTGACGGTCTCTATTGCCTTTTCCGCTGCGCTGCTGATGCAGTACACGGCCCTGGCGCAGTACCCTACCATTCCGGCCGATGTCCAGAAGGAAAGCGACGATCTGCTTAAGGAAGCCCGGCGGCAGTCGGATATTGCCTGGGTCAAAGCCCTGCCCATTATCGAGAAGGAAGCTAAAGCAGGCAAACCCTACATTCCCTGGGCGGCCCGTCCGGTCGATTTGCCGCAGGCCAGCATTCCGGCCTTTCCGGGTGCCGAAGGCGGTGGAGCCTATACGTTTGGCGGTCGGGGTGGTAAGGTGATCGTGGTAACGAGTCTGGACGATCGAGGTCCGGGTACATTGCGCGAAGCCTGCGAACAGGGAGGAGCCCGTACAATCGTTTTCAATGTGGCGGGGATTATCAGACTAAAAAGTCCGCTAATTATCAGAGCGCCATACATTACCATTGCGGGCCAGACAGCGCCGGGCGATGGCATTTGTGTAGCGGGCGAATCGGTCTGGATCAATACGCACGACGTCGTGATCCGGTTCATGCGCTTCCGCCGGGGCGAAACGGCTGTCGGTCGGCGCGACGATTCGATTGGCGGCAACCCAATCGGCAACATCATGATCGATCACGTGTCGGCCAGTTGGGGGCTGGACGAAAACATGTCGATGTACCGCCATATGTATAACGACAGCACCGGCAAGACCATCGAAGAAAAGCTACCGACGGTAAACATCACCATTCAGAACTCGATTTTTTCGGAAGCGCTCGATACCTGGAACCATGCATTCGGCAGCACCCTGGGCGGTGAAAACTGCACGTTTATGCGCAACCTCTGGGCCGACAACGCAGGTCGGAATCCGTCGATTGGCTGGAACGGCATTTTCAACTTTACCAACAACGTTATCTTCAACTGGGTACACCGCTCGATCGACGGGGGCGATTACACCGCAATGTACAATATTATCAACAACTACTTCAAACCCGGTCCCGAAACCCCGAAAAATTCGCCCCTGAGCTACCGGATTCTGAAACCCGAATCGGGCCGGAGCAAACTGCCGTACCGGGTCTATGGCCGCGCTTACGTCAACGGTAACATCGTGGAAGGTAACGACAAGGTCACTAAAGACAACTGGGCCGGTGGTGTTCAGGTCGAGGACCAGCCAGACGCCGGTCAGTACACGGCCAACATCAAATGGAATCAGCCGCTGCCGATGCCGAAACTGACGATTCTACCCGCCAAACAAGCTTATGAGTATGTGCTGGCGAATGCGGGAGCCACCCTTCCCCGACGTGATCCGGTCGATACGCGTGTGACCGAACAGGCCCGTACGGGAAAGATTGTTTACAAAGAAGGCGTAAAACTCCCCGAAACGCAGTTTAAACACCGCCGGTTACCGATCGACTCGTACAAAAATGGCATCATCACCGATCCGATTCAGGTGGGTGGGTATCCGGACTATAAAGGAACACCTTATGTCGATTCGGATAAAGATGGCATGCCCGACAGTTGGGAAACCAAAAATGGCCTGAACCCAAAAGATCCGTCGGACGCCAGCCAGGACAAAAACAAGGATGGCTATACCAACATCGAAGATTTCCTGAACAGCGTCGTATCAGTTCAGCAGGTAGCCCCCCGAACGTAATCGCTTTTCGGTCAGTACGTTTCTTTGTCATTCCGACGAAGGAGGAATCTTAAACTTCCTTTACCTGAGAGTGAGGATACTGGAAGATCCCTCCTTCGTCGGAATGACAGAAAAACAGCTAGTTCACCTCAGTCATTTATACCTGTGTTTAAGCCTCCGCTCTTTCTGCTGCTTTCTCTGTTTATCGCTTTTGGGCGGGCTGGAGACGCGTATGCGCAAAAGAACAAGCCGGTTCCGCCCAAACCCGTAGCGTTGGGTGCAGACGGGCACCTGGTTTATATCCCTGATGAGCTGGGCAACCGCATCCCCGATTTTTCGTACTGTGGCTATAAAGCGGGTGAACAGGCAATCCCCACCGTCGACGTCAGCGTTACCGTACCCCTCCGCAAAGGCGACGCCACCCACCGCATCCAGGCCGCAATCGATTATGTGGCTTCGTTACCGATGAATGTCAACGGGTTTCGGGGCGCGGTTTTGCTGGATAAAGGCGTGTATGAAGTAGCGGGAAGCCTGCGAATTTCAGCCTCAGGGGTTGTGCTGCGGGGCAGCGGCATGGGCACGGGCGGCACGACGATTCTCGGCACAGGTGTCAGCCGTGATAACCTGATTACTATTTTCGGTAAAAACGATCGGCAGACTGCTGCCGCCGTTCCCATTACAGACGCCTACGTGCCGGTCAATGCCCGGACACTTCACGTAGCGAAATCGACCGATTGGAAGGTCGGTGATGTTGTCCAGATTCGGCGACCCTCTACCAAAGAGTGGATTCAGAAACTAGGCACGGGTACGTTCGGCGGGGGACTTTCGGCGCTTGGCTGGAAACCCGGTCAACGAGATCTCTACTGGGATCGGCAAATTACCGCTGTAAATGGCTCCGAAATTACCCTCGACGCGCCCATCACAACGGCCCTAGATTCAGCCTACGGGGGCGGCACGCTGGCCGGGTATACCTGGCCTGGCCGGATCGCGCAGGCAGGTGTCGAAAATCTTCAGCTAGCCTCTGCCTTCGATAAAACCAATCCGAAAGACGAAGCGCACCGCTGGATGGCCATCGTCCTCGAAAATGTGCAGGACGCCTGGGTTCGGCAGGTGGTTTTTCGTCATTTTGCCGGTTCAGCCGTGCAGGTGCAGGAAACCGCCAAACGGATCACGATCGAAGATTGCCAGTCCCTGGAACCGGTTTCGGAAATCGGCGGTGAACGCCGGAACACGTTTTTCGTTCGTGGTCAGCAGGTGCTGGGTCAGCGGTTGTACGCCGAGTCGGGCTATCACGATTTTGCGGTTGGTTTTTGCAGCGCCGGACCGAATGCCTTCGTGCAGTGCGAATCGCATCTGCCGTTCAGCTTCAGCGGCAGCATCGACAGTTGGGCGTCGGGTGTCCTGTTCGACATCGTGAACATCGACGGCAATGCGCTTCGGTTTGCCAACCGCGGGCAGGACGAACAGGGCGCGGGCTGGAATGCCGCCAACAGTGTGTTGTGGCAATGCACCGCTGCCCATGTGGATTGCTACCAGCCACCCACGGCGCAAAACTGGGCGTTCGGCACCTGGGCGCAGTTTGCCGGAGATGGCTACTGGGACAATTCCAACGAACACATTCAGCCCCGAAGCCTGTATTACGCCCAGCTCAAAGACCGCCTGGGCGAACCCGTGGCGAGCCGGACGATGCTGTTGCCCGTCGAGTCTGAAGCATCGAGCAGCCCCAAAGTGGACGTAGCGATGGCCCTGACCAAACAGGCCGTTACCCCAGCCCCAACCTTATACGATTTTATCACGGCGGCATCGAAGCGCCAGCCGATTCCGACTACGGCAACCGCTAAATCCATCGATGCGATTGGTTTACCGAAAGAACCCACGCTGACGAAGGCCGAACCGATGCAACTTCAGCATGGCAGGCTGGTTCGCGGAGCCCGGCTGGTGACGGGTCGTCGGCAGGAAGTACCCTGGTGGAACGGCAGCGCCCGTCCGTACGGCTTAACGAACGCAAAACCCCACATCACCCGCTTTGTGCCGGGTATGACGGGCCAGGGGCTAACCGACAACCTGGACGCTATGACCGACTCGCTGAAGGCCGATAACATCGTGGCCATCGACCACAACTACGGGCTGTGGTACGATCGTCGGCGCGATGACCACGAGCGGATTCGTCGGATGGATGGCGAGGTATGGCCCCCGTTCTACGAACTGCCGTTTGCCCGCAGCGGGAAAGAAACTGCCTGGGATGGCCTCAGCAAGTACGATCTGACAAAATACAACCCCTGGTACTGGAACCGACTGAAGCAGTTTGCCGACCTCGCCGACCAGAAAGGGCTGACGCTCATCCACGAGAATTATTTCCAGCACAACATCATCGAAGCGGGTGCGCACTACGCCGATTTCCCCTGGCGACCCGCCAACAACATCAACAATACCGGTTTTCCGGAACCGGTCCCCTACGCGGGTGATAAGCGGATTTTCATGGCCGAACAGTTTTACGATGTCTCGCACCCGGTTCGGCGGGCGCTACACCGGGCCTATATCCGCAAATGCCTGGACAATTTCGTGGGAAATACGGGCGTCATTCAGTTGATCGGCGCTGAGTTTACCGGCCCGCTGCCTTTCGTGCAGTTCTGGATCGATACCATCGGCGAATGGGAAAAGGAAACTGGTAAGAAAGTTACCGTGGGTCTGAGCACGACCAAAGACGTGCAGGACGCGATTCTGGCCGACGCCAAACGTGCTTCGCTAATCGATCTGGTCGACATTCGCTACTGGCATTACCAGGCCAACGGCACCGTCTACGCACCCGCCGGTGGGCAGAACCTGGCTCCGCGACAGCACGCCCGGCTGACTCCTCCGAAAAAAACTTCGTTCGGGCAGGTGTACCGCGCCGTGAGCGAATACCGGCAGAAATACCCCGAAAAAGCAGTCACCTATGCCGCCGACAGCCACGACGTGATGGGATGGGCCGTCCTGATGGCGGGTGGTTCGATGCCAAACGTTCCGGCGGTTAGCGACCCGGAATTCCTGGCCGACGCGACCCAGATGCAACCGCTTGAGTTACCGCAGAAACCGGCCAGTCAATGGGCGCTGGGCAATGACAAGATCGGCTACATCGTCTACAGCGAAGCCACAAATCCGGTTCAGTTGGACCTAACAAAAGCAGCCGGTTCCTTTTCGGTTCAGTACGTCGATCCCAAAACGGGGCAGATCACCAAATCGAAAGAAGGCATTAAAGGAGGCAGCCTGGTCAGCCTGAAAAAGCAGTCGGACGGCGAAGAGGTGATCTGGGTGAAAAAAAGTAAAGAATTATGAGCGTTATTAGCCGATATAAAGCCGCTTCAAAAATGGCCTTTTGTCATTTCGAAAGCCGAGGAATGCTGAAGGTTGACTTGATTAAAGGTTCCTCGATTCGCGGAATGACAAAGAGTCCGCAGCGGATTGGCTTCCGGGCAATGAGCTTGCTGACCGGTCTGCTGCTCTGCCTCGCTCAAACCCAGGCACAGGATACCGTTCGCTACGTGGGTCAGACGCTGGCTAATGTCGATTACCACCACGGGCAGCTGAGCCCGGCGGTGGGGGTGCATAATATTCAGGTGTTTCGGGCCAACCGGGAGCATCCGGAGCTGGCTGGCGGCACCAACTGGACCTACAACCACGCGCCCATGCTGGCGTACTGGAACAATACGTTCTACCTCCAATACCTCAGCAATCCGGTCGGCGAACACGAACCGCCGGGCCAGACGCTGCTGCTTACGTCGAAAGATGGCCGTTCCTGGTCGAAGCCAACGATACTGTTTCCGCCCTACAAACTGCCCGATGGCTGGAAAAAAACCGGTCGGCCGGAGGTTGCCAAAGACCTGTATGCGGTGATGCACCAGCGTATGGGCTTTTTCGTCGCCAAAAGCGGTCGCTTGCTGACGCTGGCCTTCTACGGCATCGTGATGGGACCGAAAGACGATCCGAACGACGGCAACGGCATCGGACGGGCGGTGCGCGAAATTTACCCCGACGGCAGATTTGGCCCGATCTATTTCATCCGAAACAATTCGTCCTGGGACAAAACAAAATCAGCGTACCCGTTCTACACCAGTTCAAAAGACAAGGGGTTCGTCGAAGCCTGTAACGAGCTGCTGGCCAATCCGCTGATGATGCAGCAATGGGTAGAAGAAGCCGACCGGAACGACCCGCTGGTTCCGCTCAAAAAAGACATCAAAGCGTTCAGTTACTACCACCTGCCCGACAATCGGGTCGTCGGCCTCTGGAAACACGCCCTGACGACCATCAGCAACGACGGCGGCAAAACCTGGCAGTACAATCCGCTCCGGGCACCGGGTTTTGTGAACAGCAACGCCAAAATCTGGGGGCAAAAAACTCCGGACGGGCAGTACGCAACGGTCTATAACCCGTCGGAATTTCGCTGGCCGCTGGCCGTTTCGACCAGCAAAGACGGGCTGAATTATACCAACCTGCTGCTGGTCAACGGCGAAATTACGGCTATGCGGTACGGGGGTGCGTATAAGTCCTACGGCCCGCAGTACGTGCGCGGGATCGAGGAAGGTAACGGCACCCCACCCGACGGCAACCTGTGGGTGACCTACAGCATGAACAAAGAAGACATCTGGGTGTCCAGCATTCCGGTGCCGATTACCGATGAAGTAAAAAACCATCCGAACGAAGTCTTTGCGCTGCTCCCGGCGGGCGACGAACTGAAATACTGGAACCTCTACAGCCCGCTCTTTGCCACGGCAAAAATTGAGTCGGCAGGAGGCACGAAGGCGCTGGTGTTGCGCGACAAGGACCCGTTCGATTACGCCAAAGCTGAGCGCGTGATTCCCGACTCGAAAAAGCTCGTCGTCGACTTTACGGTGGTGCCGCAGCAGGCGAATAAAGGCACTTTACAGATTGAATTTCAGGATGCACACGGTAATGCGGCCGTTCGCCTGATGTTCGATGCCGACAGCCTGTTCAAAGCCAAAGTCGGTTACCGCGACTCGAACATCCAGAAGTACGAAGCCGGTAAGCAGTACGACGTACGCATCGAGCTGGACCGTGACAAGCGCATGTTTACCGCCTACGTCAACGGCCAGCCGAAGGGGACAAAGTTATTTTTTGCGCCCGTGGCTTCGTTTCGACGGGTGGTTTTCCGTACCGGCGGAGTCCGTCGATTCCCGGACGCCGACACCCCCACCGACCAGAATTACGATCTACCCAAAGGCGGTGAACTGGAGGCTACGGAAGCCGTATTTGTGATCAAGTCATTCAAAACGAGTGCGCTAACCAAAGTAGCGGAATAATTTTTTGTCATCCTGATAAGACACAACAAGAAAAACACACAATGCTCAGATACACCCTCATCGCCGTTGCCCTTCTTCTCTCGCTCTACGCGAAAGCGGAGATTGTGTTGCCCCGTATTTTCGGGCATAACATGGTCCTGCAACAGGGGAAGCCGGTGGTGATCTGGGGGAAAGCGTCGGCGGGCGAGACCGTAAGGGTACAGTTTTCGAATCAGCAGCAAACCACGTCGGCCGACGCATCGGGGCAGTGGCGGGTTACCCTAAAACCACTCAGCGTATCAGCGACCCCGTCGGAGCTGGTCATTGCCGGAACGAATACAATCCGGCTGCAGAATATTCTGGTGGGCGAAGTCTGGCTGTGTTCGGGTCAGTCGAACATGGAATACACCATGCGGAAAAACAGTAAGGTGAGCCCTTCGCTGGCAACTCAGTCGGTGGACGGCCACAATCCGGTCGAGGAGCTGAACTACGCCGACAACCCGCAGATCCGTGTTTTTCTGGTCAACCGGAAAGAGCTGAGTAAGCCCGATTCGCTGCACCGCGGGTGGAACATGGCGCAGGATTCGGCCCTGCGGTCGTTTTCGGCACCAGCCTATTTCTTTGCCAAAGAACTCTTCAAACACCTGAACGTACCGATCGGGGTAATTTCGTCGGCGGTTCCCGGCAGCCGGATCGAACCGTGGATTTCGGAAGCCGCTTTCCGGCAGGACGGCTACTATGGTACTCAGAAAATCGAGGGTGAGCCGGGGAAATTCTACGAGCCTATGATTCGGCCACTGGTTCCGTTTGCGGTAAAGGGGTTTCTGTGGTACCAGGGCGAATCCAACTGTTTTCTGAAGGAAACGCTCACGTATGCGCACAAGATGAAAACCCTGATTACCAGCTGGCGCAACGCGTGGACCGATCAAAGTTTGCCGTTCTATTACGTCTCCCTGGCACCGTTCAGGTATTCCGAATCGAAAGGGAAAGTCGTGCTGACACGCGAAACCCTGCCCGAATTCCGGGAAGCGCAGGAACTGGTTCTGGCCTTACCCCGAACGGGCATGATCGTCACCACCGATCTGGCCAGCGACCTGTCGGATATTCACCCGCCGTTCAAATGGGAGATCGGCCGACGGTTAGCGCTGCTGGCCTTAGCGACGGACTACGGAAAAGATATCGTTGCGGAAGGACCGGTTTTCGAGAAAATGAAACTAAAAGGACAGACCATCGCCCTGACGTTTACGAAAATGGGCAGCAGTTTGATCAGCCATGACGGGCAACCGCTTCATGACTTCACGATTGCGGGAGCGGATGGCGTTTTCGTACCGGCTCAGGCCCGAATCGATGGCAAACACGTGCTGGTTTCGGCGGCTTCGGTTCCGCATCCGGTAGCAGTTCGCTTTGCCTGGAACGAAGCCGCACAGCCCAATCTGTTCAACAAAGAAGGCTTACCGGCCCACCCATTTCGCACCGATAATCCACTAAAAGCCAACGATTTACTGAGCAAACCGGCTATTACTCATTCGGCAGGCATACATTCAGGAACCTCAAGTGCTCAATAACATGAAAACAAACCTAACCCTTTTTCTGGTCATAGCCGCGCTACTGGCTACTGCACCAGCCTTCAGCCAGGAGCAGCCGTCAAGACCAGCTACCGACGCCACGGCCAACGCGGATGCGGAGCAGGAGAAAAAAGCTGCGGAGTGGGTATCCTCACTGAACCTGACCGATGCCGATAAAGTAAAGCGCCTGACCGACATAGTGGCGACACACCTGAAATCGGTTCGCGACTGGCACAATGCGCACCCGGTCAGCACGGTTCCCGCGGGTATCAATCCGCTCTCTGGCAAGCTGCTGTCAGAGCTGGACCGGCAACTCATCGCCGACTCGGCCATTCCTGCGTCGGTTCATCAGGCGCTGATGGCCGGTCTGCAGAAAGACCTCGACAAAACTCAGGTCGATGCGATTCTGGACAAATACACCATTGGCAAGGTCGCCTTTACGATGAACGGTTACCGGGCCATCGTTCCGAACATTACGCCCACTGAAGAAAGTACGATTCAGGGGTTTCTTGAGCAAGCACGGGAACAAGCGGTCGATTACAAAAGCATGAAAGAGATCTCGGCCATTTTCGAGATCTACAAAACCAAATCGGAGCAGTACCTCAACGCCAACGGTCGCAACTGGCGCGAAATGTATAACACCTATACAGCCGCCATCAAGGCCAAAAAAGCAGCGGAGAAGAAGCAGAGCACGAATTAGGAGGATTGAAGTAACGAGGCCGACCACCAGCGTTACTTCAATGACCAGACATAAAACAGACATGAAACACAGAATCTTACATATCGTCCTGCTTAGTCTCAGCCTGACCGGCCCCGCTTCCGCTCAGTTGGCGAAATGGCAGTCGGGCTTGCTGGCAGATGAGTTTGTGGTCGATAATCCGCCGTTTCCCGAAAGCCACGCGGTTACCCTTGCCGAGACACCAACCGGACTGGTATCGGCCTGGTTTGGCGGTACTAAAGAGCGCAATCCGGACGTGTGCATCTGGGTCAGTCGGCAGGAAAAAGGCAAGTGGCTGGCTCCGCAGAACGTCGCTAATGGCATCGTCAACGATACGCTACGATATGCCTGCTGGAATCCGGTGCTGTACCAGGCTCCCAAAGGCGACCTGCTGCTGTTTTACAAGATTGGACCGAGTCCGGCGAAATGGAAAGGCTGGCTCAAAACCTCGTCCGATGGTGGGCGAACCTGGTCGGCGGCCAAAGCCTTGCCCGACGGATTTATCGGTCCGGTCAAAAACAAGCCGGTGTTACTCGCCAACGGCAATCTGTTCTGTCCGTCGAGCACGGAAGGTGATGGTTGGAAGCTGCATTTCGAGGTAACGCCGGATTTCGGGAAAACCTGGCGAAAGATCGGGCCCATCAATGACGGTAGAACCCTGAACGCCATCCAGCCCAGCATACTCACGTACGGCAACGGCAAGCTCCAGATTCTGGCCCGCAGCAAAGACCGGGCGCTCGAAGAATCCTGGTCGACCGACAACGGCGAAACCTGGTCGCCGTTAGCGAAGACATCGTTGCCCAACAACAATTCGGGCACCGATGCCGTGACCCTGAAAGACGGACAACAACTGCTGGTGTATAACCATGTACTGCCGCCGGGCAATCTGGCCAAAGGACCACGCACCCCGCTAAACCTGGCGGTGTCGAAGGACGGCAAAAACTGGTCGGCAGCTTTGATTCTGGAAGATTCGCCCATTAGCCAGTATTCGTATCCGTCCATCATCCAGACCGCCGATGGGCTGGTGCATGTGATTTATACCTGGCGTCGGCAGAAGATCAAACATGCGGTGATCGACCCAAAGAAGCTAACCTTAAAACCCATCGAAAACGGTATCTGGCCCCAACTGGCGGGCTATACCGCACCCATAGCCAAAGAAATCACGAAAGACTGAACCCATTTTCTGTCATCTGGACAAGATCAGGATGGCAAACGAGTCGACAAAAATGACACAAAACGTAACGATACATTTTCCCGGCAAACTGGTCTTTGGCAAAGGCACACTTGGCAAACTGGCCGACGAGATCGTGCGGCTATCGCCCCGGCGTGTTTTGCTGCTGACGATCAGTCCGCTGCTGGACTCCCTGAACGATCTCGTTGACAATCTGGAACGCCAGTCGGTACAGGTTCAACTTGATACCCGCATCGTTCAGGAACCCTCGTTCAGCGACTTCGAAGCCCTGATGCAGACCGTTACGCCTTTCAACCCCGACGTGGTCGTAGGCATCGGTGGGGGTAGTGTGCTGGACGTGGCCAAACTGGTAGCGGCTCAGCTCGAAAACCCGCAGACTCTCCCGGACATGCTCGGAATCGGTAACCTGAGCGGTCGTCGGAAGGGGCTCATCTGCGTACCGACGACCTCGGGAACGGGAAGCGAAGCCTCGCCCAACGCGATCCTGGTCGACGACGCCGACAACCAGAAGAAAGGCATCATCAGTCCGTTTCTGGTGCCGGATATCGTGTACGTCGATCCGCTGCTGACGCTCAGCATACCGCCGTCCGTTACGGCCGCTACGGGTATCGATGCGCTCACGCATTGCCTGGAAGCCTACACCAACAAGTTCGCTCAACCCTTCATCGATATGTACGCCTTTGAAGGAATGCGCCTGATTGCCAGTCACATCGTACGGGCCGTACAGGATGGTTCGGACGAAGAAGCCCGGACGCAGGTGGCGATGGGGAGTCTGCTGGGTGGATTCTGTCTGGGGCCCGTCAACACGGCGGGGGTGCACGCGCTGTCGTATCCGCTGGGTAGCCTGTTTCATCTGGCGCACGGGCTTTCCAATGCGTTGCTGCTGCCGTACGTGATGGAATTCAACATTCCGGCGTCGATAGAGCGGTACGCGCAGGTAGCCGTGGCGCTGGGCTGCGAACCCGGACCTGACTTCGCCGAGACAGCCGCGCGGGGGGTAGAAAAAGTAAACGAACTGATTCGCGACTGTGGCATTCCAGCCCGGTTGCGGGACCTGAATATTCCGAAGGAAGTCATTCCACAAATGGCCGAAGACGCGCTGAAAGTTACCCGATTGTTAAAAAACAACCCGCGGGAGATCACGCTCGACGACGCCATTGCCATCTATACAGCCGCTTATTGAATAGGCCATTAGAGAGTCACTTATTGTCCTTGGCAGTCATTGATGGAAACGCTCACAAACAGGCCCTTACAACAACGAACGAACAATGACTACGAATGACGCGAATGACAATGAATGACTACTCAATGACCGCTTAGACAAGTAATTCATACTATGAATATGAAAAAGAAATACCAGGGTGTTGTCGTTCCGCTGGTTACGCCCCTGACGGAACGGTTTACCTTAGATAAAGCCGCTGTCGAAAAGATCATCCTTCATCTTCAGGCCAGTGAGGCCATGCCGTTCGTGCTGGGCACAACGGGCGAATCGACGTCGTTGCCCATGTCGGTGAAACAGGCTTTTGTCAAAGAAGCCGCTCGCCTGAAAACCGGCGATTCGATGCTTTACGCGGGCATTTCGGGCAACTGCCTGGAAGAGTCCGTCGATTTTGCCAATGCCTGCTTCGATATGGGTGTCGATGCGGTAGCGGCTACCCTTCCCAGCTATTATGCTCTGTCGGAAAGCCAGATGAAGCGGTATTTTGAGCAGTTGGCCGACCAGTTGAACGGACCGCTGATCATCTACAACATCTTCGCCACGACCCGCATGTCGATTCCGCTGCCCATCATCGATGAGCTGAGCTATCACCCGCGGATTGTGGGGCTCAAAGACTCCGAGCGCAGCACTGAACGCCTGCACGAAGCCCTGAATTTATGGGCGAACCGGCCCGATTTCAGCCATTTCATGGGTTGGGCGGCCCGGTCGGCGGAGGCACTGCTACACGGCAGCGATGGGCTGGTTCCGAGCACGGGAAACCTCTTTCCGGCTATTTACCGCGATATGATGAAAGCGGTACAGAACGGCGATGACGAGAAAGCCTACGCCTGCCAGAACCAGTCCGACGTGTTTGGGCACCTCTACCAGTCGGGCCGGACGCTGGGCGAGTCGTTGTGGGCGCTGAAAGTGCTGATGCAGGAATACGACCTGTGCGGCACCAGCGTGATGCCCCCACTACAACCGCTCTCCGCGCAGGAAGAAACCGGGCTGAAAGCAGCCTTTGCCGAATTGCTCGGAAAAGAAGAAATCCAACTCTAACCCCAACGCAGATGGTCGGCAGAGCAGCCGTGTAAACCGCCATTCCCAACGCCTAATCAGCGGGCCCGGCCCGCGCCACAACTATGCATAAAGACGACAAACCGATCATCGGCATAACCATGGGCGACCCGGCCAGCATCGGACCCGAAATCGCCGTAAAAGCCTTGCTGAACCCGGTTATTTACAACATCTGCAACCCCGTGCTCGTTGGCGACGCGGGTGTTTTTAGGGACATCACGACCCGGCTCCAGTTAAACGCGGTTATTCGCCCCATTCAATCCATCCGGAACGCCCTTTTTCAGTTGGGCACCATCGATGTGTACGATCTGGCTAACGTCGACCTTAGCCAGCTGAAGTTCGGCGAAATCTCGGCGATGGCGGGCGAAGCGGCTTTTACGTCGGTGAAAACCGTGATCGACCTGGCGCTGGCCGACGAGCTCGATGCGACCGTAACGGGGCCGATCAACAAAAAATCGATCAACGAAGCGGGGCATCATTTTGCGGGGCATACCGAAATCTACGCGCACTACACAAACACGAAAAAATACGGCATGCTGCTCGTGGAAGACCAGTTGAAAGTCATTCACGTTTCTACGCACGTATCGCTCCGGCAAGCCTGCGATCTGGTCAAAAAAGACCGGATTCTGGAAGTCATCGAACTGCTCCACAGCGGATTGATCTCACTCGGCGAAACGAACCTGAAAATTGGCGTGGCGGGTCTGAACCCCCACGCGGGCGACTCGGGTCTGTTCGGCACCGAAGACGATCAGGAGATTTTACCCGCCGTCGAAGAAGCCAGACGCCGGGGCTTCAACGTCGAAGGACCGGTGCCCGCCGATACGCTGTTTTCCAAAGCGGCAACGGGCTACTACGGTGGGGTCGTAGCCATGTACCACGATCAGGGCCATATTCCGTTCAAGCTGACGGGCTTCAAATGGAACGCGGCCAAGCAGCAAATGGACAGCGTCAAAGGCGTCAACATCACGATGGGCTTACCGATCATCCGCACGTCGGTGGATCACGGAACGGCGTTTGAAATTGCCGGAAAAGGCGTCGCCAGCCCCGATGCCATGCTGCTGGCCATCGAGTCGGCGGTACAACTGGCGAAAAACCGAAAGCTGCAACTGGCAACAAGCTAACCACAACCGTACCCATGCCAGCGAGCCACCGGAGTAATGATTATTTTTGTCATCCCGACCGGTCCGCCGGTGCAACAGAAGGGATACCAAAACGATGATAGCCGTTATTGCCGACGATTTTACGGGCGCTGCCGAACTGGGTGGCATTGGGTTGACCTACGGGCTGGCCGTGGAGCTGGCGATGGGCATCAACCCCGACGCAACTGCCGATCTGATTGTGGTAGCGACCGACGCCCGATCGGTTCCGGAAGCCGAAGCCGTTGCCGAGATGACCGAAGTCAGTCAGGCATTACGGGCCATGAACCCGCGGTTAATTTTTAAAAAAATCGATTCGGTCCTGCGCGGACACGTCATTGCCGAAACCAAAGCGCAGCTGGCCGTGCTGGGTCTGGAGAAAGCACTGCTGGTTCCTGCCAATCCGGCGCTGGGTAGAATCCTGATCGATGGACATTATTACGTGCAGGGTGAGCTGATTCACAAAACCCATTTTTCGGAAGATCCGGAATTCCCGATCACCGATTCGAACGTGCAAAACCGGTTCGCCGGCGACACCATTCCGGTAACGGTGCAGCCGCCATCCAGCGCGTTACTGGCGCAGGGCATTACCATTGGCGAAGTTGGCAAACAGGCCGACTTCAACAGCTGGATCGATCGCCTGGACGAGCAGACTTTAGTGGGTGGTGGCGCTGGTTTTTTTACGGCCCTTCTGGATTCGATCTACGGCGACAAACGGACAGCCAACCCGGCAACGAACCTGGGCGAACACCGGCTGTATGTGTGCGGCACGGCATTCGGAAAGAGCGTCAAACTGGTAAAGAAAGCCGCGATAGCCGGTCATGCGGTCAACTACATGCCCGGCGACCTGATGCAGGCCAGCAGCCCGGAAGCGCCTGAACTGACCCGTTGGGTAACCGATATTCTGGGTTGCTTTCAGCGGCACAATCAGGTGATCATCGCCATCGATTCCGACCGGGCGGTCTACACCCCCGGACTGGCTGTTCATCTACGAACCGTGATGGGCAACGTCGTCAGTCAGGTACTCAAGCGGATGTCGGTGGATGAACTGATCATCGAAGGCGGCTCGACAGCAGCAGCCGTACTCCGGGCGATCGGAGTTACCCGGCTGGCTCCGGTGCAGGAGCTGGGTGCTGGCGTCGTGCGAAGTGTAGCCATCGGGAAACGAGAATTGCACATTACCGTAAAACCCGGAAGCTACCGCTGGCCCCCGGATTTGTGGACGTTTTAATTGCCGTAATGCGGGTGGGAACCCGCAAGTGATAATCGGATACTGCGGGTTCCCACCCGCGCTACGGCATGACCACCTATTTATTCCTAAACTGAATGTCGAACCCAACCCTCAGCGTCATCGATTACCTGATAATCGGTACCGTTTTGATTATCAACCTATTCTTCGGTTTGCGGTACGCCAAAAACCAGCGCACAACCGAAACGTACTTTGCAGCCCGGGGCCGGGTGCCGGCCTGGGCGATCGGCATGTCGCTGCTGGCTACGCTGATCAGCAGCGTGACGTTTCTGGGCTATCCCAGTGAAGGCTACTCGTCGAACTGGATTCTGCTGGTACAGGGGCTGATGGTGCCGGTCGTGCTGCTCGGCACCATCTGGTTTATCGTACCGCTGTACCGGAAAGTGATCGGCCTGAGCACCTACGAATATTTCGAAAAACGGTTCGGCTCGTTGGCGCGCTACTACAGTTCTACCGCCTTCGTTCTCCGGCAGTTCTCGTCTATGGGAACGGTCTTCTTTCTGCTGTCCGTGGCCCTGACCAACATGACCGGAGCCGATACGTTTTACATCATCGTCGTGGTTGGCCTAATCATCATTACGGTCAATCTGCTCGGCGGTATCGAAGCCGTTATCTGGCTGGATGTGTTTCAGGGATTCATGCTCTTTGCCAGCGGAATCTTGTGCGTCGTTGTCATCGTCTTTTCGGTGAATGGTGGGCTGCCCGAAATTTTCAGCGTTGCCTCGGCCAACAACCGAACGGGCTTTGGGCCGTACGATCTGGACTTTACGAAGCTGACGTTCGTGGTGATGGTCATCAACGGCATGTTCTACGCCATCCAGAAATACGGCACCGACCAGACCGTCGTGCAGCGGTATCTGACCGCCAAAACTGACAAAGCCGCCATCAAAGCGTCGATTCTGGGGATTTCGCTGACCGTGCCGGTCTGGGCGCTGTTCATGTTCATCGGTACGGCGCTGTTCGTCTATTACAAACAGCAACCCCTGCCCCCCAACCTGCGGCCGGATGCGATTTTTCCGTATTTTATCATGACCAGATTCCCGACCGGTGTGGTTGGGTTTATTCTGGCGGCTATGATCTCGGCAGCCATCTGTAGCCTCAGCGCCGACCTGAACTCCCTGGCGGCCGTCGGTCTGGAAGATTTTTATAAGAAGTTCCGCCCCGCCCGCACCGACCGGGAGTACCTGACCGTCAGCAAAACCATCGTCGTGCTTTCCGGCCTGATTGCCATCGGTATCGGTGCCATCTACTTACGGGCTGGGAATGAAGGGGTTCTGGGAATTGTCTTTACCCTGTACGCCATCTTTTCGGGCGGTATCGTCGGTATTTTCCTGTTGGGCATTTTCAGCGCCCGGGCCAACCGGCAGGGCGTCAACATTGCCATCGTGGTGTGTGTGCTGTTTACGGCCTATGCCTTTCTGACCTCTACCCAGATCGGTTACGGTAACGACAAAAAGCTCCTGCTCGACCTCGGCGCTTACAACTTCACCCACCACAAGCTGATGCTGGGCGTTTACAGCCACCTGATCGTGATTGGTGTTGGCTATCTGGCCAGCTTATTTTTCCCGAAGCCCCAACTCGACCAGAACTTATTGTACAGTGGCTGGCGCAATGCCTCGAAATCGGGGGCTACCGACAACGATTTACCCGGTGGGTCTCCGCGTAAACTCGAAACGTTTGGCAAGCTGGGTGCGGTGTTCCTGTTGCTGGGTTTTGCCACGACAGCCTCCGCGCAGACCTCCGACGATCAGTTCAAAAAGCCGCTGAAAGACGTTATCCGGGAAATCGAAACGCGTTATTCAGTCAAAATCCGTTACCCCGAAGACCTGGTCCGCGATAAGTACGTGACTTTCGCCGACTGGCGGTTTCGCCCCAGCGACGTGGAAAAAACGATGACGAATATTCTGTCATCGCAGGACATTACCTTCGCCAAAGAAGGCGACCGGAAATACAAGCTTCAGCCATTTCAGTACCATCTGAAAACACCGGAAGAAGGCAAACAGCAACTCGACTACCTGGCTACCCTGTATCAGGATGTTGCCAGTTGGGAAAAACGCAAAGCCGAACTACGCGCCTGCATGCGGGAAGCGCTGAAGCTGTCGCACCTGCCTGCCAAACCGAACAGCGCGCCTATCATCACAAACAAGCGAACCTACGACGGCTATTCGGTAGAGAACGTGGCGATCGAAACCCTGCCGGGCCTGTACGTAACCGGCTCGCTCTACAAACCCCTGACGACTAAAGCGCTGATGCCGGTCATCCTGAATCCGGACGGGCATTTTGGCGATGGCCGCTACCGGGCCGATAGCCAGTACCGGTGCGCCATGCAGGCTCGGATGGGTGC
Organism: Spirosoma koreense; assembly: GCF_054777875.1. Classification (NCBI taxonomy): domain Bacteria; kingdom Pseudomonadati; phylum Bacteroidota; class Cytophagia; order Cytophagales; family Cytophagaceae; genus Spirosoma; species Spirosoma koreense. Next base: position 940,409 of record NZ_BAAHAC010000005.1, on the reverse strand, counting down.
CATGGCGTTCAGTTACGACCTGTTTGCCTGGGGTGAATCAGCGTTGCAATTCAAACCGGAAGATCACCGCCGGAGCCTGGCTCAGACGATTCAGATTCTCAACGGCATGCGGATTCTGGACTGGCTGCTGACGATCAAGAACGCCGATCCGAAGCGGGTTGCCATCAGTGGCGGTTCGGGCGGGGGCAGCCAAACCATGCTCCTGACGGCGTTGGATGACCGGATTACCCTCAGTGTACCCGTAGTGATGCTGTCGTCGTACCACAGTGGCGGGTGTCCGTGCGAAAGTGGCATGGGCGTGCACCTGTGCGGCAACGGCACCAACAACGTGGAGATTGCCGCTATGGCTGCGCCCAGACCACAGTTGGCCATCACCGACGGCAAAGACTGGACCCAGCACGTACCCGACACCGAATTTCCGTTTCTGCAACGGATTTACGGTTTCTACGGCAAGACCGACGCGGTCAAAAATGTACATCTGCCGCAGGAAGGTCACGATTACGGCAAAAGCAAACGGCTGGCGCTGTATGATTTCCTCGCTCAGCACTTCGCGCTCGATCTGAAAAAAGTGCAGGACAAAGCCGGGGCTATCGACGAATCCAGATGCACGATCGAGCCGTACCCGTCAATGTACGTTTTTGGCGAGAAAGGCGAAAAACTACCCGCCAACGCTATCCGCAAGTTCGGGGATCTGGAAAAACTCGTGCAGTAACCGCTGGCTGTAATGCCGAAACGCTGGCTTAGGCCGTGTTCAGTTCGTTTTCCTACCGAAGCCGGAGCTTCGGCGCTACACAAAACTAACCATGCCCCTTACCCGCCGACTATTCCTAACGTCCAGTGCCTTGCTGTCTGCCAGCTTTTTTCTACCCGATGAATGGGCCGTTGCGTCGACGGCCAAAAAGCAATCCTACAAAATCGCCGTGGTGGATTTGATGATCCTGAAGCGGCAAAAGCTTGGGGCATTTCAACTAACCAAAGAAATCGGGGCCGACGGGCTGGAAGTAGACATGGGCGGGCTGGGTCAGCGCGACACCTTCGACAATCAACTGGCGAATCCCGACATCCGGCAGCAGTTTCTAGCCAAAGCGAAGGAACTGAACCTTCAGATTTGTTCGCTGGCGATGACGGGTTTTTATGCTCAGTCGTTTGCCACTCGCCCCACTTACCAGCGGATGATTCAGGATTGTTTCGATACGATGAAGGCCATGCAGGTCAAGGTTGCTTTTCTGCCGCTCGGCATCCAGGGCGATCTAGCGAAGAACCCGGAGATTCGTCCGGCCATTGTCGAGCGGCTGAAGGTGGTGGGTACCATGGCGAAACAAGCGGGCGTCGTGGTTGGGATTGAAACCTCGCTGGATGCCAAAGGCGAGGTAGCGCTACTGGATGAAATCGGCTCTAAACACATTCAGAGTTATTTCAACTTCTCTAACCCGCTCAAAGCCGGGCGCGACCTGCACGACGAGTTGCGCATCCTGGGCAAAAAGCGCATCTGCCAGATTCACTGCACCGACGAGGATGGCGTCTGGCTTCAGAATAACCCCCGCATCGATCTTAAAAAAGTAAAGCAAACCCTGGACGATATGGGCTGGCGCGGCTGGCTGGTCATCGAACGCTCCCGCGACGCCAGCGACCCGCGCAACGTCAGAAAGAACTTCGGGGCCAACACGGCTTACCTGAAATCGATCTTTCAAGGTGATATTTAAACACAGAGCGTGCCGCCGGTGCGGCACGCTCTGTGTTTATAGCAATAAAGCTACAGGGTTACTTTCTGAATGGTCCCGTCGAAGGTCTGGGCAATGTAATACGTGTTCGGACCACTGCGCTTAACTGAATTCGGGAAATTTAATCCACTCACTAAGGTCGTATTTCCCTGAGCCGTCGACCGTACGATTGACCCCGAATTATCGTCGAATCCCTGGCCGTTCCAGATGCCATACTGAACGGCAACCGGCTGCTGATCAGGGCCCAGTTCAATATCCGTCAGTGTCGTCAGCCCCGTCTGGTAAGTCGATTCATGTCCCAGCAGGTCATACTGGTAAATGGGTGCCTGGCCGGTGGGAAAGGGGTAACCCGTAAAATTGCTAACCAGGAATTTCTGCCCATCGAACACAATGCCCGTCGGTACGGCTTCCAGCGTATCGCTCCCCGGATGAATAATCGGAGGAATGGTGGCAAAAACGCTGAACTGTTTCGAGCTGGCACTCCGGCGAATGATGGCGTTGGCGCCCGCATCCACAATAAACAGGTCTCCGTCGGGTCCGACCGTTAGATTGAATACATCCGATTCGCCCGTATCATCCTGAAAATCATACGCTTTCACAAACGAGCCAATGTCTTCGTACGCCAGATTGCTGGCCAGCAGCGGTGCATCACCCGGCTTAAAAGTCGAAATGTCGAACTGATATAGCCGCCCTTCGGGTCCGTGTAAGAGCCATAGGGTGTTTCCCTGAAGAAGGATGTGATTGAGTCCAAACACCGCTCCCTCCGGACTCACACTCGACGTAAATCCTGTTACGACGGGGTATTTTGTGCCGTCGGTCGTGATGAGTGTCAGTTGTCCATCGTTGGCGGTGCCGCTGCCAGCTTCCGTCACCCAAAGCTGGCCTTTGGCATCTGCTTCCAGACCTAACGGCGCTACTAAACCCGACGCAACAGGAGTAACCCGGGGCCCATCGGGGTGATCCACGAGTATATTCTGGCAACCAAACATACTACTGGTAACAACAATGAGCAGAAGGAAGGAAATTAGGCGAGACATACGTATAAAGGGAGTTAAGTGATTGGGTGATAGAATTGATTTATGTAGTCAAAGTGGCTTTATTCGGCTTTTTTACTCGGACATATTTACATCCTTTCGTAATTCTTTATACATCAGGTTGTTCATCAAGGTAGTCTCGATCCCAGTAATTCGTTTTCCGTAGTCCGGTTTTAGTTGACTGAGCGGGCCGTCCGCCGTTCGGCCAGCAGGCTAACATGCTACAATCTTCAGAAAAAATAATAGACACAGATAGACTTTTAAGCGGATAGATTTGTACTCTGATTCGTTCTATTCCTTAGTAGTCTGCTGCAATGACCGTTCGCTCTGTCCGGATTATACTCTTTTGCCTTCTATCCACACCCCTGTTTGCACAGCCTGCGCGGGTCTCCGACGTGCAGATGCAGCGCATTTACGACGAAGTCAAAACGCCGTTTAAATACGGACTAGTGATGACGCCCACCGATAATGCACAAAAAATGGACTGCCCGACGATCTTTCGGAAGGGAACCCAGTGGTATATGACCTACCTGATCTACGACGGACGCGGCTATCAGACCTGGCTGGCCCAGAGCAAAGACCTCCTGAACTGGAACACGCTCGGCCGAATTCTCTCCTTTTCGGATAGCACGACCCGAGACTGGGACGCCAATCAGAAAGCGGGTTACAACGCCTTGCAGCAGTACGAGTGGGGCGGCTCCTACGAACTGGAAACCTATCAGCACAACTACTGGATGTCGTACATCGGTGGCCCGGCAAAGGGTTATGAAGCCGGTGACCTGTCGATTGGAATTGCCTACACCAGTCAGGACCCTACGAAAGCGCACGAGTGGCAGCGCAAGTCGGCGCCTGTGCTGACGGCTAAAGACCCGGACACCCGCTGGTGGGAAAACCGAAAGCTGTTCAAAAGTTCGATCATCCACGATCCGAAAAAGCAAACGGGACATCCGTTCGTGATGTATTACAACGCCAACGGCGACACCTCGGGTGTTCCGAAAACCCGTTGGTTCGAGCGCATCGGCATGGCCGTTTCCGACGATATGCTGAACTGGCAACGCTTCCGTAAGGAGCCGGTGCTCATGCATTCGGCAGGTATTACGGGCGATGCGGTCATTCAGAAAATGGGCGACCTGTACGTGATGTTTTATTTCGGCGCGTTCTGGTCCGATCGGCCGGGGGCGTTCAACCGGTTTGCCGTTTCGACGGATCTGGTAAACTGGACCGACTGGACCGGTCCGAACCTGGTCGAACCGTCTGAACCGTACGACAACCTGTATGCGCACAAATCCTTCGTGGTCAAGCACAAGGGCGTGGTTTATCACTTCTACTGCGCCGTCAACAAGCAGGATCAGCGGGGTATTGCCGTCGCCACGTCGGTCGATTTAGGAAAAAGCCAGAAGCAGTTCGTGCCTGCCGATAAGAAACCATGATGGACATCTATTTCCGTTTCGACAGGATTGGACTGGTTGTAATGCGGACGGTCGGCCGTAGCCGTGGAAACCCGCGTTACAATCAGCCAATTACAAAATTGAAAAAATCCTGTCGAAAACTTTTTGCGCTGGTTCTACTCCTCATTACCTCGCCCCTACTGGCCCAGAAGAACCCGCGAACTGTGCTGGATTTCAACAAAAGCTGGCGATTTTCGCTGGGCGATGAAGCCCATGCGAAAGATGCTGCCTTCAACGACGCGGGCTGGCGGACACTCAACCTCCCGCACGACTGGAGCATCGAAGGGCAGTTTAGCGAACACCACCTGAGCACGACGCAGGAAGGCGCCTTACCCACCGGCATTGGCTGGTACCGCAAAACCTTTACTGTACCGGTCTCAGCTAAAGGAAAGCCCGTTTTCATCGAGTTCGACGGGGTGTACCGCAACAGCGAGGTCTGGATCAACGGTCATTCGCTGGGCGTTCGGCCATACGGCTACAGTTCGTTTCGGTATGATCTGACGAAATACCTGAACGGTAGTCCGGCGAAAAATGTCCTGGCCGTTCGGGTCGATAATTTGGCGCAACCTAACTCGCGCTGGTATTCGGGCTCGGGTATTTACCGGAATGTGCGACTGGTCATCACCTCGCCCATTGCTGTGGCACACTGGGGCACGTTTGTTACGACGCCTACGGTCACACAGCAGCAGGCTACGGTTTCGCTGCAAACCAGCCTTCGCAACGCGGTTGGGAAACCGCAAATAGTGAAAGTCGTCAGCACAATTCTTGATGCGTCGGGCCACGAGGTTGCTTCGCAAACGCTCACAACCGTTCGGCTCACGGATTCGCTCACCACGGTTATTCAACCGTTTACGCTTGCAAACCCAACGCTCTGGTCGGTCGAGAAGCCGTACTTATACAAAATCGTCACCCGAATTTATAGCCCGAATCGGCTGGAAGACCAGTATGAGACGCCCCTGGGCATTCGCTCGTTCAGGTTCGACGCGGCAACGGGGTTCTCGCTGAACGGTCAGCCGATGAAAATCCGGGGTGTTTGCCTGCACCACGATCTGGGGGCGCTGGGGGCCGCCGTCAACCGTCGCGCCCTGCAACGCCAGCTGGAACTGCTGAAAGCGATGGGCTGCAACGGCATCCGAACCGCGCATAACCCGCCCGCTCCCGAGTTGCTCGACCTCTGCGACCAGATGGGTTTTATCGTCATGGACGAAGCCTTCGACATGTGGAAGAAAAAGAAGACGAAGCAGGATTACGGCCTGAACTGGGATGCCTGGCACAAAGCCGATCTGGAAGCCATAGTTCGTCGCGACCGCAACCACCCGTCGATCTTTATGTGGAGCATCGGCAATGAAATCCGCGAACAGTTCGATTCAACAGGGCTCACCATCACAAAAGAACTGGCCGATATCGTCAAAAACCTGGATACAACCCGTCCGGTTACGTCGGCCCTGACGGAGAATATTCCGGAGAAAAATTTCATTTATCGCTCCGGTGCGCTGGACCTGCTGGGGTTCAACTACAAACACGAAGCCTACGCGGGTTTTCCGAAATCCTTTCCGAATCAGCCCGTTATCGCTTCCGAAACCGGTTCGTCGCTGCAAACGCGCGGGCATTACGACATGCCTTCCGACTCGGTGCGGATGTGGGGCAAAGGCGGACCCGCTAAATTCACCGACGGCAACCCCGACTGGACGGCTTCGGCCTACGACAACGAAGCAGCTTACTGGGGATCGACCCACGAGCAAACCTGGAAAGAGGTCAAAAGACTGCCGCACATGGCCGGGCTGTTCATCTGGACCGGCTTCGATTACCTGGGCGAACCCCACCCCTACCCGTGGCCCGCGCGAAGTTCGTATTTCGGTATTCTCGACCTGGCGGGCTTTCCCAAAGACGTTTATTACCTGTACCAGTCCGAGTGGACCAACACGCCGGTGCTGCACATTTTCCCGCACTGGAACTGGCCGAAAGGCAAAACCGTGGATGTATGGGCGTATTTCAATCAGGCCGACGAAGTAGAACTGTTTTTGAATGACAAATCACTGGGTATTCGGAAGAAAACCGGCGACGACCTACACGTAATGTGGCGCGTTCCCTACGAACCCGGTACGCTGAAAGCCATCTCCCGCAAAGCCGGGAAAACAATCCTGACCCGAACCGTTTCGACCGCCGGAAAACCCGCCCGAATTCAGCTAATTGCCGACCGGAATACGCTCCGAGCCGATGGGACCGACCTATCGTTCGTTACGGTCAATGTGCTGGATGAACAGGGTCACCTCATCCCCGACGCCAGTCACCTGATCACCTTCACTCTTCAGGGCGAAGGTACGCTGGCGGGGGTCGACAACGGCTATCAGGCCAGCCTCGAACCATTCAAAGCCAGTTACCGCAAAGCCTACAATGGGAAATGTCTCGCCATTATCCAGACAACGGAAAAGGCCGGAAAGATCATCCTGAAAGCGACGTCGGAAGGCTTACAGAACGCCGAAATCGAGTTGAATAGCCGATAGCGCAGACGGTCGGCTGCAGCCGTAGAAACCCGCACAACGACCAGCCACGCTACAGGCTAACATCCTACAATTCCTTGTGAAAATAGCATATTATACAGTGGTTTATTGCAATTAATTTTGACTCTACCATTGATTGCTTTCCGGCATGCGCTACCGAGTCGTATTCCTTTGTCCACTTTTTTCAGTTCTTGTTCAGGCGCAGGTGGTGGTTCAGGCTTTGGGAAGCCGTCATCAAAAACCTAAAGCCTTCGCCTGTAAGTACTGAAGTAAACGTATGTTGTGCCATCTATTTTGTCATGCTGACGGAGGAAGCATCTTAAAGCATCATCACTCGCAGGTAAGGATATTTTAAGATGCTTCCTCTGTCAGCATGACAAAAAATAACCCAATGTATTTTTGGCAACCTACTCATGATGAAAAAACAGTGGCGCTTTTTACTCGCAATTGGGCTTTTACAGACGACGCTTTGCCTGGCTCAGCCAGCGCCCGTACTGTCGACGGACAAGCTAAAAAACTACGTTGCTTATTTCAATTCGATCGACGAGGAAGCGGTTAAAAATTACGTTCCCAACGACCAGTCGTTCGACTGGCTTTCGCAGAATATCCCCCTGTTCGACTGCCCGGATTCGACGTTGCAGGAAATTTATTACTACCGCTGGTGGGCGTTTCGGAAACACCTGAAAGAAACTCCGGAAGGTTATGTGTTCACGGAATTCATCACGAAGGTGAACCACGCCGGTAAGTACAACGCCATCAGCAGCGCGCTGGGTCACCACATCTACGAAGGCCGCTGGCTACGCAACCCGAAGTACATCGACGATTACATTTCGTTCTGGCTCTACGTCGACCCTAAACACACCGCCCCGCGATTTCATGGCTTCAGCAGTTGGGTCGATGATGCGGTGTATCATCGGTACCTCGTCAACCTCGACAAGCCATTTATTCAGAAAAACCTGCCGGCCCTAGATGCCGACTACCGCAAGTGGCAGCAGGAAAAACAGTTGCCCAGCGGCTTGTTCTGGCAGTTCGACGTTAAAGACGCTATGGAAGAGTCGATCAGCGGCTCACGGAAGGAAAAAAACCGGCGGCCATCGATCAACGCATACATGTACGGCAACGCCAATGCGCTGGCGGCTATGGCTGGTCTGACGAAGAACGACACGCTCCGTCGTCGGTATGCGCAACAGGCCGCTGAACTTAAAAAACTTACTCTCGACAGCCTGTGGAACCAGGAGGCTGGTTTCTTCGAAGTGAAGCTGGAGAAAGGTGGGTTTTCGAATGCGCGCGAAGCCATCGGCTTCATTCCCTGGTATTTCAACCTGCCCGACGACAAACCCGAGTACGCCCGGCAGTGGGATCAGTTGACGGATACCACCGGTTTCGATGCGCCCTGGGGCATTACCACCGCCGAGCGCCGACATCCGCTGTTTCGCACCCACGGATCAGGGCACGGTTGCGAGTGGGACGGTCCCGTCTGGCCGTTCGCGACCACGCAAACCCTGAAAGGCCTGTCGAATCTGCTCACGGATTACAAAAATCAGGGCCGCATGACTAAGTCGGTTTTCTACAACGAGCTGCTGAAATACGCCCGGTCGCACGTCATGAACGGCAAAATCTACCTGGGTGAGTACCAGGACGAAAAAACGGGTGAATGGCTGAAAGGCGACAATCCGCGGAGCAAATTCTACAACCATTCCGGCTTTGGGGATCTGATCATCAGCGATTTAATTGGTCTCAAACCCCGCGCCGACAACGTGCTGGAGATTCACCCGCTCCTGCCCGACGGCCAGTGGGACTGGTTCTGCCTGGATAACGTTCTTTATCACGGCAAAACCCTGACGATCCTGTATGACAAAACCGGAATGCATTACGGCAAAGGCAAGGGTTTCCGGGTCTTTTCAAACGGCAAAGAGGTAATCCGGGCCGATAAGCCAAAGCCGGTGACGGCGAAGAATTTTTAGGCTTGTTTTGTCATACCGACCAAGTCCGTCGGTACGGCAGGAAGGATGACAAAAAACAGTACCCTTATTACTGTAACGTCACCACAGCCACTCAGGCTACGGCTGCTTTCGCCAGCACTGATTTCGACTTGTTCAGGTATTGACGCTTGTATTCAAGCGGAGTCAGGCCGGTAACTTTTTTGAAATGCCGGTAGAAATTCGAGACGTTGTTGAACCCGCAGTCGAAGCAGATCACTTCCGTCGGGGTTTTGTCTTCGATCAGCGCGCGGCAGGCATGGCTGATCCGGATCTCGATCAGAAAGTCATAATACGTTTTATTCGTCATCAGCTTGAAATACCGGCAAAACGACGTCACGCTCAGGTTGCTGATGGCCGAAATTTCTTCCAGGGTAATATCTTTTTTATAGTTCGTCAGCGTATAGCTACACACCGTGTTCAGGCGCAGCGAATCGGTTTCGTTGGATTGATAAAATACCGCCTGCCCATTGACAATCGATTCGTATTCATCCGTCTCAGCCAGGGTCTTTAATATCGAGAGCAGGATAATGATTTTATCCAGATTCGTGGCCTCGATTGCCCGGTGCATCAACTCCGCTAATTTCGCATTCGTTTTTCCATTGATAACCATACCACTTTTCGCTTTTTCGAAAAGTTTGGGAATTAAATAGGCTTCGGGCAGTTTCAGTAAATCTTCACCCAGACAATCGGGCAAAAACTGGATGACAATAACCTCGATGTTCAACTCCGGGTCATTGTAAAAATACTCTTCATTACTCCGCCACGTATGGGGTAAATTTTCGCCCACCAGCACAATTTCTCCGGGCGAAAAATTACTAATTTTATCCCCAATAAACCGCACACCTTCTCCTTTAATAATGTAATGCAGTTCAAGTTCCGGATGGTAATGCCAGATATTTTTAAAATGCGGTAAAACGTTGTGGCGGACAGTAAAGGAACTCTCCAGTTTCGACGTTACTTTACGAAATAACGGTTTCATTTTTGTAGACAGGAAATAAGGCGTATAGAAACTTTTCAACAAAACGCGGTTGTCGGATACCTACGTATAGCGGCAGATCGAGCCCGCAACTGACGGATACCGGGCTACGCTTCGTTTTTCCCTTCCAGTAAGGTCAGACAGCACCTAAGTGGTGTTTTTCGCTCACTACGTGGCTATAAAGGCTGTTTTCCGATAGTCTGGCACAATTCCAGTACAAACTTAAACGAAACGACGGAAATAATTCATATCCGGGCTATGATAATTTCCTACAATAAGTTGGCAAAAAAATGCAGTCCTGCCCATAAATCACGCTATATTTTTGTACAGTATTGTAGAAAAGTATTGTTAATTCTGGTTTTTACCGCGATAGACCAAGGCTTTTCTGACGAACTTTCTCCTCCAGCAGTACCCATTGTTAGCTTTATTAACTCGGTCTTACCCTATGCATGCGATCGTAAAAAACCTTCTGTTCGGTAGCCTGATGCTGCTCTGCGGTTTATCCACCGTATTGGGACAGGAATCCCCTCAAACAAGCGAAGAAGCCGCGTATACACGGGTGCTGAATGAGCGGGCCGCTAAGATCGTCGCTACGCTGGGCATCACAGACAGGAAGGTGTCTGAGCGCGTTCAGCAGGACATCGTTCAGCAGTATCGGAGCCTCAATGCGATTCATGACAAAAAGAAAGAAGCGCTGGGCAAACTGACGGAAAAAGCCCCGAAAGAAGCGATCGAAAATGAAGCCGGTACAGCCTTAAAAAAACTACACGAAAACTACCTGACGACCCTGGCCCACGATCTGACTCCGCAACAAATCGAGCAGGTAAAAGATGGGATGACCTACGGAGTTTTACCCATTACGTATAAGGGCTATCAGGCCATGCTTCCTGAGCTGACCGAATCACAGAAAGAACAAATTTTATCTTACCTGACCGAAGCACGCGAACGAGCGATGGACGAAGGGTCGTCGAAGGAAAAACACGCTATGTTCGGCAAATACAAAGGCCGAATTAATAACTACCTGTCCAGCGCCGGAATCGATATGAAAAAAGCGAGCAAAGACTGGGAAGAACGCATTGCCCGGGAGGCCGAAAAAACAAAAAAATAAGCCTAAAAAAAGCCATTCCGGACTTGGCCAAATACGAATAGCAACCCATCATATTTTTTATATCCTTAAATCACACGTTGCCTTAATCGACCCCATATGATAACGTATTTACGACTACAGAACCTGTTCGCCAGCACCATCAGGCTGGTATACGCGCTGATCCTGGGAGGGCTCACCGGCGAGGTCTGTCTGGCAGAAGCGGGAAACCGGCTGCCCGCGACAGCGTCTCCGCTGCTGGCCCCACTGCAGAACATCACTGGCACGGTCAAAGATGCCAAGGGAGAAGCCGTTCCGGGCGTAAACGTACTCATTAAAGGCACTAAAACCGGAACCGTTACGGACATCAAAGGCACCTTCCGGCTCAACCTGCCGACTGGCAACGAGACGCTGATTTTCAGCTACATCGGGTTTAAGACTCTGGAGATCTCAGTGAAAGGGCAAACGGCGCTGACGGTGCAACTGGAAGAAGATGCGGCTGCCCTGAACGAAGTGGTGGTGGTAGGCTACGGCGTCCAGAAAAAAGTAAGCCTGACCGGTGCCGTCGCTACGGTAGATATGAAAGCGGTACAGGACCTGCCCGTCAACAACCTGTCGGCCGTGCTGACGGGCCAGTTACCGGGCGTGGGGGTGTCGGGAGGAACCAGCCGCCCCGGCGATAACGCGACCATCACCGTTCGCAACCCGGTCATTCTGTCGAAAGACGGGGGTACGCTGCAACCCCTCTACGTGATCGACAACGTCGTGCGTTCGGCCGATGATTTCAACGCGCTCGACGTATCGGAAGTGGAGGCTATTTCGGTGCTGAAAGATGCGGCTGCCGCTATTTACGGCGCCCGGTCCAACCAGGGGGTTGTGGTGGTGACGACCAAACGGGGGAAAGCCGGTGCGCCCAAATTCAGCTACAGCGGCTCGACGGGGATCTCGAACGCTCGCCTGCCCCAAATGATGAACGGGGTTCAGCAGGCCACTTACCTCAACGACCTGAACTATGCCGCCGGAAAACCGGCCACCGATCCGCTGATCTACACGCCCGACGAACTGGCTTATTTCAAAGACAATAACACCGACTGGCTCCGGACGGCCTGGAAACCTTCGACCGTGGTTCGCCACGCCCTGAACGTGAGCGGGGGTAACGAGAAGGCAACGTATTTTGCGGGGGCCTCCTACAACGCCCAGGATGCCAACTTCGATAACATCAATACTAATAAATGGACGTTCCGGGCCAGTGCCGACATGCAGGTGACGCGAGGCCTGAAAGCCGCTCTGTCGCTGAGCAGCTACATCGGTAACAAACGCATGTACTTTCTGAAGCAGGGGGGCGAAAACCCGGAGAACGACATGAAAAGCTTGCTTTATACGCCCCAGTTCGCCCCGCCTTCTATCGATGGACTGCCCGTGCTGCTGTCGAATTCATCCAACACGAACACCATCGATGCGTTTAACTTCTTTGCGGTTCAGAACTCGAACAACTACACCCAGACCAAAACCACGGGGCTAAACATCACCGCCAATCTGGACTACGAAATTCCGTTCGTGAAAGGGTTAAAAGCCCGGGTGCTTTACAGCCGAACCTTCGACAACAGCTTCGGCAAGCAGTACGGCACCAAATACAACGTCTACAGCTTCTCGATGCTGGGCGACCACAAGCATATTTACGGGGGCGACGTCATCAAAACCACCTCGCTTAACAACGGCGACCGGGTTCGGATCAATCCGGGGTACATCGACACCTACCAGTTCAATGGCTACCTGAATTACGACCGTCAGTTCGGTAAACACCAGGTAACGGCCATTGCGTTCTTCGAGCAGGCCGAAACCCACGCCGACAACGTGCAGGCCATGGCCGAAGGCGTCATCATCGGTGGGCTGGATAACATGCGTTACGCCATCGGCACCCAGACTACCTCCGAGACGGAGTCGGAAACGGGCTTTTTATCGTATGCGGGTCGGGTCAATTACAATTACGCCAACAAATACCTGTTCGAAACGGCCATCCGGTACGATGCCTCGACCAACTTCGCGCCCGAATACCGCTGGGGGTTGTTCCCATCCTTCTCGCTCGGCTGGGTAATGTCGGAGGAGCCCTTTTTCCGAAACAACGTTCGCTGGGTCGACTTTCTGAAGATTCGCGGTTCGCTGGGTCTGTTGGGTGGTGATGCCACCAGAGCCTACAACTGGCTGACCAGCTATTCGATTCAGCAGGGTAAGGGAGCCGTCTTCGGTGGTAATGCCGACCGGCCGCTGGTGGTAACCCCCAACAACGCCATGGCCAACCGCCAGGCTCGCTGGGACGACAATACGAAATACAACATCGGGCTGGATGCCCAGTTCCTGAAAAACCGCCTGTCATTTACCGTCGACGCGTTTTACGACCATCGCTACAACATGCTGACGAGCCTGACCTCGTCGGTACCGCTGCTGGTCGGCGCAACGCTCCCGTCGGAAAACTACGCGACTATCGACGGCTTCGGTACGGAGATTTCGCTGGGCTGGAACGACAAGATCGGTAGCGACTGGTCGTATAAAGTCAATACCTTCTTTACCTGGAACGATAACAAACAGGTGCTGGTCGATGTCGACAAAGGCAAAATTGGTACGTACCTGGACCCGACCGGCCGATCGAGCGATATGGGCGTGCTGGGTTACCACTACCTCGGCATGTTTAGAACTCAGCAGGATGTGGATCAGTATCTGGAGAAAAACCCTGGCTATACCCTCTTCGGGGCCGCTCCGAAACCCGGCATGCTGTATTACCAGGATGTCAGAGGACCGAAAGATGCGTCGGGCCAGTATACGGCACCAGACGGTAAAATCACGGATGCCGACATGGATTACCTGACCCGGAAAGCGAGCAATCACTTCGGTCTCGGGTTCAACTTCCAGGCTTCGTACAAAAACTTCTCAGTGGCCGCCGTGATTTCCGGTTCGTTCGGCGGGCAGGGCATGGTGGAGGGAACCGCCCGGGCACAAGGCACGCTGACGGCAAACCGGCCGGTGTTCTGGAGCGATCACTGGACGCCCGACAACCCGAATGCCGCTTACCCCAGCCCATATTACAAAGACACGTACACCGTCGATTCGAACTACTGGTTCACCAGTTCGACCCAGCTCTCCGTCCGGAACCTCAACCTGTCGTATGGTCTGCCGACGGCGGTTGCCAGTAAATTAAGATTGAGCAATGTGCGGGTTTATCTGGTAGCAACGAATCCGCTGAACCTCTACAATCCGTACAGCTGGAAATCGAATCTGGGGAACTTCGATTCCTATCCGGTGCTCCGTTCGTTCTCACTGGGCCTAAACCTTGGTTTGTAAATCCATCCGATCACATGAAACGTACCCATAAAATACTCGTCGCCCTCTGTTCATCGCTTGTGCTGACAAGCTGCATGAATGTGCTGGACAAAACTGATTTGGGGTCGACTCCGGGCTCGCTGATTTTCAAAGATTCGGTACTGACCCAGATGAACCTCGATTACATCTACGACCAGAACCTGCCCACGCCCATCGGCAGTCTCGGGCCCGAACCCACCGGCATCAGCGGCTTGTCCGATGAATCGTTTGCCGAGAGTAAAATCCTGCAGGGAGCCCTTCAGATCAATGAGATCGGCGATTTCGGTACGGCGCTGAGCGCCACCAACAACTACGGCAAGCTTCGGGTCATCAATATGTTCCTGAGCGATGTCAATGCGGGGTCACTGCCCCAGCTGACCAAAAACAAGCTCCGGTCGCAGGCTCAGTTTTTCCGGGCCTGGCGCTACTTCGATCTGCTCCGGCTTTATGGTGGTGTGCCGCTGGTGCTAAACCCGCTGGCCGCGGTGGGTGTCGAAGCCAAACAGGCCGATTATCTGCCCCGGAACACGACGGCCGAAACTTTTGCGCAGATTGTGAAAGATCTGGATTCGACCATCGCTTCGGTGCCGGGCCGCTGGGCTTCGGCCAACGACTGGGGCCGGATCACGAAAGGCACGGCGGCCGCGTTTAAAGGTCGGGTGCTGCTGTATGCTGCCAGCCCGCAGTTCAATCCAACCGATGACGTAACGAAATGGCAGACTTCGTACGATGCCAACAAGCAGGCCTACGATCTGCTGACGGCCAACGGCTACGGCCTGCATGCGTCGTTCGATCAGTTGTGGTTTCAGGAAGTGAACAACCCTGAAGCAGTTTTTTTGACGGGCTACAACACCGCCACGGGCACGAACACGGCGAAAAGCAATGGCTACGACAACGCCACCCGCCCATCGTATGCCGGCACCGGTGGCGGTTCGAACCAGCCGTCGTGGGAGATGGTCAAAGCCTTCCCGATGCTGGACGGCAAAAAGCCGGGCGAATCAACCAAATACACCTATTCGGATCAGCTGTTTTATAAAAATCGCGATCCTCGTTTCGACAAGACCATCGCTTACAACGGCGCCAACTGGCCCCTGAACGGCAACACAGCCTATAAAGTCTGGACCTACTACGCGGGCGGTAAAACCGTCGAATCGAAAGCGTCCAACACCGGATTCTATACCCGCAAAGCCATCAACCCGACGGTCAGTACGGGCGATGCGCAGTACTCGGGTACCGACTGGATCGAAATCCGGTTTGCTGAAGTGCTGCTCAACCTGGCCGAAAGCGCAACGGGAGTCAATAAACTGGACGAAGCCTACACGCAGCTGAAAGCCATTCGCAAGCGGGCGGGTATCGAAGCCGGAACGGATGGGCTGTACGGACTGAAAGCCAACATGACCCGCGCCGAGATGTTCGACGCGATTCTGTACGAGCGCCAGATCGAGTTTGCCTTCGAAGGAAAGCGGTTCTGGGACCTGCGTCGCTGGAAGCTGATCGAAAAAACCCTGAACGGCGTCCGGCGCACAGGGGTTACGATCAACCTGAAAACCACAGGCGTTCCGGCTGATTTCGCGACCACCCGCGACAACCTCAATCTGGACGACCTGTATAAAAACTACTTCACAATCGCCTTCAAGCAACTGGACACGAAATACGCCATTGCCTGGAAACCAGAATATTATTTCTTCGCCATTCCGCAGTCGGCCATTGACAACAACCCCAAACTGATTCAGAACAACACCTGGGGCGGGGCATTCGATCCATTGAAATAAAGTCCGTAGCGCGGACGACCGGCCGCGCTACAATCCACGCAAGAATAAGTATAGGGTAGAATAGGTTGGTAGTTAGTAAACGTACTGAAATGCAGACGCCCAGCGATTTTCGCCTGTTCTTCGGTATCTTTCGGTACGTTTTTCCTTAGGGCTTTGGCCGATCGACTGGCCAAAGCTTTTTCTGCATTCATATTTATGAACACATTAGTCTGCACGACCCCCGGTCAGTTCGATTACCAGCAGGGCATCCGCCCGACGCTGGCGCCCGATCAGGCCATTATCCGGATCAAACGAATCGGCATTTGTGGCACCGATCTGCACGCCTACGAAGGCACCCAGCCCTTTTTTTCCTACCCACGAATTCTCGGCCACGAGCTGGCCGGCGAACTCGTCGAAGCGGATGGAGCCCCTGATTTTTCGCCGGGAGAAGTCGTTACGTTCATTCCTTATTTCAACTGCGGCACCTGTATAGCCTGCCGGTCGGGCAAACCCAACTGTTGCGTAAACCTCCGGGTAAGTGGGGTTCATATCGACGGGGGCATGGTCGAATACTTATCGGTTCCGGCCTACTCGCTGGTCCACGGCGACGGCCTGAGTGAAGATGCCCTGGCGTTGGTCGAGCCGCTGGCGATCGGTGCCCAC
The DNA here is from genome assembly GCF_054777875.1 of Spirosoma koreense. Lineage (NCBI taxonomy): Bacteria > Pseudomonadati > Bacteroidota > Cytophagia > Cytophagales > Cytophagaceae > Spirosoma > Spirosoma koreense. The sequence continues at coordinate 923,895 of NZ_BAAHAC010000005.1, read as the reverse complement.
GGCGTTCGGCGGGCTGCGGTTCAGCCCGGTGAGTTTGTACTGGTGATCGGTGCCGGCCCCATTGGCCTCGGCGTAATGGAGTTTGCCCGCATTGCCGGAGGTAAGGTCATCGCCCTGGACATCAACGAAAGTCGGCTGGCTTTTTGTCAGCATAAACTGGGGGTCGCTCATACGATCAATGCGCTGGCTCCGGACGTGACGGATCAGCTTCGGGAAATTACCAACGGGGATATGCCCACGGTGGTCATCGATGCGACGGGTAGTCTGCGCGCGATAAACAACAGCTTTCAGTACATGGCCCATGGGGCACGCTACGTGCTGGTTGGGCTTCAGAAAGGCGAAATCAGTGTCAGCCATCCCGAATTTCACAAGCGCGAAGCCACGCTGATGAGCAGCCGTAACGCCACCCGCCAGGACTTCGAGCATGTCATTGCCAGCATGAAACAGGGACTGGTCGACCCGACTACCTACATCACCCACCGGGTCGCCTTCGGGCAGGTACGGGATACGTTTGCCAGCTGGCTCGATCCGGCAACGGGCGTTATCAAAGCGATGGTGGAGTTGAGCTGATGCGGCCCGGACGCTGATAAATAGGAGATTCTGTCATTCCGACGCAGGAGGAATCTTGATCCATCCTGACGTTTAAGATTCCTCCTGCGTCGGAATGACAGAATCGTCCGCTGACCAGCCTCGATAAGCCTAACTCAGGAACGGGCAAATCTGGAAGGTTAACCACTGACTAAACCAACAGGCCCGGACGTTCAGAACGTCCGGGCCTGTCTGTACCATTTATACGCTCAGGATCAGGCGACCGATGGAGACGACTGTTTTACGGGAAAGTCGCGCCCGTCTTCCTGCAAAGTTTGTAAGGCTGTCGCCTTTGCTTTTTTGTGATAGAACACGTACGAACCAATACCCACCGCCACAAAGACCAGCATCGGCGCCCAGTCGCTGACAGCTTTACCACTACTTGCGACGGAATACGTAGCGCCCAGTAGATCGTAGAGTAAGCCGGCATAGGCCCATTCCTTAAGCCGGGGAAAGCCCGGTACCAGAATGGCCACCACGCCCAGTAATTTGGCCCAGCCCAGAAACGGAATCAGATACGCCGGGTAGCCAATTTCCTTGAATCCCTGTACGGCCATCGGCACGACCAGAATATCGGGAATGGCCGATCCCAGCATTACGAAGGCAAATAAACCCGTCAGAATCCAGTACGTGATGGTTGTCTTTTTCATGGCATCAGGCTTTGTGTTTACAGAACTGGTTGGTGTTACATCGCTGTCGTTCAGCGGATCGATGGTATAAATGTACGACCGTTTACGGGCCCAGGGCGGGGGTAATCACGGCAACCTGAGGGGTCGATTGCGTCATTATTCCAGACGCATACTTACCGAAAAACCAGATTCTAGCTGACCCGGTCTTTTTTGGAGAAATCAGTCATCATTACCGGATAGGTAAACAAAAACGATTTTACCGAATGCATTAGGCCTGACTGACGACGCCCGACGCTTCCACCCTTTATCCATTATTCCAGGCATCAGGAAGCCGGCAGGGCGGTCAGATGCAACATGGCTTTCGCCTGCTGATTCAGGTCTTCCAGTATTTGGGTATGGATGAGTAATTTCTGGCAACTCTCGTCGCTATCCAACGAGTCGATAGGTTCCTCTTTCTCGATATCCAGGAGTAGCTTCTCCAGTTCTTCCTGCATTCGGGTAAGCAGGGTTATCAATTGGTCGACGGGGCATTGCCCGATATACATGGCTGCTCGCTTCAGTCGTACCTCCCAGGCCCTGTGTGTTTCAATGCAAGTAACGATCTGGTTATAACTCAACTGAAGGGTAGAAACCGCGGCCAACCAATTCTGTATTATATATTCGGACTTCAAAACGTTTACAAAAGTTTCCAATTTACCGTCGAGCTTTCATTCCGTTTAACAAAATGAAGTATTTACAGGATCTAAGTTAAACAAAAATTAAAATCGATAACGTATCTTTTTCTATTTTTTACGTAAGTCACTGAACCATAAATAGCTTTTTTTTAAAACCGCCAGACACCCCTCCGGGGCCAGAAGAGTGGGTAAGGAGTCTCTGAGCAAGGGCATAGGCGGGGCCGTTTTATCCTGATTATCAGCCTATACCCTTCATCGCTATACAATCACGTTCAAACTACCATCCAGCTTATACGTTTTCCCTTTTTCGGTTGTCAACTGTACTTGTTTATCGCCATAGCGCAATACGCACGGCTGACCGGCTCTGGAGGTAACCGTAACCCCGCTCAGACGACCATTTTGCCAGCGAATGTCCAGCACAAAACCACCCTGCGCACAGATGCCGTGAATGTATCCGGTCGGAAGGTCGGAAGGCAGCGCCGGGAGCAGATCGATCGTTTTGCCCTGGCTCTGCAGCAGCATTTCGGCAATGCCACTGGCCCCGCCGAAGTTACCATCGATCTGAAAGGGTGGGTGCGCGTCGAACAGGTTCGGGTACGACCCACCCCCCGTCGTGCCTTCGGGTGAAATAGCCGGTCTGAACAGCAACCGAAGCATATTGTAGGCATGGTCTCCGTCGCGAAACCTAGCCCAGAAATTAATTTTCCAGGCCAGGCTCCAGCCCGTCCCTTCGTCGCCCCGTTCGAGCAGCGATTGCCGGGCGGCTTTCATCAGGTCGGGGGTGTCGTCCCAGGTGATATCCGTGCCGGGATGAACACCCCAGAGGTGCGATACGTGCCGGTGATGGTCGGCCGGATCATCGATGTCCTGCAGCCACTCCTGCAACTGGCCGTGCCGACCGATCTGATTGGGGGCGATCTGGCTGTACATGGTTTTCAGCGTATCGCGAAAGGCCACGTCGGTTCCCAGCACCTGGCTGGCCGCGATGCAGTTTTTGAACAGATCACGAATAATCTGGTGGTCCATAGTCGGTCCTGCCACCAGTCCGCCATGTTCGGGAGAATTGGAGGGTGTGCTGATGAGCCAGCCGGTTTTAGGGTCTTTCACCAGGAAATCCACGAAAAACTGAGCCGCTTCTTTCATGATCGGATACCCCCGTTTTTGCAGAAAGGCCCGATCCTGAGAATAGCGGTAATGCGCCCAGAGGTGGTGCGACAACCACGCGCCCCCGCTCACCCAGATGCCATGATTCGACGCGTTGATGGGGGCCGTACCACGCCAGAGATCGGTGTTGTGGTGCAGTACCCAACCCCGGGCGTTGTAGTGTGCTTTCGCCGTTTTTCGCCCCGACTCCACCAGCTCTTCGATCGCCGAAAACAGGGATTCATGGCAGGCCGAGAGGTTGAGCGGTTCGGCGGGCCAGTAGTTCATTTCGAGGTTGATGTTCGTGGTGTATTTACTACCCCAAGGGGGTGTCAGCAGATCGTTCCATATACCCTGCAGGTTGGCAGGTTGTGCCCGTGCGCCAGCCTGGCCCGGTCGCGAACTCGAAATGAGCAGATACCGACCGTATTGCAGGTACAGCGCCACCAGATCCGGATCATGCGCTTTTTCGAAGCGCTGCAGCCGTTCGTCGGTCGGGTATTGCTCGCTGGCCGAGTGTCCCAGATCGAGTGATAGGGTGTTGAAATATGTTTGGTACTCGTTGATGTGGGCGGCTTTGATGACCTCGAAGCGTTTGGTTCGGACGGCCTGCAAAGGGCGCTGGCTCATCACGGCCGGGTCGCCGGAAACATCGTCGTAACGCTTGAAGTTAGTTCCCGCCGTCAGGTACAGCGTCGCTTCGTCGGCCCCGGAAATAATGAGCTTATCACCCGAAACGATTATTTTTCCGTTCCGGGTCTGGATGTGTAACAGACTCTCTCCCCGCAAAGCGCCATCCCGCACCTGAACCGACAGCGCGATTGTCTGATTATCGATTTGACGTACGTCGCTTCCTTTGTGCGGACTATCCAGCGTTGCTTGGAAGGCAATATGCCCGGGTTCACTGGCGGTCAGATGAACGGCAATGACCTGATTGGGCGCACTAGCTAGGTATTCCCGGGTGTAGCGCACGCCTGACGCGGTGTAGGTAACGCGGGACAGCGCTTTGGCCAGATCCAGCTCGAAGCGGTAATGACTAGCCGTCCCCTGCCCACTAAACCGCATCCGGAGGTTACCGAACGGCTGATAATCGGCCTGGTAGTGGGGCGAAGCCGGGGGCGCATCGTCCTGAACCCAGTACCGAAACGGCTGGTTCAGCGGCACCCCGTCGGTTGGCTGCTGGCCGTCGGGATAAACCACGAACGTCGGCTGGCTCGTTTTAACTCCAATGAATCCACCCTTGTCGAACAGATTGATGACCTGGATCGCCAGTTGGTTTTTGCCGACGTGCAGTTTAGCCGCTGAGATTTTATACCGCCGGTTTTTCGTGATGCCTTCCGACGTACCGATCAGTTCGCCGTTCAGGTACGTAAAGTCCTGATCGCGGATACGACCCATGTCGAGCACGACGTCTTTCCCGGACCAGGCTTGCGGCAGATCGAACGAGGTACGAAACCAGACGGCTCCGTCTAACCCTTCCAGGCCTGCCTGACGTGGCCCGGCTTTTTCCCAGCCCTCGGCGGTGGGCACTGCCATCGTTTTCCAGGAGCTATCGTCGAATGAAGCGGTTGTCGGGTTCGCTTTCAGGTGATTCAGATCACGGACACGGGTAAACCAGGCTTCTTTTTTCGAAAGGTAATCGTTCTCGTGACTCTGCTGGCCCATGAATTTCTCCTGCGCCAGCTTTTCGGCTTCAGCCTGTTTTCCATCGGCCAGCAGTCGACGAATCTGAGGCAGGTATTTGGCTGCTCCTTCGCGCTGATACTCACGCGGCTGGCCCGTCCAGAGGGTTTGTTCGTTAAACTGAATCTGGTCTTCCTGAATGCCACCATAGACCATGCCGCCCAGCCGCCCGTTTCCGATCGGCAGCGCTTCGACCCACTGTCTGGCCGGCTGTTTGTACCAGAGTGTCAACGGTTGCCGGGCGGGGGGCTGCGCCTGCGCGGTCAGCGCGATCAGTAATGACAGGATCGATAAGCGTATCATGGTTGGTAAAGACTATTTATAAGGTTCGGCTGTGGCAGAGCATCGTTTTCAGTTGAGTGAACACTGGTTCGCCAGCCCGGCCGCGGTACTAATGACCGGCTACATCAGTGAAAAACAAGATACAAACCCACCATCGTTATGGCCAGTCCGATCCAGGCAATCCAGACCCGCCGGGTAGGTTGCCCGACACTATCGTTTCCGGCCGAATCAGCGACGTAAACCGACGGATTTTTATCCAAAAGTGAAATGAACACCGCCAGGATCAGCAGGGTCGCGAAAATAGAAAACGATAGCAGCAGGTAGTGCGGCCAGAACATGTACCGGTCGGGCGGGAATATCCATAAATACAAAACCCCTACCCCCAGACTAAAAGCCGAGCCCACCGATAGAATAGAGTTGACCGCTGTGCGGGTCGTCCGCTTCCAGAAAACCGTCAGCAAAAACACCACCGATAAGGGCGGGGCAATGAAGCCCAGCACCGACTGGAACACATCGAACAGGTTGAGGCCTTCGATGCTGTCGATGGCCAGCGCCATCAGCACGGCAAACAGGCACCCGGCGATTACCGTCATCCGTCCGACGCGGATAAGTTGTTGAGTACTGGCCGCCGGATTGATTTTGCGCGCGTATATATCCATAGTAAACACTGTACTGAGTGAATTCAGCGAGGAGCCGATCGTACCGACCAGCACCGCAATCAGCACCACAATCACCAGGCCGTTCATGCCCGGCGGAAACAGGTTCGTCACCATGGTCATGTAGGCTTCGGCGGGGTCTTTCAGATTCGGGAACAGGATAAAACATAGTATTCCCGGAAGAATGAACAGCGGCAGCGACAGGATTTTGAGCCAGCCAATGAAGTTAACCCCCAGTTGGCCCTGCTCCAGATTCCGGGCCCCCAGCACCGACTGCACCATGGCCTGGTCGGTGCAAAAAAAGGCAATAGCAGCCACCGGATACCCCAGCACAATAGCGGGCCAGGGATATTTTGGGTCGTTGGCCGGATGAATCAGGCTCCAGTAATCGGCGGGCGCTTTCTGATAGAGCGCTTCCAGCCCTCCTACTTTGTTGATGCCCAGAATCGTCAGCGTGATCGACACCGCAATGAGCAGCAGCATCTGAAACACGTTGACGCGGGCGATGGCTTTGAGTCCGCCCGTGTAGGCAAACAACCCGGCAAACAGCACCAGCACTACGACCGACTGCCCCATCGGTATACCCAGAATCTGCCGAACCAGAAACCCACCCGCAAATAGCCCCAGCGACAGCCACGAAATGAGCATCTTGATGAGCGCATACCAGGCCAGAATCGTCTGCGTCGACTCACCGTAGCGCTTCCCCATAAATTCAGGCATGGTCGTTACGTGGGCGGCCAGGTATTTTGGCGCGAATACAATGGCCAGCAGAAACAGAAATACGAACGCGTACCAGTCGAAATTGATGGCCACGATGCCCGTGCTGTAGCCGATACTGGCAAAGGCCAGCAGCATAGACGGCCCAACGTTGGTGCCCCACATGTTGAAGCCAATGCTCGCCCAGCCCAGCGATTTGTTCGCCAGAAACAGCGTTTCGTTAGCCTGCCCCTGTCTCGGTCGGCTGGCCCGATACCCGATCACCACCAGGATAATCAGATACGCCAGCACGATGCCGTAGTCTAAAGCGGTTAAGCGATCGATGATGTTATTCATAAAAACCCAGGTTTAGAAAAGCACATCCATTGCCCATCTTTTGAGAACCGATCCACAAATCCCTATCTTCGTTAGGTGAAAAAACAACTGACTCCCGGTCTTGCTTTTGATGTTGACAGACTCACGAACTCGATTGAGAACGTCCTTACTGGAGAGGTTTTTGACACAGAAATTGTCAGACTGGCAAGCCTGGACATCAGACAGATCAGGCGAATGGATTGGTTGTTTAACTGGCACAAAGAACTCAGGGATACGACTAAAGAAGTTTATAAATTAACGACAGTAAATAACCCTGCCATCATTCAGGGACTTGTTAGCATCGAAGACAAGCAGGACCACATTTTTATGCACTTAATTGAGAGTTCTGCGTTTAATAAAGGGAAAGACAAGGTTTATTTTGGTGTTCCGGGAAACCTCGTAGCCTATGCCTGTAAAGTTTCGATTAACAGAGGCTATGAAGGCTTCGTCGCTTTTGATGCAAAATCAGAGTTGATTAAACACTATCAGGATACACTTCAGGCTACGCATTTCCGTGGATTGAGGATGTTCATCGAGACAAAGGCGGCATTAAGACTTATTGCACATTATTTTAAGAACGAAGGCAATGGGATTGATTAAAGAACCAAAAGAAATCGATATGTCGACTAAGTCTGAACCATGGACTGAAAACGAACTTGCCGAGTTCAGAGCGCTCATGCAACAGATTAAGACCAGAAACGCCCGGCGAAAAGCGCGGACTGGCGTGACAGATAATGTAAAATGAATAATGAACAATGTAAAATGAGGGACGCGAGCCCCTAAGCCGCTCCATTATCCATTGTTCATTTTACATTTTACATTATCCATTATTCGTTCCCTCTCTACAGCCCATACTCGCTCAGCACCTCCCGCACCTTCACGGGCTGGCCGGTTTGCAGGGATTTATCCATCGCCTGAAGCAGCGCTACCGTGCCGATGCCTTCCCGGATGTCGGGGTAAGCTGTCTGGCCCGCTTCGAGGCAGGTCGCGAAATAATCGAGGTAGTTCTGGTACTCGCCGGCGTGGTGGCTTTTGCCTTCGAACCGGAAGTAATGCTTTAGTTTGTGCTCCCAGGTCTGCACGATTTCGTCGCCGGTGTTGGTCGTAATGGCGTAGCGTAGGTCCATATAATCGGCCTGGCTACAGCCCTCCGTACCCCGCAGAATACAACTCATCTCCGAGTCGCGTACAACGGGCTGGACCGGCCCCGTATACGCCCCACTCACGCGGGCAATGCGTCCGTCCGTGGCCTTGAAAATGAAGTGCATGGTATCGGCGTTTTTCAGTCCGCCTTTCTGACCGTTGCTGCTCAGCATGCCATACCCCATCACCTCTTCGATATCGGGCAGATACCACCGAATGAAATCGACCGGGTGACTCAGGCCGCCGTACAGCCATTTGAACGCGTTCTCCAGCGACCAGCCTTTGGCCAGGAACCAACGGTGGTCGGCATGGTAATACCCTTCGATGGTAATCAGTTCACCGATCAGGCCGGCTTCAAAATCGGCGCGTTGCTTTTTCATCGGCTCGAAAAAGCGGGAACTCTGCCCAACAAACACCTTTTTGCCCGTCTGTTCGCTGATGTCGATCAGTTCTTTTGCTTTCGACAGGTCGTCGATAAACGGCTTGGTGCAGACTACGTGCTTGCCGTGTTGCATGGCCAGTTTGGTGTGCTGAGCATGTAGGTGATCGGGCGTGTAGATGGCAATAACATCGATCGATGGGTCGTCGAGCAGTTCCTGGTATTGGGTCGTGTACGCCTGAAAATCGAACTCTTTAGCGCGCTGCTGGCAAAGCTCCAGCTTCTGGTCGCAGATCTTCACCAGTTCGTAATGCGGACTCGACAAAGCCGCCGACATAGTGCTTCGCCCTTCCCCTAAGCCTAAAATTCCTAATCGTAACATAGTTTATTGTAATGATGTTTTTGTCATGCTGACGGAGGAAGCATCTTAAAATGTCCTTGTTGATGTATAAGGCTGCTTCAAGATGCTTCCTCCGTCAGCATGACAGAAAAAATTAGTCAATCCCCTGTAATTCCACCCACACCTCGCCGGGCTTCTTACCCGGAATCCCTTCCTGATATTTCTTCATAAGGGCGTTCCATTCATCGACGCGCGGGTTGTTCTCGGTCGTTTTGGGGTTGAGTTTGTCCAGTCTTTCGCCTTTCGGAATGCTGATTACCAGCATGAGTTGCCGCCCATTTCGGTACAGCAGCAACTGCTGAAACTGGGCATTACAAAAGCCCTTCGAGACCTCCGGCCACTTTTCAAATTGAGTGGCATGGTAGGCCAGGTATTCGTTCTGAAGCCGAGGATCGGCCACCAGATTCGCCGTCAGGATCGTGTGCGTCCACTCGTCGGCCGTTGGACCGCTCTCGCACTGGCTGCGGTTGAATTCGTAAAATGGATCGTAATAGGTGTTGACCGTTGCGCCCGGAAACGCCGACCGCAATCGCCCGCTCAGCACCGACACGTCCTGCACCTTATCGAAAATAACGTAGTGGTTTTTCCACTGATAGAGCGCTTCCGGACGGACCTTGTTCCGGGCCAGCACGTCCTTCAGCCGCTGGCCGTCGACCGGGTCTTTTCCGGATGAAATCAGCTCGACGATGACTGGATTTTCCTTATTGATCAGCCACTTCTGATCGGCCCCAACCTTTTCGTTGAGCAAATCGCGGAACGGTGCCTGAATGCCCGCTTTCGTTCGGATGCTGTCGGCCACCTGCGGACCGTTGTGCTCCCAGACGTTGTTCGGGCCGTTGGCGTTTTGCAGGTATTTTTCCGACGGCGTCCAGTTGTCTCTGATCGTGAAATACGAAGATCCTTCGTCGGTATAGAGGTAAAACCAGTGCACGGGCAGGTGGGCGTACGGCGCTTTGTAGACGCTGTCGATGTCGTTTTCCACGATCATCGAACCCGGTTGCGCCGACAGCGTGTAAATGGCCGCGGCATCGTACAGGTGTTTGGCAAAATGATGAATCTTATTGGCCACCACTTTATTATTGCGCATGGCGTTGATGGTGCGCGTCCAGCCCCAGCCCATGCTGATGCCGCTATACGACACCTCACTAATCTCGTTGTGTTCGATGGCGATGCCCCGAACGTAGCCCGCTCCAATACCAACGCAACCCCAGTCTTCGTTCGTCACGTTTGTAATCAGGTTGTTGCTGATGGTCAGGTTACTGCACACTTGCCGATCATCGATAGGGTTGTAGGGCCGGTGAATTTCCGTCGCTTCGTCGGCAAACACTCCGGCCATGATCCCCGTCCCGCCAATGTCTTTAAACAGATTTCCCTGGATCACATTCTCCCGCACCCCTCTGTGGTAATCCAGTCCGGTGGCGGCCATGTGCTCGAAGCGGCAATGCTCGAAGCCCGTGTGAGTGGCAAAATTCACCTCTACACCCGCTGCCGGGCGCCCTACCCACGCCTGGTTTTCGAGCGACTTTTTATCGGGCGTACCCGGCACTTTCAGCTTGTAGGCATCCAGCATGTATAAACCCGCCTGGTGCGGCACGTGTCCCTGCTGCGACGGCCGCAGCCAGCTCGTGTGCTGAAACGCAATGCTTTTGACCAGTATGTTCGCTACCGGACTGTCGACGGTTCCGGTTATGCGTACGAGGGTTTCGAGCGCGGGTACAATGACCTGGGCGGTGGCGAGGGTTTCGCCGGACCGGGGGATGTAGTACATTTTTCCGGCTTTCGCGTCCAGAAACCATTCGCCGGGCTGGTTCAGAAATTGAATGGCATTCGACAGAAAAAACGCTGAATTACCCGTTTCTTTGGAAATCCAGGGCGCAGGCCACGGGTGTTCGGATTGAATCCGGCTTTCGGGCTGGTGAAACCAGAGCTTTGCACTGTCGCCCTGCACTTCGATGCGTTTGACACGCAGGTTGGCAATGGCCCACCACTGATGGATGGTCATTTCCATTCCGGCGGCTTTCGACAAGTCCCCGAACCTGGGAGCCGGAATCCAGCAGGTCTGTTCGGCTTTGTTCCACGATAGAATCCGGTTCATCAGCGGATAGGGCGTGTCTTTGGCGCGGGTTGCTTTCGCGCCGTTCACCCACAGTTGCCGACATTCGAGCAGCCGCCCGCCTACCGTTGGTGCATCGGCGACCCAGACCCGCCCAACTGCTTCTTTGGGCAGTCCTGCTACCGTTCCCTTTAGCTTTTGCCAGCCAGTGATGGCAATTCCACCGCTCAGAATGGGTTTTGCACCCGGTGCCGCTTCAATGACCGTCGGGCTGGTCGGCGTTCCCGAATCTTCCGGCCGGATAAACACGGGCTCACTCAGCGCATAGATACCGTCTTTCAGGTAGATATGTGCTCCATTGGCCAGGCTGGGATCAGCCAGCCGACGCAGTTCGCGCACTTTTCGAAGCGCCAGTTGCAAACTCGCCAGGGGTTTTTCGGCCGTGCCCGCGTTCGCATCCGATCCGTCCGGCGCTATCCATACCTCCGCCTGCTGCGCCTGGAGAAGCGACGGAATGAAGAAGAATATCAGCAGGCAAATTCGTTTCATATACTAGTTAGTACCATTATTCTTTGTCATTCGGACCGTAGGGACCGGGCCGAATGACAGAAAGCGGAATCATCGCCCCGAAAAGTCAAAGAACAGCGTCAGTTCGTTGGCGCGGGCGGGTTCTTTTTCGTAATCGTAAAAGGCGTATTTCTGGCCCATCGGCCCGGTGGTTTCGTTACGCTGGGTTTTGGTGCCGATGCTGGGAATGCCCTGCATGAACGAAAGATCGCCCGACGGAAAAATCGGTTCGTAATTGTGCCACTGGTCGGTTTTCCAGGCGGGGGTGAACAGCCGGAAGAACACGTCCTCGTTTTCGGTTGCAACGATAAACGGATTATCGGCTTCGAACCGGCACCAGTACATATTGGCGTGATAGCCTTTGAATTCGGGATAAACCAGCGGTTGTTCACCGGTTTCGGTGTTGTTGTAGGCTTTGCTCCAGACGCCCAGCGTACTACCCTTCAGCCGGTTTTTCCAGACGCGGTATGGGCCTTTTCCCATCCACTTGACCGCTTTCATTTTGTCTTCGGGGAACGAGAAATTGACCCCGTTCATAAAGGTGAAATAGGCACTGGGAAAATACCGCACCCGCATTTTCACCCAACCCGACGGATAAACGGTCCATTGCAGGGTATTGTAAGCTGTTTTCCGGTCGAAGGTCGATTCGATGACGATATTTTTCCCCTCGCTTCGTTGGGTGAAGTTGCTGAAGTTCGTAACGGCTTCCTCCAAAATCGGTCCGTTCGTCAGTAAAATGTTTCCTTTGGTATTCGAAACCTGACGCAGCACGCCGTTTCGCTTGCTGATCGATAGTTGAATCCCATTCGCCGAAACGGTGTAGAGCGAATCGGTTTCCGTCAACGTTGCTGCGCTGGCACCGTCGGTTTTAACCATGGTGGCAGCAAACTTAGCGGGCAGTGTAATCGGAAAGCTCCAGGTAAACAGTTCACGTTTGAAGGGGTCCGTTACCGTTATATACAAGAGATCATAGTTCGTCCAGTCGGCGGGCAGATTCGCTTTCAATACGCCTTTTTCCAGCGGTTTCAGGTTTGGAGCGACAACCGAAAACGGTCTGCCAGCTCCATACGACCCGGCAACTTTGACCAGTTTCCCACTAAACGAGCATTGAGCGGTGTTGGTAAAATGATACCGGTTTTCGATCGGAAACGTACCATCGAACGTGGGCGTTATTTCCCGGCGCTCCAGCCGGATCGACGACCAGACTTCCTTGATGGTAAAAAAGCTGCCTTCTTTCTGCCGGTACGGCCCGACAATCCCATCAGCTCCGCGGTTGCCATCGGTGTCGATGGCGCCGTTGCGATCCGTCCGGACAACCCCCTGATCGGCAAAATCCCAGAGAAAACCACCGGCCGCCAGCGGTTCGTGCCACATGGCTTCCCAGTAATCGTCCAGCCCCGCGCCGTGGCCGCCGTCGTACATACCGTGCAGGAATTCGGTGGGCAGAACGATCGAATGACCGAGGTTATAGTTGCCGATGCCGTAATTGAATTCGCGGTAATGCTGGGTATCGAAGCCGTTGAAATCCTCCCAGGCATGAATGACGTGCCGTTTCTGAATGTCTTCCTGTGCAAACAGCGGATCGAGGTCGCGGTTGTGGCCGCCTTCGTTGCCGTTGATCCAGAGAATCACCGACGGGTGGTTGACGTCGTGCGGGATGAGTTCTTTCAGTAGTTTGGTGCCCGTGGCGGTGTCGTAATGGCCGTGCCAGCCCGCTAGCTCGTCGAATACGAATAGCCCCAGCGAATCGCAGACATCCAGAAAATGATCGTCGGGTGGGTAGTGCGACATCCGAACGGCGTTCATGTTCATGTCTTTCATCAGGTTCACGTCCAGAATACTCACCGCTTTGCTGAGCGACCGCCCCGTGGATGGCCAGAACGAGTGGCGATTTACACCTTTGAGCTTGATTTTGGTCCCGTTGACGTAAATTCCATCCCGCAGCCGCACCTCGATGGTCCGGAAACCGAACGGCTGAATGACTTTATGAACCGGCTTCCCGGCCTGCAGTAGACTGACTTCGACCTTGTACCGGTTCGGAGTTTCCGACGTCCACAACTGCGGGTTCGGAATGGTTTTCGTCAGCGTAACAGCCTCGCTCCCTGCGCTAATTTTGGCGCCGAACGAGGTACCCAATTTCTGTCCCGACAGGGTGAAAATCTGCGCCGAAATCTCGGTGGCGTTACCGCTTGCATTGACCTGGATCTGAGCTGTAAATGAGCCGGTCGCTTTTGCATCGATGGCCACATGGGTGATGTGCTCAGCGGGTAGAATTTCCAGATAGACCGGTCGGAAAATGCCGCCAAAAATCCAGAAATCGCCTTTCCGCTCCGCTTCGTTGACCGACGCATTGGCCGAATGTTTTGACACCGTCGCTTCCAGCTGATTCGCCGAACCGTAGTTGAGCAAACTGGACACGTCGTATTTGAATGCGTAATACGAACCCTGATGCGTCGGCCCGGCGGATTTACCGTTCAGTTTCACCTCAGCATCGGTCATCACCCCTTCAAAAACCAGATTGACGCGCTTGCCTTTCCACGACGCCGGTGCCTGAAATTCGTGTTTGTATAGACCTTGCTCCTTCCCCCGGGCGCTGTCTTTGGCGAAACCGTAATTGTATTTTCCGAACCCCTGCAACTCCCAGTTCGACGGCACCGGGATGGTGGTCCACTTACCCGAATTCCGTCCGGCTGTGCAGTAAAATTGCCAGGGCACGGTGTGGTCGCTCCCGGTCCCCGACAGGTAATGTTTCTCAGTCTGCTGCGCTTTGACAAGCTGAGCCAGTAAACCGAAGATTCCGAAAGCGATTAAGAAAATACGATTCATCAATTGTTTATTTCTGCTAATTTTTCTGTCATTCCTTCTGTCGTCGGAATGACAAAATCACTTCAACAACCCTTTCAAAACTTTCTTCTTTACCCTGAAAATCGTTCCGTGCTTATGCCCTTCAGGAACTGAGATCTCTGACTTCACATCCGTAAAGGTTTTAAAATCATGGGTTTTCATGGCTCCGTAGCTCTTGTCCTGGTACGAGTCGAAATAAATCAGCCAGTCGTCGCCCACTTTCGCGACGGACGGGCCTTCGGTGAATTTTTTGGTAAACGGAGCCGATACGTTCGTGAACGGTCCGGTAGCGCTGTTGCCAAACGCCACTTTGAGGTTCCGTTCGGGCCGGGTATTGTCTTTCAGCACCAGCACATACTCCGCCGGTTTCCGCTTCACGATGACGGCATCGATCACGCTGAATGTCGGATCGAGAAAGAGCTTGGTGGGCGCAAACGTTTTGAAATCCTTCGTAGTTGTATAATACATACGGTGGTTGTTTTTTTCCTCCTCCACACCCCGCTCGAAGCGGTTCGGGATGGTAGATGCCCAGATGATGACAAACTGGTCGGCTTCGTCGTCGTAGAACAGCTCGGGTGCCCACACGTTTACCGTCGTCGGTTCGTGCTCCATCACCGGAATGGCCCGCTGGGCCGACCAGTGGATCAGGTCGTTGGAGCTGGCATAGCCGAAGCCTTTGTCGTCTTTCCAGCTGCTGGTCCAGACCAGATGAAACGTGCCGTCTTTCCCCTGCGCAATCGACGGATCGCGCATAACTTTCTGATTACCAACCTCAGGCTTCAGGAATGTTCGGTTCAGGTCGGTCCATTTATAGCCGTCGTAACTGTACAGAAACCGGAGCCCTTCGTTGGCCGGTTCATGAAACGAGCTGAACATATACACGCTCTTCGAGCAGGAACTGAACGCGATGGCCAGGAGGAACAGGAGACAAAAACGCTTCATTTTTTCTGAAGAATTAAGACCCAGTCGTTGCCATTTTTAGGCTCAGCGGGTGGATTGAATTCCTGAACGCCTTTGTTCGCTATATCGCCGATAGCGGTCGTTTTGCCGTCGCGCGGACTGTACCATGAGGCCGTTATGACATCGCCCGGCAGCTTGCCCATATTCAGCCGGATGTTCCGCCCCGTGTAGGTGTACACCAGTGCGTAGTCCGGACCACGGCTGGCGACCAGGTAGTCGTAACGCTGGCCCTGGTTGGCAATGAGCGACTGATCGGGCAGGCGGTCGAAGAACGAATATTTCAGCAGCAGGTTTTTCAGGTGAATCATCTGCCCGGCACCGGGCGCGTCGAGGGCTTTCTCCCAGGGGTCGATCGGCCCAAACGACGTTTTTTTGTCGCCGGACTTATACATCTGCATGATCGAATTATGCCCGTAGGTATAGCCGAACGCGCCCGCCAGCACCGACCAGTAGCCATACCGGCGCACGTCATCGGCGGTCCAGCGGGGATCGTCCGGGTTGTGCAGTCCATGCGGGATCTGTTCGTACGAAGGCTCACCATCGATCACGGGCTTAGTCGGTTTGCGGGCTAAATCAGCCTGAATATACCGCCAGTTGTCTTCGCCATAATGCCATTTGTCTTTCGCCGACGTATCCTGTGCGTACGATTTATGCCCCGACTGCACCATGTTGAAATCCAGCCAGGGTTCGTTGTGGAACCACTCCGACGACGATGCCCGACCGCGCGGGTGGAAGGTAATCAGGTGGGTCGAATCGAGCTGGTCAATGGTTCGGCCGATGGTTTTCCAGACCTCCAGCGAGTCACTTCCTTTAATATCGCCCCCGTCGAGCCAGATGATGTTCGGGCGGTTTTTGTACCGGTTGGCGATAAACTCGGCGTAAGTTTTCGCCCGTCCCTGATTGACGAATTTGCTTTTTACGGTATTACCCCACATGGGAACCAGCGCCATGTAAATGCCCTTTTCCGCGGCTTTATCGACCACAAAATCGACGTGATCCCAAAAATCGTACTGAGTCGAATCACTGAGCGAAGCGCCCTCGGTGGTCAGCGGAGTCGCGATGTTTTTGCCAACCAGCGCCGAATCGCCGTAGACGTTGACCGCCGAGAGTGTATGCAGCACCATTACCTGCACGACGTTGAACCCTTTCTGTTTCCGATTTTCGAGGTATTTCTCCGCTTCTTCCCGCGTCAGGCGCGTAAACAACAACCAGCCTGTATCGCCGAGCCAGAAAAAGGGTTTCTTGTCGCCAATCGTCAGGAACCGGCCATTTTCGGAAACGGCAAGCCGGTTCGAATCAGGCTCGTTTCCAGGCTTTTTCGCCGTAGTGCAGGCAACAATCAGGGCAGCGAGAAAGGCAAGCGGAAAAGCTCGTTTCAGGATCAGGTTTAGCATTTACAAAGAATGCGTTTTTTCGAAACGACACTCTGTATGATTTTTTCGACGGTTTGTATGATTTTATCAACCAGGCGGTTTTAGAATGAGCGTCGCTTCGATAGTTTTTGACAGGATTAACAAGATTTGCCGAGGCAAAAAAGCCTGCTAATCCTGTAAAAAAACTCTTTTTCAATACCCTGGGTTTTGGGTGATGGCTTCGTTCTGCGTGTGTACGATCTGCGGAATCGGCCACAGCAACTTGGTCTGCGAGATGGCTTTGCCTTTAGCGCTCAGCACCGGAATAGCCCGGTTCGTGCGCTTAAGGTCGAACCAGCGGTTAAACTCGATGGCCAGCTCAACCCGGCGCTCGTGTTCAATCGCCAGGTCGAGCGTTGCGTACTTAGCCGTGGGGTAAGCGGCATCGCCAAACTTGGGCAGCTTTGCCCGGCTCCGAACGAGGTTCAGGTAAGTAGCGTCGCCCGTCGCTTCGGAAAGCAGCAGCAGCGCATCGGCATACCGCAACACCATGAAATTATTATTGGCCAGCGGATTACCGCCTACCTGCGTCGCTTTCGTATCCGTCCATTTGATCGTGTATTTCTGGTTGATGAACGTACCGGCATTGTTGTATCCCAGCGCAAAGGAGGCTTCCCGGCGCGGATCGCCCGTTTCGTATTCGTTATACAGGTCGTCGGTCACCTGGTTCATACCGCCCCCGTAAAAGCCAAGGAAGTTGTTGTTCGGATAGAACGTCTGGTAATAGCGGCTGTACGGTGCCGAGGCATTGCCACCCAGGTACTGAATCTCGAAAATAGATTCTTTGGTGTTCTTGACACTCGGTCCCCACAGGTCCGTGTAATTCGGCAGCAGCGAATACTGGTTGCTGTTATACACTTCCTTCAGTACGGTAGCGGCCGACGCTTTGTCGCCCAGCGTCAGGTACACTTTACCCAGCAGGGTCTGAGCCGCTCCTTTCGATGCCCGGCCCGGTATCGTAATGGCCGAGGCTAGTGGTAGTTTTTCGGCCGCGTACAGGAGATCTTTTTTAATCTGGTCATACACAGTACTTACGGGCGAACGCAGCACGTTGTAGCTCTCCTCACCGGTGAGGGGCGTGGTCACAAGGGGCAAATCGCCCCAGAGCTGCACCATGTTAAAATAGTACAGGGCCCGCAGGAACATCATCTGCGCTTTGACGCCTTCTTTATACGTAGCATTCAGGTTGGCCCCTTCGATGCGGTCCAGCACGATGTTGGCGTTGAAAATGGCTTTGTAGCAATCCTGCCAGAACTGATACACCATCGTGTTGGCCGTAGCCAGGCTGTAGTCTTTGAACTGCCATTTGTCGGCCTGAATCCCCGAAATATTGAATACAATGGCATTGTCGCTCATCTGCTCATTGGCATACGACACCGGCCCCTCTGGATGATAAACCGTGTATAGCGATGCATAGGCCCCGTTGACCGCCAGTTCAAAATCGTCCGTGGTTTTGAAGTTGTCGGCCGTGGCGTTGGAGAGCGGTTTCAGGTCCAGAAAGGACTCTTTGCAACTGCTGGACAAAAGCCCGATGCAGAGGATGGTTATGGTGAATTTTATAGCGTTCATTTTATGTAAGGCGGGTGGAAACCCGCGATTTCTAATTCATGTTTGCGGGTTTCCACCGCACGGGCGGCCCCGCGCAACGGCGGACCGTCCGCCTTAAAAATCTACTTTTAAACCGACCGTGACCACACGGGGAAGGGGGTAGGAACCGTAATCGACACCGATGAACGCCCCGTTGGGTGCATTGCCCGATGCGTTCAGGCCGTTACTACCACTGGAGTAGTTGCTGGCTCCGTAAGTCGTGTTCTCAGGGTCGTAATTCGTGTATTTGCTCCACAGGTACACGTTATCCGCATTGACGTACACGCGGGCGGTCCGGAAGGGAGTTTTGCTGGTAATTGCAGTCGGCAGCGTATACGAAATCCGGATGTTTTTCAACCGCGTAAACGACGCATCTTCGACCCACAGGCTGTGAAACTGATCCTGCAGACCCGTCAGGCCCAGGGTAGCCCGGAAGTGCGTGCCGTCGCCAGGATCGGCTTCCGACCGCCAGCGGTTATCGACACTCGCGAACATGTTCCGGCCGTTGTTCCAGAAGCCCAGGTACCGGAAATTCTGATTGACGATTTCGCCCCCGTACGTTCCCTGAAACAGAAACGACAGATCGAAACCTTTGAACGAAATGGTGTTGGTAATTCCGGCCGTGAAATCAGGCTGGAAATTACCCAGGGTTGTCCGGTCGTCCGGCGTAATCTTGCCGTCGCCGTTTACGTCCCGGATAATCGGATCACCGGGTTTGGTGGTGCTGTAATGCGGAGCCGCATCGACAGCCGCCTGGTTCTTAAACACGCCATCTACTTTATAGCCGTAGAAATTGGAAATCGGCTGGCCCACTTCGGTTTTCACCGCCACCACGTAGTCGGTGTAAATGATCGGCGCGTTGCCCGGTCCGAGTTGCAGGACTTTATTGCGGTTGATGCTGAAGTTGAAATCGGTGGTCCAGACGACCTTACCGGTCATATTTTTCGTATTCAGGTTCAGTTCGATCCCCCGGTTCTGCATCCGGCCGATGTTGGTCAGTTGGGTCGAGAAGCCGGAAATGTCGGGGACGGGAACGTTCAGCAGCATGTCGCGCGTGATGGAGTTGTAAAACTCGGCCGACAGCCCGATCCGATCGTTCAGCATCCGCAGGTCGAGGCCGATGTTCAACTGGCCGGTCCGTTCCCATTTCAGGTTGGTGTTGGCGATGTTGGCGATGGTCAGACCCGACGCCAGCGATGAACCCGATACGTAGTTGCTGGACGACAGCAGACTGATGGCCCCGTAGTTCGGGATCTGGTTGTTTCCGGCAATTCCGTAGCTGGCCCGCAGCTTCAGGTTCGACACGAACTTGACATCTTTCATAAACGGCTCGTCGGAGATCATCCAGCCCGCCGACACCGACGGAAAATACCCCCAGCGCGTGTCCGTTCCGAAGCGCGAGCTACCGTCCCGCCGAATGGCTGCTGTGAAGAAATATTTGTTCTGGAAATTATACTGCGCCCGCGCCAGGTACGAAATCATCGCCCATTCCGACGCGGTGCTGGAGCCACTCGTGACCACCCCTGCATTCAGGGTCTCGACCAGATCGTTCGGGAAGCTGCCCGACGTGACGGTAGCAAACTCATCGCGCTGCTTCTGGACCGAATACCCAGCCAGCACATTCAGGCTGTGGTCGCCAAACTGTTTGTCGTAGGTCAGGGTGTTTTCCGAGAGCCAGTTCAGCATGTACGACGTCTGCACGTTTCCTTCGGCAGGCAACAGGCCGGAATAGCCATAGCCCTGATTTTTAACCCGGTACGAGTTCAGGCGTGTATTAAACAGGTTGCCGCTGATGCTCGTCCGGAATTTCAGATCTGGAATAACATAATATTCGGCGAAAGCTGTTCCAAGGGTGTTGAACGACTTGTTCTGCTTGTGGTAGAAGCGCGTGAGCGAATACGGATGCCAGAGGTTCAGGTCGTTGTAAGCGATGTATTTGCTCCAGACCGAGTTTGGATCGCGGTAGCCCAGGTTGCCGTTTTCGTTATAGACCGGAAAGATCGGATCGCTCTGAATGGCCAGGCTGATCACGTCGCTTTTCCCCTGTGTGCCTTCGGTGCGGTCGAAAATGGTCGTCGCGCCCAGGTTCATGCCCAGCGAAAATTTATCCGATACTTTGTGCTTGATGTTGGTCCGGAGCGCCAGACGTTTGTAGTAATTTTCATCCAGCACCGCCTGCTGGTCCAGATAAGCGCCCGAAAACAAAAACTGGGTTTTCTCCGTGCCACCCGACACCGACAGTTGCGCATTGTGCGACGGGGCCACCCGGAACATGACGTCCTGCCAGTCGGTACCATTGCCGAACTGCTGCGGGTTATTAATAAAATCATCTGGAATCCGATACGTCGACGGACGAGCGCTGTTGGGGTCGGAAGCTTTGTTGACCGCAGGGTTCAGATCGACCCAGGCGTTGTTGTGGGCATCGATGTAGTACCCGATCCACTGCTGGGCATTCATCATCGGTACTTTGCGCGTCACGGTCTGGATCCCGTATTCGTAACCCGCGCTGATGTTCGTTTTGCCCACCTTACCCAGCTTGGTCGTCACCAAAACAACCCCGTTGGCTCCCCGCGAGCCGTAAATAGCGGCCGAAGAAGCATCTTTCAGCACGTCGACCGACTCAATGTCCTGTGGGTTGATCAGGTTCAGGTTGAAATTTTCGAGCGGTACTCCGTCGACCACGAACAGCGGAGTCGTTCCCGCCGTAATGGAGCTAACCCCCCGAATCCGGATGATCGGCGAAACGCCCGGCGCACCCTGCGACTGCGTGATGTTTACCCCGGCAATTTTACCCGCCAGCGACTGCGTGACGTTACTAAACGACCGGTCTTTAAATTCGTTGAACCCAACCGAAGCGACTGCGCCCGTAATGGCCCGTTTGCTCTGCGTACCGTACCCAACCACGACGACCTCGTTGAGGGTTTTGTTCGACGGGGCCATCGACACGTCGATGACCGATCGGTTGTTGACCGGAATCTCCTGCGTTTCGAAGCTGATAGAACTGACTACCAGGGTAGCGTTGCCATCAGCCGCGATCGAGTAAGCGCCGTTCTGGTCGGAGATGGTTCCGGTCTTGGCCGATTTTACCAGCACCGAAGCGCCGGGCAGCGGTTTTCCGGTTTCGTCGGTGATTTTACCGGTGATCGTTGCCAACCCATTTTGCCCGAACAGCGGAGCAAAAGAAAAACAAAATAAAGCAAATGCCAGACTAAGTCGGCCCGCTCGTCGTACGGTTAAAATTTGGTGCATAGCTGTAGGCTTATCCGTAAAATAGTCAATCCAATCTTCTTAAATTGCCATAAATTGCCGAACGAAAGTAAGCTGCCGGCACAGAGGAACTTTCCTATACTTTCCTATAATTTGTTTCGTTTTCTTTCTTTTATTTTCTTTTTCCAATAAAGGCCCTTCGAATATGCCACTATAGACTGCGTTTGGCTTTTCTTCTCTGGTTCCGTAATCACACTCCAATTTTTCGCCGTGAAGTATACAACGGAACTTCCTTCCGTGTGTGATAGCTGTAAATCAACCACCACGAAATGCAGCTTTCCTGGTTTTCCTGCATCCTTACGCTGATCAATTCTTCTAACTTCTTGATAAAAAATGGGTAACGCGCGGGCTGCCTGGCTGGATTATTTACGTTCATTTGTTACCCTGCTGGTCGTCGCTCATCATGCCGCGCTGGCGTACCCGACCTTCGCCCATTTCGACCCAACGCATTACATCTACTCAACGGCTCCTGTTGTCGATACCAGCCGCTGGGCAGCAATGGACATTTTTAATGGGTTTAATGATGTGTTTTTCATGGCCCTGATGTTTTTTATCAGCGGCCTGTTTGTGTATCGGGGGCTCACGAAAAAAGGACCGAACGTTTATTTGGCGGACCGGTTGATTCGGCTAGGAACACCATTCGTTTTTGCTGAACTGCTGCTCATTCCGCTGGCCTACCTGCCTTCGTTTTATCTGGCCACCCACTCCACCGACCTGACTGCGTTCATTCGGGATTATATCCTGACTCAGCAATGGCCCGTTGGCCCACCCTGGTTTATCTGGCTCTTGCTGGCTTTCGACGGTCTTTCCGCCCTGATTTTCAGGCTATCGACAACATTTTTTCCATCCTTTGGTGCCTGGTTGATCCAGCTAAGCCATCGCCCTGCCCGCTTATGCGCAGCCGTTTACGGGCTGATAGCTCTCAGCCTGATTCCACTAAGCCTGTGGGTTGGTCAGTATACCTGGGTTGGCAATTGGGGCCCTTTCGATTTTCAGCTTAATCGGGTGCTGTTTTATTTTTTGTTTTTCGTTCTGGGTGTCAGCCTCGGCACGACCGACTGGCAAGCAGCGCTGTTTAAAGACCACAAATTACTGGCGGTCGACTGGAGCTTCTGGGTGCTGTTGAGCCTCGGCTGTTATGTATTCCTAGTGCTGATTTCTAGGGCCGGTGCCGACTGGGTGACACAAGGAAAGCTGACTGGTATGCAGGGTTATTTTCTCTACGATCTGGCTTTTGTAACCAGTTGTCTGGCCAGCATCTGCGCCTGTCTGGCAGTCTTCCGGCAGAAAATTACCCACCCCTTCGGCAACTGGGTGTCTCTATCGGCAAATGCGTATGGCATTTATCTCATCCATTATGGGTTTGTCACCTGGCTTCAGTTTGCCCTTTTACCAGTCAATCTACCGGTTGTGATGAAGTTCATCCTTGTATTTTTGGGAGCACTTGGCCTAAGCTGGTTAGGTAGCAGTCTGATCAGACGTAGCCCCCTGCTGGCCAGTATCCTCTAACCTTATTTTGTTTTCTATGGATTTGTTGTAATTAGGAAGTATAACAGCAGAAAACTTTCTTTTCCTTACTTTTGGATTACGTAGAAACGAAACCAGGACCATGCTGCCGAATCAACGTCGGGATAAGATACTTGAATTACTGAAGGAAGATGGTTCCGCCAAGGTCATCGACCTGTCCCGAATCTTCAAAGTCACGGAAGTCACGATTCGGCAGGATCTTGATAAGCTGGAGAAAGATGGGCTGGTAACGAAAGAACATGGCGGAGCATACCTGAAGAACGTGGAAACCCAGGTCCGAAACTTTTCGCTGGGGAACCAGGAAAACATCGACAAAAAGGAGCTCATCGCCAGCAAGTGCCTGGAGTTTATCGAAAGTGGCGATAGTATTATTCTGGATTCGGGTTCGACCACGACCGAAATTGCCAAAAAGCTTCGCGGTCACAAGAACCTGACCGTCATCACCAACGCCCTGAACATCGCCATGATCCTGGGGGCCGAACCCGGCATCGAACTCATCGTAACCGGGGGCGAATTCAAACCCCCTACCCTGTCGCTGACGGGCCAGAAAGCCGCCGATTTTTTCAAGGGGATCAACGTGCAGAAGCTCTTCTTAGCCACGGCGGGCATCTCCCTGAAGTCGGGCCTGACCTACCCAAGTCTCAGTGATCTGGTCGTCAAAAAAGCCATGATCGATGCCGCCGACACCACTTACCTCGTCGCCGATTCTACGAAGATGGGCAAGAGTGCCTTCGCCAGCCTGGGGGCCCTGTCGCTGATCGATTACATCATTACCGACGCGGGTATCGAAGAGAAGCATAAACAGGTCTTTCACGACAACGAAATCGAGTTGATCGTTGCTACGTAGGAAGGCAGGAGACTACGTTAACTTCCCTAATAGTTATTTTATTCGCAGAGACTACCTTTTTAGCAAATTTTTGTTTTGTAACAAAACAAGGTATACTTTTATACCCATACCATGCATTTACCGTTTAAGTGAAAGAACAGTTAATTTTTAACATTCGGATGCAGTTAGCGGCTTTACGCCAATTGCTTCGCGATCGATCAGATGAAATGACTGACGTTGAAAAGAATCTAGTTCTAGACCAGATCATTAAACTCACAAACCTCCTGAACGAGCTTGAAAAAGACGCTTAAGGACTATCTTAACTCATTTAACCAAATGGAAACTCAAACAAATTCTGTATCGCAGGAAGTCGCCGATCTGTTAGCAACAGGGAACGCACTTATTACGCAAGCCGAACATTTTTTGCTTGAAAAAAACGGCAGAAAATACTCTCTGGATGAATGGCTTACACCTGCTGAATACGCTAAGCGGTTTCACCTAAGAACAACCATGGTCGTCAGCAATTGGATTCGCCGGGGAATTATTCCGGCGGAAAACATCTTGCACATTCCTGAACTAAACGGTTTGAAGCTCATCAAAGCTGTACCCTATCAGGAATAGTCCCGCATACGTTCAGTACCACTTGGAACAAGCCTGATTTTCTGAGCGGTATAGAAAGCAGGCATTCGAGCGATTGAAGCATCGTGAATTTATCGAAATGATCTGCCTTGCCGCTTCATCCCCTGGCCGTTGGCAGTATGACTATTTGAGAATTGGCAAGGTCAGCTAATTGGTCAGGTTGTTTACTCAAACAGCCAGTCGATAGTCTTCTTGTTGCCAGCCAGACCCGCGTCCGAAATCGGGATTTCCTGGTTGCCGTCCATAAAACCGAGCAGCAGACAGGCGCCCCTACCCAGATTCAGCGTGTGCTGACCGGGTTTGAACGAATAAGCATGCACGTTCGCCGGAGGAAATCCATCGACCAGTACCGCGTTGGAAATTTTGATTTCCGACTGGCCGTAATCGTTGGCGCTGGCGTCGGTTTCGAGCTCGGGCGCAGGTAGGTATTTCGGATTCTTGCCGGCAAAGAAGCCCACCAAAAGTTTTACCGGCCGGGTGGTCGAAAACGTCAGGCTGGTACGCTCCGATTGCAGTTTCGCTTTGGCAAACCGTAGCCCTTTCAGTTGGGTCAGTTCAGGAGCCAGATCGCGAATCGTTACCGCCGTGTCGGCAAAAACACGCTGCCCCTTCTCAAGCGCATACGTTTCTGCCTGTGGACTTTGCAGCGTAACCGTCGCGGGTTTCAGCGGTACGGGCTGTCTGGCCACGGCGTTGCCGGCCGACTTCAGCGAGTCGATCACCTGTTTGAACCGGTTCAGTTCTTTCTGGTACACCGGCAGCATTTCCTCCCAGGTTTTGTAGGTTCCATTGACGCCCCGCATCGGAATCTTGCGCTGCTGAGTCTGCATGCTGTTGGCGTATAGGTAGGTGTCTTTCGTCAGGTCGACCAGATTCGCGTAGTGCTTCACACTGCTTTCGAGTAAGGGAACCGCTTTCTCCAGATCCTGGACGTTTTTGGAGTATTTATACCGCAGCACAGCCAGCGCAGCCCGGGCTTTCTGGGCGTAAAAATTAGCCAGCGCATCCTGACAATACACGTCGTTTTTCAGCCGCGCAAACTCCGCCTTGTCTTTCGTGACCGATCCAGCGGCCCTATCGATGGCCACCACCGCCTGTTTGCCGTGTTCTACGACTTCGTCGGCAACCTGAACGGGCGTTTCACCGATGTGCTTTTGGTGCTTCGATTCTTTCTCAGCGTACTCTATGATCATCTCCCCCTCCGGCGCTTCCGACTCATACATGAGCGTAAACAACCCATAGCGGAACGGATTGATGAGCTGGGTCATCAACATACCCAGCGTCAGTGTCTGGCGGTTACCGTCGGTGATGCCGTACCGGCGCAGCAGTTTAGGTTCAATTTCGCCCGCCTGTTCGTAGGCATCCAGCACGTCTTTTCCCTTGTCGGTAGGCAGACCGAACTTTTCGCCCAGCCGCTTACTCCAGAACGCCACTTCATCGGCGCGGGGCCGCCCGGCTTTCCAGGCGTAGCGCCCCCAGGTTTTGTACCAGATCCAGTCGCGGTCGAGCTGGAGCAGACGCGGGCTGGTTTTATCGGCAGTATAGGGCCAGTCCCAGTACGATGCCTGTGGGTACAGATGCAGCCCGTTGGCCCCGTAAATGCTGTGCATAGCCTGCACCGACTTCTGAATAAAGTCTGCCGAACCGTAGCGAAAAGGCTCCAGGTTGGCCAGAATATGCACATTCTCGATCTGTACCGTACCGATATTGCTCAATGTCCGGTGGAGGTCGGCCCATTTGCCGCGTGGGGTATAGGTGGTCAGGGCTTCTCCGTTGAATTTGGCTTCGGTATACAGGTTTTTGTACAGCGGCAGGGCGGCTTTCATCACGCGGGGGGCATCGGTATCGTGCGCCCGCAGCACGAGGGGTGGCTCGGTCGTCTGGCCCAGCGCTTTCAGTCCGTCTTTCACACCCGGAATGATGGTTTGGGTAAACCAGTCCACGTCGTCCTGACCGACACCTTCCATCGCTTCGCCCAGGGCAATCAGCAGACCGACGTTCGGGTATTTCTGGACGAAAGCAGCAATCGATTTCCGGGTGTAGTCGGCAATGAGTGGTACAATGGGCCGGTTGCGGTCCTGGGTTTTGATGTGGTGATGTTCGGCAAACGGCTTCGAGACGATGATGTTGTAAAACATCTGAATGACCCAGATGCCGCGCTTGTCGGCTTCTTCGGTCAGGAATTTAAAAATCTCTTCGTTCTTTTTGAACGTCGCGTCATCGACCTCGACGGCATACGGGTATTCTTTCAGCCGGACCAGCGACGCAAAGGGGTGACCGTTCCACAAATACAGCGAGTTGTACCGGTTTTCGACCATCATATCCAGGTAGCGAATCCACAGGGCTTTGTCATAAAACCACGGAAACGTTTCGGGCGTATACGGGTATTCGTACACGTCGCGGCCGGGTAGGTAGGTTGGCTTCTGTACGCCGATGCATGTACCCCGCAACACCATTTCCGGTTTGTCGGCCAGACTGATTTTATCCGGGATTTTACCCGTTTCAGTGATCTGCGAAGCTAGTTCCAGGCAGCCGTACAAAGCGCCCGACGGATCGGCACCGGCAATCAGCAGCGGCTTCTGCCCTTCTTTCTGAATCAGAAAACTTTCTTTCCCTGTCGTTTTCTCACCCGTAACCGAATAGCCCGCAGCCGTTTGCTTTATCCCCTCGTCTGTCCAGACACCCACCACAATAGCCGTGTTCGTTTTCGGTACGGAGCCGCTGGCAAGAGTCGCCTGATAGCCCGCTTTTGCCAGCGCCTGCTGGAGTTTCTGAGCGCCGAACATCACCCGCGCATGCGCCGACGCCGGTACGACGATCGTAACGATTTGTGCTTTTTTGCTTTCCGGCTGCGCAACGGATAGCAGCCGGGAAAAGAAAAAGAGAGCGGATAGAAGTAAACAGATTCGACTATGTCGGTTCATGGTGGGTTTATCGTTATCCTGGATAAGCATTTTTATCATCCCGACTGACGGACCGGTCGGGATGATAAACTGCGCTGGAACACTGACAAAATTACTCGTTTACTTCACCGTCGATCTCCACCATTTTTTCTAAAAATGATATAATCTTAGCGTGGTGATTCTGAACGGTATCGTGGGTTTCAAACTGGCAAAGCGAGCTAGTATCCCTCATTCTGTTTAAACTCGCCCTTATTCGTTACTGCGTCGATTTCACTCTGCGGAATGGGCCGTACGACATGGAACGGCTGAATGTATGGGGCCGCGTCGGGGTTGTACTTTTTCACCCGCTCGACCAGTTTATTCGTCCGTTTCAGGTCGAACCAGCGCACCTGCTCACCAGCCAGTTCGCGGGCGCGTTCGTCCAGAATGAAGTCGAGGGTTACGTCGGAGGCTGCTACACGCATGGCGGCCTGCCGCCCGCTCACGGCGGCCCGTGTCCGGATTTCGTTCAGGTAATAAGCGGCCGAGTCTTTTTTGCCCAGGTTTAGCTGCGCTTCGGCGGCCAGCAGATACACTTCGCCCAGGCGCAGGATATACGCATCGCGCGAGCTTTCGGTAGTCGCATCCGTTGCCCGGGTCGGGTCGTCGAACTTCTGGAGCGATACGTAATGGAACCGGTCGTTTGGCGTACCGTCGGCTTTATACATGTCGTTTACGTCGTAGATACGGTATTTTTTCGACTGGCGGAACCCGGGTGCCACTGCGTATTTCGTTGTCAGTACCGCCGTGTCGCCGACGTTCATTCCCGCCGGTCGTTTGGTCGCGTCGGTTTCGTTGGCCTTCCAGACCGACTTAAACGAAGCAGTATACCGCGAGTCGTCCTGTTCATTGAAGAGATTCAGCAGAAACAGCGTCGGCATATACCGTACATTTGGAAAGCCATTCGCCACGTCGCGTTTCATGCCGGGCTGGGTGTTGTACTCCATCAGAAACAGGGTATGGTTCAGGTTGCTCCCCGCGTTGAAAGCCAAGTTCGTCGAGTAATTCACGGCCCACAGGACTTCGGTATTCTGCTGATTCGTTATTTTCCACAAGTCGGCGTAGCTGGGCAACAGCTTGTAGGAATAGCCCGTAATTACTTTTTTAGCGTAATTGCTCGCTTCCTGATTCCGGCCACGGGTTAGATACACTTTCGCCAGAAACGCTTCGGCGGCCGGTCGGGTGATGCGTCCGTACTCGGTGGTCGTTTGCGGAATAGCCGACACGGCAAACTCCAGGTCCTGAAAAATCTGCGTATAGATCTGATCGACGGGCGTCCGTGTGGCGGTGGTCAGGATGGTTTCGGTCGGAGCCAGCTGGAGTGGAACCGGGCCGAAAGTTTCGGCCAGATGCCAGTAATACCAGGCCCGCAAAAACCGCGCTTCGCCCTCCAGCTCTTTCTGACGGGCCGCAGCCACGCCCGCGCTGGGCAGGTAGGTCAACACGCTGTTGGCCAGATTGATGGCTGCGTAACATTGTTGCCACATCCGGTTTTTCACCCAGAGATTATCTGTTGTCAGGCCCTGGTAAGTCATCAGCGAAGGTTGCGGAAAGAGGCCGTTCGAGCCCGTATTACCGTTGTTGGCGGCATTGGTCCAGATGTCGGAGCCCATTTCCATGAGCGCCTGCCCTTCTTCTTTTCCGTAGAAATAGCGGTTGTAGGTATAAATCCCGTTCACGCCCGCTTCAATGCCTTCGGGCGTGGTAAACAGGGTTTGGGCGGTCGATCCGGCCGGGTTGTACTCCTGCAGATCCTGCTTGCAGGAAAGCCCCGTGGCGGTCAGCGCCAGGATGGTTATATAACTCAGGTATCGTTTCATAGTAGATGGCAGCTGCCGGTTAAAAGCCAAGATTCAGACCGAACACATACAGCCGGGAAAGGGGCTGGTCGATGACGCCTTCGTTTTCGGGATCGAAATCTTTCAGGTTGCTGAACGTATAGAGGTTTTTGCCCGACACGTACAGCCGCAGGTTGTCGATTTTAATTTTACTGGTGACGGTTTTAGGAATCGTGTAGCCCAGCGTGACGTTGCGAAGTTTCACGTACGAAGCCTGCCGCTCGGTCAGCGTCGTGACGTAGGTCGAGGCTCGGTTCGCGTTCGGCCGCGGATACTCGTTGGTTGGGTTTTCAGGGGTCCAGTAGTCGATGCTGGCACCGTTGTTGTTGCCGTTCCGATTGTACTTGGCGTAGTAGTCGGAACTGATCCACTGGCCTGCCCGGGCAATAAACAGAATGTTCAGATCGAAGCCTTTGTACCGAATGTCGTTGGACAGACCACCCGTCCACTGCGGCACCCGCGACCCGATGATGGTACGATCGGTCCCGTCGATTTTTCCATCGTTGTTGATATCTGCGATTTTAATATCGCCCGGAATGGTATTGTATTTAGCCGCAGCCGATTCCTCGCCCAGTTGCCAGATACCCAGCTTTTTGTAGTCGTAATAAATCTGCGATGGCTGGCCCTGAATCAGCGAATTCCGGTAGTCGTCGGCGATAACGTTGCCGTTCGGCAGCGAAACGATCATCTCTTTGTTACGGGCAAACGTCACATTCGTCGACCAGGTAAAGCCTTTCTTATTGATGTTCTGCGTCGTAATACCGATTTCAAGTCCGCGGTTCCGGGTGACGCCGATGTTGCGGTTCACCGTCGTTACGCCCGTCAGCAGCGGTAGGGTATACGGGAAAATGAGGTCGTTGGTACGGGCGTCGTAGTAATCGATGTTGGCCGTGATGCGGTTGTTGAGCAGGCCCACGTCCAGCCCCACGTCGGCGGTGGTAGTCAGCTCCCATTTCAGATCCTGGTTGCCGATGGTCGGGCTGATCAGGTAGGCATTGGCGGCATTGGCATCGCTGTAGGCAAACGACACCGTCGTCAGCGAACTTTGCGTTGCGTAGGGATTGATCACGTCGTTTCCCGACACGCCGTAGCTGGTCCGCAGTTTCAGGTCAGTAACCACATTCTGATTTTTGAGGAACGGCTCGTCGCTGATGCGCCAGCCCAGTCCGGCCGATGGGAAGAACGCCCAGTTATGTCCCGCCCCCAGCTTCGACGATCCATCGCTCCGTCCTGTAACGGTCAGCAGGTATTTGTCTTTCCAGTTGTAGTTGATGCGCCCGGTAAACGAAATCAGCCGGTTGCTGGTGTAGCCACTGCCCCAGAACGGATTCTGGTTGGCGGCCGCCAGATTATAAAAATACTGGGCCGGAATCAACTGATTATTCCCGCCGGCAAAACTCGACGTGTTGTTGAAGGACAGGTAGCTGGTCACGCCCGTTACCGTAAACGAATGGTCCTGAATCGTGCGCTTGTAGGTAAACACGTTCTCCCAGCTCAGGTTCCGGCTCTGGTTGTTGGTGATGGACGCCTGCGATTTGCTTCCGGCTCCGTCGATGGTGTTCCGACCATAGTAACTGCCCAGCTCGGAGGTCGAGAAAATAGCCCCCAGCGTCGAGCGGACCGTAAAGCCCGTAAAGGGTGCCAGTTCGACGTAGGCCGACAGCGTACCGCGGTTCGTTTTCTGGTTCCGTTTGTAGGCGTTTGGCTGTTCGTCGGCCAGCGGGTTGATGATGCTGCCCCCCAGCGGGAATGGGATAAAATTACCGTTTTCGTCGTAGGGCGTGCCTAGTGGCGGTATGTTGGACGCCCGGTTGAACGGGTCCCGACGAATGTCGTTGTCGATATAGGCCAGCTGAGTCTGGATACCGGCGGTGATCCAGTTGTTAATCGTCTGATCGATGTTCATCCGGGCCGAATAACGCTTGTACTCATCCAGTTGCAGGATACCTTTTTCGTTATAATACCCGGCTGAGAAATAAATTTTGGTTTTATCCGTCCCGCCCGTAACGCTCAACTGATGGTCCTGCTGAAAGCCCTGTTTCAGCAACAGATCGGGCCAGCTCGGAAACTGCTGTTTCTGAATGGCATCCAGTTGTGGGGCGTTGAAAATCTTCGCATCGTCGGCTGGGCTGGTCCAGGTGCCGGCCGCCCGATAGGCTTCGCGCCGGAACGCGATGTATTCCGGACCCGTCATGAACTTACCGTAACCCGCTACCTCCGATACCCCCGCGTACGAACTAAAGCTGAGCTTCGGTTTACCGCCCGTGCCGCGCTTGGTCGTGATGATGATGACTCCGTTGGCTCCGCGCGAACCGTAAATAGCCGTCGACGACGCGTCTTTCAGCACGTCGATCGACTGAATGTCGTTGGGATTGATATCGGCGGCATTCACTCCCTGCACGCCATCGACGATGTACAGCACATTGTTCGAGCTACTGGGGTTGGCAATCGAGCGGTTGCCGCGAATCCGGATGGAGGCACTGGCCCCCGCGTACCCGCTGTTCCGGGTAATGTCGGCACCGGGAATTTTTCCCTGAAGCGCTTCGACCGGCGTGGTCACGGGAATCTTGGTCGTTTCATCGCCTTTGATCGAAACCACCGATCCGGTCAGGTCGCGTTTGCGCTGCGTACCGTAGCCCACCACGACGACCTCGTTCAGTTGTTTGTTGTCGACCTGAAGGGTTACGTTGAGTTCGGTTTGACTGGCAATGGCGACTTCCTGCGATAAATAGCCGACGAAACTGAAGACCAGGGTTGTCGCGGCATCGGGAGCGGTCAACTGATAGGCCCCGTTCGCATCGGTCGTGGTACCCCGGCCCGTATTTTTGATCACCACGCTTACGCCCGGCAATCCCTGTCCGCTTTCATCTTTAACGGTCCCTTTGATGGTTTTGTCGATTATCGGGGGGGTAGTGGGCTCGACCCGGACCGTTGCGGGTGCCGACTGACGACTGGCCAGCCCATGCGGATAAGCCAAGATTGGCAAACCCAGCTGAGTTAGCCCAAGAAAGCCCAGAAACCAGGCGTGGATACACTTCATACCGATATAGTTGAGAGTTTACGTAAGGTGCAGTTGTTCATAACGAGCTGGCTACCAAAACGATAGTTAGCCAGAAGCGGTATCTTCATGGTTTTAGTCTAAGGAAGCTTCGCATTCTTCTATTTCGAAGAAAGATGACAAACTTAGCCGTTTTGCAGGGCGTCAAATTCCACCATTTTTCCTAAAAATTATACAATCTTATCCTGCTGAACCCTGTGAAAACGTAGGGCCTGTCCGGAACAATGAGCCATGGCTTTCAACAGTCAGGCAATTTTCTGACTATCAAGAACTTATTAATGATTCATGGCTCCGCGTAGTAGGTTGACAAACTTCATCCTGCTTTTATGGTTAGCTAATTACTGCCATTCCCATCCGATCTATGTCAACCCTTGACCTGGTTCTGCTTACCTATTCGCTTGTCATTACGCTTGCTTCCTTCCTGAATCTCATCCGGCTCGACTACTGGTGGATTCGCATCTGGGATTTTCCGCATCTGCAACTGACGGCGCTGGCCGGTCTGGGGCTGCTGGGCTGGCTCGTATTGGGGCATCATATGGACGGGTGGCTACTCATCGTGCCCGTCGGACTGCTGGCCACGCTGGTGTATCAGTCGTGGTTGATTTATCCGTTCACGCCCTTTCATAAAAAGCAGGTTCTTTCTTTGTCGCAGACCTGGAATAGTTCATCCGAAAGCGATAACAGCATCCGGCTGCTGACGGCCAATGTATACATGGAAAACACCCGGATGCCCGAAGTGAAAGCACTGGCGAAAAAGCACCAGCCGGACGTTATTTTAGTGCTGGAAGCGAATCAGAAATGGCAGGATGCCCTGACCGATCTGGAAGAGTTTTATCCCTATCGCCGGTTGTACCCGCTGGAAAATACGTACGGGATGTTGTTCTATTCCCGCTTTCCGATCCGTTACGATGAGCTGCGTTTTTTGATCCAGGACGATATTCCTTCCCTCTACGCGCAGCTTGAATTGCCGTCGGGCCAGCTCATTCATTTTTATGGGGTTCATCCGATGCCGCCCAGCCCGACGGAACACTACCGATCGACGGAACGGGATGCCGAATTGATTCTGGTGGGGAAAGAAGCCCGAAAAAAGACAGACCCCGTCATCGTTGCGGGCGATCTGAACGACGTGGCCTGGTCGCACACGACCCGTTTGTTCCAGCGCATCAGCGGCCTGCTCGACCCGCGCATTGGCCGGGGGCTTTACAACACCTTTCATGCCCGGTATTTCTTCCTGCGCTGGCCCCTGGATCACATTTTCGTTTCCCCTCATTTCCAGTTGCAGACCATTCAGCGTTTACCCAATTGCGGCTCGGATCATTTCCCGATGCTGGTCGATCTGATTTACACCGGCGATCAGGCAGCGAAGTCTGTAGATATTCCTCAGCCGGAGGGCGACGATCTGGAAGAGGCCAACGAAAAAATAGAAGAAGCGGAATGACCCCGAATTCCAAATGGGGGTAGCACCGAACGGGCCGGGCGGGTGAAACGTAACGGCTATGTACCCGACCGGCACGATCGGTACTAGACAAAACTTCTTATCTTTACCGTATGAGGATGGCACCCATGTTATAATTATTTCTTCGCTGTGGCTTCGTCGCCCACACTCGCCCCACCTGCTTTGGGACGAAGGATTTTTATACCATTTTCAATACTCTTTAGTCACCAATCTCATGTAAACCAGCGAATGGCGGTTTTTATGAGATGCTTATCCTCAGAAAAATGCTTGATTCGACGCAGATACAAACCTTTATTCGGGACGGCTTCGTCCGTGTAGACAATGCCTTTTCCAAAGCCACGGCCGACGCGGTAGTCGATCGTTTGTGGAGCGACATCCCTTTCGACCGAACCGACGCTACCACCTGGACAGAACCCGTCGTGCGGCTGGGCATGTATGCCGAAACGCCCTTTCTCAATTCGGTCAACAGCCCCAAACTGCACGACATATTCGACCAGTTGGTTGGCGTGGGCAAATGGATTCCCTGCCGTAGCGTAGGCACGTTTCCGGTTCGTTTCCCTTCCGACAAAGACCCGATGGATACCGGCTGGCACGTGGATGCCAGTTTTCCGGGTACCGATCCCAGTAATTATTTCGACTGGCGGGTAAACCTACGCTCGAAAGGCCGCGCCCTGCTCCTATTGGTGCTGTACTCGGACGTTGCGGAAGCCGATGCACCGACCATCATCCGCAAAGGTTCGCACCGGGACGTTGCCCAACTGCTGGCCGACAAAGGTGAGGCCGGGCTATCGTTTATGGAACTGGCGAACAGACTCGCCGATTTACCGCACCGGGACGAAGTGCTGGCAGTTGGCTCAGCCGGGAGTATTTACCTGTGTCATCCGTTTCTGGTGCATGCCGCACAGGCCAACCAGGGCAACCGTCCCAAATTTATGGCCCAGCCGCCCTTGCAGCTGCCTACCGAGCTGAATATCAGCGACGAGTCCATTGAATTCGCGCCTGTAGAAGTTGCCATACGCCTGGCGTTGCGGCTTTGACGATAAAGGGTGTAGTGCCAACCGTGGACGGTTGGCACTACACCCTTTATCGAATGAACGGAATCCAGACTTCCATTTCCGAATGCCCACGGTTGGCCCAGGCATAGTACGGAATCAGGCGAACGCGGGTGGGGGCCGGTGCTTTATCCGATACTTCCCGGTAGAGTTGGTTGGTCCAGCTATTCTCGTTCAGGAGTTTGGCGTCGCCCTCCAGTGCCATCAGGTCGCTGTTGTCGATCCGGACGGGGGTGGGTCTGAAAGCCATTTTCGAAGAGAGCGCAATGTTCGTCAGTTTCGTCTTTGGATTGTCCGTCGATTCCAGACAGTATACGATCGGCCCTCGCTTGACGGCGACCTGATTGCGGCTCTCCTCGACCAGCGGGTTCGCTTCGATCAGTTTCACCAGCATCGGTAAGTTGATGTTTACTTTATCGCCCGCTTTCCAGCTGCGGTTGATTTCAGCGTATTCGCCCGCTTGTATAGTTGCCGAAATAGGTTTCCCGTTCACGCTGATGGTTGCGCCCTGACACCAGCCGGGGATGCGCACAAAGACTGAAAACGGCTTCGTCGGTACCTGCTCCAGTTGCAAACCGATCGCCCCTTCCCAGGGGTAATTCGTGGTCTGCGTCAGCCGGATCGGTGAACCATCCTTGAGGGTTGTATTCAGTTGGTTACTACCGAACAGGTTCAACCACAAGCCTTTGTCGGACAGGCTATACGCGTAACTACTGACTTCGGCCATCGTCCGTACGGTATTCGGCGGACAGCAATTCGACAGGCGGATGTAAGGCTGACGACCGCCCATCCAGCGCATCTGATACGGATAATCGTCCGACGCGCTCAACGGGTTAGTGTAGAAAAACTTCGTGCCGCCCAGGCTGATGCCCGACAGAATCGCGTTGTACAACTCCAGTTCCATGACGTCGGCGTATTTGGCCTGGCCCGTAATCTGTAGCATGCGGTAGTTCCAGAGCAGGTTGCCGATGTTGGCGCAGGTTTCGTTATGCGCCGAGTGGTTGGGCAACTGATACGCTTTGCCGTAGGCCTGATGGATTTTCTGTACCGTATCGGGCTTGTACGATGTGCCTTCGGGCGAAACGCCGTCGTAAAGCGCTCCGCAGCCACCCGTCACATACATTTTGGTTCTGGTCACATCATCCCACATCCGGTCCAGGGTCGACAGCAGCGTACTGTCGCCGGTTTCGGCAAATACATCGGCTGCCCCCGCAAACAGGTAATTTGCCCGAACGGCGTGGCCAATCACTTTCGTCATCTGCCGGAACGGCACGCGGTCCGAATTGTCGTCGGTACCTTCCGATAGCCCGCGAATGTCGATCAGCTTTTGCGCTAACGCCAGGTATTTCGGGTCGCGGGTGGTGCGGTACATCTCCGTGATGCCCATGTAGTGCGACGGGCAAATGGCGTTACGGGCCTGTTCGGGGCTGGCGCTGTTGTAAAATCCGATCAGAAAATCGGTCGCTTTTCTGGCTATATTCAGCAGCGAGGTTTTGCCCGTGACCCGGTAATGCACGCAGGCCGCCGTCATTAGGTGACCGAAATTATAAGCCTCGAAACTGAGCTTATCACGGAAGGCCGCCCCATCGAACATCTTTGTTTCGCCGGTTTTTTTCTGCTGAATGATGGCTTTGGTATACACGTAGCCGTCGGGTGCCTGCGCTTTGCCAATGACGGCAATGGCCTTGTCCATCTGCTCGTCCAGCTTTTTGTCTTTCGTCAGGGCGTATACCCCCGCCACCGACTCCAGGGTTTTGTAAAAATCGCCATCGTGGAACGATGGTCCTTTGAAGTTGCCTGATTCCAGCCCGGCGGCTATCTCGAAGTTACGGAACGCATGGCTGAGGTTGGCATCGGTGTAGGTATTCCACAGGTGTGGCACCATCGAATCGCGGCATACCCGAAACCGATCCGCCCAGAAACCCGTCGTCCAGTTGACGGCGTTCAGATCGGTACTTTCCAGTCGGGCAAATTTACTTTTCGACGTGTTGACCAGCGCGTTGGTCTGCGCGTTGACGGATGGTATCGAAATGACGGACAAGGCTAGCAGGCAACCGTATTGGAGTAATTTCATGTGGCTGAGGCTAAATAGCACGGAGTCAATAAGCAATGGAACGACTTTACTTTTCAATCACGGAGCGGTCTGCCGTTGCAGCACAAAGAATAGGGCAGTTCACTGAATTGGTTGGTAGCAACTCAAGAATTGGTACACTCTATGGCTCTGTAGCTCAAATTTTAAACGGATATTCCAGTACGTTGGTAAAGTGTGGCCCTATGACAGTTCAAAATTAATAGCAATAATCCATTACAAAATATGCTATTTTCTCCGGTCATTGTAGGATGTTAGCAGGTGAACACCAGCCGCC
Source organism: Spirosoma koreense (assembly GCF_054777875.1). Lineage (NCBI taxonomy): Bacteria > Pseudomonadati > Bacteroidota > Cytophagia > Cytophagales > Cytophagaceae > Spirosoma > Spirosoma koreense. The sequence goes on along the minus strand of NZ_BAAHAC010000005.1, from coordinate 886,853 downwards.
CGGCTGAGATGGAGGCACTGTTGCGAAACGAAATAATTAAAAAATCAATCATTTACTTTGTATTACAAAGTACTTTTATAGATTTGCAATCAAATCATAAACCAGACCATCATGACAACTGAAAACAAACGATTTACCGGCATTTTACTGACCATCACAACGCTGTTGTTCATCCCCTTGCTGGCAATGCAGTTTACCACAGAAGTGAACTGGACGCTGTCCGATTTTATCGTGGCGGGTATTCTACTTTACGGCACCGGTCTCCTCTGTGAACTCGTCCTGAGGAAAGTAACCCGGTTCGAGTACCGAATTGCTCTTTGTGCCATATTGCTGATTACACTGCTCCTTGTTTGGGCAGAACTGGCGGTTGGTATCTTCGGAACTCCACTCGCCGGAAGTTAGAATTTAAACAGCAGGAGAACGCCAGACAGATTCGATGCCAGAACAGCACATAACCGTTACTAGCCTTGAAAACCAAAGCAGGCATATTTATTGGTTGCAACGGTCTTTCAATCAGGTGCGTGTACTGGCGCAATTGCGTAATTTAGAACAGACAGTAAAGACCACTATGGACAGTAGAAGAACGGGATGTTCTCTACCTGCGCGGACTCGACAAAGGTGAAGAACGGATCGTCAAAAACTTGCTGGCAAAGCTATCGCTTAGTGTAGAGCAGATTGCTGACCTTGCAGAGGTATCCGTTGACTTTGTTAAAGCTACTCAACAAAAACTTGCCACCGGTAAGGAATAGGCAGTAACGCGGGCGGTCGGCCGCAGCCGTGGCCACGGCTGCGGCCGACCGCCCGCGTTACTGCTTGTAACTCAGCACATAGCTTCTCCCCTTTTCGACCGTCAGTTCGTAGGCCCCGTTGCCTATAGCCCTAACCTCACCCTGCTTACAGACGGGTTTGGCTTTGCTTTTAAAGCGGAGGCTTCCGGTTCCGGCGGCTCCGGTTACTTTGATCTCTCTGGCGCTGCAGTATACGCTGACGTCACCGTCGGGGGTGGGCACTTTCCCGTCGATCCATTGCAGACCACCCAACTGCGGTTCGATTAGGTAGGTGGCGTAGGCGGGCGATGTCGGTTTGACGCCCAGGTAATATTTTCCCAGCAGATAAATCGGGCTGGCGCCCCAGGCGTGGCAGAGGCTTTTTCCAAACGGTCGGCCGTACATGGCGTAGTGTTCCGCGCCTTTTTTGGCCGGATTGTATTCTTCCCAGAAGGAGGTAGCGCCCAGGGTCAGCATACCGCCCCAGTAGTCTTTAATTTCTTTCGTTACATAGGCCTGTTCACCCAGCGCGCACAAGGCTTCGAGTTCGTAGAAGCGCATGTATGGCGTTGTAATTTTGGGGACGTCCGGATTCAGCAGCACATACTGCTTGACGGCCTGTTTCTTCGCATCGTCCAGGTAATTGAAGAAGATTGCGAACATGTTGGCGTAGCGCGTGACGTTGTCGGTCGGGACGCCATCCACGCGGCTGTGCACCAGTGCGTGTTTACTGTCGCTCCAATATGAACGGAACAGCTTATCTTTGACGTCGGCGGCCAGCTGGTTGTATTTTTCCACATTCTGCGTATCGTTGACAATGCCCGCGCAGAGCGCCATCGTCTCCAGACTCCGCGCAAACAGTAACTGCTCAAAACTCACTTCGCCTTTCTTGCTCAGCCCTTCGGCCCAGTCGATGAACACCCAGTCACCGGCGAGCCCTTCCAACAGGCCATTTTTATTCCGGCGGCCCAGGCAATAGTTCAACAGGCTTTGCATGCGCGGATAAACTTGTTGAATAAACGCCTTATCGCCCGTGTACTGGTAGTAATCGTAAATTCCGATGAACCAGTAAAAGGTGTAGTCCATGATGGTATTGATGTGGCTCGTCACCGGGTCTTTTCCGCGGAGAGCCAGCAGCGTGCGCGTTACCGAAGGCGAGTCGAACAGCAGGTAGTAATTCATCAGATAACTCTGGGCTGCATCGCCCGACCAGATCCAGCGGTCGCGTTTGATGCCGTCAATGAAAAACTCGCGCGTGTTCAGGTGCAGCGTGTAGGTCGCTACGTCGTAAATTTTGTTGATCTGCTCGTCGTTGCAGCGGAAACTACCCCGGTCGGCCACGGGGAGGTACTCATACAGCATCGACACCGAATCGATGGCAACGCTGCCGTCGAACTGCACATTCACGTACCGGAACGCTTTGGTCAACTCCATGGTGGAATCCCGTTTCTGTCGCTGATCGATTTGCAGAAAATCGGTAGTTTCGCCGGTGTCCGTTGCCAGCGCTTCTTCCCGCGATTCGCCGTAATAAATATTGACCGCCCCTTTACCCGACAAACCGTGCAGTTTCACGAATCCAAAGGTTTCCTGGCCAAAATCCAGTAGCATCGACTGCGTTTGCTTCTCGGTCTTCAGGGCCGATAATGGCCTGGTAGCCAGCTTAAACTTCGATGGCGGCAATTGAGGGTCATTGAAATTCCAGGTGCCCGCTTTCAGCCAGGTTGTCCCCGACTGATCGGATGCCTTCCCGGTTTCGTCGATCCACTCTTTATCCTCGAACGTCACGAGCCATGAGCCATCCGAAACCACGTTTTTTCCCCGCACATAAATCGCCGGTACCCGATCCTGACAAAACACTTTCAGGCTTAGTTTGTGCTTGCCGGCGGGCACTGTGATTCGTTTCGGATAGCCCGGAAAAGCCTTACCGTCGACCTTGACGTTGTATTTTCCTTCCACAAACAGATCGACTTCTTCCACCTGCGACAGGTCGAAATCCTTATGAAAATCGATGAGGTTGTAGTGACTGTCGAGCTTCCAGAACGGCGGTAGAAAGGTAGTCCGCTCGGTCCGCCGGTTCTGCATGGAATTGCCCAGCCAGATCTCAAAATCACCCGGATACCAGATCCAGGTTGCCTGACGTTGCGCAAAGCCAGTCGAAACGAATGCTAAAAGTAGAAAAGTGGCCAGGCGTAACTTTCTCATACAGAATACAAATGGATACGATCAAAAAACAAAAATAAGAACCCTTTAGAAAGTAAAAGAAAATTTATAGACTTTCTCTAAACTAATTATTGAATATATCCAAAAAATGAGCTGTTCAACCAACTTTTATAGGATATTACCCATGGCATTGTACTATATTAACCCACACAATAAACGTTATTCGTGCTCATATGGCTTATTATATCCATTGATTTACTTTCGATTGTTTTCTTTTATTTTCTATTTATCATTTTTATCTTTGTTCGATCGGTCTAGCTGGTACAAGCCTACGCGTTGGCCGAATTGACATCTACTAGCCCATGAATGTAAAGACAAGTGCCCCGATTACGTTAGGGGTGATTATTGGTAACCGGGATTTTTTCCCCGATAAATTAGTGGGCGAATGCCGGGCCGATCTGCTGCTCGCCTTTCAGAAAGCCGGGGTCAATCCGATCATGCTGCCCGAATCGGCCACCAAGCTCGGTGGCGTCGAAACTTTTCAGGAAGCTCAGAAATGCGCCGAACTATTCCGTAAACACGCCGACGAGATCATGGGCGTTCTGGTTGTGCTGCCCAACTTCGGCGACGAAAAAGGGGTGGCCGAAACCCTAAAACTCGCCCGGCTGGACGTTCCGGTGCTGATTCAGGCCTATCCCGATGATCTGAACCGGCTCGACGTAGCTCGTCGTCGGGATGCCTGGTGCGGTAAGATTTCGGTCTGCAATAACCTGTATCAGTTCGGGATCAAGTACTCCCTGACGACAAAGCACGTCGTGCATCCGTCCGACCCGAGCTTCGAAGCGGATCTGAAGAATTTTCTGGCCGTTTGCCGGGTCGTCAAAGGGTTGCGCAACGTGCGGATCGGGGCGGTTGGTGCGCGTCCGGGCGCGTTCAATACGGTTCGGTATAGCGAAAAAATCCTCCAGCGAAATGGCATATCGGTCGTCACCATCGACCTGTCGCATATTCTGGGGTTTGCCAATAAACTTACCGCAGCCGATCAGTCCGTAAAAGACCGGCTCGACGCCATCAAAGCCTACACGCCGACGGGCCGCACCCCCGATGATAAGCTGGTTCAGATTGCCAAGCTTGATGTGGTGCTGAACGATTTCATGCAGGAACACGCGCTCGATGCCACGGCCATTCAGTGCTGGACCTCGCTTCAGCAAAACTACGGCTGTAACGTGTGTACCAGCATGAGCATCATGAGCGAAAACATGCTTCCCAGCGCCTGCGAAGTCGACGTGACAGGTACACTCAGCATGTACGCCATGCAACTGGCGTCGGGGTCACCCAGCGCGCTCGTCGACTGGAACAACAACTACGCCGACGATGAAAACAAGTGCGTACTGTTCCACTGCGGTAACTGGGCCAAGTCGTTCCTGCCCGATATCGAAATCAGCACGGCCCCGATTCTGGGGACCACCGTCGGTGAAGAAAATACCTACGGTGCGCTGGCCGGACGCACGCCCGCGTCGCCCCTCACCTTCGGGCGCATCAGCACCGACGATCCGAAAGGGATTATGAAAGCGTACATCGGCGAGGGCCGACTGACCGACGACGCGCTGAACACGTTCGGCAATCGGGCCGTGGCGCAGATCGATAACCTGCAGGGACTGATGCAGTATGTGTGCCGGAACGGCTTCGAGCACCACGTGGTGATGAATGCCTCCAAAACCGCGGGTATCCTGAAAGAAGCCATGGAAAATTATATGGGCTGGGAGGTCTATTCGCATTAATTTTTTTCGACAGGATGCACAGGTTTTTTTATGGCTGTAATCCGAAGCGTCGGCCCGGCTGTCAATTCTGTCGAAAAACTCGTCAAAACCGAACATCATGACGTCACAGGAGCTAGCCCGCAAGTCGGCTACGTATCGAAAAAATATCCTTAAGTACATCGTCGGTGCCAATGCGGGACATACAGGCGGCAGTTTATCCTGCATCGACATTCTGAATGTGTTGTACAACAACGTACTGAATGTCAGCCCGGAAACGGCCAAATCGCCGGACCGCGACCGGTATATCCAGAGTAAGGGACACACCGTTGAAGCACTGTACGTAGTACTGGCTGACAAAGGTTTCTTTCCGGAATCGGACCTAGAAACCCTGTGCCGGTACAAGTCGCACTACATTGGTCACCCAACCAAAAAAGTGGCAGGCGTCGAACAGAACACCGGTTCGCTGGGGCACGGGCTTTCGCTGAGCGTCGGTACGGCCATTTCCGCTAAGCTGGATGAAAAACCCTTCCGGGTATTCACGCTCCTGGGCGATGGCGAGCTACCCGAAGGCTCGAACTGGGAAGCGGCACTGCTGGCGGCTCAGTATAAGCTCGATAACCTCTGCGCCATCGTCGATAAAAACGGCCTGCAAATTACCGCGCCAACCGCCGAGGTATGCAGCACCGACCCGCTCGACCAGAAATTCGAAGCGTTCGGCTGGGCTGTCCGGCATGTCGACGGCCACGATTTCGATGCGCTGACCGAAGCGTTCGACGCCCTGCCCTTCGAGCCCGGCAAACCAAGCCTGATCATTGCGCATACCGTAAAAGGCAAAGGCGTCAGTTTCATGGAGAACCAGCTCAAATGGCACCACGGCGTTCCGAATCCGGACCAATACCAACAGGCACTGGAGGAATTAACGAGTCAACTATGAACGGTCGTGTAACGCGGGTTTCCACCCGCACTGTTTCGCTAACAATCGCGGGTTTCCACCTGCGTTACTCCGGGGCTTTGAAAAAGGGATATTGGCTAAGTTTGCTCCTCAGCCTAACGGTTTCTTTTCATGCGCTTGCCCAGTCGAAAGGCCTGCCGGGTGTGGAGCCTCGCATGCGCATCATCGTCGACAACGATTTCAGCGGTGACCCCGACGGTCTGTTTCAACTGGCCCACCTGCTGATGTCTCCGTCGGTGGAGGTACGGGCCATCATCGGTTCTCACCTGCGGGTGGGCGACGGTTTCGACCGATCTACAACTCAGGCCGACAACGCGGCTAAAAAAGCGAAGGAAGTGCTCCAGGTGATGGCCGTGACCAAAGCTATCCCTGTCTTTGCGGGGTCGAACACAGCCATGGCGAACGACAGCACGCCCGTCAAAAACGAGGCCGTTACCTTCATTATCCAGGAAGCCTTACGGACCGATACCAAACTGCCTCTTTATGTAGTTTGCGGAGCCGGCCTTACCGAAATTGCGTCGGCTGCGCTGACCAATCCGCAGATTGCCGATAAGCTGACATTAATCTGGATCGGGGGTGCCGAATACAGTGAACTGGCCCTTCCTCCGCCGGGCTATACGGAAGTCGAATACAACCTGAATATCGATCAGGCAGCGGCCCGGGCGGTTTTTAACCGGTCTGCGCTGCCGTTGTGGCAAGTGCCGCGGGATGTGTACCGGCAATGCCTGCTGTCGTATGCTCAGTTGCTGACCAAAGTGAAGCCACGCGGAAAAGTGGGTGCTTACCTGAGCGGGACGCTGGAAACCCTGATGGCCCGCATCCAGCGCTTCCTAAACATCGGCGAAACGTACGTGCTGGGCGACAGCCCGCTGGTACTGCTCACGGCGCTGCAATCGTCCTTCGAAGCAGACCCCTCATCGAGTCGCTACGTCGTTCGACAGGCTCCCCGCATCAATCAGGCCGGAACGTATGCCCATAACCACAAAGGAAGACCGATTCGGGTGTATACGCAGTTGGATACCAGCCTGATGTTCGCCGATTTCTTTGCTAAACTGGAATTGATGAGTGGCCAGTAATTAGTCATTAGCTGCGCGTTAATGATTGTCATTGATAGTCATTTGTAGTCATTGGTCGCTGCCGATAAATGACCATCGATGACAGCACCGGCGGACTGGCGAGGCAAATGACCATTTATTAAGATACAACCATGGGAGAAGTAAGTACAGTAGTCGATAAAAAAGAATTGGCCAACCTGGATGTGTTTTCCAGCACGCTACAGGAACTGGCCAGCACCGACAGACAGATTCTGGTCGTCACCAGCGATTCGCGAGGGTCGGGAAAACTGGTGCCGTTTGGGCAGAAATATCCGGCGCAGCACATCGAGATTGGGATTGCCGAGCAGAATCTGGTGGGGGTAGCCGCGGGTCTGGCTTCGACGGGCAAGAAAGTTTTTGCCGTTTCGCCCGCCTGCTTCCTGACGGCGCGGTCGTTCGAGCAGATCAAAACCGACGTGGCCTATTCCGACAATCCGGTTAAGCTTATCGGCATCAGCGCGGGTGTCAGCTACGGGGCGCTTGGCTCGACGCACCACAGCCTGCACGATTTTGCGGCACTCCGAGCGGTGCACAACCTGATTATCGTAGCGCCCGCCGACAATTTCGAGACCGAGCAGGCTATTCGTCTGGCCGCCGAAACCGAACACCCGATTTACCTGCGGTTCGGCAAAAAGCCCATGCCGCTGCTGTCCGAAGAAAACCAGGATTTTGCCTTCGGGAAAGGCCGCATCATCTGCGAAGGCGACGACCTGGTGCTGATCGGTACCGGCGAAACGGTTTACCCGGCGCTACAGGCCGCCCGCCAGTTGGAAGCAGTACACGGCCTGCGCGCAACGGTGATCAGCATGCACACGATCAAGCCACTGGATTACGAGTTGCTGGCAACGGTCGCGGCCAAAGGTTGCCCCATTCTGACCGTAGAAGAGCACAGCGTGTTCGGCGGTCTGGGCGAAGCCTGTGCATCGTTCCTGATGACCAACGGCTTCCATAACCGATTCAGGATCATGGGAATTCCGGATGAATACACCGTTACGGGTTCGCAGGTTGAGATTTTGGCACATTACGGTTTGTCAGAAAACGGCATCGTTGCCGAAGCATTGACGTTAATGGATTAAACACATCGGACCACTACCCTAAACCACCATGAAATCCATCTTACTCGTTTTGCTGTCGCTCTTAGCGATACGAAGCCCAGCCCAGCAACCACCGCCAAAACTGCGGGTGCTGGTGCTCACCGACATTGAAAATGAACCCGACGATGCGCAGTCGATGGTGCGCTTTCTGACGTATGCAAATCAGTGGGACGTAGAAGGCCTGATCGCGACGACCTCGGTTCACCAGAAAGAGCGGGTGGCTCCGGAGCGCATCAAACAGATCGTGACGGCCTATGGAAAGGTTCGGTCGAATTTACTGCTGCACGAAAAAGGTTATCCCGAAACCGAATACCTGACCAGCATCATCAAGTCGGGTTATCCAAACTTCGGGATGAGTGCCGTTGGGCCGGGCAGAGATTCGGAGGGTTCGGAATGGATTATTTCGGTTGTCGACAAAAAAGATGACCGCCCCGTCTGGATTCCGGTCTGGGGTGGAGCCAACTGCCTGGCGCAGGCCCTCTGGAAAGTTCGTCAGACGCGCACACCCGAAGACCTGGATAAGTTTGTGGCCAAACTTCGGGTCTACACTATTTCGGATCAGGACGATACCGGGCCATGGCTGCGGAAGACGTTCCCGAATCTGTTTTACATTGCCAGTCCGGGCTTTCATGCGGGGGGAGCCTATCACCATGCCACCTGGAGCGGCATCAGTGGCGATAAGTTTCACGGACGATTTCAGGGCGCCGATTTCAGTCTGGTCGATAATCCGTGGCTGGACGAGCACATCCGGAAAAATCACGGTCCGCTGGGTGCGGAACATCCATTCACCAAATTTCTCATGGAAGGCGACACGCCGACGTTTCTGTTTCTGATCAACAACGGCCTGAGCGATCCAGAGCACCCGAATTACGGGAGTTGGGGCGGTCGCTACGAATTCTACACGCCCCGCATGCGCAAGTGGTTTTACGAGCCCGAAACGCGCCCCTTTTGGTCGGATGCCGAAGATGAGGTGATGGGCGTCGACAGCGGCTGGTACACCAGCAACAAAGCGACGATCTGGCGGTGGCGGAAAGCGTATCAGCATGATTTTGCCGCCCGGATCGACTGGACGGTCAAGCCGTATAAAGATGCAAACCATCCGCCTGTTGCCCGACTCGGTCACCCGAATCAGATCCGCGCAAAAAGCGGAGAAAAAGTGACGCTGAGCGCCGACGGGTCCAGCGACCCGGATGGCCATACGCTGACCTACGACTGGATTTATTACCGCGAACCCGGTACGTTCGACAGCAGCCGGGCGCTGGAAATACAGGATAAACAGAAAAAACAGGCTTTTGTCGTGGCACCGGCCGTAACGAAGCCCGAAACCTTTCATGTCATCCTGGCCGTGACCGATACGGGAACCCCAGCCCTGACCCGGTATCAGCGGGTGATTGTAACGGTAATGCCCTGATCAATGAATAATGGATAATGTAAAATGAATGCATAATGCAGCAACCCTGGAAATCAGCCGCTTACTCATTATCCATTATCCATTATCCATTATCCATTATCCATTATCCATTATCCATTATCCATTATCCATTATTCATTCCCTCCTATGAAACATTACTATCACTGGGTACTGGCTCTGCTGATACTGGCAGGGAGTTGTACGAAGAAAACCGATACAGGCCAGCCGAAGAAAGTGGCCGTGATTGTCTCTACACTCAACAATCCCTGGTTCGTGGTACTGGCCGAAACGGCAGCGGCTGAAGCCAAAGCGCTGGGGTACGAAACCAAGATTTTCGATTCACAGAACAACACAGCGCTGGAAAGCGACCATTTCGAGAACGCAATAGTGTCGGGATTCAACGCCATTCTGCTCAACCCAACGGACTCCGACGGATCGATCGTGAACGCCATGAAAGCCAAAGACGCGGGCATTCCGGTATTCTGTATGGACCGCGAAGTCAACTCGTCCCAGGCCGCTACCTGTCAGATCCTGTCCGACAACTACTCGGGCTGTGTAGCCATCGGGAAATATTTCGTACAGACCCTGCGGACCAAAGCCAGTGCCGCCCCGATCAAATACGTCGAGATTCTGGGACTAGTCGGCGACAACAACACCTGGAACCGTTCCAAAGGCTTTCACAGTGTCGTTGATCAGTATCCGAATTTTAAAATGGTCGCGCAGCAAAGCGCCGACTTCGACCGCAACAAAGCAATGGAAGTGCTTGAATCCATCCTGCAGGCGCAACCCGATATCGACGCAGTTTTCTGCGGCAACGACGCCATGGCGATGGGCGCATACCAGGCGCTGGTCGCAGCCGGCAAAGCCAAAGACGTTGGGGTGTTCGGCTTCGATGGGGCCGACGATGTGATGAACTCGATTCGCGATGGTAAGATCAAAGCGACGGGGTTGCAGTCACCACAGACGATGGCTAAAACCGCGGCTCAGTTTGCGGACGAGTATTTCAAAGGCAAACGCGATTTTGCCAAAAAGATACCCGTAGCGGTCGAACTAGTCGATCAGGGAAATATCAAGGATTATCCGGGCACTAAAAAATCCTGACGAGCCATGCCGAAAAACCTGAAATATGCCCTGCTGCTGGTGTTGATTGCGGTTGTCGCGTACAACTCCGTTTACTTTAAAAAACTGGATGAGGTCAACGCGTCGGCGGGGGCCAGTACCGGTACGAAATTCGACGCGGCCGCATACGCCCAGACCTTCTGGAAGACGAAACTGCTCCCCGACTCGGCCAAAGCGACCGAGCTAACAACGCTCCTCCCTTTGCTGAAGTCGGACAAAGAAAAAGCGTTCGACACCTATTCGCACGCGCTGGGCATCGGCAACATCCGCTATTTTCTGGTGAAAGGCGAAGGCAGGATTACGGCGGTCGGCGACAACGACATTACGGTGCTTCTCCCCTCCGGCGACGTTGTGAAACTGGCGACCGAATACATTTTCGGCAATGCCGCCCGTGATGCTTCGGGGCTCATCAGAATCACGGAATTCGACAACACGATGGATCTCAACAACGTCTCAGCCGAACTCAACACGATCATCCGCCAGAAAGTGGCGCCGATCCTGAAAGCCACCGCCAAACCCGGCGGTTCGGTCCGGTTCATCGGTGCTATCGAATTGAACCAGGCGCATCTGCATCTGGAAAATTTGGAAGTGATCCCAATAGCTGTATAGCATAGGGCATGTGGTAAACCCATACGCTTTATCCTAGACCCTACCCCCTTCGCCCCATGCCCTTACCCCCAAACCCTCTGCCCTTACCCCTCCCCCCTCTCCTCGTTGCGGAAAATATCACCAAGCGATTTGCGGGCGTGACGGCGCTGGACCAGGTCTGTCTGGAATTTATGGCGGGGCAGGTCACCGCCCTCATCGGGGAAAATGGAGCCGGGAAATCGACCCTGATGAAAATTCTGTCAGGGGTTTATTCGGACTACGAAGGTCAGATCCGCTTCAACGGAGAGCCGGTCCGGTTCCACACCATCCGCGACGCGCAGGCCTGCGGGATCGCCATCATTCACCAGGAACTGAACCTGATTCCGTACCTCAGCATCACGGAAAATATTTTCCTGGGCCGCGAACTGACCACCCGCTGGGGTACGCTCGACCGCAGGGCCATGCGCACTAAAACCCATGAGCTGCTCGACAAACTCAAACTTTCCATCGATCCCGATACGCTCGTCGCCGAACTGAAAGTCGGTCAGCAGCAGGTGGTCGAGATTGCGAAAGCATTGTTGGTGGAATCGGACGTGATCATTATGGACGAACCTACCTCGGCCATTACCGACAGCGAAGTGGCGGTTTTGTTTACGATCATCGACGACCTACGCCGGGCGGGCAAAGCCATTGTCTACATCTCGCATAAGCTGGATGAGCTGTTCACGATTGCGGATCGCTACGTGGTCCTGCGTGACGGAAAATCCATCGAATCCGGTTCGATGCAGGGCATCGATCACGACACGCTGATCCGGAAAATGGTGGGCCGCGCCATTACGAGTATCCGTCGTCAGTCGGCCGATCGGGCGTATGAGTCGCTGCTGTCGGTGGACGGGCTTTGTCTGAAGCATCCGGTACGGGTGCAGGAAAATCAGCTCAAAAACATCTCGTTTACCGTCGGACGGGGAGAAATCGTCGGTATTTTCGGATTGATGGGCGCGGGTCGGACGGAGTTGCTGGAATCTCTGTTCGGGCTTCATCCGAAGCGGTCCAGCGGTACGGTTCAGCTCGACGGTCAGCCGGTTCGCCTGAAAGCGCCGGTCGATGCCATCCGGTCGGGTCTGGCGCTGGTGCCCGAAGACCGGAAGAAAGATGGACTGGTGCTGGGGCTGGACGTACAGACAAATATCAGCCTGACGGCGCTCGAAGCCATTGAACAGGCCGGTTTGCTGAATCAGACGAAAGAAACCACGCTGGCCAGGAAATACATCGCGGACTTGCGAATCAAGACGCCTTCGGAAAAACAGGCGGCTAAAAACCTGAGCGGTGGCAACCAGCAGAAGATTGTGCTGTCGAAATGGCTGGCGACGCACCCGAAGCTACTGATGCTCGACGAACCGACGCGCGGCATCGACGTCAACGCCAAGAATGAAATTTACCGCCTGATTCTGCAACTGGCCGACGAAGGCATGGGCATTCTGGTCGTTTCGTCGGAACTCCCCGAAATTCTGGCGATATCGGACCGGATTCTGGTTCTGTGCGAAGGCACCCTAACCGCCGAAATGGCTGTGCAGGATGCCTCCGAAGATTCGATTTTAAAAGCGGCTATTCCGAAAACTTAATGGATAATGAATAATGTATAATGGTTAATCACCTCAACAAAATCCCTTGACAATCAATATGTTACATTATGCATTTTTCATTATACATTACCCATTATATATTACCCATTACCCTCTCTTATGCAATCTACACTCACGACCTACCGGCCTTTACTGACTAAGTTTCAGTCGCTGATCGCCCTGTTCATTCTTTGTCTGGGCATTAGCCTGTTATCCGATAAATTCTTGACGATAGCCAATTTCTGGAACGTGCTGCGGCAGATTTCGGTCAACGTCTGCATCTCGACGGGCATGACGCTGGTGGTGCTAACGGCGGGCATCGACCTGTCCGTGGGTTCGGTGCTGGCGCTGTCGGGGGCAATCACTGCGGGGCTCCTGCGCAACGGCATCCCAATTCCATCGGCCAATCTATACATCGGGTTCACCCTGCTCGGCGCTATACTGGCGGGAATCCTAACGGGTTCGGCGCTGGGCTGGTTCAACGGCTGGGCTATCACCCGATTCAACCTCCCGCCGTTTGTTGCCACCCTGGCCATGCTGACCATCGCGCGGGGCCTGACTATGCTCTGGACCGAAGGCTTTCCCATCACCGGCTTGGGCGACTCGTTCACCTTTCTGGGCACCGGCTGGTTTCTGGGCATTCCTTTACCCGTCTGGCTATCGAGTATCATCGTAGCCATTGCCGTGCTGGTCACGAACAAAACCCGTCTGGGTCGCTACATCTACGCCATTGGCGGCAGCGAAAGCGCAGCGCGGCTATCGGGCGTCAATATTAACCGAATCAAGCTGGCCGTGTACACCATTGCCGGGGCGCTGGCCGCCGTGGGTGGGCTGCTGGTCACTTCCCGGCTGGATTCGGCCCAGCCCAACGCCGGCACCAGCTACGAGCTGGACTCCATTGCCGCCGTCGTAATCGGTGGCACCTCGCTTTCCGGCGGACGCGGCAGTATTTTAGGAACGGTGCAGGGAGCTATCATCATCGGGGTGCTGAACAACGGGCTGGTGCTTCTGAACGTGTCGCCGTTCTGGCAACAGGTCGTCAAAGGTTTCGTCATCCTGCTGGCCGTGATCATCGACAAATCGAACGTAAAAAATGAATAATGAATAATGTACAATGAATAATAGTTAACACTACCACATTGACAGGAAGCAATTTGACCTCAACACTCATTTTTCATTAACCATTATTCATTATACATTAACCTCCAATGACTTCTTCCTACATCCTCGCCATCGATCAGGGCACCAGTAGTACCAAAACCCTTTTGTTTGACGAAGCCGGTCAGGTTGTGGCCCGCGCTTCGGAGCCGCTGACGACAAACTATTTCGGGGACGGCTACGTAGAACAGGACCCGGAAGGCATTTTCCGGAATGTGCTGGCTTCGGTCGGCAAATGCATCGGCACGTTTGCTGCGGAGGGCGGGAACCTAAAAGCCATCAGTGCGTGCGGGATTTCGAATCAGCGCGAAACGTTTGTGGTGTGGGATGAAGCCGGCGTACCCCTGCACAACGCCATCGTCTGGCAATGCAAGCGGTCGATTGCGGTGTGCGAACGACTCAAAGCGGAAGGACTCGAGGAGATCATTCAGGCAAAAACCGGCCTGTTCATCGACCCGTATTTTTCGGGTACCAAGCTCATCTGGCTGTACGAGCATGACGAAACCGTCCGGCAGGCCATCGATGCGGGCAAAGCCTATTTCGGTACAATCGACACCTGGCTGCTGTACAAACTGACCAACGGCCAGCGCTACCTTACCGACTATACCAACGCTTCCCGAACCCTGTTTTTTAACCTCCAAACCCTTAGCTGGGATCAGGAACTGCTCGCCCGGTTTGGGTTATCGAAACTGAATCTACCCGAGCCCCAACCTTCTTCGGCTTTCTTCGGCGAGTCGAATTTCAATGGTCTGTTCGACCATATTCTGCCTATTACCAGCCTCATCGGTGATTCGCACGCGGCCGCGTTTGGCGAGGGTTGTTTCACGCCCGGAACAGCCAAAGCTACCCTGGGCACCGGCTGTTCGATTATCATGAACATTGGCCAGTCCCTGAAACCCTCGCAGCACGGTATGGTGACGACCATCTGCTGGAGCACCGAAGCACGCGTAGATTATGCGCTGGAGGGGGTTATCGTCACGTGTGGCGCCACCATCGAGTGGCTGAAAAACAGCCTGGGCTTATTCGCCGAGAGCCGCGAAACCGAAGCAATGGCGACGGCGGTCCCCGACAACGGGGGCGTGTACATCATCCCGGCATTCAGCGGACTGGGCGCTCCTCACTGGCAGATGGCCCGCAAAGCGTCGATCTCGGGGCTGACGTTCGGTTCGACCAAAAACCACATCGTTCGGGCGGCTCTGGAGTCCATTCCATACCAGATCAAGGATGTCATCGTCGCGATGGAGCAGGATACGGGCATTCCGCTCGAAGAACTGATGGTGAACGGCGGCATCAGCGCCAACCGGTTCGTCGTACAATTTCTGGCGGATCTGCTCGGGAAAGCGGTGGTCAACCGTGCCATGCCCGACGTATCGGCTTTGGGTGCCGCTTATCTGGCAGGCCTGAAAACCGGACTCTACAAAGACCTGGCGCATTTACAGGAATTAAACGCCGACAAATTGGCCGTTGAACCGAATGAAATAAATACCTCAGTAGCCGGAAGTTATGCGGGTTGGCAGGCAGCGATCGCGGCAATTTGATCAATCGAATACCAGTTTACCCACCAGAATGACCGTACTTTGCGTATTCACTGATAAGGTACGGAATGAACGAACGGTTATTGGACCCGATTGAAGCAGGTATCGACGCGATTCGCCGGGGCGAGCTGATTATTGTGGTGGACGATGAAGATCGCGAGAACGAAGGCGATATGATCGGCGCGTCGGAATGCATCACCCCGGCGCTGGTTAACTTCATGACCAAAGAAGCACGCGGACTCATCTGCGTTTCCCTGACCGAAGCACGCTGCCAGGAGTTGCAACTGCCGCTGATGGTCGAGCAAAACACCGCTACTCATCAAACCGCGTTCACCGTTTCCGTCGATTTAAAAGGGTTTGGTTGTGGTACGGGAATTTCCGCACATGACCGCGCCAAAACCATTCAGGCGCTGGCCGATCCCAGCATCCATCCCGACGATTTTGGTCGGCCGGGCCATATTTTTCCGCTTATCGCCCAGGCGGGTGGTGTACTGAGCCGCCCCGGACATACCGAAGCGGCTATGGATCTAGCGGTACTGGCGGGCTTCAAACCCTCGGGTGTGCTGGTCGAAGTGCTGAGCGAAGATGGTTCGATGGCTCGCCTGCCCGAACTGCGGCAGATCGCCGATCGATTTGGGATGAAGCTGGTCAGTATCGATGAATTAATTCGATACCGCCAACAGAACGAAGGTTAAGTTTACTTCAACAGGCCGATGAGGCTTTCGACCATCATGGGCGCACCGATGTACAGGGGCGTCCGCTGGTGCAGGCTGGTGGGCTTGATGTCGAGCACCGACCGGTGTCCCGACGTGGCCAGGCAACCGGCTTTTTCGGCGATAAACGCTAGTGGGAACGCTTCGTAGAGCAGCCGTAATTTTCCGTCCGGGTTCTTTTTGGTAGATGGGTACAAATAAATTCCTCCCTTCAGCAGGTTACGGTGAAAATCGCCCACCAGCGACCCGATGTACCGCGCTGTAAACTGTTTCTTCCGGCAACTGGTCAGGTAATTTTGTACGCCCTCTTCGTAGCTGTCGACGTTCCCGTCGTTGCAGGAATAGATCTGGCCATTGACGGGGCTGTGAATATCCGGATGCGACAGGATAAATTCGCCCAGCGACGCGTCGTACGTAAATCCGTTGGCGCTGTGGCCGGTCGTATACACGAGAATCGTCGAGGAGCCGTACAGAATATACCCCGCTGCGACCTGCCGCCGGCCACCCTGCAAAAAATCATCCAGCGTCGGTTCCGATCCAATGGGAGTTATCCGGCGGTAGATGGAAAAGATCGTACCGATGGATACGTTCACGTCGATGTTCGAGGAACCATCCAGCGGATCGATTGCCACGACGTATTTGCCGTGGTTGTTGCCCGTGAAGACAATGTCTTCGTCTTCTTCCGAAATAATCGCACACGCTTCTCCCCCATTTTTGAGCGCCCGGCAAAACCGGATATTAGCGATCATATCCAGTTTTTGCTGGCTTTCGCCCTGCACATTCTGAACGCCCATGCCGCCGGTCAGATCGATCAGCCCCGCCCGGTTCACCTCGCGGTGAATGATTTTTCCGGCCAGCGCGATGTCACGCAGCAACTGCGAGAGTTCGCCGGTGGCGTAGGGGAAAGCCGTTTGCCGGTTCATGATGTAGCGGTCGAGGGTTACACCAACGGGTAACGCCAGGGGATGCGAAGCGCTGATTTCCATTTGCTGAACGTCCATAGTACTGGAAGGAATTTATATGAATAGATAGTTTACAGATTAAATAGATTTTTAGGTAGGATCAACTGGAATTTGGCAAGGCAATAGCCTTGCCGTCGATCTCGTTGACGCATGGATCGCCCGGACGAACGATCTAAATAATCAACAAAATCAATACAATCTTACCTATTCTTACCTAGTGAACATGAGTAATGTTTTAGGCTTCGGCTGACGGGTTTTACAGGTCAGACCGAAAGCCTAAAACATTGATTTTTACAGACGTTACGCTACCGGTTCCGACTCGGGCGTTTCCAGCCGGACGGGTTGCATAGTTGGGGTAAGCAGGTGCATGACCAGCCAGGCCAGCAGGTAGGCCGAACCACACATCAGGAAGATGATGCCGTAGCCACTTTGAATATCACCAATGCGTTTGTAGTTGTCCAGAATGCGCCCGACAATTTCCGGAAAAATGATCCCGCCGACCGATCCGGCCATACTACCAATACCCACTACCGAGCTAACCGCCCGCTTCGGAAACATGTCGGAGGCCGTCGTGAAAATATTGGCGCTCCAGGCCTGGTGAGCCGCACCGGCCAGCCCGATCAACGCTACGGCCGTCCAGATTCCTGGCCCAAACCGGACAGCAATAACCGGGATGACCAGCAACGCGAAAATAAACATGGCGGTTTTTCGCGCCCTCCAAACGCTCCAGCCGCGACTGATCAACGTCGATGAGAGGTACCCCCCTCCGATACTTCCAATGCTGACCAGGGTGTACAGCACAGCCAGGTACAGGTTCGGTTTTTTGGTATCCAGGTGGAACGTCGTAGAGAAATAATCCTGCAACCAGAACAGAAAAAACCACCAGATGGGGTCGGTCAGCATTTTTCCGAACACGAACGCCCAGGTCTGCCGCTTGCTCAGCAGTTGCCCCCACGAAACGGGTTTCCCATGATCGGCGACTTCGTCGGGGGTGGTTTCGTTATCGCTGTGGATGTAGTCGTATTCTTCTTTCGACAATTTAGCCTGCTTAGACGGAATTTCGTAGGTAACGTACCAGAAAACCAGCCAGATAAATCCGACGGCCCCGGTAACGATAAAGGCCATTTCCCAGCCATAAACGCCCAGAATCCAGGGGACCAGAATCGGGGCTATAACCGCGCCGATGTTGGCTCCCGAGTTGAATATACCGGTTGCCAGCGCCCGCTCTTTTTTCGGAAACCACTCGGCTACGGTTTTGATAGCTGCCGGAAAGTTACCCGCTTCGCCCAGCCCGAGTCCGATACGGGCAAAAATGAATCCCATCGTGCTCGATGCCAGGGCGTGGCCCATAGCGGCCAGACTCCAGAAAATAATCGCCAGCGTATAGCCCAGCTTGGTGCCGATCCGGTCGATGAACCGCCCGAAGATCAGCAGGCCAATGGCATAAGCGGCCGAGAATACCTGAACAATGCGACTGTAGTCGAGTTCCGACCAGTCGAATTCTTTCTCCAGCGTAGGTTTCAGCAGCCCAACCACCTGTCGGTCAAGGTAATTGATGGTCGTCGCGAAGAACAGCAGTGCTACGATGGTCCAGCGATAGTTTCCAGTGGGTTTAGTCATGCGGGTTGGGGAATAAAGGGTGTAACCATCTGAACCAGGGCGGCCACGCGCTCCCGCAGGATGGCCGGGTCGGCGTTTTGCCCGGAGAAGAGTTGCGATCCAATACCGACGGCCGTTACGCCCGCCCGGAACCAGGCCGACAGGCTGTCGATGGTCGGTTCGACCCCACCTGTAACCATCAGTTTGAGTTTGGGCATAGGCCCTTTGATGGCTTTTATGAAATCGGGACCGACGACGTTACCGGGAAACACTTTGACCAGATCGGCTCCCAGCAGTGTCGCCTGGTAAATTTCGTTCAGGGTTGAGCCGGCGGGCATCCAGGGAATACCGCGGGCTTTGCAGACGTCACCCACGGCGGGCGTCGTTACGGGCTGCACCACGAAATGAGCACCGGCATCCAGGAATTTTTCGGCGTCTTCGGGCGTCAGGATCGTACCGATGCCCAGCGCCATCTCGGGGCAATTTTCCCGAACGTAGCCAACCAGTTGGGTAAAAACCGCCAGGGCCTGATCGCCCCGGTTCGTAAATTCAAAAACGCGAAGGCCGCCGTCGTAACAGGCCTGCACGATGGCCTGCGCCTGCTGAGCGTCGGGATGATAAAATACCGGTACAATCGGGTGACTGATGACTAGATCAAGGATTTTTTCGGATGAGAATGAGGACATGACAACCTTACGTTAAGGACGTTAATGGATATAACCGTTTCGTAATATCGACGACGGACTGCTGCGTTGCATCGCCTAATTCCTGCAATTTGCCAAAAGCAGCCGTAGCGGCAAAATCGACAATGTCCTGAGGGGCATGCTGGTTGTAAAGTCCGTAGATCAGACCAGCCATAAAACAGTCGCCACTGCCCACCCGATCGACTACGGATTCCGTCACTAATTCGGGTGAAACGTACTGCTTGCCAGCGATGTAAAGAGTTGTGTAATAACGCAGTCCGGTGGGTGGCCGGTCGAACCGGAAGGTGTTGGCCACCACCTTACAGCGCGGAAACCGTTCCTGAACAGCTTCCGACGTGGCCAGCGCATGCGCCAGATAATCTTCCTGTTGTCCCCTAGCAAGACTGCGTTCATCGATCGGCATGCCGAGCAGGGTGTTGGCCGCCCATATATTACCCATCACCACATCGCAGTACTCGACCAGGCCCGGCATGATCTCGGTCGGTGCCATGCCGTACTGCCAGAGCCGCGCCCGGTAGTTCAGGTCAATCGATACGGTAATGCCTTTCCCGCTGGCCACAGCCAGCAGTTCGCGGCAAGCGGCAGCCACATTGGCATTCAGGGCGGGGCTGATTGCGCTCACATGCAGCCAGCTCGTTTTGTCCAGCACCGTATCCCAGTCGACCTTACCGGGTGCTAATTCCGAAAAAGCCGAATGTGCCCGGTCGTAAATGACCCCAGCGTTTTTCAGGTCGGTTCCCTGAGCGAGAAAGTAGCTGCCGATTCGCTGCCCAAACCTTAAAATCCGCGAGGAATCAATGCCTTTACTAGCCACGTAGGCGATGATGTCGTCGGCGAGGGCATTTTCGGGCAATACGGTACTGTAGCTTACCGGAACACCCCACTGAGTCAGCGCCGTCGCGACGTTCAGTTCGGCCCCGCCGATAAACACGGGCATAGTCGCCTGCCGAATCCACTCGCCATTCGCAAGGGGCGAAAACCGTAACAACAACTCACCGAAGCAACAAACGCTGTTCATTTTCTGACTTTGTAATAGGGTCATTTGGTGGTGTAACGCGGACGGTCGGCCGCTGCCTTGGAAACCCGCGTTACACAATATCATTTAAACTGCCATCGCCAGAGGCTTGCTGCTGAAACCAAAATAGGTTTTGGCGTTGCCGTAGCAAATGTTTTGTACAACCTGCCCTATCCAGTCCATATCGTCGGGCAATTGGCCACTTTCAATGTCGTTACCGAACAGGTTGCACAGAATCCGGCGAAAATATTCGTGTCGCGGATAACTCAGGAAAGACCGGGAGTCGGTCAACATACCCACGAACCGGCTCAATAAACCCATATTCGACAGCGCATTGATCTGTTTCTCCATCCCGTCTTTCTGATCCAGAAACCACCAGCCCGAGCCGAACTGAACTTTTCCGGCCACGGACCCATCGTTGAAATTGCCGATCATGGTTGCCATTAGTTCGTTGTCGGCCGGGTTGAGGTTGTATAGAATCGTCTTCGCCAGCTTGTCCGACGCGTCGAGCCGGTCGAGGAAGCGCGCCAGCGCCCGCGCCTGCGAGAAATCGCCGATGCTGTCCCAGCCCGTATCCGGACCGAGTTGCCGGAGCATGCGCGAGTTGTTGTTCCGCAGCGCCCCCAGATGAAACTGCTGCGTCCATCCTTTCTCCCAGTCCATTTCGGCCAGGTAGACCAGCATCGCCGATTTAAAGGTCAGCATACCCGCTCCGGTCAGAGCGTGCCCCGACCGGATTTTATCGAAAATAGCCCGAACATCGGCCTCGCTGTAGTCCTCGGCGTAAATCTGTTCCAGACCGTGGTCAGACAGTTTACAGCCCATCGACGCAAAGTAATCGTGGCGCTGCCGTAGCGCTTCCAGAAAATCACCGAAGTTCGTAATGGACACGTTGCTGGCCGCTTCCAGCCGGGCGACATACTGGTTGAATGCTACGGGGTCTTCTACCGCCATGGCTTTATCGGGCCGGAAAGCGGGGAGTACGCTGATCTCAAACCCCGAATCAGCCAGCGCCTGGTGATACTCCAGCGAATCGACCGGATCGTCGGTCGTGCAGACGGTTTCTACATTCATCCGACGAAGTAAATTCCGAACCGAAAACGCCGGTGATTGCAGTTGTTCGGTGCAGGCGTCGTAAATGCGCCGGGCGCTCTGGCCGTTCAGGATTTCCGTGATGCCGAAATAGCGTTGCAACTCCAGATGCGTCCAGTGGTAAAGCGGATTCCGGACGGTATAGGGCACCGTTTCGGCCCATTTCTGAAATTTGGCGAAATCATCCTGCCGACCGGTACAGTAGCTTTCGTCGACACCGTTGGTACGCATGGCCCGCCACTTATAATGGTCTCCGTAGAGCCAGATCTGCGTCAGGTTCTCAAACGTCCGGTCTTCGGCAATCTGATCGGGTGGAAGATGGCAATGGTAATCGATGATCGGCATCGATTTGGCAAACTGGTGATAGAGCTGCTGGGCAGTTTCGGTCTCCAGCAGAAAATCCTCGTTCAGAAAGGGCTTTTTCATAGTCAATGATGGAGAAACAATGGATAATGAATAATGTACAATGGATAATGAACAATGCATAATGACATTGACTCACCCCAGCCAGTATTATTCATTTTACATTATCCATTATTCATTAAAAATCTAAAGGGAAACTCCCCGTTTCCAGGGAATAAAATCGTCCTGGCCGTGGCGAACGGCGGCTACTTCAACTTCACCACTCGCCACCCGGATAATCTGTTCCAGCAGACGTTCTCCGGCTTGCTGGATGGTTTCTTCTCCGTCGATTACCGTACCGGTGTTTACGTCGATGATGTCAGGCATGCGGTTCGCCAGGGCGGTATTACTGGCAATTTTCACCACCGGTGCGATGGGGTTACCCGTTGGCGTTCCGAGCCCGGTCGTGAATAAAACTACCGTTGCTCCCGATCCTACTTCTGCCGTTGTCGATTCGACGTCGTTGCCGGGTGTACACAGCAGATTCAGTCCGGGTTTCGTGACCAGTTCGGGGTAGTCAAGCACGGCGACGACCGGCGACGAACCGCCTTTTTTCGACGCCCCCGCCGACTTCATGGCGTCAGTGATCAGCCCGTCGCGAATGTTGCCCGGCGACGGGTTCATGTCGAAACCCGAGCCCGCTTCCTTCGCGCGCTGGGCGTAGGTGTTCATCAGCTCCCGGAATCGACCGGCGGTTTCGGAATCTACGCATCGATCGCAGAGTTCCTGCTCGACTCCGCAGAGCTCGGGAAACTCCGACAGAATGACGGTGCCGCCCAGCGTTACGAGCAGATCGGAGGCATGCCCCAGGACGGGGTTGGCCGAAATTCCCGAAAAGCCATCGGAGCCACCACACTCCAGCCCGATGATCAGTTTGCTGAGCGGAGCCGGTTGCCGGATGGCGGCATTGGCCTGCATCAGCCCCGCAAACGTTTGCCGCAGGGCCAGACTGATGAGCGATTCTTCAGTGCCGACGGTCTGTTGTTCGAGAATGAACAGGGGTTTATCGAACTGAGGGCTCCGCTTCCGGATTTCATCCTGCAGCATACCCACCTGCGCATTCTGGCAACCCAGACTCAGGACCGTAGCGCCCGCCACGTTGGGGTGGGTAATGTAGCCCGCCAGCAGTCCGCAGAGGGCCTGCGCATCCTGCCGGGTGCCGCCACAGCCGCCTTCGTGAGCCAGAAATTTAACCCCATCGACGTTGGGAAACAGCCGGGACGACTTACGGTTCAAGCTGCTGAGCGACTGCGCCGTCTGTTCCAGATCAGCCTGCAACACCTCTTCGACCGTGCGGCCGGCCTGCACCAGCGCCATCAGTTCCTGCGTCTGGTTCTGATAGTTATGTCGTCGGGCGTAGCCGAGATCCTGAACGAGCGCTTCTTCCAGCACCTGAATGTTACGGTTTTCGCAGAATACCAGCGGAACTACCAGCCAGTAATTGGCCGTTCCGACGCGCCCATCCGACCGGTGATACCCCATAAACGTCCGTTCCTGCCAGCGGTCGGCGGCCGGGGCTGTCCACTGATACGAGGGGCTGTTCAGGTCGTAGCTGTTCGTGGCGTGGAGCACGTTGAAGGTCGTCAGTCGGCCACCCGCCGGAATGGGTTGCTTCGCTTTCCCGACCAGTACACCGTACATCGTAATTGGATCGCCGGGCGCAAACGCCCGGATGGCGACTTTATGCTTGGCGGGAACCGCGTCCGTTACGGTCAGCGCAGCACCGTCCCACTGGACACGTTCGCCGGGCTCGAGATCGCTCAGGGCAACCAGTACCGAATCGTCGGGATGTATTTTTACTACGTTCTGTTTCATTTTGTTACGGCTTCGTAATGCTCGAACTGCGTACAGACGGTCGCCAGAACGCCCTGTTCGAGCAGTTGTGTCAGATACCCCGCGACGGATTCTGCAAAACCCGGCAACAGGCTTAAATCGTGGCCCCACAGCCCGGTATTTTTCAGCACGGCCCGGGTCAGTTCGTCCGGACTCAGGCGAGCCCACAGATCGGCAAAATAACCCGCCTGGGCATCGTAGATCGGATACATTTCACCGTTGCGTTCGCCGTACCAGACCTCATCCTGTTGGGTCGTTGCCCGCATGAACAGCAGGTAAGCGGCAAAGCCCAGGCTGATGTAGCGGGGGGTTACGCCGAGTTTTTTGTAGTAGTGCAGCAGGGTCGGCACGTTTCGCATCTGCATTTTCGCCGAGTACTGCATCGTGATCGCCAGCCAGCGGTGTTCGATAAACGGATTCCGGAACCGGTCCAGCACCTGAAACCCGAAGCGCTGGGCAGCTTTCTCATCGACCGCATACGGAATGCCCGGAATCAGTTCGCCCAACATGACGCTGCTGATAAACGCCGACATCCGCTCGTCATCCATCGCATTCCGCACCGTGTCGAACCCGCTCAGGAACGCCAGCCCGCAGCTGAGCGTATGGGTTCCGTTGAGCAGTCGAAGTTTCAGTTCGCGAAACAGGTCGATGTTGGGCCGGATGATGACGTTTTCGTCGGCTTTGCAGAACGACAGCACCTGCTGCACGTGTTCGTCGCCCTCGATGGCCCACAGCCGGTACACTTCCGAAATGGTCAGCAGTTCGTCTTCGTACCCCAGTTGCTCGGTCAGGGCGTGCTGGGTGGCCGGATCAGGACGACCCGGCACGATTCGGTCGACGAGCGAATTGCAACAGGTATTGGCCGTTTCGAGCCAGTCGATGAACCCGCTTTCCAGCTCGTTCCGATGCGCCAGTTCGAGCAGGATCGCTTCGAGTTTGGTACCATTTTCGGGAATTAGTTCGGTCGGTACAATGACCAGGCCTTTCGACGGATCGCCGGCAAAAGCCTGATAACGGGCGTACAGCACGGCCAGTAGCTTACCCGGAAACGATTGGGGTGGAGCCTGCCGGATATCGTCCTGCACGAGTTGAATGCCGATTTCGGTGGTGTTGGAAATCACGATCTGCAAATCGGGGCTGGTAGCCACCTGAAGAACGTCATTCCACTGCTGCTTGGCCGACAGCACCCGGCTGATGGCTGAGCAAACGACGTTCTGTTCGACAAGCTGCCGGTTTTCGACGCCCCGAATGCAGAGTGTATATAAGTTATCCTGCCGACCGAAGGCGGTCATGTCGCCCCCATCCGTCGATTTCACAACAACGATCCGACCGTTGAAAATACCCTGTCGATTCGCCTTGTCGATCAGGAAATCGGGAAGCCCACGCAGCAGCACTCCGGTGCCGAACTGAAGCACCCGCTCGGGCAAATGGAGCAGTGGAAGTTCGGGCAGACTAACGTCGGTGCGGGGTTGGATGAGTGGCAGTGATTCAACGGATAGCGGGATCATAAACACGGGTCGGGCGGTTGAGTTGATCGATAAATTTGGCTTTTTTACAGGTAATGGGTCATGTGCGGCTCTGGCACACTGGTTCATTGACAGGGTAAGATTAAATAGTGTATTTTTGATAGTGAAGTATTTTCGCTTATTTATTCACGCAAACGTTATCGGGAACGTTGCCAGCTTTTGAGCCGGCCCGCTTTCGGGCCAAAATAAGTAATTGCTGACCCGGCGGGGCTTATACCAGGACAACCTGATTTACTCGAAACGTTTTTGTACTTTACCAATATATTCCCTTGGACACCATCACCATAAAAGATATCGCGCGGGCGCTCAACCTATCGACTTCCACTGTCTCGCGGGCACTGCGCGACAGCTACGAGATCAACCCGGAGACGAAACGGCTGGTCATCGAATACGCCGAGCGGCTGAACTACCGCCCCAACCCGATTGCGCTCAGTCTGAAGGAAAACCGCAGCCGGGTGATCGGGGTGATCGTCCCGCAGATTGCCAATAATTTTTTCTCGCAGGTCATCAACGGTATCGAAGCCATTGCCTACAACCGGGGGTACCACGTGATTATTTTCCAGAGCCACGAATCGTTCGAGCGCGAACTGCTGTCGGTTCAGCAGGCCGTAGCCCGTAAAGCCGATGGGTTGCTCATCTCGTTGTCGAGCAGCACCTCCGATGTGTCGGAACTGCGGTTGCTACAGGAGAAAAAATTACCGATCGTGCTGTTCGACCGTGTCTCGACCGAACTCGATCTGCCCTGCGTTACGGCCGACAATTTTGCCGGTGCGTTTGCCGCTACCGAACACCTGATTCAGACCGGTCGACGGCGGATTGCGCACGTGACCATTCCGCCGTCTATCTCGATTACGCAGGAACGGCTGGCCGGTTACCGCGCAGCGCTGGAAAAACATGGGTTGCCGTACGACGAATCGCTGGTACGTTACGCCGGGTTCGGCCAGAACGAAGTGGAACCGATTATCGATGAGTTGCTGAGCCGGTCGCCGGATGCGTTTTTTGCGGCCAGCGATCGGCTGGCGATCGGCTGTCTGGCGGCCCTGAAAAAGCGTAACATCGCCATTCCGGAGACGGTTTCGCTCATTGGATTTACCAACACGCCCGTGGCCGATCTGCTGGCTCCGCCCATGAGCACCGTCGAACAGCCCGCAATGGAGATCGGGCAGGTGGCTGCCGAGCAGTTGATCGACCTGATCGAAGGGAAACCCAAAAAGCCCCAACCCGGTGCCGTTGTCCGGATTCCGACCCGGCTTTTCGTTCGTACGTCTACGCGCTCGGGGGCTGATTAGAGACGGCCTGTAACAGATGGCTTGTCGGTAGCTATCGCTTCGACAGGCTTCACCGGTCAACCGCGCCATGGGCCTTTTATCCGTTTAGGCCCCGGCAGGTTTTTAGAATGGATAGTTTTGCGCTTAACCAAACTAATCATCGAGCCATGCTAACATTATTCGCTTCCTGCCCCTATGATCAACTGAGCTTAGACCAGCTATCGGACAGCCAACTCCTGGCTAAGCGCGCCAGAAACAGACAGTTGGGTATTTACGTGTTACTGCTGTTAATCCTAACCATAGGAATGGCCTTTGTGCTCGAGTCCTATCTGGTCGGGGTGGCCAGTTGGGCCATGATTCCCGCTATGAATGAATACAGCAAGAAGCGGAAAGCCATCATCCGTCAGTTACAAAAACGGAACATCGCCTGAACCGGGACATACAGCGGATTTACTTAGTTCATAAAAAGAAGGAGAGCCGCTAGTAGCTCTCCTTCTTAGTTAGTACCAGAACCTGAATCGGGGTAATTTTGTCAACGATACAACCAAATTAGAAAATTCATGTCTCTGAAATCAGAAGAAGACTTTATTGGTATGCAGCAGATCAGCCAGGTAGTGGGGTCGACCCTCCTGCTGATGCAACAGTATGCAAAACCCGGCATGTCCACGTATGAGCTGGATCAATACGGTCGGCGGCTTCTGGAAGGATTCGGTGCCCGGTCGGCGCCTAAACTCACGTATGGTTTTCCAGGCTGGACCTGTATTAGCCTAAACGATGAGGTATGCCACGGCATTCCCTCGACCAGACGCATCTTACAGGAAGGTGATTTAATCAATATTGACGTATCGGCCGAACTGAATGGCTATTGGTCAGACAATGGCGGCTCTTTCGTGCTGGGGCAGGATATTCATCAGCATAGCGATCTGGTAGAAACCTCGAAGCGCATCCTGGCGAAAGCCATAAGCCATATCCGGGGTGGCGTACAACTGGCGGAAATCGGTCGGCTGATCGAGTCCGAAGCGAAACGATCGGGCTACCGGGTTATCCGGAATCTGGCCGGACACGGCATCGGCCGAAGCCTCCACGAAGAACCGCACGATATTTTATGCTACTACGACCGGGCTAATAAAACCCGGTTCAGGAAGAACTCCGTGGTGGCGATCGAAACGTTTCTGTCTACCAAAGCCACGTATGCCCACGACAAAGGGGATGGATGGACGCTGGTAGCCCGGAATAGCGTTGCAGTCCAGCATGAACATACGATTGTGGTAACCGATCAGGAACCGATTATCCTGACGGCCGCGAACCAGTTATGGAATTAAAGAACGTCCGCCCCTCGCCCTACCAAATAGCACTTGCCTGAGGCATCTCATAAAAAAGCCAGAGCCGATATCGGCTCTGGCTCCTAAAATGTCTGGCATTATCAATACGTTTCATACGTATAGGTAATCACCTCGTTACCTCCCTGGATGGTCGTACGCCTGATCGGCAAACCCTGTGCGTTATAGTCGTAGGCGTAGGTCTTCATATAAGACGGTTGACTCTGACGCGACGTGTAGTCTATCCTGGTGACATTATTACGACTGAAGAGTTCTACATCACTCAGATCGGGATCAAGCATCCCAAAGAAGGGATTGATCTTGTCATCATACACGTAGGTATCATCGTGGTCAGGAAACCGAAACGTATTATAATTCGCTGTTGTAATATTCTCACCTGTGTATATAAATGAGGCAGGATTAATACCAGTGATGTCCTCACCCAAGTGATGGTCTACAGATGTAATCCGGTTACTGTTGCCATATAAATAAAAAGTCCTTAATGTCGCCCCAAAGTTAATTTCAGAGTTGAACAAGGGGCGCGTTCTTGCGTACGTATAACTACCGGCTTCTCCATTAGAATAGTATATTGTAGCGGTGCCTTTCGTTTGATCGGCGGGATTGGGATACTCTTTGAATAGAGGTACACCAGGATAGTCGGTTGTACTATAACTATAGACCCGAAGGCTGCCGTCTGCTTTAGTGACTCTCGCCAGTCGATTTTGGGAATCGTAGGTGTAGGTCGTGTTAAGGGAGCCTCCTTGAACAGATTTGAGCCGAAGGCGAACCGGTGAAGATGGCCCACCCAAGCGGTGATCGGTACAGGCAAACAGGCTTAGACTCAGGGCAAGCCCAGTCAATACGTTTTTAAAATTGAGATTCATAAAAAGAAGTCCGTGGAATATTTAGTTGGGCGGCCAAATTACATTCAATTTTTAACATATGAAAAAACATTTAGTATACATTTATTTATATGCCTGCTCACCCTATGGTGACATTGCTGCTCTGATAGATTATATGTACAACGGCCGTTGCTGAAGCTAGTAGCCCTCACTACGTTTTGGACCACACTATAGCCGACCGGAAGTTCATGCACTGGAGTACTAATGGCCCGCCGGGACTATTCAACCGCTCCAGCGGCTGTGGTCATGAAGATCGTACAGGTTACTGCTGATTACCCGGCCTATTGCTGCCCAGACTGTCGTAATAGACCAGAAGATCGATCAGATCCGTCGGCGTTACCGAAGAAGCGGACAGCCTTTCTTTGATCTTTTCCTGCTGGTCAGCCAGGCGAGCAAGTATCGATTTCTTCGATAAATTCGTGGATTCGAGCGGTCCCTCCCCTTTCTGAATATAATATTTTGTCGTCGTTTTATAAATACCGATGATGTCTTTGTCCTTCGTAAAGCTATAATTGTGATTGGCCTCCATTTGCCGCCACTGGACCATGACAAGTTTCGTGGGCCCATTGTAAAGCCACGTAGCGTAAGATCGGTTCGGCTGCCGGACGTACTCGACTCCCTGGATAACGAACCGTTCGGGCGTCATCACAATCACGGTCGAATCGCCTTTGAAACGGCACATAACTTCCCGGTTGACGAGGTTATAAGCTAACTCACAGGGAAGTATTTTGTCTCCATTCTTTACCTGCACGCTGCCGTCCTGCCAAACGGGGTAGGTTAAATAGGGGCTTCCCAAATAAATTTCCCGCCGGTACGCAGCTGTCGCGCTCTTTCCGGAGCTGTTATAAAATTCGCAGCTGGTCAGGATTTTCTGGTTTTCGTCCTGATAAACCACGCACTGACCGTATGTCTTCTGGGATAGCATACACACCAGACCACTCCAGAACATCAGGCGGCAAACAACGCTGTTTGATAAGAAAAGGCGGGATTGGAATACATTCATATACATCGGTTGTTGTTGACAGCGTTAACGGACGACTAAAATACTACTAATGGGTACGAACGGTCGGCGATGGATTATCTAAGCGCTGATTCGAACTTATGCGTGGACGATAAAATCAGTTTAAGCTCTTCAGAACCGATACATGAGCTGGGCTCGTAAGCTAAGCTGATAGCCGTGATAATACGTGTAAGTCGGATGGGCCTGCATATTATACTGAGCCATAGGCTGTACCACTAAAGCCAGGTGCTGTTTTAGCTGATAAATAGCTCCCACACCCAGCATTGGCGTCACAGTAACTGCCTTACCGATATTTACGGCTACCTCGGTACCACCCACATCGACGTAGCTTTTGGCCCGAAAGTCGGCAGATGCTCCGGCTGAGAAATAAGGCGAAAGCCGTTTGCCCGACGACTGATAATTCAGCAGAACCGGAATCCTGTAGGCATACTCGAAAGGATGTTTGTTCGAATAATCGATAACCGTATTATCCCCATCGACGGTAATGTTCCCCTTGATCGAAATAAACTGGGTTGCCCATATTCCGGCTGACGCCGACCAATTCGACGAGAAGAAATATGTGCCCATCAGGCCAAACGAATAACCAACGCTATGGGATCGGGAAAGCAGTTCGGAATTGGGTGAAGCAGGAACAGGCGAGGAAGAGAAAGGAAGAATGGCTTTGTAATCCGTGTGAGCATACGTCGGGGCTACATTCACCGAAACAGACCATCGGCTCTGCCCTGATACCGCACTCAAACCACTTACCACAAGCAAAAAAGTAGTCAGGAAAAATAACGTTGTTTTCATACTTCGGCGTAATAAAAACGGTTGTTCGATCAAAATCAGCCTTTCATCGATGTAGGCTTGTGCGGTTGCTACTTCGGCAACCGGAGCCGGGTCTTTCTGAACGGCATACCAGGCCGCCTAAAACCACCGGGGTCCCTATAAAACAGGGAGTCGATCGGGAGCCACCATCGAGTTTTTCGTCGAAAAAAGCCAGTCAGCAATGGCAGTCTGGTTTACACGTAAGACTACGGCATCGGAATAAACTACGCCGGTCGTTGTAGAGCGACGCTTCCATATCGCCCACCGTAGCAATTGTCTGAAGCAGGGCATCCTGCTTTTGTCAGGTATTCGAAAGACCTACTGTCGCAGGGAGCGTAAGTAGGGTTGTGACGCGTTTCATAAACGATAAGCAGTTATTGATAATAGTATGAGCAAATAACCATCCAATCAATAAAAAGTCAATTAAATCTATATTAATTTATAATTTCAATAACATCTAGCTCCTCATTTGAGGCCAAGCTAGCTTCCTGATCAACAAAAACCCCTCCGTTGGGCGTCGTCTCTATGAAGGCAGACGCTCAACGAAGGGGGTTAACCTAATGGCAAATCTTACTTTCGGCTGCTGACAGATCCGGCGGGTGCCGGCCGGGCTTGTTTCAGCAACCAGGTAGCCAGGTCTTTGCCCGCACTGAAATTCTGGAACGTAGCCGGAATTTTCCGTCCGTCGGTATACTCGTTGTACAGCCACGGATCGCCGACGGCAAACACGGTGCCTTTGCCCACTTTAGCCACGGCCATGATCACGTCGTTCTCTTTCGTGACCATAGCTTTTGCGGGTGCTTTCAGGCCGATTGGAGCCAGTTCTTTAATGTAGACGGCTTTCGTTTTCGGAAACATCTCGCTGCCCGCCGGAATATCGACCCGCCCCTGTTCAAACTGGTCGTTTTTGACCATGTTGATGTTTTTTGGCAGGAACTGCATACCGAACTGAGCCGCCAGCTGATTCAGATGAACGTGTTCGCAGTTGGATGTGTCGTTGGCCATCAGCACCAGCACCCCACCCGCTTTCACCCAGTCGGCAATGGCTTTGTTATCGGTCTGGTTGATGTAATTGGGCCTGGCGGTTTCTTTCGGCGTGTCGGGGTCGACAATGATGTACACGTCCACATTTTTCAGCGAAGTTGCCGTCGGTGCCGTTGGGATGGTAATCGTCTTCGCACCCAGCTCACGGAAGGTATTCCCCCACAACCAAAATCCCGAATGCTGACGATCGTCCCAAAGATAATGAAAGGGCTCCTGTCGGCCGTTCTGGTCTTTCCGAAACTCGTGGTTGAAATAATTATCCACGGCTACCGTACGCCCTTTTCCCATACCGTCTTCGGCCGCGATCTCCATCTCGACACTGGCCATGATGAACGGCCCCACACCCTTCAGGTCGTCCTGTCGGAGCGGTTCGCTCAGGTAATATTTGTAACTACCATCGCGATAGGGATTGCCCCCGAGCCCACCGACCACCACCGTTTTCTCCAGGTGAATCAGTCCTTTCTCATCTGTCGAGATAAAGTTTTTCAGCATACCATCGTACCCTTTCCGGGCGTTCGCCAGCATCGAATTCGGCAGGTACCCCAGCCGAACACCTTTCGCGAGCGCATACACAAACATGCCCGAACCCGATGCTTCGATGTAATTTCCGGTATCACCCAGGCGGTCCGTTACCTGATACCAGCAGCCCGAAGCGGGGTCCTGGTATTTCACCACGGCGGGCATAAACCGTTGCAGAATCGCGATCAGTTCACCCCGGCGGGGGTGCGTAGCCGGCACGTAATCCAGTACATCGACCAGCGCCATGGCGTACCAGCCCATCGCCCGGCTCCAGAAATTCGGCGACTGCCCCGTTTGCGGATTGGCCCACTTCTGCGCCCGGCTTTCGTCCCAGCCATGATAAAGCAGGCCGGTTTTCGCGTCGCGGGCGTGGGCTTCCATCCAGACAAACTGGTTGATAATGTCGTCGAAACCGTTTCCGGCCGGATCGAACAGGCGGGTGTACTCGGCATAGAATGGTTCGCCCATGTACAGCCCATCGAGCCACATCTGATACGGATAGATTTTCTTATGCCAAAATCCGCCTTCTTTCGTGCGCGGCTGTTCGGCCAGTTGTTTGCGCAGCAGATCGGCGGCTTTTTTGTATTTTTCCTTATCCGGAAGGGTTTGCTGGTACAGCATCAGCAACGACCGGCCCGGTGTAATGAAGTCGATGTTGTACTTGTCCAGTTCGTAGGTTTTGATCGAACCGTCTTCATTCACCAGCCGATCGATGTTTTTCTGGATGTACTGAAAATAGCGGTCGTCGCCGGTCCGGTACCACACCTGCTCGATGGCGTGCAGCAGCAGCCCCATTTCATAATCCCAATGGGTCATCCGGCCGCTTTTGGCGGTGTCGGGATGGATGGTCATCATGGTGGCCGTCATTTTCTGCGACCAGGGCATCGACTGCGTCTGTCCCCAGCAGGGTAGGGCAAACAGCCAGAGAACCAGTAGTTTCTTCATCATTATTTTTTCGTGGTCAGGGTATTGGCCGGCACATTGGCGGTTGTTTCGACGGTCTTCCGGGCGTGCGACGTATCGGTGTTCACCAGATTGATTGCCCCGGAGCGGTCGCCCGTAATGTGCATCAACAGATCCACGTTGTCCGTATAGCGGATCTTGTCGAGGCTGATGTTCCGGCTGTTCTGAAACTGCATGACCGTTTTGGCACTGGTAAGCAAAGCGACATTGACTAGTTTTATACGCTCCGCTTCGATACACACCAGCCCTTTCCGGCTTTGCAAGACCGCGTTTTCGATCAGAATATCTTTCACCGACATCTCGGGCAGTCCCCGAATCAGAATCCCGGTTTCGGCACCCTTGCAGCGGACGTTCCGCACCTGAAACGAGCGGAACTGGGGCGTCGCGTCCGACACCGGCTGCGCCGGAATAACGGGAAGCTCGTTACTTTCTCCTTGTTGCGGTACGGGGTCTTTGGCCGCGTAATACATGTCGAACAGAATCGCTTCACCCGCAATATCGGTCATATCGATGCCATCGATGAAAATATTTTCCACGATACCCCCGCGTCCGCGAGCGGTCTTGAACCGAAGCCCCACGTCGGTACCCATGAAGGTGCAGTTCGATACGTACAGGTTGCGCACCCCGCCCGACATCTCGCTGCCGATCACAAACCCACCGTGAGCGTGGTAGACCCGACAGTTCCGGACGATGACGTTTTCGGTCGGAACGCCCCGCTTCCGGCCTTGATCGTCGCGGCCCGATTTGATGCAGATGCCGTCGTCGCCCACGTCGAAGGTGCAGTCGTCGATCAGGGCATTCCGGCACGACTCCAGGTCGAGGCCATCGCCGTTCTGGGCGTACCAGGGGTTTTTCGCCGTTACTTTACGGAGGGTAATATGTTCGCACAGCAGCGGGTGCAGGCACCAGGCCGGTGAGTTCTGGAAGGTTACGCCTTCGAGCAGGATTCGTTTGCAGCGCGTCAGGCTAAGCATGTTTGGCCGCAGAAAATCCTTGACGCCTTCGTAATAACTCATCGGTTGCCCCGCTTTGATAGCACCGCCGGCTCCTTTCAGCGACTGTGCCGACGGATACCAGATATCCTGTTTCTCGTTCAGGACGCCCCCGGAGGCAACCAGTTTCTTCCACTGGTCGTCGGTCATCTTGCTTTTTTTGACCATCCGCCAGGCCTCCCCGGCGCCGTCCAGAATTCCCTCACCCGTAATGGCGATGTTTTCCAGATCGATCCCGGAAATCGGGGCCTGATTCCGGACGGCCTCCTCGCCTTCCCAGGTAGTGCTGATCAGCGGGTAAACGCTTCGCTGGCTAGTGAACTGAACCAGGGCTCCGTTTGCCAGGTGCAGGTTTACATTACTTTTCAGGGCGATCGGGCCGGTCAGCCATAAGCCTTTCGGGATCAGCACCGTACCACCCCCGTTTTTGGCACATTGTCCGATGGCCGTTGCAATGGCCGACGTGTTGAGGGTCTGTCCATCGGCTATGGCACCGAATTGGGTAATGGCGACGGTATCTTTTCGGAACGTCGGTACCTGCACAGTAGGCAGCTCCCGCTGCGCCAGCAGGCAACCGGGTGCCAGTGCGGTGATCAGAGCGGTCAATCCAGCAACTAGTTTCATCAAAAAGGGTAGGTCGGATAGTTATTTTCATCCGTAGACCTGTGATTTCCCCTCTAAGTTGCCTTAAAAAGCGGTACTCTTTCAAGAGACGATTGCCCTTTTTTTACGCAATCGTTCCCGGTAACGTTCTCAGGTATGCCCGAAATTTATCTGTCCGGTCGGCAACTGGTCAAAAGTAAGCGGGCCACGGTTTTCGAAAACCGTGGCCCGCTTATCGAAATTTATCCATTCGTTAGGGTTGGTGTTGTTTTGCCGTAACCAGGGCTTTATGCTGCGCTTTCAGGCTGGATGATAATAACGCGCCGATCATGAGCGACGAAAGCAAGAGACTGAGTAGTAAACAGTGTTTGAATTTCATGGTGAAGGCGTATTTGTTGGGAGACGATACAAAAATGGCTCCCCAGGCGCCTTTATACCACTATAAATTGATCAAGCGTCTGTTTTGGAGGATAAACTGCCCGAAACAGTGGGTGAATCACATAGGGTTATTAAACACAGAGCGTTTCGCTGGTGCGGCATAGAGAACACAGAGGAGGAAGATAGCCCAATGAGCCAAAACGAAGGCTTGTAAAAAAGTAAAACTTTTCCTTGACTCTCCCCTTACGTCATAGTCTACATTTGTTGCAGTCAATCAAAACAGGCTTCGGCTATGCAACACTATTCGGTCAACAAACTGGCAAAGCTGGCGGGCGTCAGTGTGCGCACACTGCATCATTACGACCGACTGGGCCTGTTGAAGCCTTCCGTCCGGACGGAGGCCCGATACCGGCTGTATGGTCAGGAAGAGTTGATTCGGCTACAGCAGATTCTCTTCTACAAGGAACTGGATTTCTCGCTTGAAGAAATTCTCCATATTCTGAACGATCCGAATTTCAATTTATTGACGGCGCTGCAAAGTCATAAGCAAGCTCTGCAAGCCCGTAAGGCCCAACTAACAATCCTGCTGACCACGATTGATAAAACAATTTTAAGTTTAACCGGACAACGAACTATGTTAACGAACGAAGAACTCTACGAAGGCTTCCCCAACGGTCAGGTCTACCGGGACGAGGCTATGACTACGTACGGCCAGAAAACCGTTGAAGACAGCGAAGACCAGTTACGTCGACTCGGCAAAGTGGGTTTCGAACAGCTTAAAGCCGATCAGAAGGCTATTGCCAAAGCACTGACAGGGCTGATCGGACAGGACCCGATCAGCCCTGTGGTACAGCAGCAGATTGCCCGGCACTATCAGAACATCCGGGGCTTCTGGGGTGAGTCGGTCTGTCGGCAAAAAAACATGGTTGAAGCCTACAAAGGGCTGGCGCAGCTTTATCTCGACGACCTGCGGTTTACAAGCCAGAACGGAATCGAAAACCCGGACTATGCGGCTTTCCTAAATAAAGCGATGGTGTACTTCGCGAATACGCAGATCAGGGATTAAACACATCGGACCGCCGAAGCGGAGGCACGGAGAGCACAGAGTTATATCTGATGCATAACCCATACACTCTGTGCTCTTTGTGCCTCCGTGTTTAATCCACCGTCCAGAATCTTTCCAGAATTGCCCCTTAATTTCGCATTGGATTCGCTTTATTCATGCAATGAAAGTACTGGTTGTCGAAGACGAGAAGGGCTTGGCCGAAAGCATTACCGACTACATGGTGCAGGATGGCTACATCTGCGAGACGGTGGCTACGTATACGGAGGCCGAAGAAAAAATCCACCTGTATACCTACGACTGCGTCATCGTCGACCTGACTTTGCCCGACGGCAGTGGATTTCAGATCATCGAAACCCTGAAACGACTCGTAGCGACCACAGGCGTCATTATTATCTCAGCCCGCAACGCCCTGGAAGACAAGCTAAAAGGGCTGGAAATCGGCTCGGACGATTACTTGACCAAACCCTTTCATTTGTCGGAGCTCAACGCCCGTGTCAAATCGCTGCTGCGTCGACGGCAGTTTGGCGGGCATACCGAAATCCGGTTTCGGGAAATCACCGTGGTGCCGCACAACCGCAAGGTGTTTGTAAATGACCAACCCACAACGCTTTCGCGCAAAGAATACGATCTGCTGCTTTATTTTCTGTCCAACGTCGATGTCGCACTGACCAAAGCGTCCATCGCCGAGCACCTCTGGGGCGACAACATCGACTCTGCCGATTCGTTTGATATCGTGTATTCGCACATTAAAAACCTGCGTCGGAAGTTGTTGGAAAAAGGGGCCGCCGACTACGTGCAGTCCATTTACGGCATCGGTTATAAATTCGGTCAGCCTTGAAGCTACTCGCCAAAACCAATCGGATCTACCTGACTTTCTCGCTGGCTATTTACCTGGTCACCGCGTTTGTGTTCTACCAGATTATCCGGAGGGTTATTTACGACGAAGTAGAAAACCGGCTGCGGGTCGAGAAACGGGATTTTGAAGCGTACGTCCACGTGCACAATGCCTGGTCGGACATTCCGTATTTCGTTGAGAACAAGATCGTGGTTGTGCCCGTCAAAGGCAGTAAATTCCGGAAAGAAGCGTTTTCGGACACGCTCATTCTGAACCGCTACGACAACGAACTGATTCCGTTTCGGCAGTTGACCTTCTACGAGCCCATTCAGGGCGTCATGCACCGGGTGTCGATCCGGAAATCGCTGATTCAAACCTACCGGCTCATCGAGGTGATTACGGCCGCTATGATTATTTTTCTGGGCCTGTTGCTGGTCGGCATGTTCTGGTTTCAGGGGCAGTTGTCGGGGCGGCTCTGGCTGCCGTTCTACGATACCCTGTCGCGGCTCCGGCGCTTCGACCTGACCAGCGACAAACCCTTACAGCTGGATAAAACCGAAATTACGGAGTTTACCGAACTGAACGAAGGGCTACAGAAAATGGCCGACAAGATGCGGCAGGATTACCAAAGCCTCAAAGAGTTTACCGAAAATGCTTCCCACGAGATGCAGACACCCCTGGCGCTCATCAACGCCAAAGTCGAGCAGCTGATTCAGACCCAGCAACTTACAGAAACTCAAACGAACTGGATCGAAAGCATCTACCAGGCTTCCCGCCGGATTTCGCGGCTGAACCAGGGCTTGCTGCTGCTCGCGAAAATCGAAAACCGGCAGTTTAACGACAGCCAGGTAGTTGACCTGACGAAGTTGCTGACGGAAAAGCTGGCCGACATGGACGAAGTACTGTCATTCAAAAAGGTTTCGGTTTCCGTACAAACCCAGGCTTCCTTCGAAGTGTCGCTGCCCCTGGCGCTGGCCGATAGCCTGGTGACGAACCTGATGAGCAACGCCATCCGGCACAACCAGTCCGACGGACGCATCGAACTTACCTCAACCGCCGACCGGTTATCCCTCAGCAATACGGGTGGGGAGCTTACCTCCGACCCGGACCGGCTATTCGAACGGTTCAAGAAAGAAAGCACCGGTCCCGATTCGGTAGGACTGGGACTGGCCATCGTCCGGCAAATCTGCGAGAGCTACGGCCTGCAGGTGTCGTACCGCTATCTGGCAAACATGCATACCATTTCATTGACGCACGCTCAGCCTGCCTGAGGTTTGTCCGATCCTCTTTTCGCTTATTCAGAGTAGTCTGGTTTTATAAACCGTGGGGAGCCTGTAGCCCACGGTTTCATTTTTTACGACTAATGCGTATGTCTCTCTTCTTAAACCCTTCTCCGTATGAATTCATCCTGTGTGCTTCAGTCCGTCGGGCGGTACGTCCAGACATTCGACCTCGATCTGCCCTTGCCATCTACCGGCCAGCCTGCTCCCCAGGTGGCACAATGGCTAACTGAATTCAGCTACTACGGCCTGCTGTTTGCCGCCGTTGCGGCCTTCGTCGCCTTATTGTTCGGGAGCATCGTTCTTTTTCGGGATGCCCGACGCACCGATCCCGTACAATCCTATCTCCAACCGGTTCCCCCCAAACCGATTCATCGGTATCCCCGGCCCATGGGCAATCCGTCTGCCCAGTTGCCACGAAAGCCACTTTCGTTAACGCCAACCCGCCCGGCGCGCCATCAGCCTGGTGACCGCCTGCCGGTATGAAATGGGCGGCTTACAGGTTTCTACCGGGCCAGGTTTTTGCAGCACGGGGTTTCTTCCGCACACAAACCCTCAATAAGATTATTTGTTAAAAAAACATTAAAAAAAAGGGTCATTTATTTTTTTGTTTAAAGGATTAAGCATAGATTTGACCGCAATTGGTAGCCAATGAGTGCTAAAAAAACTTCGTTAAAGGATATCGCGCAGAAAGCAGGCGTCTCCACAGCCTTAGTGTCGTATGTCCTGAACGGGAAAGAGAAAGAAAGTCGGGTTGGTCAGGAGATCGCCAGCAAAATCAAACAGATTGCGAAAGACCTCCACTACCAGCCTAACCACCTGGCCAAAAGCTTACGAAGCGGCAAAACACACACGATTGGATTGATCATCGCCGACATTTCCAATCCGTTTTTCGCCAACATAGCCCGCGTGGTCGAAGATGAAGCCAAACGAAACGGATATACCGTTATTATCGGTAGCTCGGACGAGAACGCCGATAAGTCGCGGGATTTGCTGAACGTGCTGATCAACCGACAGGTCGATGGGTTTATCATCGTTTCTTCCGAAGATTCGGCCGAACAGGTACAGGATCTGAAAGAACGTAATATTCCCTTCGTTTTGCTGGACCGTTATTTTCCGGACATACAGACCGATTTTGTTTCAACCGATCATTACAAAGCCGCCTATGACGCAGCCAATCACCTGATTATCAGCGGCTATAAACGCATCGGCATGATTGCTTATAAGTCGCAGCTCTTTCACATGCAGGAGCGCATACGTGGCTATGTCGATGCGCTCAAAGACCATAAAATACCGCTTCAGAAAGCCTGTTTGAAAAAAGTACGCATTACCAACATCGAGCAGGAGGTCAAAGCAGCCATCGATGAGCTGACCACGATGGAACGATCGGTAGACGCGCTGATCTTTGCCACCTACAGTCTGGCTATCAATGGCCTGAAGTATTTTAACGAATTGCGACTGAAGGTGCCCGACGATGTGGCCATCGTCAGTTTCGGTCAGGCCGAAGTGTTCGACCTGTATTATTGCCCGATTACGTATTTGAAGCAGCCGATCGGACTGTTGGGCCAAACCGCTGTCGGCCTGCTGGTAGACAAAATAAAAGACAACCAGAAAGGCCCAGCCCAGATCCTTATGAAAGCCGAACTGATTGTCCGGGCGTCATCTAAAACCAAACAGACCGACTAGCTATTCATTTATCTTTTTGCTTAAACGATTAAGCTGACTATTTCTTTTCCCAACCCTATGCAACGCAGACATT
This sequence comes from Spirosoma koreense, assembly GCF_054777875.1. Lineage (NCBI taxonomy): Bacteria > Pseudomonadati > Bacteroidota > Cytophagia > Cytophagales > Cytophagaceae > Spirosoma > Spirosoma koreense. Next base: position 846,991 of record NZ_BAAHAC010000005.1, on the reverse strand, counting down.
TTCTTAAATCCTCGCTCATCGGCTCGACGGCTGCGCTGGCAGGATTACCGCTCCATTCGATCGCGGCTGCTCCCAAACTCAAAATCACCAAAATCCGCTATTACGCAGCCCCCGGTTACAACAAGCCGCTGTTCAATCAGGCGCGGGGGATCGTCGAAATCGAAACCGACGGCGGCATTATCGGCATTGGCGAGGGTGGTTCCAAAGACATGATCGAACAGTGCGCACAGATGATCATCGGCGAAGACCCTTTCCGGATCGAGCATCTCTGGCAGAATGTGTACCGGGGCATGTTTTATCCGCCAGGCCGGGAAAAACTGCATGCGCTGGGCGCGCTCGAAATGGCGCTGTGGGACATTAAAGGAAAAGCGCTCGGCGTGCCGGTCTACGAACTACTGGGCGGAGCCACCCGCGAGTACGTCGAATGTTACGCGACAGGGTTTCGGGCATCGAAAGCTAAAACCGAAGAAGGGCGTGCCCAGGATTGTATCGCGGCCGGTTTGCGGGCGTACCGGATTGGGCCGACCGGCGGCAACGGTGAAGCGCCCTTCGACTTCTACGACAACGCCAAAAAAACCATTGAGCTTTGCAAGCGCATCGATGCAGCTGTAGGCGGTGGCGGCAAATGGGCTATCGACCTGCATACCCGCTTCGATACGACCGAGGGAATCAAGATATGCAAAGCCATTGAGAACCTGGAACCCTACTTCGTAGAGGACATCATCCGCTCCGAAAATCCGGGCGTGTACAAAACCGTGCGGCAGATGACGAACGTACCCATTGCCGTCGGCGAGCAGTTCGGAGACCGCTGGGACAGCAACGAGCTGATCGAGAATCGCCTGATCGACTATACCCGGTTTACCTTACCCAATACGGGGGGTATCTCGGAGTTTAAAAAGCTGGCGTCCATGTGCGAAACCCACTACGTTGGCATGATTCCTCACTTCACCGGTCCGCTGGCAACGGCTTCCCTGGTGCATGTCCTGGGTTCCAGCAGCCCGATGCGCTGCCTGATGGAGCTGGGAGGTGGTGAGCCCGAACGTCCGGCCTACTTCAATGAGGATTTCATCAACTTCAAAAACGGAAAATTATACCTGAATCCCAACCCGGGTCTGGGGGTGAAGTTCGACCCGAAAAAAGCGACGTTCGTCATGGAAGTGACCGCAAAAACGCAATTCCCACACCCAGTACTGAAAGCCCCCGACGGCTCGATTCACAACTGGTAACCGGAAAAAGCGGGGAATCAGGCCCTCGATGCAACAATCCGGCTACGTGACCATGTAGCCCTGCTCATGGGTTGGGCAGATTGTTTTTTACAAGCGGCAAAAATTTAACTATACCTTTATTAATCAGTACAATAACCAGAGTGTGTTGCCTTTTCCTTGAACCCTTAATCAATTCTTTCCATGAAAAAAGCTCTAATCCTAAGCCTGTTCTATACAGTCTTGTGTTGCAGCGTAGCCTTTGCGCAGGCCAATAAAGTAACGGGTAGGGTAACCGGCACCAATGACCAGGGGTTGCCGGGTGTCAACGTGGTGGTCGGTGGTACGACCACCGGTACGACAACCGATGCAGAAGGTAATTATTCGATCAATGTCCCCGCCAATGCATCGCTGGTATTTTCGTACATCAGCTACATCAGCCAGACCGTTCCGGTCAATAACCGCTCGATCATCAATGTGCAACTGGCGGAAGATGCCAAAGCGATCGATGAAGTGGTCGTAACGGCGCTGGGAATCAAGCGCGAAGCCAAAACCCTGGGCTATGCCACCGCCACCGTCAATGCCGACCAGATCTCGACCAACCGTACGCCCAACTTCGTAAGTGGCCTTCAGGGTAAAATGGCCGGGGTAAACATCACCACCATGGGTACCGGACCGGCCGGCACGGCCAAGATCCGGATTCGGGGCCAATCGTCGTTCAGCGGTCAGAACAACCCGTTGATCGTGGTGAACGGCGTACCGATCGACAATTCGAACTACTCCCTGGGGGGCGATTATGGCTCCCGTACCAATACGGGGCTACCGGTCAACAGCTCCGACGGGGGCGACGGGCTGAGCAGCATCAACCCCGACGATATCGAAACCATGACGGTGCTGAAAGGAGCCACTGCAGCCGCGCTTTATGGCTCGCGGGCCAAAGACGGCGTCGTGATGATTACGACCAAAAGCCGGGGAACAGGCAAAGGGTTCGGGGTTACCTACAACGCAAACCTGACGACCGACACTCCGCTGGATTTCACCGATTTTCAGTACGAATACGGGCAGGGCGAAGGCGGCAAACGCCCCACGACGGACCGACCCACATCGGGCGTGTGGAGCTTCGGTGAAAAGTTTCAGCCAGGCATGACCCAGACGCTGTTCGATAGCAAAACCTATCCGTACGAACCCGTTTATAACCGGGTGAAGCAGTTCTACCGCGTCGGCACCAACTTTACTAACACGGTTACGGTCGCCAACAACGGCCAGAACGGTGGTTTCAGCCTGTCGTTCGGGAATACCGACAACCGGGGCATCATGGAAAACAACACCTTCAACCGCAAGGTGATCAACCTGGGTTTCAGTCAGAACATCACCTCGAAACTGACGGCCTCGGGAAACATCAACTATTCGAAAGAAAACAACGTCAACCCGCCCCAGATCAACGCGCAGGATTTCTCGGTCTCGACGGTGGTGTTCACCCTGGCGAACTCCATGCCATTTCAGGCCCTGCGCGACAATCAGATCGATCCGGCTACGGGCAATGAGTTTGTGATGTCGCGCTTTCTGGTTCGTAACAACCCGTATTACTCGATGAACTATCACTTCGAAAACATTAAACGGGACCGGCTCTTCGGCAACGTCGCGCTTAAATATCAGTTTACAGACTGGCTGTATCTGCAGGGGCGGATCGCCCAGGATTTCTACATCCGAAATCAGGATTACAACATCCCGAACGGATACGCCCCGATTGCCCCCGCTCCGGTCGGCTACGTCAACGGCTCCTACACCCAAGACGTACGCCAGAATACCGAACGAAACATCGATTTCATTCTGGGTGCCAACCGGACCTTCGGCCGGATCGGCGTGGATCTTACCCTGGGTGGCAATGCACGCTACAACCGGCTCGATTACAACAGCGTGACGGTTCAGGATTTCATCATTCCAAAGTTATACACAGTTGCCAACGGGCGGGTCAAAAACCCGATCTATGCTCTGTCGGAAAAGAAAATCAACTCGCTGTTCGGGGCCGCCACGATATCTTACCGCGACTACCTGTTCCTCAACCTGACCGCCCGGAACGACTGGTTCTCGACCCTGGCCCCGTCTAACCGAAGCATTCTGTATCCGTCGGCGACGGCTAGTTTCGTGTTCTCGCAGGCGTTCGAAAATCTACCGAACTGGTTGTCGTTCGGGAAGTTGCGGGCCGCCTATGCGCAGGTAGGTTCCGACAACGTCGATCCGTATTCCAACGCCCTCTACTACCAGGTCGATAACAATTCATTCCCGAACCCAGCGGGACAGCTTGTACCCGTAGGCGGTATAAACGCTTCGCAGGTTCCGAATAAAAACCTGCGTCCGCTCCGGGTGCAAGAAGCCGAAGTAGGACTGGAACTGAAGCTGTTCGACAACAAGATTGGTTTCGACTTCACGTATTACCACAAAACGACCGACGATCAGATTCTGGCCGCTCAGGTTTCCGATGCATCGTCGTACACCAGCAAGCTGATCAACGTGGGCCGAAGCATGAACCAGGGGCTGGAGATGGCACTAACGTTTTCGCCCGTTGTCAAACCCAATTTCCGGTGGGACGTGAACGCCAACGTTTCCTACAACACCTCGAAAGTGCTGCGACTGGGGCTGTCGCCCAACGATACCGTCATTACGGTCAGCAGTGGGGGCGGCCGGACGCTGAACCAGGTTGTCGGCAAGCCCATCGGTCAGCTATACACGTTCATGTATCTGCGGGATGCTCAAGGCCGTCAGGTATTCGACGCCAACAGCGGGATGCCCTTGCGCAACAACACGCTCCAGAATGTAGGAAACGCCCTGCCCAAATACTTCGGTGGCATTACGAACACCTTCACTTACCAGGGCGTGTCGCTCTCGTTCCTGATCGATTTCAAGCTGGGACACAAAATGATCGCCGGGCGGAACATCAACTATTTGCGGCATGGCCTGTCGAAGCGGACGCTGCCTGGCCGGGATGTGGGCTACGTGATCGGTAACGGGGTCAATCCGAACGGCGAAATCAACCAGACCAAAGCGGCCGTGCAGCCTTACTACGAATCCATCAACCCGCTGGGGATCAACGAAGATTTCGTTTCCAACGCGGGGTTCTGGAAACTTCGTCAGGTAACGCTGGGATACGATTTCACCAAACTGCTGCCGTCGAGTCTGTTCATCAAAGGGCTGAAACTGAATGCCGTAGCCAACAACGTGCTGGTGCTCAAGAAATGGACCGAGAACATGGACCCCGAAGAAGCGCTGGTTTCGTCGGACAATGGCGTGGGGCTGGATTTCTGGCCGGGCCTCCCTCCTACCCGTAGCATTGGCTTTAACCTGAATGCGAGATTCTAAACCCGTTGTCACTGAGGGTCATTTAATGACACCGAATGATCAATAAAGACTTTATACCATGAAACGTAATCGAATATATACCCTCACGCTGCTCCTGTCGATGGGTCTGTTGTCGGCCTGCGACCAGGGCTTTACCGAAGTGAATACCAACAAGGTAGACCCAACGTCGCTGGCGCCTTCGATGGTTCTCAACAAGGGCATCATCAATACCAACTACCTCGACGGGTTCGGGACGCTGGGCATGCTGACCTACAATTTCGGCATTGTGCAGCAGGTCATTACCCCCTACGGTAGCTCGCTGTCGGGCGCGAATTACGACCAGGTGAACAACAGCAATACGCCCCTGGTCTGGCAGAATTTCTACCGCAACGTGCTCAAGCAGCTGGTCGCTGTGCTGGATCAGACCAAAGGCGTTCAGGCGCAGTCCAACACCTATAATGCGGCCCGAATCTGGAAAGCCTACGTCTTTATGATCCTGACCGATACTTATGGCGATGTTCCGTATTTCCAGGCCGGACAGGGTTACACCCAGGAGATCATCACGCCTAAATACGATGCCCAGCAGGATATCTACAAGGATATTCTGAAGGAGCTCGACGAAGCCTCCGCAGCACTGACTACCACACAGGCCGCCGTGACGACCGATATTCTGTACGGGGGCGACATAGCGAAGTGGAAAAAACTAGGCTATTCATTCATGCTGCGGGCGGCCATGCGGCTGACCAAAGTCGATCCGGCCATGGCCGAATCCTACGTCAAGAAAGCCGTGACCGGTGGGGTGATGCAATCCAACGCCGACAACTCGATTCTTCGCCATACGTCTTTGTATAACAACTACATTGGCAACCACTTAGGCGCTCGCGAAAAAACCAATTTTTACCTGGCGGCTCCTTTCGTCGATTACCTGAAAGCGAACAGCGATCCACGGCTGCCCGTTTTCGCCCTGCGCTACGTGGGTGCCAAGGGTGGCCAGGAGCAGACACCCGCGCGGGCAACTTCCGACCCCGCCGTACAGGTCGGCATGCCCATGGGGTATAACGACGTGTCGATTGCGACCACGTTTGCGGCCAACAACGTGGTGAGCCTGTGGGATTACTCGCAGGTGAACCTGAACACGGTGCTGAAACTCGACGCCCCCGAATTTCACATCACCTACGCACAGACGTCGTTTCTGCTGGCTGAAGCGGCCTTCCGCGGCTGGGTCACCGGCTCGCCGGCCGATTATTACCTGAAAGGCATTCGGGCGAATCTGGAACAAATGGCGTCGTATGGTGCCACCATACCTGAAACCAGCATTAAAGCATATCTGGATGCGCACCCGCTGACGGCCGGTAAGGAACTGGATCTGATCAACACCCAGTATTGGGTCGCGTCTTTCCTGGATGGCACCGAAGCCTGGGCTAATTTCCGGCGCAGTGGCTACCCAACCCTGAAGAAAAACCCATATCCAGGCTCCGAGGTGAAAGGCGATTTCATTCGTCGTATGCCCTACCCCGACAGTGAGATCGTCGTCAACTCGGGTAGCCTGAACGAAGCCATTGCCCGCCAGGGACCAAATACACTGGACACCCGCGTATGGTGGGATAAAAAGTAAATTTTCTGACAGGATTTACAGCCGGGCCGACGCTTCGGATTGACATGATCTATTACCCGAAAAACAATCCTGTTCATCCGAAGCGTCGGCCCGGCTGTAAATCCTGTCGAAAAACAGTCAATTAAATCGCTCAACTTTTATAGTCTCTTTTATGAATAACCTGGATCAAAGCCGCCGTGACACCCTGAAAATGCTGGGCTTCGGCTCCTCAGCCTCCCTCCTCAGTCTGTTCGGTGGTATGTCGACGGCCCAAGCCCGCGAGCAACAAATAAAACCCAGCTACGCCATCGGCGCTCCCCCCGTCAAGATCAAGTCCGTCAAAGCCATCGCCACCGCCCCCCAGGGCTCCAACCTCATCGTCGTCAAGGTCGAAACCACCGAACCCGGACTCTACGGACTGGGCTGCGCCACCTTCACCCAGCGCGCAGCTGCCGTCGTGGTCGCCATCAACACCTACCTC